>CANQDD010000005.1 GCA_947591315.1 uncultured Clostridia bacterium
CTATTGTCATGGTGATTGTTTTCGATTTTTTCTTTGACGTTATCGTTTTGCTTTCGCCGTCCCACTTCACCTTTGCGCCGAACGCTTCAAATATCGCGCGCATAGGTACCATTACTCTGTCGTTTATGATTTCGGGCGCGGCGTCAAGCTCTATCGTCTGACCGTCATACGTCACCTTTATGCCGTCCGTGCCGCTTTCCGCAGCCGTGCACCCGCCGCAGAGCGTGACCGTGACCGCCGCCGCTGCCGTAATACTTACCGCTCTTTTAAATATATTCCGTTTCAACTCTATCATCCTCTCAAAGTTCGATATGTTGTTTTCTTTTGACAGATTTAATTATATTACCGTTTTCTTAAATGAACCTTAAAAACGCAGAAAATTTTACATACAAAAAAATACGCGTCCAGAATGACGCGCGATAAGCCGTTTGGGTATATTTTTGGGGAATGTTGCGGTCGAAGCCGCGTCATTCCCCAAACAAAATCTTACTGTTATATATTTTGCCTCACGGATATTTTCGTCATATCCGCTCAGCTATAAGCTTCGCCATTTCCTTTGTACCGACCTTAGTCATACCGTCGGACATTATATCGCCCGTTCTGTAGCCTTCGTCAAGAACCTTTGAAACAGCCGCTTCTATTGCGTCCGGCTCGTCCTTCATATCGAGCGAGTACCTGAGAAGCATCGCAGCCGACAGAATAGTCGCGATAGGATTTGCTATATCCTGTCCCGCTATATCGGGCGCGCTACCGCCCGACGGCTCGTACAATCCCAATTTCGTTTCGTTAAGGCTCGCCGAAGGCAACATACCGATAGAGCCCGTTATCATAGATGCCTCGTCGGATAAGATGTCGCCGAACATATTCTCCGTAACCATTACGTCAAACTGCGCGGGGTCTTTAACGAGCTGCATAGCCGAGTTGTCAACGAGCATATGTTCAAGTTCAACCTCGGGATAATCCTCTGCGACCTCGTTTACAATTTTTCTCCAAAGGCGCGACGAGTCGAGCACATTCGCCTTATCGACGCTTGTGACCTTCTTTCTGCGCTTCATAGCGACCTCAAACGCCTGCACCGCTATTCTGCGGATCTCGTTCTCGTTGTATGTAAGCGTATCGACCGCCGTCATAACGCCGTCGATCTCCTCTGTTTTGCGCGCGCCGAAGTAAAGTCCGCCGGTAAGCTCGCGCATGATGAGCATATCGAAGCCCTTGGCGCTTATTTCATCCTTCAGAGGACACGCTCCGCTGAGCTGCGGATAGAGTAAGCACGGTCTTAAATTAGCGAAAAGACTGAGCTCCTTTCGTATGCCGAGAAGTCCCGCTTCGGGGCGAAGATTTGCCGGAAGCTTGTACCACGGCGACGTTGTGGTGTTGCCGCCGATAGAGCCCATCAGCACCGCGTCGGACTTTTTGCAGATATCGAGTGTTTCGTCCGGCAGCGGCACGCCGAATTTGTCAATGGCGCATCCGCCCATGTACACTTCCGTAAAATTGAATTTATGTCCGTACTTAGCCGAAACCGCGTCAAGCACAGTAACCGCCGCCGCGACAATTTCAGGACCTATTCCGTCGCCCGGTATAAGGGCGATATTATATTCTCCCATGATTATTTTCCTTTCTTTATGCCGCTTTTGTGTAATCCACCACGGCAACATCGTTTATAACCTGTTTAAGCGTCAAAACTATCTGTTCGAGCCGTTCAAAAACCTCGTCGGAGTAATACGCCTCTCCGCACGAACAGATATATGCCGGCACGTTTTTTATAACAATTACACAGTTTTCAAGATTTGCAACATACGTTTTATTTTTCATAATCATTTCTTTTCCGCATTCAGCACATTTCACAGCGTATTCCTCCTTGTTTTGAAATCATTTTCCCATTTAAAAATATTAGGCTCATAAGCGGTAATAATATAAATGTAATTGTCCTCCATGCTGCACACGACATGAATAGGTTTGCCAGCTTTGACAAATCCCAGTACAAGACAGCTCGGTATCGGATAATCTTCCGGATATTCCTCGATTATCTCCCCTCGCATGATACCTCGAATAACCTCGCTTCTCAATATGCCGCGTTCAAGCATTCGATCAGCCGCATGCTCGCGCCATATAATGCGCCTTTGTTCGCAGGCGGTTCTCAATTCTTTTATAGTATATGGCAGCGTTGACACTTCTACACCTATCCCTTTAGCCGTTATTCTTCTTTATATACTCCACCAATCCTCCGGCGTTGATAATTCCCTGCATGAACGGCGGGAACGCTGCCGCCTGATAGGTCGCGTTCTTTGTCTTGTTCGTGATAACGCCGGTGTCGAAGTCTACCTCCACCTCGTCGCCCGCGTCAATGTCAGCCGACGCTTCGGCGCATTCGAGTATCGGGAGCCCGATGTTTATTGAGTTTCTGAAAAATATTCTCGCGAAATCCTTCGCTATTACGCACGAAATACCGCTCGCCTTAATCGCTATCGGAGCGTGCTCGCGCGACGAGCCGCAGCCGAAATTCGCGCCGCCTATCATTATGTCGCCCTTGGAGTGGTTGTTTACGAAATTCTTGTCGATGTCCTCCATGCAGTGCGACGCTAATTCTCCCGGGTCGGTCGTGTTCAAATATCTCGCGGGGATTATTACGTCGGTGTCTATATTATCGCCGTATTTAATAGCCTTTCCGTTTGCTTTCATATTCTCATTCCTTTCATTATTTTACATGATATGGCTGAAGAAAATTTTCGCAGATTGCCGTCAGATACGCAGAGTGCTGTACGCGCTGTACCGCCTCTGCGGATTTGGCGGTGAGATGCGGAAATTTAATCAGCCATAACCTCCTCGGGTGCTGTTATTTTACCTGTAATCGCGCTTGCCGCCGCTACCTCGGGGCTTGCAAGATATACCTCGCTCTCGACGTGTCCCATACGTCCTACGAAGTTTCTGTTCGTGGTCGAAACACATCTCTCGCCCTCGGCTAAGATACCCATGTGACCGCCCAAGCACGGTCCGCAGGTCGGAGCGGAAATTACGCAGCCCGCCTCAACGAGCGCCGCGAGCGTTCCGTCCTTTAACGCCTCAAGATAAACCGCCTGAGTAGCCGGGAACACGATCGCGCGTATGCCCTTCTTTACTTTTTTGCCCTTTAAAATTTCAGCCGCGCGTCTTAAATCGGAAATTCTTCCGTTAGTGCACGAGCCGATCACGACCTGGTCAATCGCGACGTCGCCCCAGTTTTCGGGAGTGCGCGCATTTTCGGGCAGATGCGGGAACGCTACCGTATGCGGAACTTTCGACAAATCTATGTCTATGACCTTCACATACTCCGCGTCCGAGTCGGCTGTGAATACCTTGTATTCTCTGTCCGAATGAGCCTTCATATACTCAACCGTGAGGTCGTCAACCTCAAAAATGCCGTTCTTCGCTCCGGCTTCGATCGCCATGTTCGCGATAGTGAAACGGTCGTCCATCGTGAACGAATGCATACCCTCGCCGGTAAATTCCATTGACTTATAAAGCGCGCCGTCAACGCCTATCATGCCGATTATATGCAAAATCAGATCCTTGCCGCTCACGTACTTGTTAAGCTTGCCCGTGAGATTAAACTTTATCGCCTCGGGGACTTTGAACCACGCCTTGCCCGTAGCCATACCCGCCGCCATATCCGTCGAACCTACGCCCGTCGAGAACGCGCCGAGAGCGCCGTATGTACAGGTGTGCGAGTCCGCGCCTATCACAACGTCGCCCGCTACAACAAGTCCCTTTTCGGGAAGCAGCGCGTGCTCGATCCCTACCTCGCCTACCTCAAAGTAATTCACGATATCATTCTCGTTCGCGAATTTGCGCACCTTTAGCGCCTGCTGCGCCGATTTAATATCCTTGTTCGGCGTGAAATGGTCCGGAACGAGCGCGATTTTCGCCTTGTCGAACACGCCGCCGCCGATCTTATCAAGCTCGTTGATAGCTACCGGCGACGTAATATCGTTGCCCAGAACCAAATTCAAATCCGCCATGATCAAATCTCCCGCCTTGACGGACTCCTGTCCCGCCGCCGCAGCGAGAATTTTCTGCGTCATTGTCATTCCCATGTAAAAATCACCTCTAAGTTTATAATTGTTATTATTTTATCACAATTCAGTAAATCTTGCAATATGTTTTCGGGATTTTTTACTCCTGCAATATCCGCTTGCTTCGCGCGGCGAACATAGCTGTTGTGGTGCAAGCCGCTATGACGTCGCTTACGGGCTCAGCCAAGAGCAGTCCCCACACGCCCATATCGCCGATTTTCGGCAGTATCAGCGCGAGCGGGAAAAGCAGGATTATTTTTCTAAGACACGCCAGAAACATTGATATCTTCGCCTCTCCGAGCGCTAAAAACGTCTGCTGGCACGCGCTCTGCGCGCCCATTATCGCCATGCCCGCCAAAAATACGCGCACGCCGTTCCGTCCTATATGTATAAGCTCTGCGTCGCTTGTGAACATTCGCATGAACAGTTCGGGGAACGCTTCTATTACGCCGATCACAGCGACCGAAAATATTACGCTCGTCGCAAACAGCACGCGAAACGCCTTTTTTACTCTGTCCATATTCTTCGCGCCGAAGTTGTAGCTGATGATCGGCTGCGCGCCCTGCGAAAAGCCCTGCATAGGCATCCAAATAAGCTGCGTCAGGCTGAACAGTACCGACATAAGCGCGACGTACAGATCGCTTCCGTATTTTAACATTCCGTTGTTAAATGTAAGCTGAATAAGACATTCCGTTGCGTTCATCACAAACGGCGAAATACCGAGCGACAGCACCGACAGCACTACCGCGCGGCTCAGCTTCAGATTTTTTAAACGTATCTTAAGTATCGTCCTTTTGCCGGTCAGAAATTTCACGACCCACACGCACGACACCGCCTGCGCTATTATCGTCGCGAGCGCCGCGCCCTTTACGCCCATATGGAGCGCATAGATAAAAATCGGGTCGAGAATTATGTTTATCACCGCGCCGATGCAGACCGTCGCCATGCTGATTTTCGTAAAGCCCTGATTGGTGATGAACATATTAAGTCCCAATACAAGCTGCACGAACACTGTTCCAAGAAGATATATTCCCACATAATCCGACGCGTACGGCAAAGTGCTCTCGCTCGCGCCGAACAGCAGGAGTATTTTGTCCTTTGTGAGCAGAAAAAACGCCGACAGAACTACCGAAAATATTATAAGGAGCATAGTACAGTTTCCGAGGATTTTTTCGGCTTTTTCGTTATCGCCCCCGCCCATCGCAATAGCGGCTCTCGGCGCGCCGCCCGCTCCGGCGAGCATAGCGAACGCGGATATCAGCATTACGATAGGGAACGTTACGCCCATTCCGGCAAGCGCGAGCGAGCCTGTTTCGGGGATATGTCCGACGTATATTCTGTCAACGACGCTGTAGAGCAAATTCACGAGCTGCGCCAGCACCGTCGGCACGGCGAGGCGGAACAGAAGCCCTGTGACGGGCGCTTTACCGAGTATATTTTCGTCAGCCATTTATATCACTTCCGTATGTTATTTCACCTTTTTTAGTTTTGCGAACGCAGCCATAAGTCTCTTAAATCCGACGCTTTCAAAGTCGATTTCGAGTATGCAGTCGTTACCGGCGGGCGTTGCCTTAAGCACCGTGCCGCGTCCGAACGCGCGGTGTTCGACCGTGTCGCCCTCCTTGAACGACAAAAATTCGGCTGCGGATAACGACTTCTTTTCAGGCTTTAGGTACCTGTTTTTGTTCGTCGTCACTATATCGCCGAAGCCTGCCATGCGAACGCCCTCGGCGAATTTCGGAAATACCTTTGTCCTGTCGTCGAGGTATTCGGTCGGTATTTCCTCAAAAAATCTCGACGGCAGCTCTATGTTTGTTTTGCCGTGAATTGTGCGGCGTATCGCCTTTGTGATGTGGAGCGTGTCCTTCGCGCGCGTTATCGCGACGTAGCAGAGACGGCGTTCCTCCTCAATGTCGTCCTCGCTGTTTATCGAGCGTATACCGGGGAAAAGTCCTTCCTCCATACCGGTAAGGAATACGACGGGAAATTCAAGTCCCTTCGCGCTGTGTATCGTCATAAGCACAACGGCGTCCTCATTTTCGTCGTAGCCGTCGAGGTCGCTTATAAGCGAAATACCCTCGAGAAATTCCGCGAGCGTTGCGTCCTCGCTCTCCTTCTCAAACTCCGCTATGACCGACATAAATTCGCCGAGGTTTTCAATCCTCGTCTTGCTCTCCGTCGTGTTTTCCAAAACGAGCGCGGGCATATATCCCGTGTCGTTTAATATCCTTTCCGTAAGCTCGTGAAGCGGAACGGCATCCTTTATTTTGCGCAGCGTCTCTATCATCTCCGAAAACGCGAGCAGCTTGCTTATTGCCGTCTTAAATTCGGGGTAATTGTCAGCGTGCGACACGACCTCGTAAAGCGGAAGCTCGTTTGCAGCTGCGATTTCACGCGCACGGTCGAGCGTCGCGTTGCCTATTTTACGCTTCGGCTCATTTATTATACGCGCGAGGCTCACGTCGTCCTTCGGGTTGTGGATAAGGCGCAGGTACGCGATAATATCCTTTATTTCCTTGCGCTCGTAGAACCGCAGTCCCGACAGCACCTTATACGGGATATGCTCGCGCATCATGATTTCTTCTATAACGCGCGACTGTGCGTTCGTGCGGAAAAGCACCGCGCAGTCCCCGAACACTCCGTTTTCCTCGTAATATTTTTTTACCTCGTTCGCGACGTAGCGAGCTTCGTCGTACTCGTTCGCGCCCGTGAACGTTATAACCTTGCCGCCGTCACCCTTCGCCGTCCAAAGCTCCTTGCCGAGCCTTCCTCGGTTGTGCGCGATCACGGCGTTCGCCGTGTCGAGAATGTTTTGAGTGGAGCGGTAGTTGCGGTCGAGAGTGATTTTTTTCATGTCGGGAAAATCATCTTCAAAATTTAAGATGTTTCCTATATTCGCGCCGCGGAATTTGTATATGCTCTGATCGTCGTCGCCTACGACGCACAGGTTGCGGCTGCCCTGCGCGAGCAGGTTTATAAGCATGTACTGCGAGTTGTTCGTGTCCTGGTACTCGTCCACGAGTATGTAGCGGAAACGGTTCTGATAACGCATAAGCACGTCGGGGTTTTCGCTTAAAATTTTGACCGTGTTCAATATTATATCGTCAAAATCGACCGCGTTGTTGTTGTAAAGCTTCGTCTGATAGCGGTAGTAAATTCTCGAAATAATACTCATTCTGTAATCGCTGCGGTACGTGTTCTCAAAGGTCGCGGGATCCATGAGGTCGTTTTTCGCGTTGCTGATTATTGACAGCACATTGCGCGGCGGAAAGCTCTTTTCATCAATGTCAAGCTCACGCATACATTCTTTCAGTACAGTGCGCGAATCTGCCGTGTCGTATATGAGAAAATCGCGTCCGTAACCGAGAAAATCAATGCAGTTCCTTAATATTCTCGCGCAGACCGAGTGAAACGTACCCGCCCAAATATCAGCCGCCTCGTCGCCGAGAAGTCTCTCTATACGCGTTTTCATCTCGTTTGCAGCCTTATTTGTAAACGTGATTGCGAGTATGTTCCACGGATTTATCTTCTTTTCGGAAATCATATACGCGATTCTGTTCACAAGCACCGTCGTTTTACCGCTGCCTGCGCCGGCAAGCACAAGAACAGGTCCTTCCGTCGCAAGCACCGCTTCCCTTTGTCTGTCGTTTAATTTATCAAGCATCTTATACATAATATTTTCTCCCGTAAAGGCGTTTATTCTAACTAAATATCCGCCCGCTTCGGCGGACGGAAAACTTCTGATATACTGTATTTTAGCACATACGGGCACAATTTGCAAGTCAAAAATAGGCAATGCGCAAAACAGCCGCGAAAATTCAAAAATTAAAATTATGTAAAAAAATTAAAGCCAGTTCTGCAATATCTTTTGCCGTATACCAATACGTCATTTCGGCAAATTTAATGAGTGAAAGGCGGTGAAAGCGTTTGACAAAAAAGGCTTCAAAAATTTTATTGTTTTTTATGATTTTTTCGCTGTGCTGCCCGTGCGTATACGCCGATGAAACGCGCGTCGTACCCATGGGCAAAACGGCGGGAATACAGATTTACACTGACGGGCTTCTCGTGATAGGCATGAGCGAGATCGACGGTCGGTGCGCGGCAAAAGAGGCGGGTATCTGCGTAAACGACAGGGTGACAAAGATAAACGGCAGCGGCGTCACAACGTCCGAGGACTTTGCCAAAACGGTAAACGAGCACCCCGAAGGACTAAGTCTCGAAATAGAGCGCGACGACCGTCCGTTTACCGTTAATGTTTGTCCCGCGCCCGACAACGACGGCGTTTACCGTCTCGGGCTTTGGGTGCGCGACAGCTGCGCGGGTGTGGGAACGGTGACGTATTACGATCCTCAAAGCAAAACGTTCGCCGCTCTCGGTCATTCTGTAAATGATGTCGATACAGGAGATATTTTATCCTTAAAATCGGGAATTATACTCGATTGCAGTATTCTTTCCGTAACAAAAAGCAAGCGCGGTTATCCGGGTGAAATAAACGCATCCTTCGGCGATATGGTTCTTGGTGACGTAAACGCAAATACGGGCGAGGGTATATTCGGCGAAGCGTCGGAGAGCGGTTTCTTCTCCGGCGGCGAGGCGCTGCCCGTTGCAGCGAGAAGCGAGGTTCACACCGGTGACGCGTATATTATGTCCGATATGTTCGGCGGCAAGCTCGAAAAATATTCAATACAGATAAAAAAAATCACCGACAGCGCGGATAAGAGCCTTGTCGTGGAAGTGACCGACAAACGGCTCATCGACAGCGCGGGCGGTATAGTTCAGGGCATGAGCGGCTCGCCTATAATACAGGACGGCAAACTTGTCGGCGCGGTTACGCACGTGTTTATAAACAGTCCGACAAAGGGCTACGGCACGCTTGCCGAAAGCATGATCGACGCGCAGCGAAGCGCCGCGTAAACAAAAAGACCGCGTTTGCGGTCTAAAGTTCTATCAGTTCCTTCGGAGAGTGTGTAAGATTACGAGCCTTACCGTCCTCTATGGCGATAAGATCCTCTATTCTTACTCCCCCGAAGCCGTCTACATATATGCCAGGTTCAACGGTTATAACGTTGCCGTTTTCGAGCTTTGCATTGCAGCGCGGCGCGAACGACGGGCTTTCGTGTATCTCTATTCCGACGCTGTGACCGAGACCGTGACCGAAATTGCCACCGTAACCCGCGTCCGCGATAATGCCGCGCGCAGCCTTGTCCACGTCGCTGCACACCGCGCCCGCGCATGCCGCGTCGATCGCGGCGGTCTGCGCTTTAAGCACAATATCGTATATTTCTTTTTGACGGTCGTTTGCCTTGCCGACAACGACCGTGCGCGTCATATCGGAGCAGTAGCCCTCAAAAACGCAGCCGAAATCGAGCGTCACGAGGTCACCTTGCTCGATCGTCTTGCCGCTCGCAACTCCGTGCGGCATCGCGCTTCTCGCGCCCGACGCGACAATCGTGTCAAACGACAATGCGGACGCGCCGTTTCTTTTCATGAAAAATTCAAGCTCAAGCGCAATGTCGCGCTCAACAGCTCCCGCACGTATCATGCCGAGTACGTGCGAAAACGCCTCATCGCCTATTCTTTCGGCTTCGGATATGCGGCGGATTTCCTCACTGTCCTTGACGGCGCGCGCCTCGTCTATGACCTTCTGCTTCTCCACAAGCGCCTGATGATTGGCAAGCTTCGTCTTTAACCGCTTATGCTCGCTCACGCACATACGCTCGGACTCGTAGCCTATATAGTCGGCTGAAATTTTTGAAAATATTTTTTCAAAGCCGTCCTTTATATCTATTACCTCGTATCCCCTCGCCTGCTCGCGCGCCTGAATCGTATAGCGCGAATCTGTTATTATAAAGCGCGAGTCGTGCGATATTAAAAGGTACGCGTCGCCCGACGTAAAGCCGCTGTAGTAAAATATGTTCGGGTAGCTCGATATAAGCGCGGCTTCGTTGTCGTGCAGTCTTTCGCACAGTCTGTCAACTCTCTTGTTCACCTTCATCATTCCTTATCCGCAAGATATTCGAGCGCAAGCTCGTATCCCTTAAAGCCGAGACCGCAGATCTGACCGTCACATTCGGGAGCGGTCACGCTCGTGTGGCGAAATTCCTCGCGCTTGTGTATGTTGGAGATATGCACCTCCACGGTCGGGATTTTAACCGAGCCGAGCGCGTCTCGTATCGCGTAGGAATAGTGAGTGTGCGCGCCGGGGTTCATTATGATGCCGTCGTACACGCCGAGAGCCGAATGTATTTTCTCGACAATTTCACCCTCGAAATTGCTTTGGTAAAAGTCAACTTGTACGCCGAGCTTCTTTGCCTTTTCCGTTACGAGCGATTTTAGGTCGCCGAGCGTGTTTTTGCCGTAAACATCGGGCTCGCGCACGCCGAGCATGTTCAAATTTACTCCGTTTATTACAAGATACTTTTTCATATCGTTTCCTCCAGTCTTTGAATTTCGGACATAAGCTCGTCCACAATTTTATCCTCGGGTACTTTTCTTATAATCTCGCCCTTGCGGAATATAAGTCCTTCTCCCCTGCCTCCTGCAATTCCGATATCAGCTTCGCGCGCTTCGCCGGGGCCGTTTACCGCGCACCCCATAACGGCTATTTTAAGCGGTTTTTTTAAGTCTCGCGTTCGCTTTTCAACCTCGTTCGCTATCGGTATGAGGTCGATCTGCGTTCTGCCGCATGTCGGGCAGGAAATTATCTCCGCGTTCGTTCTGCGCAAGCCGAGTACCTTCTGTATATCGTAAGCGGCGTACACCTCCTCCACGGGATCGGCTGTAAGCGATACGCGCATTGTGTCGCCTATGCCTTCGGCTAAAAGCGCGCCGATACCGACAGCCGACTTGATCGTGCCGGAGCGGAGCGTTCCCGCCTCGGTAACGCCTATATGTAACGGTATATCGGTCATCTCGTCAAACAGCCTGTACGCTTCGAGCATTTTAGGCACATCGGATACCTTTATGGACACTACTACGTCGTGAAAATCAAGCTCATCCAAAATGCGGACGTGCCCCATAGCGCTCTCGACAAGCGCGCGTGCTGTAACGCCGCCATGCTTTTCGAGCAGATTTTTTTCGAGCGAGCCGCCGTTTACGCCTATGCGTATCGGCACGGCGCGCTCCTTCGCCATTTCAACGACCTGCCGCACCCTTTCGCGGTCGCCGATGTTGCCGGGGTTTATTCTGACCTTATCCGCGCCGTTTTTTATACATTCGAGCGCGAGACGGTAGTCAAAATGTATATCAACAACGAGCGGTATGTGAATTTGCTTTTTTATCTCTTTGACCGCGTGTGCCGCCTCCATATCGGGCACGGCAACGCGTATGATCTCACACCCCGCGTTTTCAAGCTCCGCAATTTGATTTACCGTCGCCCTCACGTCGCGCGTGTCGGTGTTGCACATGGACTGTATCGCGATGGGGTTACCGCCGCCTATTTTAACGCCGCCGATATTGACCGTTCTCTTTTGTTTCCTCATTTTTAACCTCCGAATAAGCTCATAACGTCCTTAAACGATATCACAATCACAAGCAGCAGCAAAAGCGCCATTCCGACGGCGTGTATAATGCCCTCCTTGTCGGGCGGCACTCGTCTGCGCGTAATCATCTCCCACAGCACGAACAATATTCTTCCGCCGTCGAGCGCGGGTATCGGCAGAAGGTTGAAGATGCCGAGGTTTATTGTGAGCAGCGCGATAAGGTTCAGCACGTCGAGCCAGCTTCTGCTGCCGGAATGCACGGCTGTGTTCACCTCGCGGACGATACCGACAGGCCCCGACACCTCGTGTATGCCGATTTTACCCGTGATGATTTGCCAGAACGACTGGTACACGAGCTTTACGACGAATTTTGTTTCGTTCCACGCCTCGCCCCAGACGTTAAAGGCGTTTATTTCCTTCGGCTGCGGCGTGAAGCCGATTATATAGCGCGTTATCGTTTTTGTCGTGCCCAAAAGCGAGTCGTCCTTCGGATTATCCTCGGAGTACGGCACAAAATAGCTCTCACTCTCCGTGCCGTTTATCCTGACGTCTACGTTTACGCCGTCGTCGGTGTAGCTCTGGTCAATAATCTGCTCCGTCGGCTTAAATTCAAACTCGTGCGTTTCGCTTCCGCGCTTTACTTTAATTGTGGCGTACTCGTCCCTGCGGAAATTTTGAGTGTAGAGCGTGATGTCGTTGTAGCAGCTTACGCCCTTGCCGTTTATCGCAACGATTTTGTCGCCCGCCATCATGCCGCTTTGCTCGACGTAGCTTCCCGGCACGACCGACTGCGCAACGTTTGTTGCCACGGGCGATATTGCGGGTACTATGAACATAAACAGCATAAATCCGAGTATTATGTTGAATATGCCGCCCGCCAAAAGCACCAAAAGTCTTTTCCACGGCTTTTGGTTCACAAAGGATCTCTCGTCCCGTGTGTCCTCGTCCTCGCCGTCGTCGAATTTGCAGTAGCCGCCGAGCGGAAGAAGACGCAGAGAATACTGCGTTTCACCCTTCTGCTTCTTGAATATCAAGGGACCCGCGCCTACGGAAAACTCATCGACCCTGAATTTAAGAGCCTTAGCAACTATAAAATGACCGAATTCGTGAAACGAAATCAGCACAAGAAACATTATGACGGATACAATCGCCGTTACCACAAAAAAGCCTCCCGTATTTACATACTGTATACAATTTCCTTCGCCGCTCTGTCCGTTTCAAGAATGTCGTCAAGCGAGGGATCTTCTATGTTTTTGATATTATCCATAGCATTTGCTATCGCGTCCGATATGCCGAGGTAAGAGAGCCTGCCGTTCATAAACATATCGACAGCCGCCTCGTCCGCGCTGTTAAAGACCGCCGGCATAACGCCGCCCGCCTTCATCGCGCCGTACGCGAGCTTTAGAGCGAAAAACGTTTCCGTATCGGGTTCTTCAAACGTCAAATCGCGGTACGAGAAAAGGTCAAGCTCGTTGCCGCTCATCGGCAGCCGGTTCGGGTACGTGAGCGCGTACTGTATCGGCAGCTTCATGTCCGGCACACCAAGCTGCGCTATTACGGCGTTGTCGCAGAACTCCACAGCCGAATGTACAACGCTCTGTCTGTGAACGAGCACCTTTATATTCTCCGTGCCGAACAGCCACCGCGCCTCCATGACCTCCAGCCCTTTATTCACGAGCGTTGAGGAGTCTATCGTCACCTTCGCGCCCATGTCCCAGTTGGGGTGCTTTAACGCGTCCGCGGGCGTTACTCTCGTAAGCTCCGCTCTTTTTTTGCCGAAGAACGGGCCGCCCGACGCGGTGAGCAGTATGCGCTTTATCTCACGCCTGTCGCGGCAGCATTCGAGCGACTGAAAAATCGCGCTGTGTTCGCTGTCTACCGGCAGCAGCTTTACGCCGTGTTCACGCGCGAGACGCGTAACTATATGACCGCCCGTAACGAGCGTCTCCTTATTCGCGAGGGCAATGTTCTTCCCTGTCTTTATCGCCTCAATCGTCGGCAAAAGACCCGATATGCCCACAACAGCCGTAACGACCGTTTGAGCGCCGCCGACTGTCGCGGCTTCCGTCAGTCCGTCTTCACCTGATACTACCTTGATATCGGTGTCCGCGAGCTTTATTTTAAGTTCCTTTGCCTTATCCCCGTCCGTAACGCACACAAGACGCGGCTTAAACTCGCGCGCCTGCTTTTCGAGGAGCGCGATATTTTTTCTCGCCGTCATTGCCTCGACCTTTATGCCCCTGTACTCGCGCGCTATTTCAAGCGTTTGAGTGCCTATTGAGCCGGTGGAGCCGAGCAATGATATTTTATGCTCAAATTCCATATTATATAACCCCGTATACCGTCATTTGTTTATGCCACGGAAAGTATCGCGGCAAGTATGCCGAACACAAACGGCGCGATAAACATAACGCTGTCAAATCTGTCCATAAAACCGCCGTGTCCCGGGAAGAACGTGCCGAAATCCTTAACGCCCGTATCTCTCTTTATCGCCGACGCGACAAGGTCGCCGATCTGACCGAACAGTGAGCCGACAACGCCTGTAAGCGCGCCTACGGCGAGCCACGGCACATCAAGACCTAAAGCGTTGTTTAAGATGAAAAGGTACAGCGTGCATATAAAAGCCGCGCCGACAATGCCGCCGACAGCGCCCTCGACCGTCTTGTTGGGGCTTACGTGCGGTATGAGCTTATGCTTGCCGATAAACCGTCCCGTGAGGTACGCGAACGAGTCCGACGACCACGCGCACAGGAACACAAGCATCATGTAGCCGTTGCCGAAATATTTCTTCGACAGCATGATACACGCCATTGAAACCGTGACGTACATGGTGAGGAACGCGTTTGAAAGCACTTCCCTGTAATTCCACCGTCCGTGCAGCGCCACAACGAGAACCATATTTATAAATATAATGAGTATCGCAGCCATCGCGCAAAGCTCCGCCGTCGTGTGGAAGTTATAGCCGATAACGAACGGAACGCCGGCAGCCATAAGTATAGCCGAACATATAAAGCCCGTCACGCGCATTGCCTTTGACGCTTTCGACGCCGCGTAACATTCATGTAGCATTAAAAGTATTACCGCGGCGATCGCGGCGGCAAACACAATATCGCCGACCAACTGACCAAAGAAAATTTCCGGCAGGAACAGCAGCGCGAAAAACAGCAGCAGCGCCGCCACAGAAGTTATCACTCTCGTTTTCATTCGTCATATCCCCCCAAATCTTCTTCCTCTTTGTCCAAACTCACTGACGGCATGTCTGAAATCAGACGGCTTGAAGTCGGGCCACAGCTTATCGGTGAACCACATTTCCGCGTAGCTTACCTGCCACAGCATGAAATTTGAAAGCCGCATTTCGCCGCTCGTTCGTATAAGTAGGTCCACGTCGGGCTGACCGCTCGTGTAGAGCCTGCCGTCAACGGTTTTCTCGTCAATATCGCCCGCATCGAGCGCGCCGTTTTGCACGTCGGCGCATATCTCTCTCACGGCATGAGCTATTTCCTCTCGTCCGCCGTAGTTTAAGGCTATGTTTAATATAGTCCCGGTGTTATGTTCGGTCAGCTTTTCCGTCTTTATAATCTGCTCCTGTATTTCTTCGCTAAGCTCCGCGCGCGAACCGATAACGCGTATTACCGTGTTGTCACCCGCGAGGTTTTTCTCCGCGTTTTTGAGGTAGTCGAGAAGCAGAGACATCAGGTATTTTACCTCGTCCGCCGGTCTTTTCCAGTTCTCTGTCGAGAACGCGTACACCGTCACATATTCTATACCGAGCTTATTCGCCTCGGTAACTATTTTTTTCAGCGTCTCCGCGCCCGCGCTGTGACCTGCGCTGCGCGGCAGTCCTCTTTTTTTTGCCCACCTGCCGTTGCCGTCCATGATTATACCGACATGGCGCGGCAGATGTTTCGGCTCCGCGCCGATTTTTTCTTTACGCTTAAACAGCATTTTCTATCCCTTTCGGAGTTTTATTTTTGATATTAAAACGCGGGGGCGGATAATATCCGCCCGCGCAACGTCTTATACTTCCATTATTTCCTTTTCCTTCGCGGCGCAGATCGAGTCGATCTCCTTGACGTATTTGTCGGTCAGGTTCTGCACGTCCTTTTCCGCGCCCTTAACGTCGTCCTCAGTCATTTCGCCGTCCTTTTTCTGCTTCTTAAATTCCTCCAAAGCGTCGCGGCGAATGTTTCTTATCTGTATCTTAGCTTCCTCGGTGTACTTCTTGACCGTTTTCACAAGCTCTTTTCTTCTCTCCTCCGTGAGCGGCGGGAAGTTGAGACGTATAACCTTGCCGTCGTTCTGCGGCGATATGCCGAGGTCGGAAGCGTTTATAGCCTTCTCAATCTCCTTTAACACTGTCACGTCCCACGGCTGAATTACGAGCAGTCTCGGCTCCGGCGATGAAATCGAGCCTACCTGCTGTATCGGCGTCATTGTGCCGTAGTAGTCGATTGCGACCTTGTCGAGTACCTGCGCGTTCGCGCGTCCTGCGCGGATCGTTTTAAGCTCCGACGCGTACGCGTCGATTCTCTTTTCCATTTTACTTTCTATTTCGGGATATTTAGCCATTTTCGTGTCCTCCTTTATATTTATGTATTAAAGCTTTCCGTCCTTGTTTACAAGAGTACCTATCCTGTCGCCCTTAACGGCTCTTACGATATTGGTTGGATCGTTAAGTCCGAATACGAGAATGGGCAGATTGTTGTCACGGCACAGCGACGCCGCTGTCGAGTCCATAACGCCGAGATTTTTTGAAAGTATATCGCTGAACGACAGCGCGTCATACTTCCTTGCGTTCGGATTTATATTGGGATCGCTGTCGTAAACCGCGTCGACCTTCTTCGCGAGCAGTATCACGTCCGCCTCCGTTTCGACGGCTCTCAATGCCGCGGCGGTATCGGTCGACATGAACGGATTGCCCGTGCCGCAGCCGAATATAACTACTCTGCCCTTGTCGAGATGTCTTATCGCCTTGCCTCTTATGTATGGCTCGGCAACCTGACGCATTTCTATTGCGGTCTGCACTCTTGTCGGCACTTCAAGGTTCTCAAGCGCGCTGCACAGCGCGAGCGCGTTTATTGCCGTCGCGAGCATTCCCATGTGGTCGGCGCGCGTTCTGTCCATATTTTCGCCGCTTCTGCCGCGCCATATATTTCCGCCGCCGACAACGATGGAAACCTGCACGCCCATATCCGTTATCTTCTTTATATTCTCGCTTATGCTTGAAATGGTCGGCTCGTCAAGTCCGAACCCGTTTTTACCCGCAAGCGCCTCGCCGCTTATTTTAAGCAGCACTCTTTTGTATTTTGCTTTCATACGCGTATTCTCCCTTCGTTAAGAGACCGTTTATTGTCTATTATATCCATTATACACGAATATAAGGCTTTTTTCAATACATATTTTACCGAGATCAAAAATTATTCGCCGCGCGCGGTCATAAACTTATAAACCTCGGTACACATCATAATAAACGCTCCCGCTCCGTGAAGGTCGTTCGCGACGGTCGGGCGGTAGAAATAGTAGTCCTCGCGTCCCACGCCCGTGCCGACGCACACGCCGGTAACGCTCAGCTTATTGCCGTCGCTCTCCGTCTTTGAAAGCGCGCCGTTGTAGCCCGCGATAATCATATCGTCGTATTCCTCGCCTATCACGCCGTTGTTGCGGAACTTCGCCGCCGCGTATGTTATGAGCGACGTGGCGGACGTTTCAAGCCAGTTGCGCGGGTCGTTCACCTTGTCAAGCACCTGGTACCACATACCCGTTTCCTTGTCCTGATACGTCTTCAAAACGTCCAGAAGCTCCTTGCCTATTTTTACGGATAATGCGTACAATTCGCTGTCCTTCGGCGCGAGCGACGTAAACTCTGACAGAGCCACTACGTACCAGCTCATTGCGCGTCCCCAGTGAACCTTAATAAGTCCCGTCTCACGGTCGGCGAAAATATGCTGATGCGTGTCGTCCCACATGTGGTAGAGCAGTCCCGTTTCGGGGTTCGTCATGTTCTCGCGTATCAGCTTTACCTGCGTGCAGATCTTGTCGTACATATACGGCACGTTAAACTTGTTCGCGTACATGGCGGTAAAAAATCCCATCATATACATCGTGTCGAGCCACATCTGATTTTTGTTGCGGTACTTGTGCCACACTCCGCCCTTGGCGTTGGTGGGCCACTTTTCAACCGCGTCAAACATTCTGTCGAGCATCTTCTTATACTTCAGATAACCCGTTGACTCGAACAGATTAAAGAGCAAAACGCCCGGCTGAATGTCGTCAAACTCCGTAAGGTCGGCGCTCGAGCTGTTGCCGTCCTCGTCGATATGCTTGTCGACCCATTCGCGTATGTACGTTCTGTACTTTTCCTCGTGTGACAGGTGGTAGATTTTTTCAACACCCGTCAAAAATACGCCCTGGTGATAGTGGAACCGGTCGGCGGGCGGCAGCGTGTCGGGCGTGTAGTCCCCCATAACGCTGTCGGCGCACATTTTCGCGTAATCCAATGCGGTAGGATTAGCCATGATACATCATCCTTTCTTTTTATATTAAATCATATTTTTTTACAACCTCTGCGCGAGCTTTTCCGTATTCTCACGCCTGAATTCCTCAAACCTGTCCTCATCGATTGCCGTTCGTATTCTTTCCATAAGCTCGTTGTAAAAGTACAGATTGTGAATTACACAAAGCCGCATCGCGAGCAT
Organism: uncultured Clostridia bacterium; assembly: GCA_947591315.1. Classification (GTDB taxonomy): domain Bacteria; phylum Bacillota; class Clostridia; order UBA1381; family UBA1381; genus Hominilimicola. Next base: position 18,229 of record CANQDD010000005.1, read on the forward strand.
TTCACCCGCCTTAAACAAATGTCTTATATACGCCCTCGTGTACCTTTTACACGTCGGGCAGTTACATTCCTCGTCAATCGGACGCGTGTCGAGCGCGTACTTCTCGTTTTTCATGTTCATAGTGCCGTGGCGCGTGAATATGAAGCCGTGACGCGCGTTTCTTGTCGGCATTACGCAGTCGAAGAAGTCAACGCCGCGCGCCACCGACTCTATAATATTTGACGGCGTACCCACGCCCATGAGGTAGCGCGGCTTGTTTTCCGGCGCGTGCGGCAGCGTCACGTCCAGTATGTGGTACATTTCCTCGTGGCTTTCACCCACCGCCAGACCGCCTATCGCGTAGCCGGGAAGGTCAAGCTCCGCTATGCGCTTCATATGCTCTATACGCAGGTCGTCAAACGTGCCGCCCTGATTTATGCCGAATAAAAGCTGATTTTTGTTTATCGTTTCGTCAAGAGAGTTGAGCCGTTCCATTTCCGCCTTGCACCGAACGAGCCAGCGGTACGTTCTGTCGACCGACTGCTTTACGTAATCCTTCGGCGCGGGATTTTCTATGCATTCGTCGAACGCCATTGCGATTGTTGACGCAAGGTTCGACTGTATCCGCATGCTTTCCTCCGGTCCCATGAATATTCTGTGACCGTCTATGTGCGACGCGAACGAAACGCCCTCCTCGGTTATTTTGCGAAGCGACGCGAGCGAGAACACCTGAAATCCGCCGCTGTCGGTGAGTATAGGTCTGTCCCAGTTCATGAATTTATGCAGTCCGCCGAGCTTTTTTATAACCTCGTCGCCGGGGCGCAGGTGCAGATGATATGTGTTCGACAGCTCGACCTGACAGCCGACCGTCTTTAAGTCCTCCGTTGACAGCGCGCCCTTTATCGCCGCGAGCGTGCCGACATTCTGAAACACCGGCGTTTGTATTTTACCGTGAACCGTGTCAAACTCTCCGCGCCTGGCAAGTCCGTTTGTGTGCAGTATTTTAAATGTTCCGCTCAAATTTTTCACCTCGCCGTGTTTCTATTTAATGAACATCGCATCGCCGAATGAGAAAAAGCGGTACTTTTCCTTAACCGCCTCGGCGTATGCGTTAAGCACGTTCTCCCTGCCCGCGAGCGCGCTCACAAGCATTATGAGCGTCGATTCGGGAAGGTGGAAGTTTGTTATAAGCGCGTCAATGACGTGAAATTCACTTCCGGGGCTTATGAATATATCCGTCCAGCCCGTCGCGCCTTTAAGCGGCAAGCCGTTCATGCCCGCAGTTTCAAGCACGCGCGTAGCCGTCGTACCGACCGAGATCACACGTCCGCCGTTTTCCTTCGTCCTGTTCACAAGCTCGGCGGTTTCGTCGGGCAGAACGTAAAACTCGGAGTGCATTTTGTGATCCTTTATATCCTCCGCCTTTACGGGGCGAAATGTACCCAAACCTACGTGCAGCGTCACAAAGCCGATATTTACGCCCTTTTCTTCAATTTTACCGAGAAGTTCCGGCGTAAAGTGCAGTCCCGCCGTAGGCGCTGCGGCGCTGCCGCTGTTTTTCGCGTACACCGTCTGGTATCTGTCCTTGTCCTCCAGCTTTTTCGTTATGTACGGCGGAAGCGGCATTTCGCCGAGACGGTCAAGAACCTCCTCGAACACTCCCTCGTACTCAAATTTCACAAGGCGGTTGCCCTCGTTTACAATGTCAATTATCTCCGCGCGAAGCTCACCGTTGCCGAATACGAATCTCGCGCCCGGCTTTGCCTTGCGCCCGGGCTTTAATATTACCTCCCACACGTCGAGAGAGCGTTTCGTAAGCAGCAGAAACTCTATCGCTCCGCCCGTGCCCTCCTTAACGCCGTGCAGTCTCGCGGGTATAACCTTTGTATCGTTTAATATGAGCGTATCGCCCGCGTTGATGTAATCAATTATATCATAAAAATGTCTATGCTCCGTTTTTCCGCTGTCCTTGTCGAGAACCATAAGCCTCGACGCGCTCCTGTCACTTATCGGCTCCTGTGCGATAAGCTCCTTTGGAAGCTCGTAGTAAAAATCCTTTGTTTTCAATATGCGTACCTCATTATGACTTATTTGTATTATTATAGCAAAAAATACGCCGCGTTGCAAGTAGAAAATATTAAAAACCTCCCGCATGAAAGCGGGAGGTCTCGTATTATCGTTTTTTCGCGTCCGCGCGCGTTGTTTCGTCGGGGGAATAGTCGTAAATCGCCTTGTACGACTTTCTTTCCTCCCTGCTTTCCGGCGCGAACGGCATAAGTCCCGTGCAGTCGGTTGCCGAAGCGATATGACCGCTGTCAAGGTCGGACATTTCGGGACTGAATATCACATGGTTATTGTCTTTCTTTTTCACATTGCTTCGCTCCTTCCGATTTTATTTTGCCCTTGACGTGCCGTTTTATTCTGAATGTACCGCGCTTTGCTCAATCCGGCATAAAAAAATCACAACATCTTGAAAAAACATATTGAAATTTTCAATATATTGTGGTATAATATAGGAAGTACATTTAGCATAGGAGAGTAGCGTTATGAGAACATTCAATACCGAAGATATACCCAGAACAGAGCGAATAGACAAGCTCCTTGAGGACTTGTTTGCGAAAATGCCCGAAATAGAGGCTGACAGAGCAGTGCTTCTTACGGAAAGCTACAAGCAGACGGAGGATTTGCCGAACGTAAAGCGCCGCGCAATGGCGTTTGAGCACATACTTGAAAATATCCCCATAACAATCCGCGACAACGAGCTTATAGTCGGAAGCGCGACGAAAGCGCCGAGAAGCTGTCAGGTGTTCCCAGAATACTCGTACGAGTGGCTTGAAGCCGAATTTGACACGGTCGAAACGCGTGAAGCCGATCCGTTCCACATAAGCGAGGAAACAAAGCGCGCGCTTCGCGAGGTGTACCCGTACTGGAAGGGCAAGACGACGAGCGAGCTTGCGACGGCGTACATGGCTCCCGAGGCAAGGCTTGCGATAGAGCATAACATGTTCACGCCCGGCAACTATTTCTACAACGGCGTCGGACACGTTACCGTTGACTACGGCAAGGTCGTGCAGATTGGCTTTAAGGGCTACATGGAAATCCTCGAGAACGAACTTAATAAGGCTAACGTCTACGACAGCGACTACTCAAAGAGACACGAGTTTTTGGAGTCGTGCCTCATCTCATGCCGCGCGGCTATAAATTACGCGCGCCGCTACGCAAATCTCGCGTACGAAAAGGCGCAGAAATGCACTGATCCCGTACGTAAGCAGGAGCTTATGCAGATTGCGAAAAACTGCGCGAAGGTACCCGAAAACGGTGCGGACACGTTCTACGAGGCGTGTCAGTCGTTCTGGTTCGTGCAGATGCTCATTCAAATGGAGGCGAGCGGTCACTCGATTTCACCGGGACGCTTCGACCAGTATATGTACCCCTACTACAAGGCGGATATTGAAAAAGGAATACTGACGCGCGAGTTTGCGCAGGAGCTTCTCGACTGTATATGGATAAAACTCAATGACCTCAACAAGGTTCGCGACGCGGCTTCGGCGGAGGGCTTCGCGGGATACAGCCTGTTCCAGAACCTCTGCGCCGGCGGTCAGACGCGCGACGGTCTTGACGCGACGAACGACCTTTCTTTCCTTTGTATTCAGGCTTCGATGCATACGCGTCTCCCCGCGCCGTCGTTCTCGGTTCGTATCTGGAACGGCACGCCGAACGAATTTATGATAAAATGTGCCGAGCTTACGCGCACGGGCGTGGGACTTCCCGCGTACTACAACGACGAGGTTATTATCCCCGCGCTCATGAGCAGAGGCGTTACCTTGGAGGACGCGCGCGACTACAACATAATCGGCTGCGTTGAGCCGCAGGCGTCGCACAAGACCGACGGCTGGCACGACGCTGCGTTCTTCAACATGTGCCGTCCGCTGGAGCTTGTGTTCTCAAACGGCGTCGACAAGGGCGTGCAGGTCGGCTTAAAGACCGGCGATGTTCTGCAGATGAAAACGTTTGACGAGTTCTACGACGCGTACAAGGCGCAGATGAAGTACATGATACAGCTCATGGTAAACGCCGACAACGCCATTGACGTTGCGCACGGCGAGCGCGGACAGCTTCCGTTCGTGTCGATGATGATAGACGACTGTATCGCGCGCGGCAAGACGATACAGGAGGGCGGCGCTCACTATAACTTCACGGGCCCGCAGGGTTTCGGTATCGCGAATATGACAGACGCGCTCAATGCTATAAGAACGCTCGTGTTCGATAAGAAGCTCGTGTCAATGGCTGAATTTAAGGACGCGCTTTTACATAACTACGGCAGAGGTCTTACCCCGAAGGCGGCTAAAAACGCGACGGCAGAGGTTGTTAAAAATCTTGCCGACATGGGTAAGCCGGTTACAAAGGCACAGATCGAGGAAATATGCAGAATGTTCCTTGCGGGCACGTCGTCAAAAGAGGACGTTGCGCGTTATGACAAGCTGCTTGAAATGATAGACGAGCTCCCCAAATACGGCAACGATATTGAAGAGGTTGACCTGTTCGCGCGCGACGTGGCGTACGTGTACACGCGCGAGGTTGAGAAGTATTACAATCCGCGCGGCGGTCAGTTCCACGCGGGACTGTACCCCGTTTCGGCTAACGTGCCCTTGGGTGAGCAGACAGGCGCAACGCCCGACGGCAGACTTGCAAACACGCCTATCGCTGACGGCGTAGGTCCGCGCAGCGGCAGTGACCGTCTCGGTCCTACGGCTGCGGCTAACTCCGTCGCAAAGCTCGACCACGGCATAGCGTCAAACGGAACACTCTACAATCAGAAGTTCCACCCGTCGGCGCTCAGCGGTATAGAGGGACTTAAAAACTTCGTTTCGTATATCAGAGCGTACTTCGACCAGAAGGGTATGCACATGCAGTTTAACGTCGTTAGCAAGGAAACGCTTTTGGACGCGCAGAAGCACCCCGAAAACTACAAGTCGCTCGTTGTCCGCGTGGCAGGCTACAGCGCTCTGTTCACAACGCTTTCACGCTCGCTGCAGGACGATATAATCGCGAGAACGGAACAGGCGAATTTCGTTGACTAAAGCTGTAAAAGGGATTTAACATGGAAAATTACTTAAACGCAAAAGGGCGCATATTCGACATACAAAAATATTCCATACACGACGGGCCCGGAATACGCACGATCGTATTCCTAAAGGGCTGTGCTTTGCGCTGCCGCTGGTGCTGTAACCCCGAGTCGCAGGAATTTGACGTTCAGCCGATGATGTTTGAGGGCAAGGAAAAAATCATGGGTAAGGACGTTACGGTCGCGGAGCTTTTGCCTATCATACTTCAGGACAGGTTCTATTATGTGAGAAGCGGCGGCGGTCTTACGCTGTCGGGCGGCGAGTCGCTGTTGCAGCCGGACTTTGCGCCGCACCTTCTGCGCGCGACCAAGGAGCTTGAAATTAACACGGCAATAGAGACGACCGGCTTTGCGAAGTGGGAAGCGATACAGAAATATCTCCCCTACCTCGACTATGTGCTTATGGACATAAAGCACATGAACAGCGCGAAGCATAAGGAGTTTACGCATCAGCCGAACGAGCTGATACGTGAAAACGCGCGTAAAATAGCGGAGAGCGGTATGGTAAACCTCACGATACGCGTGCCGGTTATACCGACGTTCAACGACACTCCGTCGGAGATATATGATATAGCAATGTTCGCGGCGTCGCTGCCCGGAGTTGAACATCTGCATCTGCTCCCGTACCACAGGCTCGGTCAGGGCAAGTACGAGGGCTTGGGCAGAGAGTACCTAATGGGTGATTTGCCGCTTATACCGAACGACCGTATGCAGCTTTTACTTGAAAACGCGAAAAAGAGCGGACTTAAATGTCAGATAGGCGGATAAAACGGTTAGCAAAAAATTTACGAAAAATATAAAACGAGCCGAAAACGAATTTGTTTTCGGCTTATTTTTTTGTTGTGTTCACTGCGCGTCGGCAAAGTACAAGTCCGGCGAGAAGCAGTGTCGGGAACAGCGCCGCGAAAATAATACCGCTTTTAAGGTTGTCGCTAAGCGCTCCGGACGCGGCTGCAACAAGCGACGGCCCCAATGAACAGCCGATGTCGCCGCCGAGAGCAAGCAGCGCAAACATAGCCGTACCGCCGGTTGGACATTTTTCGGACGCCATGCTGAACGTGCCAGGCCACATAACTCCGACCGAAAATCCGCAAAGTCCGCACGCAATAAGCGACAGCGCGGGGTACGGCAAAAGCGACGCGGCAAGATAAGCCGCCGCGCAAAGCGCCGCGCACAGTCCCATGTATTTCGTAAGGCTTACGCGGTCTGCGATTTTCGCGTGCAGCACGCGCGCGCTTCCCATCAGAACCGCGAAAAAGCACGGCCCCGCTATATCGCCTACCGTCTTGCTCACTCCCAAGCCCTGCTCGGCGAACGCGGACGCCCACTGGCTCATCGCAAGCTCCGACGCTCCTGCGCATACCATTATAAGCGCAAACACCCAGAATATTTTTGTCTTAAGAAGCTCCGCGACCGTCATTCCCTCGCCCTTTTCGGTGAGGTGAGCTATCGGCACATGGGAGAAGTACGCCGCGTTAAAAAGCGGCACCGCAGCCCACAGGCACGCAATCACGCGCCACGCGCCGATACCGAATGACGCAAAGAACACTGTTGACAGCAAAATAACGGCTACCGAACCCCAGCAGTAAAACGAATGGAGCATACTCATGGCAGCCGTTTTTTCATCACCCGGCACAGCCTCCACAATGGGGCTTATAAGAACCTCGATAAGTCCGCCGCCTATCGCGTACACCACCGAAGCAATGCACAGTGCGGTGAACGGATCGGGCAGTACGCTCGGAAGCAGCGCAAGCATTACAAGTCCCGACGCGGAGAAAAAGTGCGCTGTGACGATGCACTTGCGGTAGCCTATTTTGTCGATGTACCTTGCGGATATTAAATCGACGAGAAGCTGTGTGCCGAAATTTACCGTTATAAGCAGCCCTATCTTTTCAAGCGATATTCCGTACGCATTATGGAACATCACAAAAAGCATGGGCGCAAAATTATTGACTATCGCCTGCGTGATGTACCCTATATAACACGCGGCGATTGTATGTTTATAGCTTTTGAATATTCTCATTTGCCTTTATTCATTTCCGTGATCTATGCTCCAAACCGCGGGTGGTAAAATCGGCTCTGAAGCTTTGTCAAGCTCTCTCCACAGGAATGCCTTGACGTCGTATTCCTCCGCTTTGTGATTAAATGTCAGCGTCTTTTTTATCACATTCCCGGATAAATTAACAGCCTCGTACCTGCACTCAACTAGTCTGCCGTTTTCGTAAATTGCCGCGATAAGCACAGCGTCTCCGCTTTCGTCGGGACATTTGATTTCCGTATTGACGTTATTGCCTTCAGCCGCCGCGGTGAAATATTGCTCCGGCGTCGGTTCCGTTGTCGGCTCGGTTGTTGGCTCGGTTGTCGGCTCTGTTGTTGGTTCGGTTGTTGGTTCGGTTGTCGGCTCGGTCGTCGGTTCCGTGGTTGGCTCGACCGTCGGCTCTGTTGTTGGTTCGGTTGTTGGTTCAGTCGTAGGTTCGGTTGTCGGCTCGACCGTCGGCTCTGTTGTTGGTTCAGTCGTCGGCTCTGTTGTTGGTTCGACTGTTGGCTCGGTCGTAGGTTCCGTTGTAGGCTCGGTCGTAGGTTCGGTTGTAGGTTCCGGAGTGGGTTCGGGAAGCATATTTATTTTGAGCGTGGGATTGTCGCGCATCAAAAGCTCGCACGCGCCCGCGCCGTCTGATCCGGTAGGAATGGCGGCGATAACCGATATTTCCGTTGTTCCCTTCGCAAAGGTTTTCACATAATCGGTTATATCTATCGTTGTTGCAATACCCGGCTTGAAAACGTCTCCTTGACCGTTTACCGTTTGACAGCTCTGCGAATAAACAGTTTGCTTACCCGACGGATTCGGATCTGAATTAACCGTAACAATTCCCGATTCCCACGAGTTATCTGTTCCTATCAGATTAAAATAGAACTGTCTGTTTTTGTTCTTGGTTGCGTACGATATGGCGGTAAATTCTATTGACGCGCTTTCAACCCTTTCCGGATCAAATCCTTCTATCCCCGTAAATCCGAAATACGCTGCGCCCCACGTTTTACTGAAGCTGTTAAGCCAAACCTGACCGTCGGCGGGCTTTGGAGATACGTTTGAACCTATCTCGTTCCTCACCTTTGAAGCGGTGTATGTGTCCGCGCTTATATCGGGCGTGGGTACGGGAGTAGTCGGAGTCGGGGGAACGTCGTCCTCGCCGCCGGGGATATTTTTCGTTCTTACCGCCTCGTTGCCGTCAGCGTCAACCGTTTTCACATACGCGGCAAACTTTCGGCGGTCGTATATGTCGTTATCCTCGCTCACGTAGTAGCTGATATGCGGCGGCTGGTTGTACGCGGTCTGCTGGCTCGACACCTGCATACGGTAAGCGCTGTCGTGCATGAGAGTGTAGAGCCTGTGCTTTGTCACATCGGTCGTTGTAAATATCCTGAGCTTTGTGTTATCGGTGGACGGATATATAACCTCTTCCCGCCAGTCGCCCAATATATCCGCCTGCAGAGCCGGATTTGCTTTCGTTCCGTTAACCGATATACAGCCATAACTTTCGGCGTTAAGAGCTGTACTGAATCCGTTGCCGTTCCAGTTTGTTATATTGGTTCCGTCGAGAAATTCATCGTAAACGTCGGCGTCCCAGAACACGCGGAAATTCTGCGTAAGATGTGCCGGAGCTGTCTCAAAAACTCCGTCGCCCATCATCATTTCCGGCCCCACCTGTCTGCCGCTGCCGGCGTACGCGTGAACCTGATAATAGCCGCCCATTCCCGTATTCGCCATAATGCCGCGTCCCGTGTCGCCTCCGGCTGTCCAGTGCTTTATTATCGAGCCGTCGAACGGATCAATGACTGACATGCCGTAATTTATTTCAATCGTTTTGCCGCTTTTTGTATTGGGCCCGCTGTCCTCGTGAACCGTATAAAATTCCATGCCCTCGTGCGTCGGATCATAGTCGGCAAGGTGGAGCGCGTCGCCGTGTTCCATAAACGTGCACCAGCGCGGCTTTAATTTATTGTCGTCGTCTGCCTCCAGACAGAGCGCGCCTGTGAGAAATTCGTCTTTTCCGTCGCCGTCAACATCAGCCACGGCGCAGTTGTGGTTTCCCTGTCCGACATAAATTTCCGCGCCGCTGTAATAGCCGTTCACGCCCTTGTAACCGCTGACAGAGTATGTGTTGTATGTGTCAAAGCAGTAGTCGCAGTGCAGCTCGTTTCCGTCGAACGACATGGCGCACGTGCCGCTGCGCTCGCTGTTGCCGCCGCTTTTACGCATATAGTAGCCGCGGAGATACACCGCATACGGTTTCACGCCGTCAAGATACGCGACCGAAGCGGTAAACCGGTCGACGCGGTTGCCCTGTGTGTCGCCCCAAACAGAGGCGCTTACTCTCTGCACGGGATAATAAATCGTATCGAGAGCAGCGCCCGTTTCGCCGTCAAATATGGTGAAATATTCGTCGCCTTCGAGAATATATCCGTCATTGTTGCGGTAATCAGCGCTGTTTTGTTCATCGGTAACATTTTTTATTTCATCAACGCGGCTTGCAGCCGTCACGTATTTATTCTTTCCGTCCTTTGAGCCGGGCGCGGTTTTCATCGTTATTTCCGCTTTTCCGTCAAAATCAAAGTCGTATACGAGGAACTGCGTATAGTGCGCGCCGGCTCTGATGTTGATGCCCAAATCTATCGGGTTTTCCCACATGGGCGTTCCGTCAAGCTCGTACGCGTCGATAATAACATTTCCCGTAACGCCGTTATATGAGTTGTCCTGACCGCCGCAGTCCCATTTTACGACAAGCTCATATTCGCCGTCGCCGTCAAGGTCGCCTACCGAAGTGTCGCCTATCGTATAATCTACGTCCTGATAAGCTGTGTCCGGATTGCGCCAGCCGTCTGACGAGACTTTATTTCCCGAAGAGTCCACAAAATAATTCCATTTATTTTCCGTCACGAATTTCGGCAGACTTGCCGCGGAGGGCTTTCTGCCGAGCGGAATATCTTTATATTGCTGCGACCAGACGGATACGGCTTTACCCGTTTCAACGTTCTCGCCTGTTTTAACTACGGTATATTTATCCGTGCCTGACGCGTTTTTATCGGTGTAATTTGTGCTGTCCGTTATATTCGAGGCGACCTTTTGAGTTCCGCGGTACACGTCAAAGCCCTGCTCGTAATTTTCCGTTCCGAGCAGACGCCAGCTTATATATACGCCTCCCGACACCTTTACCGCGACCGTGCCGCGATCGAGATATTCCATTCGCCGCGCCGTCTGTTCCGCCGACACGTCCGTGTTTCTGTAAAGCGGTACAAATGCTACCGAAGCAAGCAGCACCGCGCTTAAAATCAGGCTCAAAAACTTTTTTCTCATGTTGTGTCCCCTGTTCATTATATTTTACTTTCTGCGCCACATATAAGGCGAGAACAGCACGAGTATTGGATATATTTCAAGTCTGCCGACAAGCATTGAAATTGACAACACTATTTTCGACAGCGCGGAGAAGTCCGCGAAATTGCCGACCGGCCCTATCATAGGTCCGATGTTGTTCATGGTAGATATTACTGACGTCGCGGTCGTCGAAAAATCCTTGTTGTCAAGGCTTACAATAAGTATCGCGAGCGCCATGAATATGAGGTATGCCGTGAGGTACGCGAGTACGCCGTGGCGTACCTCGGCGCTTATCTCCTTGCCGTCGGATTTTATCGAGTAGACGCTTCTCGGGCTTATCGCCTTGCGTACGGCGTAGCGTGCCGTCTTGCCGAGTACGATCGCTCTTATGACCTTAAAGCCGCCGCCCGTCGAGCCGGCGCACGCGCCGACAAACATAAGCATTACGACTATCATCTGTGACAGCATGGGCCAACCGTCACGCATCATGTCGCGCGAGGCGAAGCCGGTCGTGGTTATTATCGAGTTTACCTGGAAGAATGCGCACCGAAACGCCTCCGGCAAGCCGCTGTATATATGCCGTATGTTCAAGGTTATAACGAGCGTTGCGACGGCTATAATACCAAGGTACCACCGAAATTCCTCGTTGGCTCTTATCTGCGCAAATTTGCGCGCTATGATCAGGTAGTATATGTTGAAGTTGATGCCGAAAAGCATCATATATATCGCGATTACGTATTCGATATACGCGCTGCCGTAATGCTCTATGGAGTTGTTCCATATACCGAAGCCGCCCGTTCCCGCCGTGGAGAACGCGTGCACAACGCTGTCGTAGAGCGGCATTCTGCCTATCATCAGGAATATGATTTCCGATACGGTCAGCACGATGTAAATTAAGTAAAGTATGCGGAGCGAGTAACGCCATTTGCTTGAGATTTTGCCGATTACGGGGCCCGGCATCTCCGCCTTCATCATGTATGTCGTTTTTGTGTCCTTTGACGCGAATATCGCCATCGCGAACGCGAGCACGCCCAGTCCGCCGAGCCAGTGCGTGAAGCTGCGCCAGAACAGTATACTCTTGGAGAGCTTTTCCACGTCGGCGAGTATCGTTGAACCCGTCGTCGTGAAGCCCGACACCGTTTCAAAGAAGCAGTCGATAAACGACGGTATCTGCCTGCTTATATAGAACGGGAGCGCTCCGATAAGCGATATTATTATCCACGCCAGTCCGACGAGCACCATTCCCTCACGGGCGTAAAAGCCCTTGTTTTTCGGCGGTCTTATCGTTGCCGCGATACCGATAACAAGCGATATGACTATCGGCACGATGTAAGATACCGCAATGCCCTCTCTGTAATACAGCGAAAGTCCGAGCGGCAAAAACATTGTGATTGCCACTACCATGACTATTCTGCCGATTGAATATGCTAACATTCTGTAATTCATATCTATTCCCCGCTGCGTTTAATCCAAAATATCCGCGAGCGTCGATATGCGCTCGGTCGTTACGACTATTACCGTGTCGCCTATTTCCACGCGGCTGTCGCCGTCTGGAAGGAACATGCTGTTGCCGCGCGCTATCGCGCCTATCAGCGTGTTCTTTTTGAGGCGGATCTCGCTCAGCTTCTTTTCGGTGAGCGGACTTTTTTTCGTGACTATAAATTCCATAGCCTCCGCTTTGTTGTTTACTATTCTGTAAAGCGTCTGCATCTCGGTGTCCTGCGCCGACTTCATGGCGCGCGCGTACCGAATTATTATGTCAGCCGTGATGTTTTTCGGCGTGAGTATGCTGTATACGCCCGTTTTTTCCATCAGGTCGCCGAAGGATTCACGGTTTATTTTCGTGATTATTTTACCCACGCCGCGCATTTTCGCGTACATGGAGATTATCATGTTTTCCTCGTCTATGCCGGTGAGGGAAACAATAGCGTCCATTCGGTCTATGCCTTCCTCGGCAAGCACCTGCCTGTCCGTGCCGTCGCCGAAAACAACGTCGGCGTTTTGGTAAGCCTCGGCAAGCGCGCGGCACTTGTCACGGTTCTGCTCTATTATCTTGACGCTCATGCCGCTTTCGAGAAGCAGTCCGGCAAGGTAGTACGATATTCGTCCGCCGCCTATCAGCATGACGGATTTTACCTTTCTGTTTATAACGCCGGTCACGCGTATGAATTTCGCAAGCTCCTTGTGCGACGCGGTGACATGTATTTTATCGTCCTTTTGCAGTATAAAATCTCCGTTCGGAATGTACACGTCCTCGCCGCGCTGTACGGCGCATATTAAAACTTTAAGCTTAAAATCCTTATTGATGTCCTTGAGCGCCTTACCCTCAAGCACGCTGTCCGCGTTTACCTGAAATTCGATAAGCTCTATTCTGCCCTTCGCGAACGTTTCCGTGTTTATCGCGGCGGGGAAGCGTAACATTCGCGACACCTCACCCGCGCTCGCGTATTCGGGATTTACAATCATGCTTATACCGAGCGCGTCGCGCATAAAGTCGAGCTGCTTAAAATATTCGCTGTTTCTCACTCTCGCAACGCATCGCTCCGCGCCGAGCTTCTTAGCCATTACAGCGCAGAGAGCGTTAAGCTCGTCGTTCGTCGTTACGGCTATAAACAGGTCTGCTCTGCGCGTTTCCGCTTCGTCAAGCACCTCCAGATCCGCGCCGCTGCCCTCGACGCAGCGCACGTCGTACATATCCTGTATCGACTCGCACAGCTCCGGCTTTACATCTATGAGAACTACATTATCGCCCTCGCTTATAAAATCCTCGACAAGCTTTCGTCCGACCTTGCCGCCGCCCACTATTACAACATTCATAATCAATTCTCCCCGCGTTTCTCTCTCGTCATAAGCTTCATTACACTGTCGCGCGCGCTTGCTCCGTTAAACAGAACGTCATACGCTTCCTCGACTATCGGCATTTCCACGCTGTAGCGTTTCGCAAGCTCGTACGCCGCCTTTGCCGTGTTCACGCCCTCGACTACCATGTGTACCTCTTTTAGCGTCTCATCGAGCGTTTTGCCCTGTCCCAGAAGTATTCCGGCGCGTCGGTTCCTGGAGTGCATGCTCGTGCATGTCACTATGAGGTCGCCCAGTCCCGACAGCCCCATAAACGTCTCACGGTTCGCGCCCATAGCCGTTCCGAGCCGCGCGATTTCGGCAAGTCCGCGCGTCATAAGCGCGGCTTTCGTGTTGTCGCCGTAGCCGAGTCCGTCCGACACGCCCGCGCACAGCGCGACTATATTTTTGAGCGCTCCGCCCATTTCCACGCCTATGATATCGTCGGACGTGTAAATGCGGAACATATCGCTCATCATTATATCCTGTATATATTTCGCCGTTTCAATGCTTTTCGACGCGATAACGTTCGTTGTCGGCAATCTGCGCGACACCTCCTCGGCGTGCGACGGGCCGCTCATCACGGAAATATCCGCCTGCGGTATTTCCTCCGCGTACACCTCGCTGAGACGCATAAGGCTGCTTTCTTCAAGTCCCTTTGATATGTTTACCATTCTCTGCCCCGTTTTGACGTGCGGCGCGAGCAGCTTCGCGGTCGTGCGCGTCGCGGGCGAAGGAGCGGCGGTGATTATAAGATCCGCGCCGTCAACGCATAAAGCCTCGTCGTGCGTGCAGGTGATGTTTTCCGGAAACGGTATGCCGGGAAGAAATTCCTTGTTCTCACGGTCGCGGCACAGTCTGTCCGTTTCCTCCTGGATCCACGACCACAGAAACACGTTATATCCGCGTTCCGCGAGCATTACGGCGTTTGCCGTGCCCCACGAGCCGCTGCCTATTACGGCGATTTTCATGTCCTTTTCAGCTTTCATTGTCCGTCACCTTCTTTTCTCCCATGCCGAGCTTGTTTTCCGTTCCGTGCAGTAAACGCGTTATGTTGGCGTGGTGTCTGCCGATAAGCAGCAGACCGAGAACGAACACGTATACAATCTGCGCTATACTGCATTTCCAGCCCATTATGATGTTCACTATTTCAAGAATTATAAACAGCGCGCCGCCTACAATAGAACCCAGAGAAACGTATTTCGTGACGATTATTATCGTCACCGATATGACGGTTACGACAAGTCCTATTCTCCAGTCAAGCATCATAACCACTCCGAGACTCGTAGCAACGCCCTTGCCGCCCTTGAAGCCAAAGAATATCGGGAAGTTGTGTCCCACAACGACGGCTACCGCGGCGAGATATTTCGCCGTGTATGTAAAGGTTATGGGATCGAACATCATCGCCTCGACCTGGTCGAACGGATCAACGCCCGCCCTTGTCGTTACCGACAGCCATGTCTGCACGGTGTCCTTCATAAGGTTTGCCGCGTACCACGCGAGCAGCACGGCGGCAATGCCCTTGGCAATGTCGAGAATCAGCGTCAGGGCCGCCATTTTTTTGCCGTGCGTACGAAGCATATTCGTTGCTCCGGCGTTGCCGCTGCCGCTGTTTCGTATGTCCTCGCCGCTTACCGCCCGTGAGAGCAGTATCGAAAAGTTTACCGAGCCTATAAGATATGCTACTACGGCTATCGCGATGTATACGAGATATTGCATTTTTGTATTACCTCCGTTACAGCTTTTTTTCGTTCTTTTCGCGTATTATAAATTTAATCGGTGTTCCCTCAAACCCAAACGCCTCGCGGAATTGGTTTTCGATAAACCTAAGATACGAGTAATGGAACAGGTCGCGTGAGTTTGCGAACAGTACAAACGTCGGGGGCGCGGTTGAAGCCTGCGTGCCGTAGTATATTTTGAGCCGTCTGCCCTTGTCGGACGGCGGCTGCTGTTTTGCCACGGCGTCGTTTATAACGTCGTTTAACACGCCCGTCTTTATCCTGCGCTTGTGCTGCTCGTTCACGGCTTTTATAAGCTCTAAAAGCTTTGAAACTCTCTGTCCCGTTTTCGCGCTTATGAACACCGTTTCGGCGTACGACATAAACGCAAATTCCTCTCTGAGCTTAAGCTCGAAATTGCGGAGCGTCTTGTCGTCCTTATGCACCAAGTCCCACTTGTTCACGGCGAATATGCACGCTCTGCCGCTTTCATGAGCATAGCCCGCGATTTTTGTGTCCTGCTCGGTTATGCCCTCCGTCGCGTCGATCATTATAACGCACACGTCGCTGCGGTCAACGGCGGCGAGTGAGCGGACTATGCTGTAACGCTCAACTCCCTCGTCGACCTTGCCGCGCTTGCGCATACCGGCGGTGTCTATGAAAAGAAATTTGTCGCCGTTTATTTCGTAATGCGAGTCAATAGCGTCACGCGTCGTTCCGGCAATGCTGCTTACAATCACTCTGTCCTCGCCGAGTATGCGGTTTATGAGCGACGATTTGCCCGCGTTCGGCTTGCCGATTACCGCGACCTTGATTTCGTCCTCGTCCTCGCCTGTGTCCGCGTCGTCGGGGAACAGCTTTGTTACCTCATCGAGCAGGTCGCCTATGCCGAGACCGTGCGTTGACGATATCGCGATCGGATCGCCCAGACCGAGATTGTAAAACTCGTAAAACTCCATAGGCACGTCGCCCGTGTTGTCCACCTTGTTCACGGCGAGCGCGATTTTCTTTTTCGCCTTAATAAGCATCTGCGCAACGTCAATATCCGTCGCCGTCACGCCGTCGCGCACGTTTACCATGAGAATTACCGCGTCAGCCATTTCTATCGCAAGCTGCGCCTGGCGGCGCATCTGCACGAGTATCTCGTCCTTCGACGCGGGTTCTATGCCGCCCGTGTCGATAAGCGTAAAATGCTTGTCGAGCCAGCTTACGTCGGCGAAAATGCGGTCGCGCGTAACGCCCGGAGTGTCCTCCACTATGCTTATGCGTCTGCCCGCTATATAGTTGAATAATGTCGATTTACCCACGTTCGGGCGTCCGACTATTGCTACCGTTGGTTTCATAAACAATTCCTTAACCGCAAAAACCGCGTATTTACGGGCGGCCGATGACCGCCCCTACGGTTTATTTGCGGTTTAATCCTTTCTTTTAGAACTCAAGCTCCTCGCCGAGTATTTTTTCTATAAATTCATACCCGTCGTTCAGAACGGGCGTTATTTTCACGTTAAGCGCCTTTTCCACGTCCTCCGTCGTAACGTCGTCAAGGAAAATGTTGTCGTCGTCGCGGAGCATGCTGTGCGGTATAAGAAGCTCGTCGGTGTCTATCCTGCCGCGGAGCTGCTCTATCATATCGCCGCCGCACACAAGTCCCGACACCGTCACGCCGCCGCCGAAAAAGTTGTTCTTTATCGGGTACACGCTTACCGTAACGCCCTCGCATTTCTTTTCGATTTTACGCGCAAGCTCCGTTATAAACCCGCACGCTATCTCGCCCGTCGCGACCGACACGCGTCGGCTGCGCGTTTTTTTCGGCACAAGCTTCAGCGCGCTTTCAAATTCCTCGCGCATACTCGCGATAAGTCCCACGCCGTTTTCTATCTGCGGAAAACCCTCGTACTCCTCGGCGGACGGTATTTCAACCCCCGCGTCGGCGTAAAACTCGTCGGACAGGTACACAAGGCGCGTGCCGTATTTTTTCAGAAATTCGTCCTGTATTTTGCCGACAAACTCTATCGTCTCCGCGCTCGTTTCAGGCGTGAACGGCTTTAACGGGTACAGCCCGTCGCGGTAGCGCGTAAGTCCCACCGGCACGACCGATACGCTGTTTACATTCGGGTAGAGCGCGGCAAGGTCGTAAAGCGTTTTTTTGAGATGCTCGCCGTCGTTAATTTCGGGGCACAGGACTATCTGGCAGTTCATGACTATTCCGTTTGCGGCGAACCGTTTCATTATATCGTAGCAGCTTCCGGCGAAGCGGTTATTAAGCATTTTGCACCGAAGCTCCGGCTCGGTCGCGTGTACGCTTACGTTTATCGGCGATACGCGCATTTCGATAAGACGGTCGATCTCGTCGCCCGCGAGATTTGTGAGCGTGACGTAATTCCCCTGCAGGAACGACAGGCGTGTGTCGTCGTCCTTAAAGTAGACCGTCTCGCGCATACCCTTTGGCAGCTGGTCGATAAAGCAGAATATACACTTGTTCGTGCAGCTTTGCGCGTCGTCGATAAGACCGTCCGCAAACTCTATGCCGAGATCCTCGTAATCGTTTTCGACCGTTATTATCTCTGTATCGCCGTTTTTTTTGAGGACTTCGAGCGTTACCTCGTATTCGGCGGTAAGGTAGCGGTATTCGAGAATGTCATGGAACCCGCGCCCGTTTATCGTTACGAGCTTGTCCCCCGCCTCCAGACCGGCGTCGTCCGCTATGGAAAACGGCTCTACATATTTAATTGTCGTGTCCGCTTTTCTCATAGCCTTATCTCCGCCGCAATATTATTCCTATTATATTATCCCATATTTGGAAGAAATAATCAAGAGGAAATTGGGAATTTGTTATTATTTTCGCCTGCGGCGCACAAATTCCTCTTGTAATTTTACGGCACATATAGTATAATACGGTATATAGGTATACAAAATATCGGAGGAATACATAATGAAAAGCTTTGACATCAGAACAAAGATATATTTCGGCGAGGGCGCGCTCGACAGGCTCAGCGACCTGCCGTACAAAAAGGCGCTTATAATAACCGATCCGTTCGTCGCGAAAAGCGGTCTTTTACAGATGATCACAATGCGTCTGCACGACGCTTACACGGAATTTGAGGTGTTTTCCGACGTTGTGCCGGACGCGCCGATAGAGAAAATCTCTCTTGGCGTTAAGAAGATGCTCGAATACGATCCCGACTGCGTTATAACCGTCGGCGGCGGCAGCGCTATTGACAGCGCGAAGTCGATACGTGAGTTCGCGTCGCGCTCGACCGGTAAGCATGTCGCGCTTATCGCGATACCGACCACGTCCGGCACAGGCTCGGAGGTAACGTCGTTCGCGGTGGTGTCCGATCCCGAAAAGGATATAAAATATCCGCTCGTGTCCGACAGCATGCTCCCCACGGAGGCAATACTCGACGCGGCGCTCGTTAAAAGCGTTCCGGCGAACGTCACGGCTGACACGGGCATGGACGTTCTCACGCACGCGATAGAGGCTTACGTGAGCATTAACAACAACGAATTTTCAGCAGCGCTCGCGGAAAAGGCGATTGAAATATGCGGCACGTTTCTGCTGCGCTCGTACCTCGACAACAACGACGAGCACGCGAGAAGAAAAATGCACGTCGCGTCATGTCTCGCGGGACTTGCGTTCAACAGCGCGTCGCTCGGTCTTAATCACGGTATCGCGCACGCGCTCGGCGGCAAGTTCCACATTCCGCACGGCAGGGCGAACGCGATGCTTCTCCCCCATGTTATCGAGTACAATTCAGGCATAAACAAGCACTCGAAAAGTCAGAAGGAGTACCCGAAATGCGTTGAAAAGTACGTGAATGTCGCGAAGCTTCTCGGCGTAAACAACTTCAACGAGATTACGACTATCCGCGCTCTTGTGGGCTGGATGCAGTTTATGATGAAGGAAATGAACATTCCTATCTCGATTTCGCAGATAGGCAGCATAGACAAGACCGAATACTTTAACGCTATCGACTCGATGGCGGACAAGGCTCTCGCCGATGCGTGCACCGCGACAAATCCGCGCGTGCCGACAAAGCCGGAGGTCGTGCAGATTTTGGAGCACTTGTACGAGTAAAAGGATATCCGCGCTCTATTTTTTCGTGCGCTTTTTTAACTATTATAGTATGTACATGACTCAAAAACTATAATTATGCACATTGTCAGTCCGATAAATCGTTTTTTGTAATTTTTGCGTGAAACAAGGGTTGTATTGTTGACATGTGTGGTAAATATTGATATAATGGTAAAGTATTGCGGGCGGCACAGCCGCCGAAGCATAAAAAGGGAGAATGTATGACTGCGGAGGATATAATTCAAAACAATAAAGCCGAAAATACGGCACTGCTGCAAACGAATGACAAATGCGATAAATTCGACTATCTGGCCGCGGTTATATGCGGAGCAATCGGCGGATTGATTGATGTTTTCCTCGTCGGAATGCCCGACGACAGCATACTGGGCAAATGGACCGACGCGCAGGTGGACAAGGCTGTAATGGGCTTTGCAAAATTGAACGGTTGGAATCCACACCAGTCACAGCAGGACAACATATCGAGCGCTATCGGTTTTTTGGAGAGAAAATTTCACGTAAATTACGACCAAAGATATACGGCGGATGTGGGAAATCAATTCAACATGAGCTCCAAAGCACACCATATGATGTCGCTTGCTCACTCGCCAAGCCCCATAGGACTGTTTTTCTCGATTCTTAATCAGTTTACATCCACGGCAACCTTCGTTGCGGACGGGCAACTGATAACAATCGCGACCGAAACCTTCGAGCTGCATGGCGGGAATTTTATCGCAAAAATTTTTTGCGGATTTACAAACTGGCTCGGGCATCTTATGTCGGATATAGCCGGAAGCTCCGGCAGCCGCGGAAACGGCGGACGAGGCAGCGGCATAGTCATTCCTTTTTATGAGCTGTTCTCATTCTGTAAATTCGGCAATTTCAAGGTGGGAGATGCCAGGCAGGATTTAGCCGATATAGCTAAAGGCGCGTTTGAGGAGGGATTGGATTTCCGTTTCGGAATTGCCATGACAATTCCCGTAGTAATGACGGATTTGTCAATCAGACTTGTATGGGCAATAAGGCGTCACTTTCACTACGGAAGGTCTATTGGCGAGTGCATACCGACACAAAAGCATGCGGATTTAAGGGTAATGCTGCTAATCGGCAACGGCACGCTTTGTGTTATGGACGGGCTTGACGCGGTAATCCGCGGCGATATCCACAGATTAAATTTAATCGCATGGTTCAGACTTATTATACTTGTTTTGAAGGAAATCTTTATAAGATTGGGAATAAAGGACGCTCTTCAGTCACAGATTGACGCATTCAAACGAATAAACGCCGCGCTTGCCGGATATTTGCGGGAGCTTGAAGCCTTGGATATCGAGCGTTTCCGCGAGGAGACCGAACAGTACAACAGCATGATGGCCGCTCTTGAAAATATACATACGGAAAAGGAACTGAACGTCGTGCTTTTGAATATGTTTGACAAGCTTGGCATTGAAAAGCCTTATAAAGGTTCGTTTGACGCCTTTATGCAAAACAAAAATGAGAGGCTGGAATTTAAGTAATGTTTGAGTGTTCAAAATGCGGAGCATGCTGCCGTAACCTCGACAAATCCCCGCTTTACAGAGAGCTTGACATGGGAAACGGGGTATGCAGATATCTTAACGGTAATCTTTGCGGTATATACGATAACAGACCGTTATTGTGCCGTGTAGATGAATGTTATGAGCGTTATTTTAAGGATATAATGGACATTGACGAATATTACCGATTAAATTATGAGGCTTGTAAGAAATTACAAAATATACAATCACAAGGAGGAAAATAATTATGCCAATACCATTTATTTTGGGAGCAATAGCTATTGCTGCGGGAGCGGCGGGCGTCGGTTCCGGAATTCACGGAGCGGCAAAAATGAAGGACGCCAATGATACAATGCAGTCTGCAAAGTATATGCATGAGCAGAATATACAAAAATTTGAAGAGCAGAACAAAATCACAACAGAGTCTATGGATGCATTGGGTACGAAAGAACTGGAAATACTCAAAAGCTTTAAAACCTTTTCCGATGCTTTTGAAAAGCTCCAGAACAAACCGAAGTTTAAGAAACTCAATATAAACGGTGTAAAGCTGCCGGTGTATTCACCGGAGCAGTTGAAAAAAGTATCAGTCGAAGCGGGCGCCGCTTTGGGAGGACTCGGCGGCGCCGCAGCCGCTAGTACAGCCGCCGGTGTTGTGGGCGGAGCTGTTTCAAACGCTACTCTCGCGGCACTCGGAGGCGGTTCGCTGGCGGCAGGAGGCGGCGGCATGGCTCTCGGATCGGCAGTACTGGGAGCATCAACCCTCGGAATCGGTCTGTTGGTTGGAGGAGTTATATTCAACATTACCGGCTCGAAGCTTTCAGACAAGGCGGACGAAGCATGGTCTCAAATGGAGAAGGCTCAGGAGAAAATCGAAAAAATTTGTGAATATCTCCAAAATTTGAAATCTATATCAGAAGAATATTTAGAGGCTCTGACGCGCGTTGAGAAAATATACAACAGACACCTTCGCAAGCTGCAGGATATTGTGAACGTTCAAAGGAAAACTGACTGGAATATTTTAACACAGAACGAGCAGATGACGGTTGAAAATACAGTGCTGCTTGTCAGTCTCCTATATAATATGTGCAAGGTTCAGCTTGTTCTCAAATCGGATAATGAAGATGAAATGAACGAGATTAACACGGAAGAAGTCCATAAATCAATGCGAAACGCCGACGTATGCATAGAACAGCTTGCGGCGTAAACAAAAAGGAGGAATAAAAATGTATCTCAATAAACTTAACGAAAATCAAAAAGGGTTGTTTTTACAGCTTGTATATGCGGCGGCAATGGCGAACGGCGAATATGTCGAACAGGAAAAGGCTATAATAGAAACCTATTGCCGTGAAATGGACACAGAATTTGATCCGAAGGACGCGACGAATGACGTCGATGCTGTAATCTCCGTGCTAAGCTCAATCTCGACCGACGAAGAAAAACGTATAATTGTTTTTGAAGTTATGGGACTTATACTGGCGGACTATACATACGATGACGCCGAGAAGGGCTTTATGGGTAAGCTCTCGGCGGCGTTCGGAGTTGACAAAGCGTATATTGACAAATGCGAGATGCTTATAGATGAATATTTGAAGCTCCAGTCGGATATAAACGCGTTGGTGCTTTAAAATTTAATCGGTCGGCTTAAAGTGAAAGAGCGTATCAACAAGTGATACGCTCTTTTATAATTCCGTTTTAGCGAAGTTTTATTTCATCAAATATTCGTCAACCGCAGCCGCGGCTTCTCTGCCCTCGCGTATCGCCCAGACGACAAGGCTCTGTCCCCTGCGGCAGTCGCCGGCGGCAAACACTCCTCTAAGGCTCGTCTTGTGGTCGGTTTCCTTCGCGCTTATGTTGCTTCTCGCGTCGGTTTCAAGCGTAAGCTGACGGAGTAAGTCCTGTTCAGGCCCCAAAAAGCCCATCGCGATAAGCACAAGCTCGCAGTCGCGCACCTGTTCCGTTCCCTTTACGGGTACGGGCGATCCCGTTGACCAGTCGACCTGCACGGTATGCACCGCCTTGACGCGTCCCTTTTCGTCGCCCTCGATTTTCGTTACCGTGGTGGTGTACTCGCGCGGATCGTGACCGTAAAGCTCTATCGCTTCCTCCTGACCGTAATCCGTCTTTTTAACTCTGGGCCATTCGGGCCACGGGTTATTCGGAAGTCTGTTCTCCGACATTTCGGGCATGATCTCAAGCTGTGTAACGCTCCTGCAGCCGTGGCGGATCGACGTGCCCACGCAGTCCGTGCCCGTGTCGCCGCCGCCTATCACGATAACGTTTTTTCCCTCAGCGCTTATGTACTTTCTGTCCTCAAGCTTGCTGTCCAAAAGGCTCTTTGTGTTGGCTTTCAAAAAGTCAACGGCGTAATGCACGCCCTTTAAGTCCGCGCCGGGGACGGTGAGCGGTCTCGGATTTGCCGCGCCGGTGCAGAGCACTACCGCGTCAAATTCGTTTACGAGCTTTACAGCCGGATAGTTCTTGCCTATCTCGGAGTTTAAGCGGAACGTAACGCCCTCCTTCTGCATGAGGTCTACGCGTCTTTGTACCACGGATTTGTCGAGTTTCATATTCGGTATGCCGTACATCAGAAGTCCGCCGGCTCTGTCCTCGCGCTCAAACACCGTTACGCGGTGTCCCATTTGGTTGAGCATATCGGCAGCCGCAAGACCGGAAGGCCCGCTTCCGACTACCGCGACGCGCTTTTCCGTCGATTTTTCGGGTATGCGCGGCACGACCTTGCCCTCGGCAAACATTGTGTCTATTATGTGGCACTCGATGTTTCTCACCGTTACAGCCGGATCGTGCATACCGAGTGTGCATGAACCCTCGCAAAGCGCCGGGCACACGCGTCCCGTAAATTCAGGGAAGCTGCTTGTGAGCGATAATCGTCTGTACGCTTCCTCAATGTTGCCTTGGTACACGAGGTCGTTCCACTCAGGGATAAGGTTGTTCAGCGGACAGCCTATCGACGTGCGTCCGACCTGCACTCCCGCGTGGCAGAACGGTATTCCGCAGTCCATGCAGCGCGCGCCCTGCAAACGCAGCTTTTCTATGTCAAAATGCGTGTGAAATTCGTCCCAGTCCTTTATTCTCTCCTTCGGAGGTCTGTCCGCCGGGAGCTGTCTTTCATATTCCAAAAATCCTGTCGGTTTTCCCATTGTAATCAGCCTCCTTCCTTACGCCGCTTCTATCTTCTTACCGGTCACGTTCTCGAACGCCATGAGCATCGCCGTGTCGCGGTCTGTGCCCTTTGAAAGCTCGTCGTTAAGCACGGTTATGACCTTCTTGTAATCTCTCGGTATTACCTTTACGAAACGCTTTAACTCGCTCTCCCAGTTGTCGAGAATAAATTTCGCGACATCGCTTCCCGTGTAGCTGTAATGCTTTTCTATCATCGCGCGGAGCGTTTCCGCGTCCTTTTTGTCGGGCTTTTCAAGCAGCACAAGCTCCTTGTTGCAGTTTTTGTCAAGGCTCTTGTTTTTGTCGTACACGTAAGCCGTGCCGCCCGACATACCGGCGGCAAAGTTTCTGCCCGTCTCGCCTATAACCGCGACGCAGCCGCCCGTCATGTACTCGCAGCCGTGGTCGCCTATGCCCTCGACTACCGCCGTCATGCCGCTGTTGCGCACGCAGAAGCGTTCGCCGGCTATGCCGCGTATGTACGCCTCGCCCTTTATCGCGCCGTAGAACGCGACGTTGCCGATAATTACGTTCTCGCTCGGGTTAAACCGTGAATCGGCGGGAGGCACAACTATGATTTTACCGCCCGACAAGCCCTTTCCTATGTAGTCGTTGCTGTCGCCCTCAAGCTTAAGCGTCACGCCCGACGCGAGGAACGCGCCGAAGCTCTGTCCCGCGCTGCCGACAAAGTGCAGCTTTATGCTGTCGTCGGGAAGTCCCTCCTCACCGTGTGCGCGCGTTATTTCGGACGACAGTATCGTGCCCGTAACGCGGTCGATGTTCGTTATTTCAAGCTTCGCCTCAATCTTTTTACCGTCGTACACCGCGCCGCGGCATATACGCAGGAGCGTGTTCGCGTCAAGCGTTTTGCCGAGCTCGTGATCCTGATCAAGATTATGGTAACGCTCGAAGTCGTTGGAGCATATCTTCGGCTGGTACAGGAGCGACGACAAATCGACTTCCTTTGCCTTCCAGTTGTCCTCTATCTTCTTCTGGTTCAGCCTCTCGACATGACCTATCATCTCATTCACGGTCTTTACGCCGATTTTCGCCATCCACTCTCTTAAATCCTGCGCGATAAAGCGCATGAAGTTTTCGACGTACTCCGGCTTACCCGCGAAACGCTTGCGAAGCTTCGGGTTCTGCGTCGCCACGCCGACGGGGCACGTGTCAAGGTTACATACTCTCATCATTACACAGCCTATCGCAATCAGCGGTCCTGTCGCGAAGCCGAATTCCTCCGCGCCAAGCAGCGCGGCAACGGCTACGTCGCGTCCCGTAAGGAGCTTGCCGTCCGTTTCTATGACAACTCTGTTGCGGAGATTGTTCATAAGAAGCGCTTGATGCGTTTCGGCAACGCCGAGCTCCCACGGGAGTCCGGCGTGTCTTACGCTCGTTCTCGGAGCCGCGCCCGTGCCGCCGTCATAGCCGGACACGAGTATTACGTCCGCGCGTCCCTTCGCGACGCCGACGGCGATCGTGCCGACGCCCGCCTCGGATACGAGCTTTACCGTCACGCGAGCGTCACGGTTCGCGTTTTTGAGGTCATGGATAAGCTGCGCCAAATCCTCTATCGAATATATGTCATGGTGCGGCGGGGGTGAAATGAGTCCCACGCCAGGCGTGGAGTGACGCGTTTTCGCTATCCACGGATAGACCTTCGCGCCCGGAAGGTGTCCGCCCTCGCCCGGCTTTGCGCCCTGCGCCATTTTTATTTGTATTTCCTTCGCGTTGTTCAGGTAGTTTATATGTACTCCGAATCTTCCCGATGCGACCTGTTTTATCGCGGAGCAGCGCAGATCGCCGTTTTCGTCGGGTGTGAAGCGTTCTCTGTCCTCACCGCCCTCACCGCTGTTTGACTTTCCGCCCAAGCGGTTCATGGCTATGGCGAGACACTCGTGCGCCTCCTTACTGATTGAGCCGTACGACATCGCGCCGGTCTTAAAGCGCTTTACTATGCTTTCAACGCTCTCAACCTCGTCTATCGCGATAGGCTTGTCGATTGTGTTTATGTCGAGCATACCGCGTATCGTGCATTGGTGCTGTCTGTGCGAGTCCATTTCGGCTGCGTATTCCTTGTAAAGCTTGTAGTCACCGGTTCGGCAGGCTCTCTGCAGCTTGTATATGCTTTCGGGGTTGAACATGTGGTACTCGCCCTTTGCGCGCCACTTATGCTCGCCGCCCGACTTTAGCGCTTTTTTACCCGTAACCTTGTCGAACGCTTCCTTGTGGCGAAGCAGCGCCTCCTTTTGTATATGACCGAGACCTATACCGCCTATGCGCGTCGTGGTACCGGTAAAGTACTTTTCAACCACGCTTTCCGTAATACCGAGCGCCTCGAATATCTGTGCGCCCTGGTACGACTGGATCGTGGATATACCCATTTTCGACATTACCTTTACTATGCCGTGGGTGCAAGCGTCGTTAAACCGCTTTACGCCCTCGTCGTACGATACGCTTATGAGCTTCTGCTCGCACAATTCCTCTATCGCCTCGTACGCCATGTACGGGTTCACGCCGTTTACGCCGTAGCCTATGAGACACGCGAAATGATGCACCTCGCGCGGCTCGCCAGTTTCGAGTACGATCGACGTTTTAATACGCGTACCCCTGCGGATAAGGTGGTGGTGAAGTCCCGACGCGGCAAGCAGTGCCGGTATCGGGGCTTTGTCCTTGCTCACGCCCTTGTCGGACAGAATTATTATGTTGTAGCCGTTCTCTATCGCGATGTCGGCAGCCTCGAATATTGTTTCGAGCGCAGCCTCCATATCGTCCTCGCGGCGCGTGCTGAACAGCATCGGTATCGTTATCGACTTAAAGCCTTCGAGGTCTATCGCACGCAGCTTTTGAAGCTCCTCGTTTGTGAGTATCGGGCTTAACGCTCTCACCTTGCGGCAGTTAAGCTCCGATGATGTGAGAAGGTTCTGCTCGCAGCCGAAAAGCGTGTAGGTGGACGTTACGATCTGCTCTCTTATCGCGTCGATAGGCGGGTTTGTTACCTGCGCGAAAAGCTGCTTAAAGTAGTTATACAAAAGCTGCGGCTTTTCTGACAGCACCGCAAGCGGTATATCCGTACCCATCGCGCCTATCGGATCGTCCGACTTTTCAACCATTTGGCGTATCGTCGCGTTGATTTCCTCCCACGTGTAGCCGAACGCCTTCTGACGCGTCAAAAGCGGCAGCTCGTCCTCGCCGTTTTCACGGTTCACAAACATATTTTCGAGCGCGATAAAGTTGCGGAGCATTAAATCCTCGTTCATGCTGCCCTTAGTAGTCGCCTTCAAATTATTTACAAGGTCGTGCCATGTGTCGCCCGTTTTGGACGTTTCGGCGGGCAGCTTGTCAAGCTCGGTGAGCGTCTGCTTTACCCACTTGCCGTAGGGCTTGTGCTGCGCCTCGTACTTTTTGATTTCCTCGTCGGAAATGATCTTGCCTTCCTTTGTGTCTATAAGGAGCATCTTTGCGGGGCGAAGTCTCTCCTTCTTTATGATTTTTGCGCTGTCAATGTCGGTCACACCGACCTCGGACGAAAGTATGATCATATCATCGTCGGTAAGGTAGTAACGCGCGGGGCGGAGTCCGTTTCTGTCGAGCGTCGCGCCGACGTAGCGTCCGTCGGTGAACGCGACCGCAGCCGGTCCGTCCCACGGCTCGGTTATGCAGGAATGGTACTCGTAAAACGACCTCATGTCCTTATCCATTTCGGTATTGTTCTCCCACGGTTCGGGTATCGTCATCATCACCGCGCGCGGAAGCGAGAAGCCGGAAAGGTGGAGGAACTGAAGGTAGTTGTCAAGCATAGCGCTGTCCGAGCCGTCCTCGTTTATTACGGGCAGGATTTTATCCATTTCACCCTCAAACTCCGGCGTCGCGAACATTCTTTCGCGCGCCTTTACCCAGTTTACGTTGCCGCGTATGGTGTTTATCTCGCCGTTGTGGATTATGTACCTGTTCGGGTGCGCCCTCTCCCACGACGGGAACGTATTCGTCGAGAATCGCGAATGTACGAGCGCGATCGCCGTTTCCATGTCCGCGTCCTTTAAGTCGAGGTAAAACTCGTTTACCTGGTCGGGCGTAAGCATGCCCTTGTAGACGATCGTGCGCGACGAGAGCGACGCAAAATAGAAATAACGGTCAGCGCCCGTTTTTCTTATGCGCTTTTCCGCGATTTTACCGATGATGTAGAGCTTTCTTTCAAAGTCCTCCTCGGTCATTTTATTTGTTTCCTTGCCGATGAATATCTGCAATATATGCGGCTTCGCCTCACGAGCGGTCTTGCCGATGCACTCACCGTAAACCGGCACTTCGCGCACGCCGAGCAGTTTCTGTCCCTCGCCCTCGATTATTTCGGCAAGGGTTTTGACGCTTTCGCTTCTCGTGTCCGCGTCGGGCGACAAAAACAGCATACCCACGCCGTAATCGCCCTTTTCCGGAAGGTCGATGTCCTCGTTGCGGCACACCTTCTTAAAGAATGTATGCGGAAGCTGTATGAGTATGCCCGCGCCGTCGCCGGTATCGGGCTCGCTGCCGACGCCGCCTCGGTGCGCGAGGTTTTTTAAAATCTGTATCGCCTGGTTTATTATCTTGTGCGAGGTCTTACCCTTGATGTTTGCGATAAAGCCAATGCCGCACGCGTCATGCTCAAACTGCGGATCGTACATTCCCTGTTTTTCGGGCAGTCCGTTATACTCCATTTACCTCAATCCTTTCAAAAAATAAGGCGCTCCAACAAACACGCATATATGTGCTTATTGAAACGCCATTGTTTCATCATATCAATTATACCACCGTAACGCTGTTATGTCTACTGAGATATTTTACAAAATTGCCTTGATTTTTTCCATGGCTTTTATGGTATTTTCCTTTGTCGAGAACGCCGTAAGTCTCACAAAGCCCTCGCCGCTCGGTCCGAAGCCGCTGCCCGGTGTCGTTACAACGCCCGCCTCGTCGAGGATTTTGTCGAAAAACTCCCACGACTTTAAGCCGTTCGGCGTTTTCGCCCATATGTAAGGCGCGTTTTCGCCGCCGTATACCGTAAGTCCCGCCTCGGTAAGCGCCGCGCGGATAATCTTCGCGTTTTCGAGGTAGTATGCGATCGCCTCCTTCGTCTCACGCTGACCGTCCTCACTGTAAACCGCCTCCGCCGCGCGCTGAATCACGTAAGGCACGCCGTTAAACTTTGTGCACTGACGGCGGTTCCAAAGCGAGTTGAGCTCCGTACCGTCAATTTTAAGCGTGTGCGGCACAACGGTGTACGCGCAGCGCGTACCGGTAAAGCCCGCGGTCTTTGAAAAACTCCGAAACTCGATCGCGACTTCCTTCGCGCCCTCGATCTCGTATATGCTGTGGGGAACGTCGGGGTTTGTGATAAACGCCTCGTACGCGCTGTCGTAAAGTATTACCGCGCCGTTCTCCTTCGCGTACTCGACCCACGGCTTAAGCTGCTCTCTCGTCGCCGCAACGCCTGTCGGGTTATTCGGGAAACAGAGGTAGATAATGTCAACCTTTTCCTTCGGAAGCTCCGGCATAAATCCGTTTTCCTCGGTGCAGGGCATGTAGTAAAGGTTATTCCAATGCTCACCCACGTAGTCGCCCGCGCGTCCCGCCATCGCGTTCGTGTCAACGTACACGGGGTATACGGGATCGCACACCGCAACCTTGTTGTCTACCGAGAAGATGTCGCCGATGTTGCCGCAGTCCGACTTCGCGCCGTCGGAGACGAATATTTCGCTTATGTCTATGTCGATACCGCGCGACTTGTAGTCGCACTCGGCTATCTTCGAGCGCAGGAAATCGTAGCCCTGTTCGGGGCCGTAGCCGTGGAAGCCTTCGGCGGTACCCATTTCGTCAGCGGCAGCCTTCATAGCCTTTATAACCGCCGGCGCGAGCGGCTTTGTTACGTCGCCTATGCTCATTTTGATAAGCTCTCTGTCGGGGTGCGCCGCCGCGAATTCCTCCGCCTTGCGCGCTACCGTCGAAAAAAGATACGCTCCGGGGAGCTTTAAGTAATTGTCGTTTATCTTTGCCATTGTTATTTGTTCCTTTCATATATTGATTTGAATTTTTTACATTATTTGCGGGCGGCCGATGACCGCCCCTACGTGAGGCCCCCTATCCTACCTCAATTTCCCCGTCGAATACAAACGCGGCGGGACCGGTCATATACACTGCGTTTTCGTTTTCATCGTACTTTATATGCAGCGTGCCGCCCAGAAGAACGAGGTCAGCCTCATTATCCGTAAGACCGTTCAAATACGCCGCGACAAGCGTCGCGCACGCGCCCGTGCCGCAGGCAAGCGTCTCACCCGCTCCGCGCTCCCACACGCGCATCTTTATCGTGCGCCTGTCAACTATCTGCGCAAACTCGGTGTTTATGCGCTTCGGGAACAGCTTGTGATTTTCAAAATGCGGCCCGATTTTCTCTATTTCGAGACTGTCCGTATCGTCAATAAAAGTCACGGCATGAGGGTTGCCCATTGACACGCCCGTCACCTTGTACGTCCTGCCGAGAACCTCAACGTCCTCGCTTATAAACCGCTCCTTGTCGGAGTCGATCGGTATGTTCTTCGGCACAAGCTCCGGACTTCCCATGTTCACCGTCACACTCTCCACCCTGCCTTCTTTCACGTTCAGGTCGAGAATTTTTATTCCCGCGAGCGTTTCAAGCGTCACGCGCGTCTTATCGGTAAGTCCTCTGTCGTACACGTACTTACCGACGCAGCGTGTCGCGTTGCCGCACATTTCAGCCTGTGAGCCGTCGCTGTTGTACATGTCCATGCGGAAATCCGCCTTGTCGGACGGGCAAATCAAAACAAGACCGTCAGAGCCTATTCCGAAATGGCGGTCGCTTACCTTTTTCGCGGTCGCGTTTATGTCCTCCACTTTTTCCTCAAAGCAGTTGACGTATATGTAGTCGTTGCCCGCGCCGTGCATTTTTGTGAATTTGAATTTATTCATATAACCACACCCCTGTGAATTTTTATATGCCTAATATCTGCCGCGCCGTATCTATAAATTTCGCGCCCGTGTCCATGCTTCGCTTTTGTATGAAGCGGTGAGCCGCTTCCTCCGTCATGGCGTGGTTCTCCATAAGATACGCCTTCGCGTTGTCTATTATCTGCTTTTCCTCGTCGGTTCGCTGTCTGCGGTGCTTTGTCCGCTCTATCATTCCGACAAAGGTTTCTATCGCGTTTAACAGTATCTGCCGGTTTATCGGCAGCGTCACAACAAATATATCCTGATTGTATATATCGGAGCTGTGCTCGGCTTTTACGATGCTTATAAGCTTGTGTCTGCCCTCTATATCCTCGTACACCTCGTCAGCCACGCCGTCGGGCAGCTTGTAACCCATAATTATAAGCGTTTCGTCCATGCCTGACAATGTACGTATCAGCTCCGCTCTCGAACGGCACACGGCGCACACGTCGTAGCCGCTCGCGTCGAGCATTCTTCTTATTTTTTCCGCCGTTTCGACGCGCGAAAAGGCGAGCGCTATACGCCTCACCGTATACCACCTCCATTACAATATTATTTTAATCAATATTGTATGAGGTAATTTTCCACTTCCCAGCTGTTTATCGTGCGGCGGTACGCGTCATATTCCTTCGCCTTGGCGTTGAGGTAGCTCGTCACAAATCTAGCGCCCAGAAGCTCCGTTACGAACGCGGACTGCTTCGCTATTCTTATCGCTTCGTTAAGGCTTATCGGCAGCTTTCTTATACCGAGCGCCTCGCGCTCTCTGTCGGACAAAGTGTAAATATTCACGTCAATTCCCGACTGAAGCTTTTCACAGTTCTTTATGCCCTCTATTCCCGCCTTCAGGCACGCGGCAACCGCAAGGTACGGGTTTGCCGTGGAGTCGGGCGAGCGCAGTTCAACATACGGCGCGCCGGTTTCCGCAGCTCTCGGTACGCGCACGAGCAGGCTTCTGTTGTTTTCCGACCACGAAATGTAGCACGGAGCCTGGAAGCCCGGTATAAAGCGCTTGTAAGAATTTACGGTCGGGTTTGTAAGGCACGCCATGTCGGGCGTGTATTTTAAAAGTCCGGCTATAAACTGCTTCGCCGTTTCGGAGAGCTTCTCGTTTTCGGCGAACACATTTTCCCCGTCCTTCATCAGTGCCATTTTTAGGTGCATGCCGCTGCCCGCCACACCCTCTATGGGCTTCGGCATAAACGTCGCGTGAAGTCCGTTGCGCTTTGCGATTGTCTTTACGACGGTGCGGAAGGTAACGAGACGGTCGGCTGTTACGAGCGCGTCGTCGTGACGGAACGCGATCTCGTGCTGTCCGGGCGCTTTCTCGTGGTGCGACGTTTCTATTTTGTAGCCCATTTCCTCAAGTGTAAGGCATATTTCGCGGCGGCAGTTCTCGCCGTTGTCAAGCGGCGCAAGGTCGAGGTAGCCGGCATTGTCGTGCGGTTCGAGCGTCGGCACGCCGCGCTCGTCGGTATTGAACAGGAAAAACTCGCACTCGGGCCCTATTTCAAGCGTGTAACCCATGTCCGCGGCTTCCTTTATCACCTTTTGCAGAATGTATCGGGGATCGCTTTCAAGGCGTGTGCCGTCCGGCTTATACACATCGCATATAAAACGCGCAACCTTGCCCTGATGCGGTCTCCAAGGGAAAATCGCAAACGTGTCAAGGCACGGGCGCAGGTAAAGGTCGCTCTCCTCGACCGTTACAAAGCCGTCGATAAGAGAGCCGTCAAACATGCAGCGTCCGTCGAGCGCGTCCTCCAGCGCGGACGTGGTAATAGCGAGATTGCGCATATTGCCGAGTATGTCGGTAAACTGGAGACGGACAAAGCGCACGTCCTCTTCGTCTATTAATCTCAAAATATCCTGTTTGTCCATGACAGCACATTCCTTTCTTTCCCGTTCTTCAAAAAAAGCGCTTCTTCACCACCGAAGAAACACCTTTGCTTCGCATTTATTTTAGCATAGGGGACTTTATTTGTCAAGGCTTTTTTGTGCGGAGGATGTGTGTCCGATATGTAAAAGTATTTTTGTTGAATTGTAAAATATTGTATGATATATTATTGTTGCCGTAAAATTTTACGGCGGATAACATAGGAGCGGCGGCGGCTGTTTCGACACTCTCGTAAAGGGGGTGTTATGATGGACATAGTATTTCAGCTGATAATTTTAATTGTCATCTTGGAAATCATCAGGAACATAAAGAAATAAGCCGCCCCATTCGCTACAATGAGGCGGCAGTTAGGTTAATGACCTAACTAACACCAATTTGCGGAACGGTCAAAACCGCTCCTTTGTTATCTTTACTATATCATACGATTTTAATTTTGTCAATATTTCTTTTTGAGAAGCACACCCGCGCCGCAGAAATCGCCGTTCGGGTAAACGGTTAAAACGCCGTTGTTTACTTCAGCTTTAATGTCCGTATCGGAGTACACGTCCGTAATATTGCACTCCCCCACCGGCACGGATATTGTGTTCGGCGCGTTTTTAAAGGTGTGTATTACGCAGAGCGAGGCGCTGTCGTTTGTGCGAACGACCGCCTGATACCCTTCGGGGTGGCGGTACGATGTCACGTTTTCACGGTAAATGCGCGTAAAGCCGTTTTTAATCACCGGCGCGGCTTTTTTGTAAAATGCTGTGCCGCGGTCTATCGCGTCCCACTGCGCGTCCGACAAATCGGTCACGTCGCCCGACAGACACAATCTGCCCAAAAACGCCGCCGACACGCTGTAGGCAATTCTTTTCACCGTGTCGCTCTTTCTTATAACGCACCATATCTGGCTTTGGCGCGGCAGTATCGCGCGGTGCAGATTGGCGGCGATTATCGGTATTTCAACGCACTCGTGCGCGTCCGAAAACGACGCCATCGACGAGAGCGCCATAAACGACGGTTCGAGCCTTCCGCCGCCCGACGCGCAGTTTTCAATCACAAGTCCGTCGATTTCACGCTTCATTTTTTTGAAAAAATCCTGTCCCGCGAGCTGGTTAAGGCGCAGTCCCTCGCCGAGACTGTCACTGTTATCCACGCCTATGCCTATCGTTTCGTTGTGGTCGACCTTTATGTACTCAAACCCGTTTTCCTTCATGAAATCTATGACGCGCTCGGTAAGATACGCCTTCACCCACTCGTCACTCATATCCCAAAAACGTCGGTTCACGGTCGTGAGTGTCACGCCGTCGCGCTTTAAGAGATGCTCCTCATTATAATAAGCGCCCGACCTCTCGCCCACGTTTTCAATCTCAAACCATATACCTGCCTTCATGCCGCGCGATTTTATAAGGTCGACGGTCGCTTTTATTCCGTCGGGGAAAAGCGTCTCGGACGGAACGTAGTCGCCCATGCTTATGTCCCACCTGACGCCGTCCTCCTTGAACCAACCGCAGTCAATCACAAAATAATCTATTCCCTTCCCGTCTATCGCGTCGAGTATGGCGGCGATATTTTCGTGTGACGGATTGCCCCATGTGGTGCAATACTCATTGAATATCACGGGCAGACCTTCCTCGCTTTCGGAAACGTCGAGCGCGTCCTCCTGCGCCTCGTTAAGGCAAGCGGCTATATCGTCAATATCTCCCCTGCAAACGCTTATAACCGCGTCGGGAGCGGTAAACGTCCCGCCCGCTTTTACGGTTTTTATCCAGTGTCCGAACTCACGGTCGGCAAGTCCGCCGGATATTCCCACGCCGTCATCGGCGCGTGTGATTTCCATCTGCCACGACGACGGGCAGCCAATTCTCGCGCCCCAAATCAAGCCGTTTACCGTGTCCTCGACGGCTATGAACGGTATGTAATTTTTCGCGGGCATCGAGCCTGCCTGTCCGAAACGCACACTTTTGTAATGCCCCATTGTCCAGCTATCCTCGAGAAGCAAGTCCTCAAGCGATTCGGTCACAAGCCGCGCCTCCATGCTCCATTTTGAGCGCAGGCGGTGGAGTTTCAGCGTATTTTCGCCCGCGCCCTCGATATACGGCGATATGCCGCACAGCGCGAACGACGACAGCATTTCGAGCTTTATATCGTTTCCCGAATTGTTCGTAAGCTCGGTGCACACAGTGAGGTAACATCTGCCCTCTTTATGCGCGAGCGTGTGTTTGATTTCTATACCGCTCTCCGATTTCAGATATGTCACAACCGTGCTGTCCGAAACCTCGCGGCGGTCGAGCTTCATGGCGTACGAGTCGGGACTTAATTTCATACTTTCGCCGCCGAGGTAGCTTCCGCCGTACACGCTCCCCGCTATTTTTACCTCCGCGAGCGGCATTACCCGTGCGCGGCGGTTTTTGAGCGGCATATCGGTGTCGGGCAGTATGCAAAGTCCGACCGTGCCGCTTTCCTCGTCCGTTATGTAACGCGCCGTTA
The DNA here is from genome assembly GCA_947591315.1 of uncultured Clostridia bacterium. Classification (GTDB taxonomy): domain Bacteria; phylum Bacillota; class Clostridia; order UBA1381; family UBA1381; genus Hominilimicola. The sequence continues at coordinate 53,382 of CANQDD010000005.1, forward strand.
ACGCGCCGAATTTCTTTTCAAAAATATTTTCTTTCATAATTTTACCTGAACATGTTTACTATATTGTTTAACGCGCCGAATGAAATAAGCGACATGATAAGTCCGGCTGTCATTACGCCGAGCGCGATAAACAGGAATGATTTTTTCGGTTTAAGTCCGAACATCACGGCGAGCAGGCTGCCCGTCCACGCGCCCGTTCCGGGCAGCGGTATCGCGACGAACAGGAACAGTCCGAGGTAGCCGTATTTTTCTATCTGCTCCGAGTGCTTCATCGCCTTGTTTTTCATCCATTCGGGGAATTTTTTAAGGTGTTTCTTCTTGCCCATCCACTCAAATATCCGCTCTATAAACAGCAGTATGAACGGTATCGGCAGAAGGTTTCCGAGCACCGCCGCGATATACGTCGGCACAAGGCTCGTGTGCAGCAAAAGCGGCGCTATAAGTATACTGCCCCTAAGCTCCAGGATAGGTATCATCGAAATTATAAATATTATAAGCTCGCCCGACAGCGAATTTTTAAGTCCGTCAACTATTACATTTACCAAGCCGTCCATTGTTTGTCCTCCTTATGTAATTAACATATCATATTGCATTATACAATTTTACAGTCCGTTCGTCAAGTAAAAGATTGCCGTAAAATCACTTCCTTTCTACGCTGCGCAAAACTACGTTTTGCTATGCTCCAACTTTCAAACAAGTTGTTCATTTTCAGACGCAAAAAGAGCAGGTAATCTTTTCAGACTATCTGCTCGGTGATGCCGCCGATGGGCGGTGGGTATTAAGTTGTAGCTTACATCATCTTTTCACAGTCGATTCCGTAAATTCATATTTCCTGAGAATCTTTCTGAATATAAGGCATATAGTGATGCCCGCAATACCCAAAATAAACATAACAAGAGCGGCACCGGAGCCTTTTCCCACTCCAAATATCCTTGCCAACAATCCGGCCGAATTTGTTTGTGCCATCAACGGCTCACAAACTTTGTCCACCATGAATCCGCCAACAACGGTGCCTATAGGAATGGTAAAAAACTGCATTGTGTTCCGACAGGAATAAACTCGCCCCTGCATTTCCGCCGGAATGGTATTGCGCAGGATTACATCGAGATTGGCACTCATTATGGGAACAACCGACCACCCAATGATTTGAGCAATACACCACCATATTGGCGTCCGTGTAAATGCAAGAATGAAATTTTCTGTACCCAGAGAAAACAACATTGTCAGAAAAATAACCCGAATACGATTTTTAGGCGCAGGAAGTATGGTTGCCGCTAAACTTCCAATTAGTGTTGCAATCCCGGCGCACGACGTGACGATACCTAACACTGCTTTTCCGCCATTTTCATGAGAAAGCACATAAGGAGGAAGCACTGCGTCAAACGCAGAAGCTACAAAGTTTACTCCTGCAAGAAACAGTATCAGCCAAAGGATTAAACCATTTTGACGCAAATAAGATAGACCGGCTTTTGCGCTCGATAAAACTGTCTCCCTTGAAACGTCTAAGCGTTGCGTTTCCAATGATGGAATATGCACACAGACCGCCAATGCCACAAAAGCTACAATAAAGGTCGCAAGATCCACGCCGATTACGCCGTCCATTCCTACAACCGCATAAAGTGATGTCGCAATTACAGGATGTAAAATTGTGACAAGTGAGTTTGAAAACGAGCGCAGACCACTTGTCCTTTGATATTGCTCTTTAGGTGTGATTAGTGTCATTGTTACTTCGCCGGCGGGTTGCTGTACCGTATTCATCAGACCACTCACCACATTCAGCACATACATATGAATGGGTAACAACGAATTCGTTTTTAATAAAACAAGAACCAGAACGGAACAACCGGCAGCGAATGTATCGCAGACAAGCATTATTCGTTTTTTATCCCATCGATCAGAAAGAGCTCCGGCAAAAATGCTCATCAATACATATGGTGTATAGGAACATATGGACAGAAGCGCTGTTTGCAAAGCCGAGCCGGTTTTTTCGTATAACCATAATGTCAGTGCGAAACCTGTCATGGCACTGCCAAGCTGGGAAAGAGACTGCGTTGACCACAGGATTAAAAATGTTTTCAATTGTTTATAGTTATTCTTCATTTTGACTTTGCTCCTTTGATTTATTGTCGTTTATCAAAATTGCAAAGTCTGAGGATGCGGGATTAAATCCCATTTCGCTCCATACAGTATCCTCAAACCTTGCATGGAGCAAAAGCAATCGCTAAAAACATAGTTACCTCCCTAATCTAATTTATCGTTCTGTCTGCTTATGGAATGATTATACCATACTTGCTGCAAAAAATCAATACGGCGGTCAATTTTTGCACTTGCCGCTTATGTTAGCGATTTTTTGATATTTTTCAATTCAATTTCGTCGCGAGATTTCAATATTATGATACATTCAACACAATTTAAGAGTTATAGGTATTGCATTGATTTCATTTTGAGAGTATAATAAAAATACGGAGGGATATTATGAGAATTATCGGTATAGATTACGGCGACGCGCGCGTCGGTATAGCGGTGAGCGACCTGCTCGGCATTACGGCGCAGGGCGTTAAGACAATAAAAAATACGGGCATAAAACAGCTTCTCGGCGAAATCAAAGCCATCATAAACGAGTACAAGCCCGAAAAAATAGTGATAGGTCTGCCGAAAAATATGGACGGCAGCGAGGGCTTCCGCGTGGACGCCACCCGCGATTTCGCGGAAAAGCTCAAAACGGTATACAAGGGTGAAATTGTGTTTTGGGACGAGCGCCTTTCGTCAATGGGCGCGGAGCGGTACTTAAACGAAACAAACACACGCGGCAAGAAGCGCAAGGCGGTGCTTGACACTGTTGCCGCGTGTATAATTCTCGAAGGGTATCTTTCGGCGCACCCAATGTGATTACATGCGCGCGCCGAGTATTTTTTCAGCGTTTGCCACTCGCTCCTTTGTCGGCGGATCGATACCCTTAAGCGGGTACGGTATGCCGAGCGACTTCCATTTTGCCGCGCCGAGCGTGTGATACGGCAGTACCTCCACTCTTTCGACATTTTCGAGCGTGTCAATAAATTCGCGGAGTTTTTTCAAATAATAATCGTCGTCGGTTTTGTCCGGCACAAGCACGTGTCTTATCCACACGGGCTTTTTTATTTCCGACAAATACCTCAGCATATCGAGTATGTTTTCGTTGCCTCTGCCGGTAAGCTCTCTGTGGCGGCCACTGTCGATATGCTTTATATCGGCGAGAAAAAGGTCGGTTAAATCCGTAAGGCGGCGGAATTTTGAAAAGAACGGCTCCTCGCGTGTAAACGGCGCGCCGCTCGTGTCAACGCAGGTGTGGACGTTTTCTTTTTTCAGCTTTTCAAAAAGCTCGATTAGAAAGTCGATCTGCATAAGCGGCTCTCCGCCGCTTACCGTAACGCCGCCCTCACGCTTCCAGTACGGGCGGTAACGCAGCGCTTTTTTCACAAGCTCGTCCGTGTCTGTGAGCGTTCCCGCCGTCATGCTCCACGTGTCGGGGTTGTGGCAGTACATGCAGCGCATAGGACAGCCGGAAAAGAATATGACGTACCGTATGCCGGGCCCGTCGACTGAGCCGAAGCTCTCGAGAGAGTGAATGTATCCTTTCATAGTTTCCCTTTCATTTTATAAAAATAAAATTAGCCTCCCTTGTTAAAGGGAGGGGGACCGCCGAAGGCGGTGGAGGGATTCATTATAAAATTTGAGAAAGGAATCCCCCAGTCGGCTCCGCCGACAGCCCCCTTTGACAAGGGGGCCTCACGTAGATGTTCGCCCCTACATTACAATGTTTTATGGCACGTTCTCGCGATAACGTCACGCTGCTGTTCCTCGGTGAGGTCGATAAATTTAACGGCGTAACCGGACACGCGTATCGTGAAATTCGCGTACTCCTCCTTTTCGGGGTGTTCCATCGCGTCTATCAGCTTTTCCGTGCCGAACACGTTCACGTTAAGGTGATGAGCGCCCTGGTCGAAATATCCGTCAAGCACGTCCACGAGCCTCAGCTTCCTCTCATCATCGCTGTGACCGAGCGCGTCGGGTGATATCGTCTGCGTGTTCGATATACCGTCGAGCGCGAACTCGTAAGGCAGCTTCGCGACCGAATTGAGCGACGCCAAAAGTCCGTTTTTCTCCGCGCCGTACGACGGGTTCGCGCCCGGCGAGAGCGGTTCGCCGTCCTTTCTGCCGTCGGGCATACTCGCGGTAGCCTTGCCGTACACGACATTCGATGTGATCGTCAGTATCGACGTCGTCGGCTCGCTGTTGCGGTAGGTGCGGTAATGCTTTATCTTCTCTATAAATGTCTTTAACAGCCACACTGCTATATCGTCGGCTCTGTCGTCGTCGTTGCCGTAACGCGGAAAGTCGCCCTCAGTCACGAAGTCGCAGATAATGCCGTCCTCGTTTCTTATCGGCTGTACCTTCGCGTACTTTATAGCGCTCAATGAGTCAACAACGTGCGAAAAGCCCGCTATACCCGTGGCGAACGTGCGCCTTACGTCTGTGTCGATAAGCGCCATCTGCGCAGCCTCGTAGTAATATTTGTCGTGCATGTAGTGGATCACGTTAAGCGTGTTCACGTACGTTTTCGCGAGCCACTCCATCATGTCGCAGTAACGCTCTATAACCTCGTCGTAATCGAGAACGTCCGACGTTACAGGTCTGTACGCCGGCGCGACCTGCTGACCGGTTTTCGCGTCGCGTCCGCCGTTTAACGCGTAAAGCAGACACTTCGCGAGGTTCGCTCTCGCGCCGAAGAACTGCATCTCCTTGCCCGTTTCCGTCGCGGACACGCAGCAGCAGATCGAGTAATCGTCGCCCCACACCGGACGCATTACATCATCGTTTTCATACTGAACGGAGCTTGTCTTTACCGAAATGTACGCGGCGTACTGCTTGAACGCTTCGGGGAGCTTCGACGAGTACAGCACGGTGAGGTTCGGTTCGGGCGACGGGCCCATGTTCTCCAGCGTGTGGAGGAAACGGAAATCGGTCTTTGTCACCATGTGTCTGCCGTCCTGTCCTATGCCGCCCATTTCGAGCGTAGCCCACACGGGATCGCCCGAAAAGAGCTGATTGTAGGAGTCGGGACGCGCGAATTTGACCATGCGGAATTTCATTACAAGGTGGTCGATAAGCTCCTGCGCCTCCTGCTCGGTGAGTATGCCGCGCTTTAAGTCGCGCTGAATGTATATGTCCAGAAACGTCGATACTCTGCCGACGCTCATCGCCGCGCCGTTCTGCGTCTTTATAGCCGCGAGGTAGCCAAAGTAGAGCCACTGCACCGCCTCTTTCGCGTTCGTGGCGGGCTTTGAAATATCATAGCCGTAGATTGCAGCCATTTCCTTCATCTGACCGAGCGCTCTGTGCTGCATTGTTATTTCCTCGCGCAGACGGATTATGCCGTCGGTCATAACGCCGAAGCCGCAGTCGTTAAAGTCGCGCAGCTTCATTTCCATAAGGTAGTCGATTCCGTAAAGCGCGACGCGTCTGTAATCGCCGACGATACGTCCTCTGCCGTACGTGTCGGGAAGTCCCGTTATAATCTTGTTTTTTCTGACCGCGCGCATCTCCGGCGTGTACACGTCGAACACGCCCTGATTGTGGGTTTTGTGGTAGTCGTTAAATATCTTGTGCAAATCCTCCGAAGGCGTGTAGCCATACATTTTAAGAGACTCCTCCGCCATTCGTATGCCGCCGTACGGCATGAAGGCGCGCTTTAAAGGCTTGTCAGTCTGCAAGCCTACTATCTGCTCCAAATCCTTCATGCTCTCGTCGATGTAGCCCGGTCCGTAAGCCGTGAGCGACGACACGACGCTCGTCTCCATATCGAGTACGCCGCCCTTAGCGCGCTCCTCCTTCTGAAGCTCCTTAAGCCTTCCCCAGAGCTTATTTGTCGCGTCGGTCGGCGGCGCGAGAAAGCTCTCGTCACCGTCGTAACGCTCGTAATTTTTTTGAATGAAGCTGCGGACGTTTATCTCCTGCGTCCACTTTCCGTCCTTAAAGCCTTCCCACGCGGGCTGTAAATTTTCTGACATGGCAATTCCCTCCACTTTTTATAACCACCGTATATAGCGGTTTGCACCGCTGTTTTCTCTTGTTTTATCCAATATATTGATATTTATTCCTTTTGATTATACTAACATTATTGTCGCAGAAAGTCAAGATTATTCCAGAAATATATGCCCGTGTTTTCGTAGAATTTACACGGATAAATTTGTCATTTATTGGTCAGTTTTGCTTCCGCACAATCGTGTAGTCGTCGCCGCGGCGGTAATACGGGCACGCGTCGTTTCTGCCGTACACGAAACGGTACATTTCGTCCTCATCGAGATCCATCGCGCACGCGTAACACTCGTATTCGTCGTCGTAATAATAGTTCATGCATTCCTCGCAGTTCGTTTGCATAGTTAACACCCCGCGGTTATTGTAACATATTTCCGCGCGCGAAACAACAGGTAATGAATAAATGAGCAATTTTTTGATTTTGCCTCACGCGATATTGACTTAACGGCTGTAATGATGTAAAATACATAGGCGGCATACGCGGCAAAAAACACGCATAAAATAAACTATAATTTTCGGAAGGAACGGAAGAATGGGAATTTTTGAATTGTTTGTGCTGGCGGTCGGTCTGTCGATGGACGCGTTCGCGGTGTCCGTCTGCAAGGGGCTGTCGCTCGGCAAAATAAACATAAAACATATGCTCACGGCGGGCGCGTGGTTCGGCGGCTTTCAGGCTCTGATGCCGCTTATCGGCTACTTGCTCGGAACGCGGTTCGCGGAGTTTGTCGATATGTACGACCACTGGATAGCGTTCGCGCTGCTTGCGATAATCGGTCTTAACATGATACGCGAGGCTATTTGGGGTGGCGACGAGGACGTTGACGCGTCAATGGGGATAAAAACGATGTTCCTTATGGCTGTCGCGACGAGCATAGACGCGCTCGCGGTCGGCGTGACGTTCGCGTTTCTCGACGTTGCGATCGTTCCGGCAATACTGTTCATCGGCTGCGTCACGTTTATATTGAGCGCAGTCGGAGTTAAGGTCGGCAGCGCGTTCGGTTACCGCTACAAAAACAAAGCCGAGATCTGCGGCGGCGCGATACTTGTGCTGCTCGGCGTGAAGATTCTGCTCGAAGGTCTCGGAGTATTTTAAGATATGAAACGCCCGACATAACGTCGGGCGCGTTTTTATTTGTCAAGAGTTATTTCCGCCTTGTTGCTCATCGGCGCGGCATTTGTAAAGTCATTCCACACAAACGCGCTGACGCGGGACGAGCCTTCCGTGTCAAGGCTCATTTCCACCGTTCCGCCGCCGTCAATATCCTTGAAATTTACACCTGTCAGCCTGCCGTCGTCCGAATATGACGCGGCTATAATCTTCGCCTTCACAGCGCTAAGTTCCGTTATGTCTATAATGACAGTCACGCCGGATATTCTGATGCTGCTGATGAAAAATTTGTTATGCGCGGGAATCGGTGTCGGTATCGGTGTGGGTTCCGGTGTTGTTGTCGGTGTCGGCGTGGGCGTTGGCGTTGGTGTCGACGTTGGGGTTGGCGTCGGTGTTGGCGTTGGTGTTGGCGTTGGTGTCGGCGTCGGCGTCGGCGTCGGCGTCGGTGTGGGCGTAGGCGTCGGTGTTGGCGTAGGCGCTGGTGTTTCAATGATATCCGGATACAGTGAAAAACCATTTAGCTTATCTTCCCTTATTTTCTTTAACAGCGCGTAACGGTTGGGACATAGGATTTGCAGCGCACGCTGACGGTCTTGGTTACCGTAGCAGCTGAAATAAAATCTGCAAAATTCCGCAAAATCCTCCGCCAGATATGTAGAGCTTGTATTCGCTCCGTAGCTCGAAATCGAGAACATATCCTTATGGCGTGCCTCATCCCACTCGCCGCTTTTGAACGACCAGAAATATCCTCCGGTGCCGCAGCGCGCGTCAAGACTGTGTCCCATTTCATGTATTATGCTGTCAAGTATCGATTGATCGCTGTTGGGGTGGTTAAGCTCAATATACAGATGTGCTCCCGCGCTGTAGTATGCGTTTTTCGATGAGTTCTCCGACATCAGAGTTTCTATATCCTTTCGGTAAATGTAAGGAATAAACCCCACAATGCTTTCAAATCGCTCCGCGTCCGTTTCCGCGACGCTGTCATTTGACTGAACCCACATTTCCAGCTTATCGGTCGTCTGACCGTCCGCTTCCGTTATAATTAAATCGTATACGGTAAATTGCTTTGTCGTGCTTTTCTCATTTCCCCACGAGTACCAGCTCGGGTGTCCGTACACTGTCCTTTCGTTTCCGCGCGTCACGGTTACACCCTCCGTACCGGGCAGATTTTTTGGAACATGGTAGCTCGACTGCAAATGCTTTGTCACGTATCCCCCGCTTATGGAAAGATACGCGGAAAGCGCGCTGCTCATCTGCGCGTCCGAGAGCTTTATATTATTCTTGTAAATTTTATCAAGTCTGCCCCTCGGGGACTCGTTTTCAGATACAGCCGTTCCGTAGCGCTCAAACGCGTCGCCCGCCACGCTTTCGTACACGCTCACAATACGTTCTCTCTGCTCGTTGGTAAGCTTTGCCCACGCGTTTGTTTCTGACAGCTTACACAAGGGACTTTCCTCACGCAGGGGCTTAAACGTAATTTTCGCCTTATGCTCCTCGTCCGCCGCAATGACCCTGCCGTCATCCGAAACTCCCATATATAGGTTATTGCTGAGACTTTTCAGATAATACGACGGAGCTTCTTCACTGTACTCGTCGCTTTCCTCTTTTATCCAGTGCTGCGTGTTGTCATTCATGCCGTAAAACTCCGCGTCCGCGTCTACGTTCTTGTTGCTGAATTTATACTTCGAGGACGTAAGCTGTGCGTTCAAATCCGCCGCTGCGATCCTGCGCGTGTAGTCGTTCCATACCTCGACGTTTTGATATTCGTATATCGGTTCGTCATAATCATAATCCCAGCCAACCTCCACGCGCTGCCTTTCAATACGCGGCTGATTTGAAATCCGCGCCTCAAACGCGTAGCTGCCGTCAGCCATATCGCGCGGCAGGAACTGGTCGCTCATGTCGCTTACTGCGGTATCGTCAATAACGATTTCTCCGTCCTTTTCGCGCAGCTTATGACCGTTTACATAGATTTGCTGATACGTACCCGCAAAGCCGTTATAAATAACGCTGTCCGCCGCGTAAATATTCCAATCGGGAAGGAGAAGCGCAAAAATAAGACATAGTGCCGTTAAGCGTCCCGTACGGCTGACGCTCGTAACATTACGCATACCCTCCACCCCCTAAGCGGATATTCACATTGTTCATTATATATATTATACCACAAAACAAACTTTTTTTCAATATGCCGCATGTATGATTTTATACGAAAAAAATATGAGGTCTCCGTCTATTTTAACCAAGAAAAAAAGCGGCGCAAACGCGCCGCGTATAATTTTATTCTCTTGTCCAAAGCTCCTGGAACAGTGCCGAGTAATCTGTGTCGCCCTCTTTTATGAAATTTATCGCCGTGCGGGGGTGCATGTTCAGAAGTCCCGTTATAAGATAGGGTACGTCGTAGCCCCATACCGTCGTTTCTCGAAGCTTAAGCATCTCCGTCTGGATAAAGCGGAGTATCGGGTCGAGCCTGTAACGCGGATTTTTAAGAAAACCGATAAGCGCCTCCATTGCACAGTTACCCGCTCCGCGTCCGAGCGAGCAAACAGTCGCGTCAAGCATACTCGCTCCGCGCGACACAGCTTCTATCGTGTTCGCGAACGCAAGCTTCTGATTGTCGTGCGCGTGAACGCCTATAGTTTTGCCGTACTTCTGACCGTACTCGTAGAAAGTATCGCATAGCTCGCGCATTTCCTCGGGGTAAATCGCGCCGTAGCTGTCTACCATGTAAACCATATCCACGCCCTCGCTCTTGCCGATAAGGTCGAGAGCCTGACGCACGTCGCTTTCGCTTGCCGTCGAGATAGCCATTATGTTTATGCTCGTCTCGTAGCCCTTGTTATGGCAGTATTCAGCCATATCTATCGCCGCGGGAATTGTGTTTATGTACGTCGCGACGCGCACAACGTCTATAACGCTGTCCTTCTTGTCGATAACGTCGCGCTCGAGATTTGTTCTGCCAACGTCAGCCATGACGGATATTTTAAGATCCGTGTCGTTTTCGCCGACGATCGCGCGTATATCCTCTTCCTTGCAGAACTTCCACTTTCCGAACTTGCTCTCGTCGAAAATGTCGTTCGACGCCTTGTAGCCGAATTCCATGTAATCCACTCCGGCTTTTACGTTCGTCTCGTAGAGCTTTTTCACGAACTCGTCCGTGAAATAAAAATCGTTGACCAGTCCGCCGTCGCGGATAGTCGCGTCCATGACCTTTATATCAGGTCTGTAGGACATAATGTTTCCTTGTTTCGGTGCCATTTTAAAATTCCTCCTACCGTACTACATTTTACCGCTTACCGCGGCAATTCTCTGCAACGCGCAAAGACAATCAGTATTATAGCACACCGGAATAAAAAAATCAAGCCCCGTCACGATTTTATTTTATACGCTAAAAAACGGCGTTTTCACGCCGTTTTTGTCAATATTTTTCAATAAGTCTTTTGTATTCCTCGTCCGTAATCGGCATGACCGTGCCGTGGCGGTAAATCATGTCGAAGTCCATCGGCGGCGGCGACACAAAATTGCCGCGCGCTATATCGTCCGTCACAAACGGCTTGTAGCCCTCATGCTTCGCGTAATTGTCGAGCATGAGGCACCACTTGTTTTCGCCGTGGTACTTGAATATTGTCGGACCTTCAAAGCCGAACACCGACACGCCGTCCTCGCCGTTTATCGTGTACGTCTCAACGTCCTCCCAACCATTTGAGAGCGACGCGCTTTTCATCATCGTTACCGCCTTGTGCGTCTCGTCTTTCGTGAAACGGTAATAAACGCCGTCATGCTCCGTTATGCAGGTGTCGATCGCGCTTTCGGGGTTGTCTATGTAAATTTCGGGGGCGGTGAACGTCTTAAAGTCACTCGTGTACGACCGGTACACGCGCTCCTTCGCGTAGCCGTCAAACGCCGCCTGCGACGCCCAGTATACCATGTACATACCCTTTTCGCTGTCGTATATGCTCTCCGGCGCCCATGCGCAGCCCGCGTCGGGCGCGGCAATTTCCGCAAGACGCGCCCCGCTCCAATTCACGAGGTCGCCGCTCTCCCACACGACGATGCTTCTCGAACCGTTTTGCTGACAGCTTATCCAGCAGTCGGGATCGTCCTTTCTATGGTAGATGCTGAGATCCGTGGCGATTATAAAGAATTTTCCGTCCTCACCGCGCAGTATGAACGGATCGCGCACGCCCTTTTCGCCCATATCGCTCGTTAAAACCGGCTTTTTGCCGTTGAGCGTTTTCCACGTTCTTCCGTCGGCTGAAACGGAAAAGTAAATCTGCTCCTCGTCAGCCGTACGTTCTCTGCCGGAAAAATGCACAAACAAATATGCTCCCAATTTCTATTCCTCCAATATGTCGGTAGTGAGATTATCGACGTACATCGGCTTTGCCCACGTTGTGTAGGCTGCCTTAAATTCAAGCCCCGCAAGCGTTTTGACGTCCTTCGCCGTGCCCTCGTATACCTTCGTTTCCTCGTCGTTCGTGTTATTCTTTACCGTTACCTTTATTTTACCCGTCGAGGGCGTGAAGTAAATGCCGATATGCGCGCCGTTCGATATAAGCTGGTTTTCAAGCTTGTCGTTTACGTAGTTGCGGAGATATATCTTCGCCGCGCCCGCCTCGCTCGTAAGTCTGCCGCCGACGGTTATCTCGTAATTGTCCCAGTCAAGGTAGTGCAGCTTCACCGTTTCCTTGCCGTTATCGCCGTAAAGCGCGAGGTCGGCTGTGCCGCCGGAGTTTGACGCGTAGAGGTCGAACGCAATATATATCGTTTGGTTGTCGGCGCAGGTGAGCTTATTAAGGTCAAGGTACGCCGCGCCGCTTTTCTCCACGCCGTCCTTGTTCTCGTAATCGGGCTGCACGCCGAGCACGTTATTACCCGCGCCGTCCTTTGTGAGTGCCGCGCCTCCGCTCAGCTTAAACTTACCCGCGTCCTTTTCAAAATCGTTCGTCGCGTCCGCGACGCTTGACACGAGCGTGTACGATTTACCGTCGTATTTCTCGGTTTCGTCGGTTACGTGAACGCGCTTTTCGGCGGTGTGGTTAAGGCTCGGCGAGTGCGCGTAAACGGTCACGTCTCCCCTTTCGCGAGCCGTCAGCATACCGTTTTCATCAACAGCCGCGACGCTTTCGTCCGACACGCTCCATTCGATTTCGCCGTTTAAGTCTGTTTCGCCCGTATTTACACGGTACGTTTCCGTTTCACCGGCGGTCACAACGTCGCTTCCATCAACGGTCATGTACGAAACGTCAGCCGCTCTGAGCAGCTTCGCTGTATATCCCGCCGCGCTTTCTTCAAACTTGCCCTTTGACGCGTTCGTCTTAACGGCTTTAAGCGCGCCGTTTTCGTCGTAGAGTGCAGCAATCGCGCCGACGCTTCCCTTTGCCGCCGCGTCGGAGTAACTGTACTCTCCCGTCGCCGCGTCAAATGTAAAGCCGTCGTCCGCGCCCTTTATTATGTAGGTCGTGAGTGTGCCTGCCTTGAGCGTCGTTTTGAGCGTCGTGCCGCTCATTTCCGCCTCGCCCTTTATTTCCTTCCAATGCTCCGCGCTGTCGCCCGTTTCGTTGTTCGTGCGTATCTCGGTAACGTCGTTTCCGACATTGAGAAACGCTGACAGGTCAAACTCGTAATCAAAGTCCTCCGTTCCGCGGTTTACCGCGACAATTTTTATATCGCCCGTTTCCTTGTTGTACGCCGCGAGCGTACCGTCCGACGACGCTATAATTGTGTCACCGGGGTTTATGTAGCGCGTAAACTGTCCAAAGAAGTAGTATTTATTTGATAATTCGAGTGTTTCATTATCGTGGTCAGCCATCGCGATGCCCCACAGTGATGAAGGCGGGTCGAGCGATGCGTCCGCCTCGGTCTTTGTGCCGTCCGGCGCGGTAAAATCGCTGTCGCGGTGAAAATCAACTATGTCCCACATCACCCACGCGGCGGGCATCATGCCGTTCATGTCGAGGATAATTCTGTCGGCGAGCGCGAAACCGTCCCAACCGCCGTCAACCTCGCTCATCCACAAATTCTTGCCCGCGTTTACAGCCGTTTCCTTAAGCTGTCTGCGCTGCGAGCCGCCGTAGGTGTGAGTGTCTATTCTGCCGAGCGCGGCCTTCGCTTCGTCGGTAAGCAACGCGTAGTTAGCGACCGACTTGTCTATATCCGTTTCGTCCATACCAGCCACAAGCACGTCCGTAAGACCGTGGCTGTCAAGCGAGCGGCGCAGCGCAGTTATCGTGTCCGACTGCGTTTTGCCGGGCGAATAGTGCGCGCCCTCCTGCTTTGGACTGAGCGCGCCCCAGTAGGTCGTGTCCGGCTCGTTCATCGGCGAGTAGCTTTGGAATTTTATACCGTACTCGTCGCGCATACGCTCCGTCACCTCGGCAATAAATTCCGTAAAATCGCCGAGATGTTCGGAATTGAGGTTGTCGTCGCCCGCGTTTTCCGCGCCCGACGAGCAGAGAGAATTTGTCATGAACCACGGCGGTGAATTTGAAAACCCCTCAAAATAAATATCGGGGTTAGCCTTCATCGCCGCGAGCGCGATATTGCGCTGATTTTCGTCTGCTGTCATGTCGTATATTATATTCCCGTCGTCGTCAAAGCCTGCGGCGTACGATGGTATTTTTGAGTCGGAGCGCGTTATGTGGTCATGCTCCGGATCGTCGCCGCCGCCGAGGTTGTAACGCGCTATGTCAAGCGAAAGACCGCCCTCGCTGAAAAACGCGTCAGCCGCTGCCGACGTGAGCTTTTCACTGTATCCGAGTCGGTTCGCCCACCAGCACAAGCTCGTGCCCCAGCCCTGAAACCTGCCGCCGTTAAATGGCGACGCGTTTGAGGGGTCGAGACGCACTACCGTAACGTCGTCCGCCGACACGGGCAGCGCGGCAAGCGCGCACAAAACCGACGCGGCGGTCAGCACAGATATAATACGTTCTTTCATGGTTTGTACCCTTTCCGATTACACATTCGCCTCTGCCAAAAGCTTTTCAAGCCCCGCGAGTTTTACGCAGGTGGTAAGCACGACGCAAGCCTGCTTTAATTCCTCGGTTGACGGGAATGTCGGGGCTATGCGGATATTGCTGTCATTGGGGTCTATGCCGTAGGGGTACGTCGCGCCCGCGCCCGTCATAACGACTCCCGCGTCCTTGCACAGGCTCACCACGCGCTTCGCGCAGCCCTTCGGGGTGTCGAGCGAAATAAAGTAGCCGCCGTTCGGACGCGTCCACTCCGCTATGCCGAGCGGCGCAAGCTCGGTGTCGAGCGCGTCAAGCACAGCCTCAAACTTCGGGCGTATCACAGCCGCGTGCTTTTTCATATGTTCGAGCATACCGTCAAAATCGCCGAAAAACTTTACGTGACGGAGCTGATTTATCTTGTCGTGTCCTATCGTCTGTATCGTGAGCTGCTTCTTTATAAAGTCGAGGTTAGCCTTTGACGCTGCGATCGCCGCTATGCCCGAACCCGGGAACGTGACCTTCGAGGTCGAGCAGAACTTGAATACCATATCGGGATTGCCCGCCTTCTCGCACTCGTGGAGGATTTCGAGAATGTGATCCTGTCTGTCCTCGTAGAGGTGGTGTATGCAGTAAGCGTTGTCCCAGTAAATGCGGAAATCCTTCGCCGCCGGCTTTAACGCAGCGAAACGGCGCACCGTTTCATCGGAATATGTAATGCCGGACGGGTTTGAATACTTAGGCACGCACCATATACCCTTTATGCTCTCGTCCTTTGACACAAGCTCCTCAACCATGTCCATATCCGGTCCTTCGGCGGTCATGGGAACATTTATCATCTCTATGCCGAAAAACTCCGTTATCGCGAAATGTCTGTCGTAACCCGGCACGGGGCAGAGGAATTTCACCTTGTCAAGCTTTGCCCACGGCGTCGAACCCATTACGCCGTGCGTCATTGAGCGCGCCACGGTGTCGTACATAACGTTAAGGCTTGAGTTGCCGTATATTATAATCTGGTCTACGGGGCACTCTATCATCGCGCTCAAAAGTCTTTTTGCTTCGATTATGCCGTCGAGTACGCCGTAGTTGCGGCAGTCAATGCCCTCCTCGCCGACGAGGTCGCTGCCGCTCAGCGCGTCAACCATGCCCATCGACAGGTCGAGCTGCTCCTTGTTCGGCTTGCCGCGCGACATGTCGAGCTTTAACCCCATGCCCTGAAGCTCCTCATACTTTCCCTTTACCGCCTCGTACTCGGCGATAAGCTGTTCTCTTGTCATTTCACTGTACTTCATGTTTAACCCTCCGTATATGCTTTTTGATGCTTATTTTACCGAAAATCTGTACTCCGTCGTGAAGTCGTATTTATCCCCCGCTTTAAGCACAGGCGACGGGAAGTGCGCGTGCTTCATTGAGTTGGGGAAATACTGCGTTTCAAGGCAGAATGCGTGATGAACGCCGTAGCGCGCGCCACCTTTGTAAACGCCCTCCTTAAGTCCGTTCGATGTGTAAAGCTGAACGCCCGGCTTATCGGTGTAAACGTCCATTGTTACGCCGTTTTCCTCGCACCGAGCCGTTGCCGCATGGCGGTAACCCGTGCCGTCAATCACAAAATTATGGTCGTAGCCGGAGAACATTTTTATCTGCTCAAAATCAGAATTTATATCCCTGCCAATCTTCTTTTCCGCGCGGAAGTCGAACGGCGTTCCTTCCACCGACAGCACCTCGCCGGTCGGCATACAGCCGTCATTGTTAGGCGTGTAGAACGACGCGTTCAGCTTTAATATCTGCTCCGTCATTTCGCCGCTGCCGTGTCCCGCGAGATTAAAATACGCGTGGTTCGTGAGGTTTACAACCGTGTCCCTGTCGGAAACCGCCTCGTAGTGGATTTTGAGCGCGTTGTCCTTCGTGACGGTGTATGTGACGGTCACGTCGAGCTTTCCGGGGAAGCCCTCCTCGCCGTCGGGCGACGTGAGCGTAAGCGTAAGCGATGGTTCGTCTCCGTCATGCTCACACGCGTTCCACACCTTTTTGTCAAAGCCGATATTGCCGCCGTGAAGACTGTTTTCGCTCTCGTTTTTGCCGACGCGGTACGTCTGCCCGTTAAGCGTAAATTCGGCGTTTTCTATTCTGTTCGCGTGTCTGCCGATAAGCGCGCCGAGGTAGCCGCTGTTATTCAGATAATCGCTCATGCTGTCGCGTCCGAGCACAACGTCGACCTCCGCGCCGTTTTTGTCCGGTACGCGAAGGCTTCTGAGTATTCCGCCGTACGTGAGTATTTCGGCTGTTACCGTTCCATTTGCAAGCGTGTATAAATATACGTTCTCACCCTGCGGCGTTTTGCCGTATTCGCTCTTTGTAACTGACATTTGTATTTTCCTCCTCCGTGAATTTTATGTAAAATTATTCATACGCTTTTTTACTGCACTTTATCTTTATATTATATCATATTTTCCGCATTTCGTCAATAACGGACGGCATGGCTATATACAAAAAAGTCCGTCCCCTCGGGCGGACAATTTTATACAAATTCACAAAGAACGGAGTTCGACACGTCCACGCCGCGCCGCGTTAGGCTGTACGAGCCGCCCTCGCGCTTCATAAGTCCCGACTGCGTGAACCTGTCCAGAATATCGCCGTACCCACTTTCGAGCGTAGTCCCGAAAAGCGCATAAAAGCGGTCGGAGCTTATTCCCTTATTCATGCGAAGCCCCGTTATTATAAACTCCGACATTTTGTCACGCCGTGTGAGAGGGGTGACCTCCCTTCCCTCTCCGCGTATATATTCCGCAAGGTCGGACGTATTGTACGCGCGGCTCTCGCCGTCAAACGAGTGCGCCGCCGCGCCGATACCGATATACGGCTCGAACGTCCAGTATTTTATGTTGTGGGCGCACTCAAAGCCGTCTTTCGCGAAATTCGATATTTCATATTGGTGAAAGCCGTTTTTGGCGAGGTAATCCACCGTGTAAGCGTACATTTCCCTGTCCTCGTCGTCACTCGGCAGCACGAGCTTACCCGTATTGTACTCTGCGGCAAGCGGTGTGCCGTCCTCTATTATAAGACTGTACGCGCTTATGTGCGTCACGGGCAGCGAAACGGCGGTTTCAAGCGTATTTTTAAGGCTTTCCATAGTCTGGTTCGGGAGCGCGGTCATAAGATCGATACTTATGTTATTAAACCCCGCTCTGTGCAGATCCCCAACCGCGCTGTACGCCTCTTCTGCGGTGTGTATTCTTCCGACCGCGCGAAGCTCCGCGTCGTTAAACGACTGCGCGCCCACGCTCGCGCGGTTCACGCCGCCTGAAAGAAGCGCGTCTGTTTTGCGCGCGTCAAGCGTGCCGGGGTTGATTTCAACGGTAAACTCGTAATTCTCGGCTATGTCAAACGTGTCAAATACCGACCGCGTAAGGCGCGTGAGGCTCTCCGCGTCCAAAATTGACGGAGTGCCGCCGCCTATAAAAATTGTGTCGGCTTTTTCGCCGGCGTGACCTTTCATCTCGCGTTCGAGCGCGTCAAGGTACGCGCCGATACAATCCTCACGTCCCGCGTAGGATACAAAATCACAGTATTTGCATTTTCTTTTGCAGAAAGGGATGTGAATATATATTCCGTTCATTTTTACCCCTCTCAGTCAAACAGCGATACCTGGTCGGAGTCGGCAAGCTCGTCAAAGCAGCCGTTTTCTTCGAGGACGGACAGAGTTGTTTTGCCTATACCCGTGCGCAGCCGCAAATCCTCGACGTTTCTGAAATCACCCTTTTCACGTTCAGCCGTAATCGCGAGAGCGTCGTTGTCGCTCACGCCCGGCAGCGCGTTAAGGGGCGGAAGTATGCCTTCATCGGTGCGCAGGAAGTTGAGAGCGTGGGACTTATATAGATCCACCGGCACGAAATTTATGCCGCGCGCGTACATCTCGACGCATATTTCGAGTATCGGTATAAGCCCCTCCTCCTTCGGGGTAGCCGTGTTGTCCTTCTTTTTTGCGTTTATCGCTCTTATTTCCTCGCGCACTCTCTCCTCGCCGCGCGCCATTATCGACGCGTCAAAGTCGTCGGCGCGGACAGAGAAGTACGCCATGTAAAACGCTTCGGGATAATGCACCTTGTAGTACGCTATACGGAACGCCGACATTACGTAAGCCACGGCGTGCGCCTTCGGGAACATGTACTTTATCTTTTTGCACGACGCGATGTACCAGTCGGGAACGTTATTGTCGCGCATTTCCTTCTCGTACTCGGGCGTAAGTCCCTTGCCCTTTCTCACCATTTCCATTATCTTAAACGCGTGTTCGTTCTCCACGCCCATGGAAATGAGGTAAATCATGATATCGTCACGCGCGCAGATAGAGTGCGACAGGTCGGTTTTACCCTCGCGTATAAGCTCCTGCGCGTTGCCTATCCACACGTCCGTGCCGTGCGACAAGCCGGATATGCGCGCAAGCTCCGAAAACGTCGTCGGTTTTGTGTCCTCGAGCATCTGGCGCACAAATTTTGTGCCAAACTCCGGCACGCCGTAGGTGCCCAAATTTGTGCCTATATCCTTGCCCGGCAAAAGCTTTAACGCCTTATTCGACGTGAACAGGCTCATCGTTTCCTTGTCGCCTATCGGTATGTCGCGCGCCTTTACGCCCGTTATATCCTCCAGCATTTTTATGACCGTCGGATCATCGTGACCGAGCTCGTCGAGCTTTAGAAGGTTCTGGTCGATTTTGTGGTAGTCGAAATGCGTCGTTATTATGTCGGAGTTGGGATCGTCGGCAGGGTGCTGCACGGGGCAGAACTCGTGTATGTCATTCTCGAACGGCACAACGATTATGCCGCCCGGGTGCTGACCAGTCGTGCGCTTTACGCCCTCGCAGCCCTTCGCGAGACGCATCATCTCCGCGCCGCGCATCGTAATTCCCTTGTCCTCACAGTAACGCTTTACATATCCGAACGCCGTTTTTTCCGCGACAGTGCCTATCGTACCGGCACGGAACACCTTGCCCTCGCCGAAATACGTTTCGGTGTACTTGTGTATCACGGGCTGGTACACGCCGGAAAAGTTAAGGTCAATATCAGGCTCCTTATCACCCTTGAAGCCGAGGAACGTTTCAAACGGTATGTCGTGACCATCCTTGCGGTACATCGTGCCGCACTTCGGACACTCCTTGTCGGGAAGGTCGCAGCCGGATATACCTGTCTCGCTTTCTATAAATTCGACGTTCTTGCAGTTGGGGCAAATGTAGTGCGCCTGAAGAGAGTTTACCTCGGTTATGTCGGAGAGGTACGCCACAAGCGACGAGCCGACAGAGCCGCGCGAGCCCACAAGATAACCGTCCGCGAGCGAATGGCGCACAAGCTCCTGCGCGATCTTGTACATTACGGAGAAGCCGTAGGTCGTTATGGAGTAAAGCTCCTTGTCGAGACGCTTCTGTACAACGTCCGGGAGCGGGTCGCCGTAAATTTCCTTCGCGCGCCGCGTCGCGTCGTTTACTATATCCTCCTCCGCGCCCGGAATTACGGGCGGACATTTCTTTTCGGGTATCGGTCGCACGTCGCCTATCATATCGGCTACGAGGTTTGTGTTGTCGATAACGACCTCTCTTGCCTTCTGCGGTCCGAGGTACTCAAACTCCTTCATCATTTCCTCGGTAGTGCGGAAGTAAAGCGGAGCCTGGTTGTCCGCGTCTGTAAAGCCCTTGTAATTCATAAGGATTTTGCGGTAGTCCGCGCCCTCCTCGTCCATGAAATGCACGTCGCACGTCGCGCAGACGGGCTTGTTGTACTTTTCGCCGAGGCTTACTATAAAGCGGTTCAAATTACGCAAATCCTCGTCGGTGTTGACCGTCGGGTGGCGGCTGTCGCTTTTCATGTACGCGTTGTTGCCTATCGGCTGTATTTCGAGGTAATCGTAAAAGTTTACTATATCCGCGATCGTCTCGTCGTTTTCGCCCTCGACTACCGCGCGCACAAGCTCGCCCGCCTCGCACGCCGAGCCTAAAATGAGTCCCTCGCGCTTTTCGCTGAGCAGACTTTTCGGTATGCGCGGCACGCGGTAGAAATATTTTAGCTGTGACTCCGATACCAATTCGTATATGTGCCGCAGTCCAACCGCGTTTTTCGCGAGAATTATTATATGAAACGCCTTGTTTTTGAGCGCCGCCGCACGCAGGTCGAATATGTCGTTAAAGGTTTTAAGCTCCGTCTTTCCTTCCTCGCGGAGCGTTTCAAGCATTTTCACAAACACGTCAGCCGTAGCCTTCGCGTCGTCAACGGCGCGGTGATGGTTCTCAAGTATCACGCCGAGATGCTTCGTGAGCGTGTCGAGCCTGAAATTGTGGAGATCCGGGTACATGCAGCGCGCGAGCATAAGCGTGTCGAGCACACAGAAATTGTACTCAATGCCGTTGTCCCTCGCGGCTTTTTCGATAAAGCCGGTGTCGAACGCGGCGTTGTGCGCCACAAGCACGCAGCCTTCGCAGAACTTCAGAAAATCCCCTATTATCTCCCCTATCTTCGGCGCGTCCTTTACCATGCCGTCGTTTATGCCGGTAAGGTTTACTATATCCTCGGGTATGGGCTGACCGGGGTTCACGAACGTTGACCACCTGTCGGTGATCTCGCCGTTTACGACCTTTACCGCGCCTATCTCGGTTATGTTGTTTTTATTTTTGTCAAGTCCCGTCGTCTCTATATCGAACACGACGAACGGGCTGTCGATCGTCTCATTCGACGCGCCGTAGGTTATGCGTTTGCTGTCGTCTATGAGGTAGCCTTCGAGACCGTATATTACCTTTATTTTTTTGTTGTAGTCCGAAGCCTTCATCGCGTCGGGGAACGACTGCACAACGCCGTGGTCGGTCACGGCTATCGCCTTGTGTCCCCACATTGCCGCGCGCTCTATGAGTTTTTCGACTGGCGTTACAGCGTCCATCGCGGACATCTGCGTGTGCAGGTGAAGCTCGACGCGTTTTTTCGGCGCGTTGTCCTGTTTTAGCGGCGGCGCGGGTATTTCGGCAACCGCGTTTATCATTACGACCGTTTCCTTCATGTACTCGTCGAACTGCACTCTGCCGCTTATGACAACGTACGCGCCGCCGTTCTTCACGCCCTTTTTGAGCGCGCCGAACAGCGTTGTAAATGCCTCGTCGTCATCCGTTTTGCGGATAAAGAGCTTCGCGGAAACGGAGTCGGTGTTGTCGGTCATGTGTACGGTTATGAGGTGAAATTCCTTACCCGTTTTTTTGGAAACTATATCGCGTTCCTCGGCAAAAAAAACCCTGCCGGAAATTATTACCTGTCCCGACACGGAGTTTAACGAGCTTATCGCAACTATATTGCCTTTTATCGGTCTGCCGTAGAGCATGTTGAAAACGTCGGCTTTGCCTCGGTATTTGACCGCGCCAGAGCCGTTTTGCTCCTCCTTTGGCACGGTGTAAATCATGACGTTGCGGTCAAGCTTTGCGCCGCCGTCCGCGACAGCCGTCAAAACGTCCGTGAAGCCGCCCGCGCGCTTTACCTCGCTCCTTACGAGCGACGCGGCGTAGTCCGACGTTCCTTCGGGGAGCGTTATTTTTATTTTGCGCTTGTTTTTGGAAACGCTTATTTTTTCAATCTCGATTTCCGCAATTTCAGAATCGGTAATCTGCGGAAATATAACGCCCAGTTTCGGCTTCAAATCGGCTTCACTCCTTTCTGTAATGTGCGGGGGTAAATATAAATTATGATTTAGGGGGGATAATGCGGGACGTCGAGCGCGCCGTCCCCTACGTAAGGCTCCCCTTGAGGGGAGCTGTCGGCGAAGCCGACTGAGAGGTGGTTTCCTAAAATTCGTTGCCACCTCTCCGTCATCGCTTCGCGATGCCACCTCCCCTCGAGGGGAGGCTTGCGATATGCGGCGCACGCCGTATGGCTTCCCCTTGTTACGGCGTTTGTTGCTGCGCAACACGCCTACAACACGCAGAGCGTGTTGTTCACTTGAGGGGAAGCTGTCACGAAGTGACTGATGAGGTGATTGTCACCTCATCCACCGCTTCGCGGTCCCCCTTCCCCTCAAGGGGAAGGCTAATAAACCACAATTTATCTCATCATCTAAAATACCCCACACCCGCCTCAAAGAGCTTTTGGTTCTTATTGCCCGGCACGTTGAACGCGGTATTCGCGAGCGTCGTTCTCTCGCTGTGTCCCATCTTGCCGAGCACGCGTCCGTCGGGGCTCGTTATTCCCTCGATCGACGATACGGAGCCGTTCGGGTTCCACGCTATGTCATACGTCGCCTTGCCTTCGAGGTTTACGTACTGCGTCGCGATTTGTCCGTTTTTCGCCAGTTCCGCGACCTGCTCGGGTGACGTGATAAATCGTCCCTCTCCGTGCGATACCGCGATTGTGTGAATATCTCCCGCGTTCACATTCGCGAACCACGGCGATTTATTCGACGCGATCCTCGTCTGTACCATGCACGAAACGTGTCTGCCGATCGTGTTAAACGTAAGCGTCGGCGAGCTGTCGTCAAGGTCGCGTATTTCTCCGTACGGCACAAGTCCGAGCTTGATAAGAGCCTGGAAGCCGTTGCAGATGCCGAGCATCAGTCCGTCGCGGTTTTTGAGCATATTCATAACCGCGTCCTTCACGAGCGGATTGCGGAACGCCGTCGCGATAAACTTACCGCTGCCCTCCGGCTCGTCTCCGCCCGAGAAGCCGCCCGGGATCATCACTATCTGCGAATTGTTGATACGCTTTTCCATCTCGCGCATCGAATACTCAACGTCCGCGCCGCTTAAATTTCTGATAACGAACACGTCGGCAACTCCGCCCGCGTCCTCAAAACAGCGCGCTGTGTCGTACTCGCAGTTTGTGCCGGGGAATACGGGAATAAATATCCTCGGCTTCGCGAATTTTTCGGTCGCGACCGTGATACCGCGCTTGTCGTATGTGTATGTTTCCGGCTCGGACATGAATTTGCCCGCCTTTGTCGGGAATACCTTTTCAAGCGGTTTCGTCCACGCGTCGATCGCTTCGTCGAGCGGAATCTTTACGCCGCATACGTCGATCTCCGCCGCGTCTGTCGTTTCGCCGAGCTCCACAATTTCAGGCATATTATCGTCTGTTGTAAACAGCGCCGTCATATCCTCAACTTCCAAAACTATCGAGCCTATCGGCGCGCCCCAGATTTCGTCGGCGCTTATATTTTCGTTAAACTTAAATCCTATCTTATTACCGAACGCCATTTTTGAAATTGTTTCCGCAAGACCGAAGCCCTTTACGACGCTCGCGGAAAGGATCTTCGCACCCGTTTTAATCTGCTTGCCGTTTATTTCAACCGTTTCCTGCGGTTGCTCGAGGAAACGCACAAGCTCATACATTGCTTTGAGCTTGTCAAAATCGGGCATATCGTTTTCGTCGCGCTCGGCTTTGAGCATGATCACGGTTGAGCCGGATTTCTTAAATTCCTGCGACTTGACCTTATCCGCCTTTACCGGAGCGACCGCGAACGACGTAAGCGTCGACGGCACGTCGAGGTCGTTAAACGAGCCGCTCATTGAGTCCTTACCGCCTATCGCCGCGATACCGAGTTCGAGCTGCGCCCTATACGCGCCCATTAAAGCCGCGAACGGCTTACCCCAGCGCTTCGGATCTGTGCCGAGACGCTCAAAGTATTCCTGGAAAGTCAGATAAATCTTCTTATAATCCGCTCCGAGAGCGACAGCCTTTGAAACAGACTCAACGACCGCGTAAGCCGCGCCGTGATACGGGCTCCACTTTGAAAGCGTGGGATTGTAGCCGAACGTCATAACGGTAGCCGTGTTCGTCTTGCCGCCCTGCACCGGCACTTTCGCAGCCATTCCGTCGGACGGAGTAAGCTGGTACTTGCCGCCGAACGGCATAAGTACGGAATTCGCGCCGATGGTCGAATCGAACCGTTCGCAAAGTCCCTTCTGCGAGCAGACGTTGAGATCCGACAAGACATCAAGCCATTCCTTCTTTATGTCGGTAATTTTTTTCTCTTTAAAATATCCGTTTTCGCTGTCGGGAAGCTCCACCTCCACGTCGGTGTTCTTCACCGCGCCGTTAGTGTTTAAGAAATCGCGTGAGATGTCGCATACCGTTTTGCCGCGCCAGTTCATCACGAGCCTGTTCGCACTCGTCACAACCGCCACCTCGGTCGCTTCTAAGTTTTCCTCGTGCGCGTATTCTATGAATTTTTCCGCGTCGGACTTTCTCACAACGACAGCCATTCTCTCCTGCGACTCGCTTATCGCAAGTTCCGTGCCGTCAAGTCCCTCGTACTTTTTCGGCACTTTGTCGAGGTTGATAGTAAGACCGTCCGCAAGCTCGCCTATCGCAACCGACACGCCGCCCGCGCCGAAGTCGTTGCAGCGTTTTATAAGCGTCGTTACCTTCTCGTTTCTGAAAAGACGCTGAATTTTGCGCTCAACGGGCGGATTACCCTTTTGAACCTCGCTGCCGCACGTTAAAACGCTCTGCTCCGTATGAGCCTTTGACGAGCCTGTAGCGCCGCCTATGCCGTCGCGTCCCGTTCTGCCGCCGAGAAGTATGATAACGTCGCCCTCCGACGGCACTTCGCGGATAACGTTCTTCTTCGGAGCCGCGCCGATAACCGCGCCTATCTCCATGCGCTTTGCGACGTAGCCCTCGTCGTAAATTTCCTGCACCTGTCCCGTCGCGAGACCAATTTGGTTGCCGTACGAGCTGTAGCCCGCAGCCGCGCCGCGCGTGATTTTGCGCTGCATAAGCTTGCCTTGAAGCGTATCCTTGAGTGAAGTGCGCGGGTCGCCGCTGCCCGTTACGCGCATCGCCTGATACACATACGAACGTCCCGACAGCGGATCGCGTATAGCTCCGCCGAGGCACGTAGCCGCGCCGCCGAAGGGCTCAATTTCGGTCGGGTGGTTGTGCGTTTCGTTTTTGAACATGATAAGCCAGTCCTCGTCAACGCCGTCCACGTCAACGGGAACGACTATCGAGCAGGCGTTTATTTCCTCGGACTCGTCTATTTCCTTTAAAAGTCCGCGCTTTTTGAGCTGCTTTACTATAATCGTCGCCATGTTCATAAGACAAATATCCCTGTCGGGCGCGTAAAGTTCAGCCTTTGCTTTTTTGTATTCCTCATATGAATCGCGGATAATGTCCGCGTATTTGCCATCGCCTATCGTAACGTTGTTGATACGCGTCGAGAATGTGGTGTGGCGGCAGTGGTCGGACCAGTATGTGTCGATCATGCGAAGCTCCGTAACGGTCGGGTCGCGGTGCTCGGTGTTTTTGAAATAGTCTTGGCAAAATTTCAAATCGTCCAGATCCATCGCGAAGCCCATTTTAGCTAAAAACTCATTCATAGCCGTCTCGTCCATACCGATAAAGCCGTCAACTACGGCAACGTCGTCGGGGACGATATGTTCCATATCAAGCGACTGCGGCTTTTCAAGACTTGCCTCGCGCGCCTCGACCGGGTTAATCACGTACTTTTTAACGCGCTCAACATCTTCATCGGAAACATCGCCTTCGAGCACGTACACCTTCGCGCTTCTTACCCTCGGGCGCTCCTTCTGCGTGAGAATGGAAATACATTCCTCAGCCGATGCCGCGCGCTGGTCGAACTGTCCCGGAAGATACTCGACCGCGAACACCTTTCCGCTCTCTATCGGAATATCCTCGTCATACGCGTCGTCTACGGGCGGTTCGGAAAAAATCAGCCCGCGCGCAGCCGCGTACTCGTCGTCTGTGATGCCCTCTACGTCGTAGCGGTTTATAAGGCGCACGTTGGTTAAACCCGTCATTTCGAGGTTTTCGCGCAGATCCTCGAAAATACCCTTCGCTTCAACATCGAAGCCGTCCTTTTTTTCAACGTAAATTCTTCTTACCTGTTCCATAAGTCAAACTACTCCTTTTATAAATTAAGCTTTGTCAGCACTCTGCTTTTTTCGTCGATTTCAAGACACGCCACTGTCGCGTTGTAAAGCGTGAACCGCCAGCTTTGCTCGGCTGTGAGGTTAAGCACGTTCGATAGAATGTGACGCGCCGCTCCGAGGTGCGTTACAATGAGCACGCTTTTGCCGTCGTTTTCGGCTATGATCCTGTTTACCGCGCCGCCGACGCGTTTATGTACCTCGTCGGAGCTTTCGCCGCCGGGTATCTTAAAAGCCGTCCCCTGCCTGTCGCTGCGCCACTCCGCGTACAATTCGGGATCTTTTTGCTCGATTTCCTCATACGTCAAGTCGTCCCAGTCGCCGAAGTCGCGCTCGATAAGGCCGTCAACCGTCGTGATTTTAAGCCCCTTCAGCTTCGCCGTCGGAGCTGCGGTGTCAACCGCGCGGCTTAAGGGGCTTGCATATATCGCGTCGATCGGCACGTCTCGGAGCTTTTCCGCGAGCTTTTCCGCCTGCGCCCTGCCCGTTTCGTTAAGTGGCACATTCTTATGCCCTATACACGTGTGTCTTACATTGGAGTTCGTCTCGCCGTGGCGGACTACGTACAGCTTAACCATTATTACCGTCCCTTCATTTTGACGTATTTTATCACGCGCGTGTGCGCGTACACAACATATAGTAATTTTATCATATTTTTACTGTTTTAGCAATACGGAAACGGTATATTTTTTGACAAAAAAGGGGTTGACATTTGTTTTTCTTTGTGCTAAAATACATTTACAGGCTATGCGGGAGTGGCTCAGTGGTAGAGCGTCACCTTGCCAAGGTGAACGTCGCGAGTTCGAATCTCGTCTTCCGCTCCAATTAAAAATCTGCTTCAATTTGAAGCAGATTTTTTTATATCCGTTTTAGCGTTGTTTTTTGCCACGGCTTCGGCAACTCTTATACCGTCCACCGCCGCGCTCATTATTCCTCCGGCGTAGCCCGCGCCCTCGCCGCACGGGTATAAGCCTTTGATTTCCGATTGCAGCGTTTCACCGTCACGTATAATCCTCACCGGTGATGATGACCTTGTTTCGGGTGCTGTAAGCACCGCGCCGCCGTCCGCAAAGCCGCGGAGCTTCCTGTCAAACAGCATTATAGCCTCGCGCATGGAATCGGTAACGAATTTCGGCAGCACGCTGTCAAGGCTTGTCCACGTCACGTCCGGTCGGTACGTGGGCGTTACCTCGTCATTACTTTTGCCGCGCCCCAGAAAACTGTCCACACGTTCAGCCGGTGCTTTGTATCCGCCGCCGGCGGCAGCGTAGGCTTTTCTTTCTATTTCACGCTGAAAATACATACCGGCAAGAGGATCATCGGACTTAAAATCGTCGGGCGTTACGCTCACCAAAAGCGCGCTGTTCGCGTTTTCGCCGTCGCGCGCGAAGCGGCTCATGCCGTTCGTGACAACGCCGCCCTCCTCCGACGCGGACGCTATGACCTCGCCGCCCGGACACATGCAGAACGTGTACGCTCCTCTGCCGTTTTCGAGGTGCGCCGACAGCTTGTAGTCCGCCGCCGGAAGATTTACGTGATCCGCGCCGTACTGCGCGCGGTTTATGACGCTTTGTCTGTGTTCTATCCTCGCGCCGACTGAAAAGCTTTTCTGCTTCATCGGAGCGCCGAGAGCTTTAAGCATTTCAAACGTGTCGCGCGCGCTGTGACCTGCCGCAAGCACGATATTATCGGTTTCTATCTCGTATGCGCCGTTTACCATTGCCGCGCATACCGCGCCGTTCTCGGTAAGGCGTATTCCCGTGAGTGACGACGAAAACCGCACGTCGCCGCCCATTCGTATAATATCCTCACGGATATTTTTTACCATTTCGCAGAGGTTGTCCGTGCCGATATGCGGCTTCGCGTAATACAGTATTTCCTCCGGCGCGCCGTGGGCGTGAAATTCCTCCAGCACGCGCCGCGTGCGGAAGTCGTTTATACCCGTAGTGAGCTTACCGTCGGAAAACGTGCCCGCACCGCCCTCGCCAAACTGCACGTTGGAATTTACATTGAGCGCACCTGTCTTACGGAACGTTTCAACGTCCTTAACGCGTTCCTCAACGCGTTTGCCGCGTTCGAGAAGTATCACGTTTCCGCCGTTTTGCGCGAGTGTCAGCGCGCACATAAGTCCCGCGGGCCCCGCGCCGACTATGACTATCGGCTTGTCGGTTTTCACCGCGCACGGGAACGAGTACGGCTTTTCTTCTATAACGCGTACCTCGGCGTGCCTTTTCGCCGTTTCTTCCTCGTTGTCGGCGCACAAATCAACGGCGTACACGTAATGTATATCGCTCTTTTTCCGCGCATCAATAGACTTTTTCGATATGACCGCGCCGCGTATATTTTTAAGGTTGTATTTGCGCTCGATTTTTTCAATAAGGCAGCTTTCGTTTTCGTCAAGCTCAAGACGTATGCCCGATATTCGTATCATATACTTAGTATTTCCTTTATCCTCGCCGCCGCTGCGGCGCCGAGCTTTTCATGCTCCGCCGTTTCCATGTGCACGCCGTCAATGTCGGACGCTTCGGCGTAAAGTGCGGCGTTCATGAAGTGAACGCCCTCGTCCTTCGTCATTTTTTCTATCGCGTCCGCGAAACGCGCTGACTTTTCCACCGACTCAGGCGTGTAAAGCTCCGTGAACACGGGGTGTTTCATCACGTTGTCCTTTATGAGTATCGGCGATATGATTAGAAACTGCGGCGTTTTGTCACCGTACACTACGCGTGTTTCGCGTATATACTGCCGTAACGCTTCGGCTGTTCGCTCCGGCGTGTAGTCGATTTCTTTGAGCACGTCGTTTGTGCCGAGCATGATTACTATGAGGTCAAAGTCATGCTTTTTCGCAAAATACCGCTCGCGGAAACAGGCTATACCGTGCTTCGCTCCCTCGCCCGCAAGCGTTGCGCGTCCGCACTCGCCGTCTATTTCGATGTCGCAGTCGGGCAAAAGAGCGCGAACCGTTGTCGCCCACGTCGTCGCAAGCTGGCTGAAATCGACGGGGTTGTGTCCCCATGTGTTTGAGTCGCCGTATAACAGTATTTTTTTCATGTTTGTACCTCTTTCTTTGAGAGTTGATGCGTGTGCCTCCCTTTGCTACGGCGTTTGTTGCTTCGCAACACGCCTACCACACGCTATGCGTGTGCCTCCCTTGTTAAAGGGAGGGGGACCGCCGAAGGCGGTGGAGGGATTCATTGTGAAAACAGAAAAGGAATCCCCCAGTCACGCTGCGCGTGACAGCCCCCTTTGACAAGGGGGCCTTTCTTTGCTACGGCGTTTGTTTTCCGCACCACGTTATATTATTTCACCACAATATTTACAAGCTTACCCGGCACGGCGATCACCTTAACGACGTTCTTACCCTCGATAAGCGCCTTGATCTTATCCGTGCCCATTGCCGCGTCCTGCGTACCCTCGCGGTCAAGTCCGGCGGGTATTGTCAGCTTGTCGCGAATCTTTCCGTTTATCTGAACGACTATTTCTATCTCGTCGTCAACCGTCTTAGCCTCGTCATACGTAAGCCACGGGCGGAGCGACAGAAGCCCCTCGCCGCCGTACTTCTCCCACAGTTCCTCCGTGATGTGCGGAGCGACGGGGTTAAGCAGCGTTATAAGCGTCATATATTCGCCCTTTGTTACCGAGCCCTTCTTCGTGAACTCGTTTACAAGGCTCATCATTGCGGCTATGGCGGTGTTGAACTTCATTCTCTCGAAGTCCTCGCCCACTTTCTTGATCGTCTTGTGAACCGCTTTTTCGAGATCCTTGCTGTAGCCTTCCTCGTCTGTCACTATCGACTGCAGATTCCACACTCTTTCGAGGAATTTGTAGCAGCCTTTAAGTCCCTGCTGTGACCACGGCGTTGACTGATCGAACGCGCCTATGAACATCTCATACGTTCTGAACGCGTCCGCGCCGAACTCGTCAACAACCTCGTCGGGGTTTACGACGTTGCCGCGCGACTTTGACATTTTCTCGTTGTTTTCGCCCAAAATCATGCCGTGCGACGTGCGCTTCATGTACGGCTCTTTTGTCGGCACAACGCCGATATCGTAAAGGAACTTGTGCCAGAAACGTGAGTAGAGAAGGTGGAGCGTCGTATGCTCCATACCGCCGTTGTACCAGTCGACCGGCGTCCAGTATTCGAGCGCCTCCTTCGACGCGAGCGCCTCGTTGTTGTGGGGATCGGTGTAGCGCAGGAAGTACCAGCTTGAACCCGCCCACTGCGGCATTGTGTCCGTTTCTCTCTGCGCCGGTCCGCCGCAGCACGGGCAGGTCGTGTTTATCCAGTCGTAAGCCTTCGCGAGCGGACTTTCGCCGTTCTCGCCCGGCTCGAACACGTCAAGCTCCGGAAGCTCAAGCGGCAGCTCGCTTTCGGGTATCGCGACCCAGCCGCACTTGTCGCAGTGTACGAGCGGAATAGGCTCGCCCCAGTAACGCTGACGCGAGAATACCCAGTCGCGGAGCTTATAGTTTACCTTGCGCTTGCCCAAGCCTTCCTTTTCGAGCCAGTCTATCATTGCGGGGATCGCCTCTTTTACGGTCATTCCGGTGAGGAATCCTGAATTTACCATTTTGCCCTTGTAAACGTCGGTGTACGCTTCCTTTTGAACGTCCTCGCCGCCCGCTACGACCTCGATTATCGGAAGATCAAACTTTTTCGCGAAATCCCAGTCGCGGCTGTCGTGAGCCGGAACAGCCATGATCGCGCCCGTGCCGTACGTTACGAGTACGTAGTCCGAAATAAACACGGGCAGCTTTTCGCCGTTCGCGGGATTCACCGCGTAAATGCCTTCGAGCTTTACGCCCGTTTTTTCCTTCGCAAGCTCCGTTCTCTCGAACTCGCTCTTTTTTGCGGCCTCGGCTTTGTATGCCTCGACCTCGTCATAGTTGGTTATGGCGTCCTTCATCTTTTCGATAAGTTGGTGCTCCGGCGACATAACGGTGTACGTCGCGCCGAAAAGCGTGTCGGCGCGCGTGGTGTAGACAACCATTTCATCGCCCGTCGAGAGCTTGAATTTGACCTCCGCGCCCTCGCTTCTGCCTATCCAGTTTTTCTGCTGTATCTTAATTTTTTCGAGATAATCCACATCGTCAAGGTCGTCGATAAGACGCTGCGCGTACTCGGTAATTTTGAGCATCCACTGGCTCTTTCTGCGCTGTACGACCTCGCCGCCGCAGCGCTCGCACACGCCGTTTACAACTTCCTCGTTGGAAAGTCCCACCTTGCAGCTTGTACACCAGTTTATCGGCATTTCCTGCTTGTACGCGAGACCGTGCTTGAAAAGCTGCATGAAAATCCACTGCGTCCACTTGTAATACGCGGGATCGGTCGTGTTTACCTCGCGCGACCAGTCGAATGAAAAGCCGAGCATTTTAAGCTGACGCGTAAAGTTCGCAATATTCTTTTCCGTTATGATTTTCGGGTGAACCTTGTTCTTTATCGCGAAGTTTTCCGTCGGCAAGCCGAACGCGTCCCAGCCTATGGGGTAAAGCACGTTGTAGCCCTCCATACGGCGTTTTCTCGCGATTATGTCAAGCGCGGTGTAGCTTCTCGGGTGTCCTACATGCAGACCCGCGCCCGACGGGTACGGGAACTCTATCATCGTGAAGTACTTGGGCTTTTTGCTGTTCGTTTCCGCGTGAAACGCGCCCGCTTCCTCCCATCTGTCCTGCCACTTTTTCTCTATGACCTTGAAATTGTAGTTATCCATTTGTATAAAAACTCCTTTAAGAAAGATTTTTTGCGTTATTCGTTATCCTCCGCGCGGACCTCGCCCACGTTGTCCCACAGGCGTTCTATGGAATAAAACTCGCGCATTTCCTGCTGCATTACGTGCACAATAACGTCGCCGTAGTCCATGAGTATCCACGAGCCGCCGCGGTAGCCTTCCTTGTGGTGAAGCTCATATCCCGCCTCGTCCATTTTCTCCTCGACCTCGTCAACGCACGCGCGAACCTGCACGCCCGACTGACACGAGGCGATTATGAAGTAGTCGCCCAAGGACGTTCTCTCCGATACGTCGAGAATTTCAATGTTTGAAGCCTTCTTGTCCTCAAGCGCCTTTTTTACGATTTCCGTCTTGTTCATTTTAGTGTCCCCTTTCCGTGTATATAAATTTATTTTAGTGTCCCTCTGTTTTAGTGTCCCCGTTAAGAATTAAATCGTTCCACATGTAAAGCGCGGCGGGGTGTATTACCGCGTTTTTCGTCATATTAAACTGTGTCTGATGCTTTATGCTTAGCTTTATCGCCTCGTCTATTCCCTTGTCCGACGCTTCTCGTAATTCCTCCACGCCCGGAAAGTCGCGGTTTTTCTCGGTTAGGTCGGCGAGGTATATTATTTTGTCCAGAAGCGTCATGCCCCTGCCGCCGACGGTATGGAGCCGTATCGCTTCCAGAATTTCGCCGTCCGTAACGCCGTACTCGTCTCTTGCGATTTGCTCTCCGAGAAACGAATGCACGACGGGCGGACACATTCTCGTCCACTCGTCAAGGCTCACGCCGCGCCTGTCGCACTCCGCGATCTGCCTGTCGGTCGGTATTCCCTTCGCGCAGTCGTGCAGAAGTCCGGCGAGGTACGCCTTGTCCGTGTCGCAGCCGTACACTTCGGCTAAGCGCTTCGCCTCGTCCGCAACGCCCAGAGAGTGAATGTAACGCTTTTCGGGCAGCGTTTTCTTTAGCTTTTCCTTAATCTCCGTCAGCATACAAATTATGCTCCTTTATATATTCGTCCACCTTGTCGGGTACCATGTATCTTACCGTTTCGCCGCGCGATATTCTTTCTCTTATATATGTCGAGGAAAGTCCTATAACGGGCGCGCGGACGGGCAGTATTTCACCGCCGAATTGTTTCTTTGCGGCGGTTATTTTTTCATTGAGCGACTCCTGCGACACGCGCGGAAAAACTATGAGCGACGCCATCGAAATTATTTTTTCCGGCTCGTACCATTTGCCGAGGTCACCGAGCGAGTCCTCGCCGATTATGAAAAACAGCTTGTCGTTCGGGAAACGTTTTTTCATATATTCGAGCGTGTGAACCGTGTATGATTTTTCGCCGCTTTTTATCTCGTAATCGTCGTCGGTGAAGCGGTCGTTACCCTCTATCGCAAGACGCGTCATTTGAAAGCGGTTTTCCGCGTCAACGCCCGCCGTTTTATGGGGCGGATCGCCGCTTGTAATAAAAATCACGCGGTCAAGCTTGTACTGCTCGCGCGCCGTTTCCGCGATTACGAGGTGCGCGCTGTGAATGGGGCTGAACGTGCCGCCGAATATTCCTATGTTCATCTTTTCGGCAGCTCCGTTTTTCTGTATTTTTCCTCATCGGAGCGGCGGTAGAGTATAAACTTGCTGCCTATCGCCTGCACCGGCTCCGCACCGAGCTTTTCCGCAACGTAATCGCACGTTTCGCGCGTGTCAAGAAGCGCCGTTTCAAGTATGCTTACTTTCACGATTTCACGCTTATTCAGCGCCTGTGAAATTCCCGTTAAAACCTCGTCCGTCACGCCGTCCTTGCCTATCTGAAATATCGGCGTGAGCGTGTGACCGATTTTGCGCAGGTATGCTCTCTGTTTGCTCGTTATCATCTGTGTCCTCCGAAATTAAAGGTCTGTGAATTTCTTTCCGCCGAGTATGTGGAAATGTATGTGCGGCACGGTCTGTCCGCCGTTTTCGCCGCAGTTGTTTATGACGCGGTAGCCGTCCTTTCCGAAACCGAGCTTGTCCGCTATTTTCGGTATGCGCTCCCACACGTCGGCGACGCATTTCACGTTTTCAGCCGTTATGTCGTTCGCCGACTCAATGTGCGTTTTCGGCACGGCGACGATATGCTCCGGCGCCTGCGGGTTGATGTCGCGGAATGCAAGTACCGCGTCGTCCTCGTAGACCTTCGTTGACGGGATCTCGCCCGCGATTATTTTACAGAATAAGCAGTCCATTAGTTTTCCTCCTTTTTTGTGGTATAAATTATGATTTATGCGCGTATCGGCGGTAAGCGGCGCATCTCGTGAGCCTCCCCTTGAGGGGAGGTGGCATCGCAAAGCGATGGCGGAGAGGTGGCAATACCATATTTCAAAAAGCCACCTCTCAGTCGCCTACGGCGACAGCTCCCCTCAAGGGGAGCCTTCCGTAGGGGCGAATACAAATCACCCGTATTTTTTACTTTGTCTGTTCTATTACAATATCGTCAACGGCGGCGAGAGCGTCGTCAATCTTATTCGCCTGTGTGCCGCCGCCCTGCGCCATGTCGGGCTTGCCGCCGCCGCGTCCGCCGGCTATCGCGGTGATGTTCTTTATGATGTTACCGGCGTGTACGCCCTTCGCGACAGCCGCTTTCGTAGCCATTGCAACAAACGTTATCTTGCCGTCAGTCTCAGCCGCGAGCACTATCACGCCGCATTCGGTGTTTTCCTTGAACTTGTCGGCTATCGTTTTAAGCTCGCTTACCTGCGTTCCGTCAAGCTGCGACACAAGTATGTCTATATCTCCTACGTGCTTTACGCCAGCCATGATGTTGCTTGCGCTTGCGGCAGCCAGCTTCGCCTTCGCCGCCTCGACCTCGCGCTGAACGTTTTTAAGCTCCGCGGCGGTCGATTCGGCTTTTTTGTCTATTTCATTTAACAGGTTTGTCTTTAATGCCGCAGCCGTTCTTGAAATTAGCGCGTCCTTCGACGCAATGTAGTCAAGCACGCCCTGACCGGTGACAGCTTCGATACGTCTTACGCCTGCCGCGACGCCGCCTTCGGATATTATTTTGAACAGTCCGCATTGCGCGGTATTCGTAAGGTGCGTACCGCCGCAAAATTCTATGCTGTAATCGCCCATTGAGACAACTCTTACGACCGCGCCGTACTTCTCGCCGAACTGTGCCTCCGCGCCGAGCTTTTTCGCCTCGTCTATCGGCAGCTCTTGTACGTTTATGTCGAGCGCGGCAAGTATCGCGTCGTTTACCTTCTTTTCGGTTTCCGCAAGCTGCTCCGAAGTCATTGCCTCGAAATGTGAGAAGTCGAAACGAAGGTGTTCGGGATTTACCAAAGAACCAGCCTGCGCTACGTGCGTTCCGAGAACCTCTTTGAGCGCCTTGTGCAGAAGGTGCGTCGCGCTGTGGTTCCTCGCGATTGCCATGCGGTTTACCTTGTCCACTTCGAGCGTGATCTCATCGTCTATTGAGAAGCTTCCGCTCTCAACGGTTACCTCGTGCAGATACAAGCCGTCGCCCGTTTTCGTGGTGTTGGTGATAACGCCCTCCGCGTTTTTGCTATGCGCCTTACCTATGTCGCCGACCTGACCGCCCATTTCTGCGTAAAACGGCGTTTTGTCAGCTACGACGTAACCCTTCTGACCTTCCTCGATTATCGCCGCGACTTCGCCCTCGGCGACAACGCCAACTACCTTCGCGGTATCGGTAAGCGTGTTGTAGCCGGTGAATACGGTAGGCTCGGCGCCGTCGAATACGTACGCGTCCGTGCCCTCCCAGCTTGAGCCGTCCTTTCTCGCCGCGCGCGCCGTTTCCTTTTGGTTCTTCATCGCCGCGTTAAAGCCGTCAACATCGACAGTTAAGCCCTGCTCCTGCGCCATTTCTATGGTCAAATCGAGCGGGAAGCCGTATGTGTCGTGGAGCTTGAACGCTTCGCCGCCCGACAGCACGCTCTCGCCCTTCGCCTTCGCCTCGTCGATGTACTGCGAAAGAACTGTTAAGCCGTTGTCTATCGTCGCGCTGAAACGCTCTTCTTCCTTGTGGATTATCTTCTTAATATATTCGCGCTTTTCCTCCAATTCGGGATACGCCGACTCGGAGCAGTTTATTACCGTGTCCGCGACCTCGTAAAGGAATTGATCGTTTATGCCGAGGAGCTTGCCGTGCCGCGCCGCGCGTCTTAAAAGTCGGCGCAGAACGTATCCGCGTCCCTCGTTTGACGGAATTATGCCGTCGGACACCATCATAACGGTGCTTCTTATATGGTCGGCGATAACGCGGAGCGAAACGTCCGACTTTTCGTCGGTCTTGTACTCAACGCCCGCGATTTTTGAAATATGCTTTATAACGTCCTGAACCGTGTCGACCTCGAACAGGTTGTCAACGCCCTGCATGACTACCGCGAGACGCTCCAAGCCCATGCCCGTGTCGATATTCGGGTTCGGGAGCGGATTGTAGTTGCCGTCGTCGTCCTTGTCGAACTGCGTGAATACGAGGTTCCAAACCTCCATGTACCTGTCGCAGTCGCAGCCCACGCCGCATGTCGGCTTGCCGCAGCCGTACTTTTCACCGCGGTCGTAATATATTTCGCTGCACGGACCGCACGGACCCGTGCCGTGCTCCCAGAAGTTGTCGTCCTTGCCGAGCTTCACGATGCGCGACGCGTCAACGCCGACCTCGTTCACCCATATATCTCTCGCCTCGTCGTCCTCCTCGTAGATCGAAACCCAGAGTTTGTCAACGGGGATCTCCATTACCTTCGTGAAAAACTCCCACGCCCACGCGGTGGCTTCCTTTTTGAAATAATCTCCGAACGAGAAATTTCCGAGCATTTCAAAGAATGTACCGTGACGCGCGGTCTTGCCGACATTTTCAATATCACCTGTGCGTATGCACTTCTGGCACGTCGTCACGCGGCGGCGAGGCGCTGTTTCGGGGTTCTGGAACCACATTTTCATCGGCGCCATGCCGGAATTTATTAAAAGCAAGCTCGCGTCATTCTTCGGCACGAGCGGAAAGCTGCCCAGTCTGAGACAGCCCTTCGACTCGAAAAAGCCGAGGAATTTTTCGCGGATTTCGTTTACGCCCATTGGTTTCATATTTTTTGCTCCTTTTTTTGGTATAAATCACTATCGTAATATTATATAAGAAAAACATCAAGGTGTCAAGTGCGTCGGAGCGGATTTTTAGCCGGTACGCAATCAAAAAAAACTCTTGACACGGTTTGTCTTGTGTGATATTATATTTGTACACAAAATAAACCGTCAAAGCGGAAAAAAATCGGATACGGCTTTTTGAGCGAGCGGATTACGGTGTGAGTTCCGTACTGCCGTCCGAATAATATGGACCGCCGAATGAATAATCATTACGGGCGGCGTTAAATGCGCCGACGCACAGGCTCGCGTCAGAAGCCGGGGATATGCAGGTATCCCGCAGAGGAGCGTGTAAGCCGCAGGCTTAACCGCTTAAAAACAAGGTGGCACCGCGGATAATATTCGCCCTTGATTCGCATACTTTTTATGCGGATTGAGGGCTTTTTTCAGCCCTCAATCAAAACGAAAAAATTTTAATGAAAGGAGACATGCAAAATGTCACAAATTCCGTACAAAATTTATCTGACAGAAGAGGAAATGCCGAAGGCATGGTACAATCTGCGCGCGGATATGAAGAACAAGCCCGCGCCGCTTCTTAACCCCGGCACGCACGAGCCGATGAAGGCGGAGGAGCTCGGCGGCGTGTTCTGTGAGGAGCTTGTAAAGCAGGAGCTTGACAACACCACTCCCTATTTCGACATTCCCGAAGAGATCCTGGGCTTCTACAAGATGTACCGCCCGTCGCCCTTGGTAAGAGCGTACTGTCTCGAAAAGAAGCTCGGTACGCCGGCGAAGATCTACTACAAGTTCGAGGGTAACAACACGAGCGGCAGCCATAAGCTTAACTCCGCTATCGCTCAGGCGTACTACGCGAAAAAGCAGGGCTTGAAGGGCGTTACTACAGAGACGGGTGCAGGTCAGTGGGGCACGGCGCTTTCTATGGCTTGCGCGTATCTCGGTCTCGACTGCAAGGTTTACATGGTTAAGGTTTCGTACGAGCAAAAGCCGTTCCGCCGCGAGGTTATGCGTACCTACGGCGCGTCGGTAACTCCGTCGCCGTCTATGGAAACAGAGGTCGGCAAGAAGATTCTGGCAGAACACCCCGGTACGACCGGAAGTCTCGGCTGCGCTATTTCCGAGGCTGTTGAGGTCGCGACGACAACAGAGGGCTACCGTTACGTTCTGGGCAGCGTTCTCAATCAGGTACTTCTGCACCAGTCGATAATCGGTCTTGAAACGAAAGCCGCGCTTGATAAGTACGGCGTTAAACCCGATATAATCATCGGCTGCGCGGGCGGCGGCTCGAACCTCGGCGGACTTATCGCTCCGTTTATGGGAGAAAAGCTTCGCGGCGAGGCTGATTACAGAATAATCGCGGTAGAGCCTGCGTCATGTCCGAGCCTTACGCGCGGCAAGTACGCTTACGACTTCTGCGACACGGGTATGGTTTGCCCGCTCGCGAAGATGTACACGCTCGGCAGCGGCTTTATCCCCGCTCCGAACCACGCGGGAGGACTTCGCTATCACGGCATGAGCTCCGTTCTTTCGCAGCTTTACGATGACGGTCTTATGGAGGCTACGTCGGTTAAGCAGACGGACGTATTTGAGGCTGCCGAGACGTTCGCGAGAGTTGAGGGTATCCTCCCCGCTCCCGAGAGCAGCCACGCTATAAAGGTCGCTATCGACGAGGCGCTTAAGTGCAAGGAAACGGGCGAGGAAAAGACTATCGTATTCGGCTTGACAGGCACAGGCTACTTCGACATGGTAGCGTACGAGAAGTTCCACGACGGTCAGATGACGGATTACATTCCGACTGACGAGGAATTACAGGCATCGTTTGACAAGCTGCCGAAAATGGATTGATTTTGTTAACGCAAACCGAAAACGGGGACACTAAAGTTTTAGTGTCCCCGTTATTTTAGTGTCCCCACATTTTAGTGTCCCCGTTATTTGAGATTTTCTCTGAAAAACGCTTCGAGCTTGTCGAACGGTATCGCGTTCTTTCCGCCGCCGTCGTAGAGGTCGGTGTGAACCGCGTCGGGTATAATCATGAGTTCTTTGTTGTCGGCGTACTTGCTGCCGTTTATCATATCCGCGTACGCGTCGCGGCTGAAGTAGCACGAGTGCGCCTTCTCGCCGTGCATGACGAGTACCGCGCTGCGGATTTCGTTTGAGTATTGCAGAATGGGCTGATTTATAAACGACATGCAGCCCGTGACGTTCCAGCCGCCGTTTGAGTTAAGCGAGCGCGCATGGTAGCCGCGCTTCGTTTTGTAGTAGTCGTAGTAGTCCTTTACGAAGAACGGCGCGTCGTCGGGAAGCGGATCTACGACACCGCCGCCGAGGGTGTAGCTGCCGTTTTTGTAGTCGGTAATTCTCTGCGCGTTCAGCGCCTTTTTCATTTCGTAACGCTTTTCCTCGCTGTCGTCCGCGTCGAAGTAGCCCTTCGCGTTTACGCGCGTCATATCGTACATCGTGGACGCTACCGTCGCCTTTATTCTCGTGTCGAGCGCGGCGGCGTTAAGCGCCATACCGCCCCAGCCGCAGATACCGATTATGCCTATTTTGTCGGGATCAACGTTTTCACACGTGGACAGAAAATCGACAGCCGCCTGAAAGTCCTCGGTGTTAATGTCGGGCGACGCCATGTAACGCGGCTCTCCCCCGCTCTCGCCTGTAAACGACGGGTCAAACGCTATCGTCAAAAATCCGCGCTCCGCCATTGTCTGGGCGTACAAGCCCGACGCCTGCTCCTTCACCGCGCCGAACGGCCCGCACACCGCGATTGCCGCCAATTTTCCCGCCGCGTCCTTCGGCGTGTACATATCAGCCGCGAGCGTTATTCCGTAGCGGTTGTGAAACGTTACCTTTTCGTGGTTTACCTTTTCGCTTTTCGGGAAGGTTTTATCCCATTCGGTCGTGAGTTTAAGCTCCATTTTTATTACCGCCCTTTCACGTTATTTCTTTGGTTTAATTATATATCCGCGCGTCTTAAATGTCAAATACTTATATTGAATATGAGAATATGCCTTCAGAGCATATTTAATTAAGACAAATTCGGTATATTTTCATTACGGGAACGTTACATTCGTTGACGGGTCGGCGGCGAGTATGATAAAATTAAAGCTGACAAATATAATGGGAGGGCACAATTATGAAAACGAAAAAAATTATTGCCGCATTTGTGTCGGCTTCAATGCTCGCGGCGTCGTTTACGGCGTTGAACGTCGCGGACGCGGAGTATGAAATGACTATGCCGCGCGTGACGCAGGGGCACTGGGAGGATAATCATTTTATTTACTTTTACGACCAGTTAAGACCGGAAGCGAAGAAGTTTTACAACGCGCTTTTGGATATGTACACACATGATACGCTTAAGGACGGCAGCGGCTCATACAATCTTACCGAAAATGAGGTTGTGACGCAGGCTCAGCTTGACGCTTACGCGCACGGCGACAGAGGACTTATAAACACCTACGGCGCGGCGCGTGACGCGTTCTGCGCGGATCACCCCGAGGTGTTCTGGGTTGATTTCGATAAGATGAAAATTACGGTAAAGCAAAACAGCGAAGGGTATACGGCTTATATGGGCGCAGATACCGGCGAGAATTATTACAGACAGGGTTATACGTCACAGACGGACGTTGACGAGGCGATTACTGATATTAACGCGGCGGTTGACGCGCTTGTTGAGACGGGCAGCGCGGCGGTAAACGCTCCCGACGATACCCCGTCGGGCATCGATGAAGGCGGCAGCGTTACGCCGTCCGAACCCGAAACGGACGATACGCCGATAGTGCTTGATTTGGAGGATCTAAGACCGAAAACATCGGACGACGAAAAGAACAGAGAAAAAACGGATGGTGAAAAGGAAATCACAGCTATTCACGACGCGCTTATCCGAGGAACAGCTTACAAGCTCGACACGACCGACGAAAACGATCCGAAGCACTGTGATCCGAAAAATATCGGTCACGTGAGAACGGCTTACGGCCCGCTTGTGGCGCATGAGAGTCTTTGCGAGGGCTACTCGAAGGCTATGAAGCTCGTGCTTGACAAGGCGCATATTCCTTGCGTGACGGTTCAGGGCGTTTACAAGCACACCGCGGAGCAGATGGAGCTTCATATGTGGAACTATGTACAGATAAACACCGGCGAAAATAACAAGTGGTACGCCGTTGACGCTACCTTTGATGATCCGTCAGTATTTAACGGCGTGACCGTCGACGAGGCGGACAGTGGTCACGAATCAAAGGAGTATCTGCTTGTCGGCGCGGATATTATGGACAGACAGCACGTTGAAAGCGGCGAAATGTCGGAGTGCGGATTTGAGTTTAAGTATCCCGTTCTCGAAATGAGCGGCGTAAGCTTTGACACGGTGTATTCCTTGGGCGGTCTTGACGTTCAGTTTTCGAGCGACTGCAACCAGACCTACGGTTCGGGTTCACCCTCGAAAATACCGGCGTTTAAGGTAAGCTATAACGGCAAGGGCTACGAAAAGGCGGCTAAAGAGGATAAAATGTATATCCTCGTTAAATTCTACGGCCGTAATTATGAGACCGAGGGCGGCGAGTACACCGCGAGCGAATGGATATACGCCGATACAGGCATGTATGACGCGCAGGGAATAGGCGCGTTTGAACATGATGAATACACATTATTCCCAGCACAGGTGACGCCTTTTATGGAGTTTGCCGTTACGGATATTCCTCCGCGCGGTCACTGGTACCCCGGTCAGGAAATCCCCGAAAATCCGCAGATTTCCGACCCCGAGGACGATAAATTCGGACTTGAGCAGGCGGAATATCAGTATTATACGGGCGATCCGCTGCTGCTTGCGGAGGACACGGGTATGCTGTTTAATCCTGTCGATGTAGAATATCAACCGCCGTTTATACAGCGTTCTACGCCGTCGATGTCGGGCAGATTTTATATTGAGGACGGCTCGAAGGAGTGCGAGGTCGTGTTCGATAAGCCGCTTCAAAAGAAGGGCGCGTCTCCCGCTTCGCTTATGCAGTCAAACGGTGAGACGGAAACGCCGCTCGAGTATAAGAAAGATTACACGGTAAGCGTATCCGATAAGACGGATAACGCGGCTCTGGGCAACGTCAGAGTTGACAAGGTCGTGACGGATATGCGTCTCGTCGGCGACAGGACGATTAAAATGACGCTTACCCCCGACGCTTCGTGGGCGGGCGACACGGTCGCGTACGATATAAATATAACGGGGCTTGAAAGCGTAGTCGGCAATATGCAGCCGGTGACGATTTCATTCGTAACGTCGCACCGCGCGGCTGTGTGCGCGTACCGTTCGCGCGGATATTTCTTCAATCTGTTCGCGAAGCCGCAGCTTATGGAGAATACCGATGTTTCGTTAAACAACTGGGAAACGTCGGACGGAAGTAAGGTTGACCAGAGCCTTTCAAACAGAATAGCGCTCGTTGTTTCGGAAACAGGCAAAGCAAACAGCGACAAGATGAACGATATGATCGAAAAGGACACGGGCAGAGAGGTACTCGGCAGCAGCACGTACGATTTGAGCCTCACGATATGCAACAGGAACAT
This sequence comes from uncultured Clostridia bacterium, assembly GCA_947591315.1. Classification (GTDB taxonomy): domain Bacteria; phylum Bacillota; class Clostridia; order UBA1381; family UBA1381; genus Hominilimicola. Next base: position 95,764 of record CANQDD010000005.1, read on the forward strand.
TTTAAGCACCGGCACAAGCGTGCGTCTGTGCGTCGGCTTCCCCTACCCCTACGGCCCCGACGACGAGGGCGTGAAGTTTACGGCGTACCACTTTATAAAGGACTCGCAGGGCAACACGACAGGCGTTGAGGAAATCCCGTGCGAGGTCACGAAGTACGGACTTGTAATACTGTGCAAAAAATTCAGCCCGTTCGCGATAGTCGCGAGTGAGAAAACCGAAGCGGACAAAGCCGATATGACGGGTACGATTACGGTTGTAAGTAACGCGGGCGGCACTGTTACCTCTGACAATACAAACGGCGACGGCATAATCGTGACAACTCCCGACAAGGAATACACAACGCTTACGATAACACCCGACGAGGGATATTCGGTTGACGCGGTGACGGTAAACGGCATATTGCAGACCGCCGCCGAGAAGGATAAGCCGACAACGGTAACGGTGTCAGCCGAGGCTAACAGGCGGAGCAACACGATAGTAGATGTGACATTCAAAAAGACGGAGACTATCAAAAAAGAAGAAGCTCTGGCGGAGGAAACAGGCGAGACTATCGTCAGAAACACGCTTCCCGCTCCGCTCGGCAAGGGTACTGAGCTTACGGGAACGATTACGGCAAACGAGGATGGCAGCGTTTCGGCAACCGTTAAAAACAATTCCGAAACTCATCAGGACAGCGCGGCGCTGCTCGTCGCGTCATACGAGGGCGGAAGGCTTAAAGCCGTAAAGCGTGACACAAAGACAGTGTATACGGGTGCTGAGGAGACGCTCACCGTCGAGGCGTTCGCCGATGAGGAAAAGGGCGACGCGGTAAAGGCGTTTCTCTGGGGCATTGACAGCGTGTACCCCGTCGCTGTGAAAACCATATCGCAGTAAAACGCGGACAATACAAAAACGGCGCCTTATGGCGCCGTTTCGCGTTTTCCGGAAACGCTCATATATTCAAACGCCCGTAACAGGCGGTTATCGGCTGAGAATAGGCTGTATCTGCCTGCCCTCAAACGCCATCTCCGCCGTTTCCGTAACCTTGTCAAAATCCGCTACGAGCGATGTGGGTTTGTTTATGCAATCGTCCTGTGAAAACGGCAGAAAGTACACGTTTTTACTGTTTAACAGGCTGCCGATATTTTTTGCCGCGCCGCCGAGACCGTCGTTTGTGGACACGGCTATAAGCACGGGCTTTTGATTTCTTAAATGCGCCTTCGCCGCCATTGTGACGGACGTGTCTGCGATTCCCGCGGCAAGCTTCGCCAAGGTGTTGCCCGTGCACGGCAGCACTATAAGCATGTCGAGAAGCTTTTTCGGGCCTATCGGCTCGGCTTCCTTTACGGTATGTATGATCTCCCTGCCCGTGATTTCCTTTATTTGATTTATAAAGTCCTCGGCTTTGCCGAAGCGCGTGTCGGTCGAGTACGAAATACCGCTCATTATCGGCACCACGTCCGCGCCTGTCGCCTTTAGCTTTTTCATTGCCGCGACAGCTCTTTTGAAAGTGCAGAACGAGCCGCACATGGCAAAGCCTATTGTTTTGTTTTCCCAATCCACATTCTACACCCCCAATTCACTTATGATGTTCATGATTGTGTCCTTGATGATAGCTCCCGACGTTATCGGAGCAATCTTTCCCGGGAGTGACAGCGCCCATATTACGCGCACGCCGTGCTGCTTCGCCGCTTCAAAGTCCACCCCGGCGGATACAAAATTTGGATAAGGCGGTGTAAAATAAAAAAATCGCGGCAAAATTCGCACGAATTGCCGCATTATCGCTGAAGTTGTTAAACGTGTACGATTCTTCCGCTCCGACGGAGCCGGATATGTCCGCGTAAAACTGATAAGTGAGTGACTTTGTATAAAATTTGATAGTTAAATAAATATCCACCCGTATAACGGGTGGATATTTATTCCTGAAGATTAGTACTGACGGATAAATTATAACATAAACTAATATGTTATTTCAGTCAGCTCGCTTTCCGCCGTCAACGCTACAGGCTTCATGCCGTTAATGCTATCCCAAATCATTATCTTAACGCGTTTCGGTACCTTTTCAGATGTGGAAATATTATATGGCGAAGCTTGATTTGAACCTGTAATCTCGTTTATATTCACGCACATAAGCGAACCGTCCTCCGCGTATACGGCGGTAATAATCTGCTCTTTTTCTCCGTTTAAAAGACATTCCGATGTATCAATACTGAGCTCTATATTTCCACGTACGTAATCCAAATCTCCGTGATTCTCATATATGGCTTTAGTAATCTCCGGAGCGGTCATATCCCTTACATACACTGACATTGCCGCGGCAGTTTCAGACTCGGCAATCATCGCGGTTATATTTGCCGTGCCGTTCGCCACAGCCGTAATCATACCGTTTTCGTCAACCTCCGCAACGTTCGGGTCGCTTGATATGTAGTATATGGCGGCATCGTCGGAGTATTCCTCGGGATATACCTTAAATTGCGATTGATACGTTTGACCCGTCTGCAAAACAATCTGTTTCTGCAGCGCGCGCACATCTTCGGCTTGTTTGGGATATACGCTGCAAACAGTCTCGTTGTCGCTGCTTATCGCGTCGCCGTTCTCGCTTGTTACAGCCGCGTTCATAACAAAACTCGTATAACTGTCAGTAAACGTATAATATTTTTCGTCTATATCAATCGTGATGCTTTTCTTCTCGCCGCCTTTTACAGTACCGAGATTTGATGTGTATATTTCATTGCCGTTTTCCGCGGTTACCTTTAATGATGCGCCGGTTACGGGATCGCAGCCGGTATTTTTAACAGTAACCTCAGCGGTGCCGTCGTTAAGTATACTATAGCCGCGCATTTCCACCGACAAATTACCGTATCCAATCGGAGATGAAACACTGTCGTTTTCGGGGCAAGCGTCCGTAATCCCGCTCGAAGCTATTTTCGCCGTTACATTCTGAGATGTGAAATCCGACGGAATATTCGCGTTTATAACTATATTTGCGGCTTCACCGGCGGGAATATCCGCGTCTACCGTTTCGTTGTACAATTCGCCCGAATTTTCTCCGGTGAGCGTCACGTCAAGAGACGATATATCCGTTTGAGTGTTATTAACCGCGCGTATTACAAACGAGCCGATAGCGTCCGGAATTATATCGCCCGATGATGCGAGAGATGTTATCGCCAAATCATTGAGCGGATCAGCCTTGACGCTGACAAGTCTTGCGGTATCATTTGGAATATTCTTCGCAAGTATCGCGCTTACCGACAATGTGCCGTCGTCATCAAAATACGCGTCCCACGAGCGTACCTTTTCACCGGTGAATTCTGTAATCGGCACCGGATTTGTCCACTGATTATCCTTGTAATACGACGCGTAAAGATTAGACTCGTAAGCCTCAGAATCCGTGTTTTGAACCTCATACAATAACGCCTTATTGTATCCGTTCTCGACATAAGAAATTTTGTCAGCTCCGCTCTCAAGCAGCGTTTTGGGATAACTTTCCCACGCGCCGATATATTTTATGCTTCCCGACTCGGTAAAGTAATAGTTTTCACCGATATATTGTAGTCCCCAAATCGCATTTCCTGTCCTGTATTTTTCAGTTCCGTCAATATATATTGAACTGCCGTCGGTCATATAATCACCGTCTGTATCAACTATAACAGCCGTGGTGCCGTCTGCGCCCGCTTCGACGTCCGTTATGTAAAGCGGCTTATCGCTGCTGCCGTATTTTTGCTTGATTTCTCCCGCCGACGAACCGTTTATTTTAACCGAGTAAGCAATCATATTTTCCGTCTCTGCGGAGGGGACAGCGGAACCGGACGCATTTTCAAGCCACGCTATATGCGCGCCGTCTGCGCCGTAATATAATGAAGGATCGTATTTGTATCCATCGTGCTCCGCCGCTACGTCTAAAGGCGCGCTCCAAGCGCTGCCGTCAAAGACGGAGTAAGAGAGAGCGGAATTGGCTGACATCTCGTTGACAATCTCTTCGAGATTATCGCTCTCCTCAAACGCGTCCTTCATATCCTGCCATACAATCGCCGCTTTATCTCCGTAAGCCTTTAAGTCAAACTCGAAATCAGCCGTGCCGTCGCTTTCAATTTGGGCCGGCTCGCTCCATACGCCGCTGCTGAGGACGCTGTAATAAAGCGCGGTCTTATTTATCATGTTTCGGGCCGTATCATCGTCGAGCCATACCATAACTACTCTTCCGTCACTGAGCTTAGCCGTTTTTACTCCGCCGTAAGGATAAACGGTATCCTTGACTCCTTCTAAGGACATAAGCTCGGCTGTGTCCGACTTGTTGAGATAGCTCCTGTCTATCAGCTCGAAGTCGCCCACACTGTCAACGGACGCAAGTTCAAAATCTTCGCCAAAATTCGGATAAAGCTGTGTTTTCAGGAAATCTTTTTCCAGGTTGACCCTTAAGCATAAGAGCACCGCGAGGAAATACATTTTACCTGTAAAGTTAATTTTAAGCTGGTCGTCTATCGTTGTTATCGGCAAAGCGAGTCCCATATCGAATTGGCCTTTTAAACCCGCCTCAACACAGAGCGTTTCCTGTAGACCGAGGCCCACGCCGAGATAAGGCGTAAGCTCCGCCGAAATGTCGCTGGAGAGCGTAAATTTCGGCTTTATGAACGAGGAATCGTCATCCGGCGAAATTTTTGCGTCCGCCGAAAACTCGCCCGACACGCCGAACGCCACATAAGCAACGCTCGCGGGCGGAGGTAAATGTATGCCGCCTGTGTAACTGCCCTCAAATTTTATAAACGCGCCGCCGTCCACAAGCTTTAATCCGTTGCCCTCCGGACGCAGCTCCAAAAACGTCTTTGCGTTGATTTCGCCGTCTATGCCGAGCTTACCTTTATTGCTCAGTTCTAAATTGTCCGGATCTAATTCAACTGACATGCTTGTATTTTCCGCAATCTCAAATTCCATTTTCGCCGAATTGAATTTATCGGCCCACGATGAAGAATTCGCGTCCTGAATGGGGGTTGAGTCGCTGTCATCGTCGCTGCCGCCGCCGGTATTGTTATCTTCATCATCATCTTCATCGTCATCTTCTCCCAAATCAATAATGACCTGATAAAGATTCTGGTCTTTGTCGTACGCTATCTCACAGCTATCGAAAAATTCTACATCTACCCCAAGAGGAAGCTGAAACAGAGGCGTCTTTTTGCCGAACAAATTAACCTTCGGCCCTTCCATTACCGCATCGCCGGAATTGCCGAGATCGAGATCCTTCGCGTTCAGGCTCAATCCCTTTGTGTATATCTTGTTTACCCTGTTGGGATACGGAGAGAAATATCTTGTATTATATATCAAATTTCCGTCGTATTCAACCTTGAGCAGTCCGACGGTCGGTTCTTTTGCGAATGTAACCATGCCGTTATCATCGCATACATAGCTTTGCGAATCAATGGTTACCTGCGCGTTAGGAAGCGGGGCCTGCGTCTGGGTATCGATAATTTGAAGCATATACGACACGGGAGCCATGCTCGGCATCGCGGGTGGCGTTATGCTTCCGCCGCCGCCTTCGCCGCCTCCGCCGCCGCCTCCGCCGCCTGATTTCGGTCCATACTGGGCAAGCGTTTCAACTTTGCCCGCGTCGGCTGCTTCGGAGGTTCCGTCATCGTTGTACCGATAACAGTGACCGTATCCCTCCAAAATTACTGTTTCGTCCGCTGTGCCTATAAGCGTTCCGCACAAGCTGCATCTTATTATGTATATCTCATTTGTTGTTTTTGACGCCGTACCGCTGTAACCATTGTGCGTCGCGCTGACAGTTCCGTCGATAGTACAGCCGAAGGTGTCAAACCCGTATGCCGTTCCGTCTGCCGTGGTGACATTTCCACCGATTGTTGACGATGTCGAGCCTGACATGCCTATTGCGTCACCTTTAGAAGTGGTGACATTTCCGCTTATCGTAGACGATTTCGCGCCTGACATACCTGTTACGTTACCTTTGACAGCGGTTACTTTTCCTCTAATCGTAGACGATTCCGCGCCCATAATGCCTTTCGCGTCACCATTAGTCGCGGTTATATTTCCGATAATGGCGTTTGATGCTCCGTTTCCAATACCGGTTGCGGTTCCTCCTTGAATATTACCGTTTATTGTATTGTTTGTCAGGTCGCCCCGACTGCTTTGCATACCGCAAACGCCTATTGAGGCTATGAGATTTCCGTTTATTCTGCATCTGTTGCTTCTATCTGAAATGCCCAGTATATCGGGCGCTCTTAAATTTCCGTTTATAAGACAATTATCGCCGTTGTCAATACCTGTAATGTATGCCTTTGATGTAAGGTTTCCGTAAATACGGCAATTTTTAATCTTTTCTCCATATAAACCGCCGCAATAAATTCCATATATATAATCGCCCGCGCTTATATCGCCTATACACGCGCAATCGGAGCTGTCTGACATAACATATATGCCCCCGAGCCTTGTGGTAATGTCACCCTCCACAGTACAATTTTCCGATCCCGAAATAACTCCTATGGCACACTCGTTCATCTCAGGATAATCATTGTACCATATTACTCTGTTTTCGGTTATCTTTCCGTTTATCAAACAGTTTTCACAGCCGTTTAGAAGCTGAATATCAAACATATTTTCACAGTCGATTTTACCGCGGTTTTCACAGTTCTCCGCAGCTTCCATGAAGTATAACCAATTTCCGTTAAGCTTGAGATCTCCGTATCGCTTACAGCCCGAACAATTTGAAAATATATGATTATAATAGCATTTTTCACCTTCCTGCGTGCCTATCTGCGCGTATGACGCGTCTATATCTCCGTAAAGCTCGCAGTTTACACAGTCTTTCATTATATTCAAGATAAGCTCGCTCGCGCTTGACTCATTTGTATGAGTAATGTTCAGATCCACATCCGCCCTTACATTTGTCGAGTTTTTGAGAATTTCTATGTATGTTTGGGCTCCCTCGTGCCTGGAAAAATCCATTAAAATATTCATATCTCCGCTTATTTCGCAATTTTCGCAGCCGTTGTTGTAGCCGCCGCCCATGGGAGATATCTCGTCAGGGATTTCTTGGTCGGAATTAAGCGCTATATCCATTTTAAAATTCTTTAACTTAAGGTCGCGGATATACGTGCGGGTATAACCGATAAATCCAATGCTGTCAACATTGTTGTCATAGTTTGATATATCTGTTATTGTCATGCCGCTTATTGTATGTCCGTGTCCTTCAATTACGGCATCCGGCAGGAAGAGCGGCTTCCATTCCATTCCGCTCAGATCCAGGTCATTCCTAAGATGATAATATCCGCCGCTGTGACCATCAATCGCGAGAAGATCATCAACCGTGTTTATGTCCTTTATCTCACTGTACGTGCCGTTCGCGCTCATCAGCTCAATATCGGCTCCGATGTTATCACTTTTTTCGTTTTCATAAATATCAACGCCCAGTTCAGACAGCGTTTTCTCATTTGTTTTCTTAAATTCTTCACTGAAAGCGTCAGCGGCTTTTCTTACCATTGCTTCTTCTGCCGCTTTAGCTGTGTCCGCCTCGTTTTTTTCCGCGAGCGCGTTTAACGGAAACGCGCCCAGCAGCATGAATGCGGCTGTTATAATGCTTATACCTCTCTTTGTTTTCATTTTGAACCCCCTTGACAGTAAGTTTTGTAATACTATATGCGATATACGATATCCCTGCGTATCTGCAATTCAATCATAAAGATAGTATAGCAAAAATACTATAAAATGTCAAGAGCCCACTGTGCGCTCCGCCGCTGCCCCGACAGCCTCGCAGATCAGTGCGCACGCTATCACAAGGCACGCATCGGTCTTTCCTTCCCTGCCATCCATTCCCTATTATCATACAAGGTCGGCGAATCCCGTTTGCTCGAAAATCGTCTGTACCGTTTCGTTTTGTCCGGTGACGGTCAGATTGCCGTTTCCTACTTGCTTTATCATGATAAGCAGAACGCGCAGCCCGGCGGACGAAATATATTCAAGTCCGGACGCGTCAACGGTGATTTTTTCGGGCTTTTCTTCCGACGCGGCTTTTTCGTAAACCGCGAGCAACTCCGGCGCGGTTATGGAATCGAGCCTGCCTCGCAGCGTGATTGTCATGCTGCCTCCGCGCGATTTTGCGTTTACGCCGAAGCTTTTATTTTCAAAGCCCGCTTCCGATTCCTTGTAGTCCTCGTCGGGAGTCATCTTCCACACGCAAAACGGCTTTATCGCTTCGGTAAGAGCCGCCTTGGTTTCGTCGGGCATATCCGCGATACTGTTAAGCTCTGGCATATATTGGACTACGGGTATGCGCTCGACCTTGAAGCCCGCCGAATTCAAAAAGTCCGTCAGTTTTTTAACTCCGTTCTGGTAGTCGAACGCGCTGACATTCATAATGTTCTTTCCCATTTCGATATCTGATTTGTTTGAAAACGCTTTTAACGAGCTCATCATCGTTTTCAGGGCGTCCTCGCCGATAATCGCCTTCATCGTCGAAAGCGTCAGGGAGCTTGACTCGGGGTCGTATGTCAGCCAGCAGCCGCCGAATTCATTTAATATGCTTCTGATATTCGAGCAAAGCTCCGTGATCTCGGAGTCGTTTAAATACATAATAAGTCCTTCGGTGGTGACGCAGATTTCACCCTCGGCGGAACCGAGCGCGCTCCTGAGTGATGTATAGTTGGTCGCGTCAACGCTTCTGTATTCCTTGTTTTTTATTCCGCGTTCTTCGAGCATACCGCCCATGATGGGAGCAAGCTCGTCGATCACCGCGGGAAGGTCGCAGCCTATGTAATTAGTATCCTTAAACATTTCATTGAGCGCGCGCGGAGTATAGCCGCAGGGAATGTCAATAACAGTGTTTTTCCCCGAAGCCTTTATAAGATTATTCATGGTCCTGTAGCGCGTTTCGATCACGGCTACGTTAGCCTTGTCGAACACCGCTTTTTGGTCGTCACCGCTCTGCATGACGGAACCGACATCTATGCCGAGCTTTTCCGTAAGCAGACGCGCGTCGCTGTCGCCCGCGAGACAAATATTCAAAACAGTCGCCTTCGCCGTGTTGAATACCGGATTTGTTCTTTCTCTAAGATTTTGCTTGTCGTTCAAAATAAATTCCTCCTGACGCTTTTAATCATATACACAATAAGTTTAACATTTTTCTATCTTAAAATTCAACACTTCGCCATAAAAGTCATTTTTGACAGCGCGAATGACATTCCGTTATTTAATTTGCTTTTATGCAATACGTCGCGCCCCAGTTGTGAAGTATCTCAACCTTTGAAAATCCCGCGTCGGTGAGCGCATTCATTTCGTGCCCGACTGTCAGCGGCGTGTCATAATGATAAAATTCGTTGTCGTCTATCCCCTGCTCTTTTTTCAGGCGGCGCAAATTTTCAAAATACTCACGTTCTGCTTCCTCGCTTTCCGCGAAATAGTCCGTCAGAATAAAATATCCGTCATGCTTCAAGGATTTATAAAGCTTACGATAAAGCGTCCGTTTTGCGTCGGAGGTAAAATGGTGCAGCGATTCCACCGATACAGCCGCGTCAAAGCAATTTCCCCCGAACGGAACGTCGAAATACGAACCGCAAATCAAATTCATATTATTGTCGGGAAATTTCTCCGTGAGTTTGTCAAGCATTTCCGCCGATAAATCAATGCCCGTAATTTGCGCTGTGGGGTTGGCGCTTATGTACCTCTCCAGTTCAAGCCCCGTTCCGCAGCCCAAGTCAAGGATACGGCACGCTTTTTCTGTCGGCAGCTCTGCCGCCGTGAAAGCGTAAAACTCCGCCGCTCCGTCAATCTCGGTCAGCATATGCTCGTCATAGCCGTCAAGACGGGCTTTGAAGAAATCACTCATTTTCTCTAACATATACGTTTACCTCTCGTTGTTTTTAGACTGCTTGATAAATTATGATTTAGCGGCGAAATGCGGGACGTCGGGGGCGCCGTCCCGTACGACCAAAATTTATGAAATGCGCGCCGTAGGGGCTGGCGCCCTCGACAGCCCGTGAGCCTCTCCTTGAGGAGAGGTGGCATCGCGGAGCGATGACGGAGAGGTGGCAACGAATTTTAGAACCACCTCTCAGTCGCCTTCGGCGACAGCTCCCCTCAAGGGGAGCCATACGTAGGGGCGACCCTTTGCTACGGCGTTTGTTCGCAAGCGAACACGCCTACCACACGCACGCGTGTGGTTCACTTGCGGTCGCCCGTATAAACCCCTCAGTCACACTGCGTGTGACAGCTCCCCTAGTAGGGGAGCCATACGGCGTATCTCGTTAGCCTCCCTTGTTAAAGGGAGGGGGGACCGCCGAAGGCGGTGGAGGGATTCATTGTATAAATAGAAAAGGAATCCCCCAGTCGCGCTCCGCGCGCCAGCCCCCTTTGACAAGGGGGCCTCACTGCGCTAAATCATAATTTATCGTTCAGATTATACCATATTCGCCATAGAATTTCAATGTCATTTACATTTATAATATATGCAGGGGTATAAAGGCAGCGCAATCACCCCCTTGGGTTATCGAATTTGAAGTGGATTTCAATTTCTTTATCCTGTCCGATGTAAATTTTATCAACCAGCATAAGCAGCGTATTTCTGTCGATATTCTCAAAGCCGACGATACTTTTAAGCAGCCCGCACATATCACGAGCAGATCCGCCGCGTTCCTTTTCACGGTGAAGTTCTTCAAGCTGCCGCTCGTAAACGGCTCTTTCAGCTTTTATACCGTCGCTCATCTCCGCGTATTCCTCCGCCGAAATCGTTCCGCACGCCTTATCCTTGTATAGGCTCAAAGCCGTACTCTTACAAGCCTCAATCTTTTTCATAAGTGATTCCGTAAGCTTGGCATTATTATTTTCGCTATTAAAAAAAGCGTCAGCCTCCGTCAAAATTTCCGACGTGTTGATAGCTGACGCTAATTCTTTAAGTTTATCTTTAACTATGCTCTCGACGTATGACTCTCTGATGCTGTGCGATGTACAAACTCCGAGCCTCGCGTTCTTCCTCCACCGGCTGCATACGAGATACGTTCGCGTTTCAGATTCCCTTACAAAGCTCATACCGCCGCCGCAGTCCCTGCAGAATACCAGTCCCGACAGCAGATGCGGCTCACCCGCACGTTTGCGTTTATTGTAGCTGCGCTTTGACAGAATATCCGCAGCCGCGTCAAAATCCTCCTGCGATACAATCGGCTCGTGTGTATCTCGGATAATAATCCATTCTTCACGCGGCAGACGCACCTTTTTATCCACCTTGTAGCTCACCTTGCGCGTCATGTTCTGCGCGAGATGTCCGGCGTATGTGGGATTTGTCAGGATACGGCGTATACTCGTATCGTTCCACACTTTCGCCTGCTTAAATGCGGTCAGATTCTTCTGCTGCGACGGTGTGGGAACGCCGTCCATGCTCAGCCTGTGCGCTATGCCGAGTATCGTCTCTCCCGCGAGAAAATCACGGTAAATCCGCCGCACGTACACCGCCGTTTCCTCGTCGATAACAAGATGGTTTTTATCGTTCGGATCCTTTTTGTAACCGTAAGGCGGCTTGGAACCGATAAATTTGCCGCCGACCTTTTTGGTAGTAAGAGCCGTCCGCACCTTCTTGCTTATGTCCTTGGCGTACATATCGTTAAAAACCGCGCGGAACGGCGTCATGTCGTCACTTTGCGCCGCAGTGTCTATGCCGTCGTTCACGGCGATGTAGCGTATGCCGTGCGCTGGGAAATACTTGTCTATGTACTTGCCTACCTCTATATAATCGCGACCGAGGCGGGATAAATCCTTCGTAACAACCGTGTTTATCCTCTTGTCCTCAATCATTTTAATCATTCGTTTAAAGTCCGGTCTGTCAAAAGATAAGCCGGAATAACCGTCGTCGGAAAACACATGGGCAACATTAAGCCCGTTCTTTTCGGCATAGTCCGTAAGGAATGCTTTCTGGTTCGCGATGCTCTCCGACTCCGTAACCGTACCGTCGTCGCGCGACAGCCTTAAATATAAAGCAGTCATATTATCCGCCACGGTTATCACCTTGCTTTACTGATCAGTATCTGTTTCAGTATATCGCTTAAGCTCTTGCCGTTGGCGCTGAATATCACTTTTACTTTCCCTTGAACCGCCATTGTATCACCCTCCCCCGATAATTCTATTAAAATTTCGGTGAGGATATTCCTACGCACCTTAATTCAACCCGTTTGCGTCACGTATTGTCTGTAAATCTGCTTCTGTGGGATTTTGAACAGACATATCTATCCAACCGCCGCCCAACCAAATCCAGTTTTTATCCTCAGACAACTGATACTCAAATGTACCGGCTGTTGTCGGTTCTGAAGTCATAGCCATCCATTCTGAACCCCAATGACCTTCTCCTGTTAATTTATTGACATAGTAAGGTGCATTTATAACAGATTTACCTGTTGAGTCTTTGAAGTCTGTTGTACCTGAAAATACCTTATATGCCTCAACTCTTTTGTTAAAGCCTGTCGGGGTTTCCAAACCAAGATCCGGCGCAACTCCCTGACCTTCGCCAAGTATTCCGTGCGCTCCAACTGCAAGCACTACCTCTGTACCGTCCGCCTTTATAACTGTGTCGCCCTCTCTCGCAAATCTTCTTTGGGAAATCTCACCCTCGTAGATTGTGATAGGCTCGTCGGTGTTTGTCGGCTCTGACGGTTGATCGAACGGCTCGGCTTGTGTGCTGATAGTAATCGTATTATTTGTAAAGCCGACAGTGAAGCCGCCCACCGCGTCGGCAATGTCACGGAGCTTGAAGTAGGTGCTGTCGTTTATGTTGTAGCCCTCGATTGACTTCTCAATACCGTCGACTTTGATTGGGAACGGGTTCGCCGTTACCGCGTACTCTACCGCAAAACCGGTCAGCGTGGAGCAGATAACGCCGCCTATTATAAAGCCCAAAGTAAATCTTTTCATGGAAATCCCCCCCTATTGGGTATTATACACTGAACCGGCGGAAAAATCAAGACGGCGGCAAATCATATGATAATTAAAAAGCCGCTTTCGGTTTCACGCTGTTTCATTGCCAATTCACGCTGTTTCAGCTTGCGGAGGCACTGTTTTATGGTAAAATAAAGTAATAGATTAAAATATAATTACGGGAGGAAAAAATTATGAAAAGGATTATAAGCGTTATCGCGGCGGCAATACTGATATGCTCCGCGCACGCGGTATCGGCAAGCGCCGCCGGCGGCGTGACGCGCGCGCAGTTTTGCCGTATCGCGTACGAGCTTCTTCAGCGGACGCTCGGCACGCCGCTCGTCGGGGACACGGGAGCTTTTTCCGACTGTGACGACCAATATGTGTCCACCGTCGCGTCGCTCGGCATAATCAGCGGCAGAGGGAACGGCATATTCGACCCCGACGGAAGCATTACGCGCGAGGAAGCCGCCGTTATATTGTGCAAAATGATGGACGTGTGCGGCATACCCGACCTGAATATCGTAAACGAGCGGTTCAAGGATATTGACGATGTGTCGGACTGGGCTGTCCCATACGTTGACAAGGTCGGCAGGAACGAGATAATGTCGGGCAACGGCTACACCGTAAACGATGACGCGCTGAATCCGAAAAACACATTCCACTTGTACCTCAGCGAATTTGAGCCGAATAGCGGTTACACCGAATGGCAGACGCGTGAAACGATAAATAATTTGTCGCGCCGCATACCCAAATATTCGGACGATGAGCGCAGCGAAACGGTGGGAGACGTCACCGTATATTTCGGCGACGGCTATGTCCGCGCGGAAAAGGACGGCGCAGTGACATACACAGGCGCGTACAACAAGTCTTATCGGTATTATTACGCGGTCAATAACGGAAACGTGTTTTTCGGCTACGACTGCGGCAGCGGCGTGTACAATCTCGATACCGGCGAACGCGTGTTAAAGCTCGATTCGCGCGATATAGTTGACATGAATCCGTCGTTCATAACGGCGCGCAGCGAGTATTCACTGCGCCCGAATGGACTGCCCTCGGAGTACATATTTATCGCGTATGACTACAACGGCAATTATGTTATGCGCAGTCAGACGACTGGAAAACATATTTATACGAGTCGGGTACAATTAAGGAAATAGCGGCTTATGACGGCTATACCTGGCTGACAGGCAAAAACTATTTGATAACCAAAACGGGTAATGGAAGGTATAACATTCTGAACACCGACTATGAAAAGATTGGGGAGCTTGAAGGGGACTATTACGGCCTTCAAAAAAATTATTTTGTGATTTTCTCGCCGGGCGGCGGCATGCATGTGTACAGCAAAGAAGATATGAGTATTTTATGGGAGGCGGACGATGAATCGTATAATGAAAATATGACCAACGATTATATTATGACACAAAAAGACGGCGAAATACATCTTACCAGCCTGACGTCCGGAAAAACGATTACGCTCCCCGCGCCTAACGCGGAAGAAGGCTATCTTCTCAGGCAGAAAGAGAGTATCGCGGGAGTATTGTACGATGGTACGGTAACCTTTTATGACAGCGAATTAAACGCGCTTTCTTCATTTGAAAAATACGGCTATATGGATATTGATTGGGGCGATAACATTGTGGAATTTGATGAGAACCGCGTTCATAAGGTGTTCGACATTCACGGCAGAGATACCGGCATTACGGCAAGGCATGTACTTTCGTGTACCATAAACGGCAAAAGGCTTGCTTTGGCGTGGGATAACGATGACGAGGAAACCCGCGTATATGATTATAACACGTTTGAATATCTGTTCACAATCCGCGGACAGGTGTGTGCGCGGCACGATACGTATGTGGAGACGAGAGCGTCGGATCCCGAAACCGGGCAAACGGTTACGCTCTACTATGATGAGAACGGCACACCTGTAAACGTATCGCCCTCTCTCGCATAGTTCTCTCGTTTATAATCGAGAGTGTTTGCTTCGTTGTTCAAATACGCCGTCCTTGATATGATTTGCCGACGCCTTGATTTTTCTGTTCGAGTGTTGTATAATACCAAAGAAGGGGGATTTTTTTATGAAGAAATTTACTTTAGGTTTTATCATAGGCGGCGTTATCTGCTCCGCGCTGACGGGATTCGCGGTAGAGTATGCGGTAACGGCGAACCCGTTCCCTATCAGAGTTGACGGCGTTGAAAAATCAATCGAAGGCTACAACATAAACGACAGCACCTACTTTAAGCTCCGCGACGTGGCTGACGCCGTCGGCAGGTTTACTGTCGGTTTTACGAATAATACAATCACGATCAGCACCTCGCAAGAGCCGTCGGAGCCGACAAACACCGACGAGCCTATCACGATCCATGAGGGCGAGGTATCGCAGAGAAGATTTGCAAGAGAGGGCGACACAGTGATAAAAGCGGACGGCACAGCGGTAGTGCTGAAAAAAGGGGCACACGGCGTGCTCGGCGAAGGTCAGGGTGTTGCGCCGGGCCTTGGCGTTACAGTAACAGGTGTTGGTAATACCACGGTTACAATGACAAATGTGACAAATTCTGTTTTTTCAGGTGATGTAGGCGCTCAGGTTGATTCAGTAGGAGAACGTATCAATAATCAGCCTTATTATGTAAATAATATAACAGGTGAAGGTCATTGGGGTTGTGAATGGATGGCAATGACATCAATGCCTGCAACAGAAGGTACATTTCGTTATCAACTTTCTGAAGATAAAAATTGGATTTGGGATGATATAATGCATGGTTGGACTACATTATATAATCAGAATTTTAGCAGTTATGCCGATATGGTGCTTGAAGCTAACGGTTTACATTAAAATTTTTGTGTATGAGTGCAAAATAAAAACGCGGCACAGTGTAATTACCGTGCCGCGTTTTTTTATTGCAGGAAAAATCAATCGTTTTCTATAAGTCCGTAGAAGGTATTGCCTACTGTCTTTCCGAAAATCTGTTCTCCCGTTGTACTTCCCGAATTTGCCGTTATCGTATTTGTGCCGTCCTCCGTCATTTCGGGCATTGTCGCGAACATCCAACTCCATGAGGTCTTGGGAACAAACGTAAACGTGCCGTTCGACGTTGTAATCTTAACGGGAGTTCCCGCGCTGACGGAGCTTCCGCTTGTTTTGGCATAGCCCTGTCCACTGACGGTCGGAGTTACAGCCATATCGCTTGTACCCGCGCCGATAAGCGTTTCGCCGCTTACCGTGATTTTGCCGTTAACGAATTGGTTTTCAACGACCGCGTCGTCGGCTATTACCGGCAGATTTACCTCGTTCGCCTTAATGCCCTCCGTGCCGGAGTTTATCGTAATATCGCCGCCTGTTATTGTGCAGTAATTATCCGCCTGTATTCCGTCGCCCGCGGCGGTGATGTTAAACGTGCCGCCCGCAATCGTGACATAGCCCTTGTCCGCCTCAATCGCGCCGGTTTCGACAATATCCGTGTCGATCGCGTCTGACTTAATGCCGTCGCCTTCGGTGGTTTTTATCGTGACCGTTCCGGTTTTATCGGTAAATTCCACGCCGTTGTCGCCTTTGACCGCGTTATTTACAGCCGTCACGTCAAGATTCGCGCCCTTCTTAATTTTCATATCCGCGCCGCATACCAAGCCGTTTTTTACATTTCCGTTGACCTTCAGCGTACCCGTGCCGCCTATGTCGAGGTCGCGCTTTGAGTAGAAACAGCCCTTCGGGTATTGTCAATAGGGAACGAGAAAAAATTTTTATCTTTTTTATGGGGCTTTTTTCTCATTCTGAATAAG
>CANQDD010000006.1 GCA_947591315.1 uncultured Clostridia bacterium
TGGATGGGTAGGCGGCATTGTGGGAGATGGAGTAAACACTGACACCGGCGGCAGTATTCAAAATTGCTATAACACGGGAACGGTAAGCGGCACAAACACCGACTATACCGGCGGCATTGAGGGAGTCAACGGAAGCAGCATCAAAAATTGCTACTACCTCGATACCTGCGGCGCGAAAGGAAGATTTGGCGGCACGTCAAAAACCGCCGACCAATTTGCCTCCGGCGAGGTAGCGTGGCTGCTGCAAAACGGTCAGGATACGCAAACGTGGGGACAGAAGCTCAGTGACGGCGCGGACGAGTATCCCGTGCTTACGAGTGACACAAGTAAAAAGGTTCTGAAAGTTACGTTCGCAACACAGTATAACCCAAATTATGACGTTAAGTACACCAATTTGAACAAAACGGTAACGCTGCCGGATGATCCCTCAAGGACTAATTATACGTTTGAAAGGTGGTCGCAAAGAAACGACGCTTCGGGCGCGGAATTTAACGCGGAAACCCAAGTTACCGAGGACATGACGGTGTACGCCGTCGGACGCAATCATTTCGGCGGCGACAGTGCGGACATCACGCTTAGCGCGGCTTACGGCTACGCGGATGCGATTACGGTCAATTTGGACGAGCATATGAAGTATGCAAACAAGAGCGTTGCGTCCGAGGGTAAGTTTACATACGAAATAAGCAATAAGGGCAACACGAATGCGAGCATAGAAAGCGAAAATACGCTGTCGGTTCCCACGGGGCTTAACGCTGATGATTATACGATTACGGTTACGGCAACAGAAAAAACGCCGCAGTATTCGCTTATGAGCGTGGACAGCTACGGTACGGAAAATGTGACGCTCACGGTTAAGGTAAGCATCGCGAAAGCCGCGTCAAGCGTAACAATCGCGCCGACGGCGCAGGATTTGACGTATAACGGCACCGCGCAGGAGCTTGTCACGGCGGGTGAAACATCAGACGGCACAATACAGTACAGTCTTGATAATGCCGACTACTCTGCCGATATACCGAAAGGCACAGAAGCTAAATCATACACGGTTTGGTATAAGGTTGTCGGCGACAGCAACCACAACGACAGCACGCCGCAAAAGGTGGACGTTACGATAAAAAAGCCAATTCAGATGTTACGGTTGCAGACAGCAGCGCGACATACGGCGGTACGCTGACGCTGAAAGCGGAGGTAAATAGAAGTGGTGCCGCCGGTATCAGTCTTATGTCTGCGGCGCAGGATCAGGTAGAATTTTTTGCCGGTGAGACCTCGCTCGGTACGGCAACAGTGACGTACAATGACAATGTGGCAAAGAGCGAAGGCACGGCAACACTTAATGTTGAAATCGATAAAGATAAGTATAAAGCGATACAGGCTGCGGAGGGTAAAATCACAGCCGAGTACGGCGGCAGCGTGAATTTGAACGAGAGCAATAACAGTGAGATTACCGTTACGCTAAGCCAGAAAACGCTTGAATATACGGCTGCGGCGACAAACAGGAAATATAACGGCGAAAAGACCGTTGAAGTAACCCTTACGCCGACGAACGCCAACGGCGACACTGTTACATTAACGGCAACGGGAACGATTGACGACGCAAACGTGGGTGACGGCAAGAGCGTTACAATAACAGGCGTTGCCGTAGGCGGCGCGGACGCGGAATATTATCAAGCGGCAGCCGCTCCGACCGGCGATGTTACGGTGAATATTGAAAAGGCTGATTCGACCGTTACGGCTCCGACGGCAAAGACGGATTTGACGTATAACGGCACGACGCAGGAGCTTCTTGCAACAGCAGGCTCGGCAACCGGCGGCGAATTGCAGTACAAGGTTGATGAGGGAACGTACTCGACAGCCGCGCCGAAAGCAACAACAGCCGGAGAGCATACCGTTTATTATAAAGTAGTTGAAAATGACAACTATAACGGCATAGCAGAAGCAAGTATAAAGGTCACAATCGCAAAAGCAACGCCGGTATTCCCCGAGGTCGGAGATGTTGACGGCGGAACATATACGCCCAACATGAAGCTCGGCGATGTATTCGTGCCGGAGGTAGACGGCGGTACGCTCGCGTGGAGCGATGGCAACACCGCTCTTACAGCAGGCGCAAACAGTGTGCAGGCGGTATTCACTCCCGCAAACAGTGATAATTACGAGCCTACAAGCATTACCGATACGGTTACGGTGAATGTCGCAAAGGCGACGATAACCGGCGTGGAGGTTCAAGACGTATCGGTGCGGTTTGATGAAACGCAGCCGACAAAGCAGTACACGCTCGCCGCGCCGACCGGAACGATTGAGGGCGATACCGTAAAATATGCCGAGGGTGACTATAACGAGGCAAATGACAGCGAGGCGGATTGGCAGGAAACCTGTCCGAGTTACAGCGGCGAGGGTACGGATAAGACGATTACGGTTAAAATAGAGAGAGATAATTATAACACGCTCTATCTCAAAGCTACCATAAAGATTACAAAAGAGCCGCTCATCACAGGCGTTGACGTAACGGCAAAGGCAGATCTTGTTTATAACGGAAGCGCGCAGGAGCTTGTAACCGTAACTGGAACGAGTGACAGTGATACCATTACATACTATGTAAATGACGACTCTACCGGCAGCACGGAAAAGGCGACGGGTACAAACGCGGGCAGCTACTCGGTTAAGGTGAAGGTTGAAAGAGAGGGACACCACGCCTTTGAAAAGACGGTCGAGGTCACAATCGCAAAGGCGGCGATTGTTGCCGCTGACGTGGTAATCTCCGGCGACGGTGATATTACGCACGACGGCGCGGCACACGGCTTGACGGTAACGCTCGGCGGCAGCGCGGAAGGCGGAACAGTCAAGTATGCCGAAGGCACAATTATGGCAGCGAACGACACGGACGTATCATGGCTCGACGCTTGCTCGACTGTAACCGATGTTGACGATACAAAGACTATCACAGTCAAGGTAAGCAAGGCGAATTACGACGATTATTACGTAACAAAGACGATAACGATAACCGACGAACCGACAGTAAGCGGTATAACCGTTACGCCGTACAGCGGCACGTATGACGGCGAGGCGCATAACGCGGTAACGGTAGCGGGCGCGGAGATTACCGATACAATTAAGTATCAGCTTGACGGCGCGGAAATGCAGCTCATGCCGCAGATTACCGACGCGGGCACATACAGTGTGACGGTTACCGTTGAGCGCGCGGGTTATCACCCATTCACGACCACGGTAGAGGCGGCTATTGCGCAGGCGGCTTCGACATTCCCGACTGTTGAAACGATAACCGTGACCTACACGGAGGGTACGGCGCAGTATGACGCAGTATTCACGCCGACCGACGCGGCTAATTACACGACCGTAAACGGTCAAATAACCGTTACGGCGACCACAGGAACAACTCCAAATCCGTCACCGTCGCCACAGCCGACATTTGATGTAACGGGAGCGGTTAAGAATAATGACGGCACAGCAGCGGCAAACCGCAAGCTGACACTGAAACCGCTCGGATTGGAAACGACTACGGACGAGAACGGCAATTACTCGTTTGACGGAGTTGAGTCGGGCAGCTACAATATAGTTGTTGAAACGAGCGACGGAAAAACGGTTACAACGCTTGTTGACGTAACGGACGGCAATGTCAGCGCAGATATAACACTTCCCGCGGCTAATGTGGGCAGCACGGTTGAAACAACTGAGGGTACGCAGAATACCGACATTAAAGTTGAGGACATTGTTGTCGGCGGTCTTGACACACTTGCCGAAACGGTCGTAAATGAACTGCCGGAGGAAGATAAGACAAAGGATATTGAGGTCAAAATGACCGTCGAGAGTAAGCCCGAAATCGCAACCGATACAGCGCAGCAGGCAATAAAACAGCAAAGTCAAAACAAGACCGAAAAGCTGAATTACATTGATATAGACATAGTTAAAACTGTCGGCACGGAAAGCGAGAACGTAACCGAAACGACAAACCTTATTACTATTGTCATTCCGTTCGTGACGAGCGGCAAAACCGACATCACCGTTTACCGTTACCATGACGGCGTGGCTGCGGCTATGACTAAGGGCGGCACGGGCGAGCGTTATGAGGTTGGTGACGGCGTTATCACAATTTACACGCAGAAATTCTCGACCTACGCCATAGCGTATAACGAACAATCAGCTTCCCCGTCTCCGACGCCCGATACGGGCAGCACATCACGCGGCAGCGGCAGTGGTTCCTCGTCGTACACGGTTCAGTTTGAGGCGAACGGCGGCAGCAAGGTAACATCACAAAGAATTTCGCGTAACGGCGTTGTGAAAGAGCCGACCGCTCCGACAAAGGACGGCTATACATTCGCCGGCTGGTACACGGATAAGGATTTGACAGCCGAATATGATTTTACGTCGAAGGTTACAAAGAGCTTTACCCTGTATGCTAAGTGGAATGATGTAAAGTCAGACGACGGAACGGAGGCAACTCCCGCGCCTACGGGCGAGCCGACAACAGAGCCGCAGGCAACGGCAAAGCCGGACGATACGGCAAAATCAATGCCGTTTACGGACGTAAATGCGGGCGATTGGTTCTACAATAACGTGCAGTATGTATACGAAAACGGGTTGATGAGCGGTGTCAGTGATACCGAGTTCGCGCCGAACGAAAACGTAACAAGAGGAATGTTTGTAACGATCCTCTATCGTATGGACGGCGAGCCGAACATGGGCGCAAGCACATTTACCGATGTTCCGTCCGACGCGTATTACGCGAACGCGGTCGCGTGGGCGAACGCGAACGGAATTGTTGAAGGCTATTCAGATACGGAGTATGCTCCCGACGATGCCGTAACGCGCGAGCAAGCCGCGGCGATACTGTTCAGATACGCGGCGTATAAAGGTGAAAGCCCGACAGGAGCATGGGCGATACGGCTCGACTACCCCGACCTCACGGAAATTTCCGATTGGGCGGCTGAAGGTGTGATGTTCTGCACTATGAAGGATATTATGGTAGGACGCGACGGCGGAGCGTTCGATCCAAAAGCAAATATCACCCGCGCCGAGGGCGCAGCCGTGTTTGAGCGGTATTTGAATATGGCTAAGTGAGATTAAATTCGGTCATATATGAATATATTAAAAGACGCTATCCCCTTTTATGAGGATAGCGCCTTTTATATCCGTCTCGGCTTTATCAAATATTCTATAATTAAGCTGCCTTGGTATCACTGCCGTATCTCTGCATTGGGCAAAAATCAGTTAGAGATGTTAAATGATATATTACGGTCACGCTCCGTATGAAAATGTAGAAAGTTTTAAGCCGTTTTTTGAGGGTAGTAATGAAAGTATATTACCCTGTCGGATTTGCCCCAAAAGCATTAGGTTTTATGCGGTTTTCAGAGCCTAAAATTTCTACAATCATGCCCCGTTGTGACATATTCTGCACCGCATAATTTACAATGCAGTGTATTTTGCGGCTTTATCAACTTAGTATACAATTCGCTGTCATTCGGCAGAACGGCGGTTTTGAACCCTATACATAGCTATGCAATTATTACAACAATCATTGCACACAAACTTGTGTCAATATTATTGTAATATTTTTGCCTAAATTTTCTAAGGAATATACAAAAATATTGTTGTATATGCAAAAAAAATCGGAGCGCAGCCGTAAATTACGATCACGCTCCTTACAAAAATGTCCGCATTTTTAACCCCATTTTCGGGGGGTATCGAATATAATTTCATTACCCTGTCGGTTTTCGGCTAAAGAAACCTTGATTTTATGCGAATTTTTTTGCTTAAGATGCGGACATATGACGCTTATTTCTCTTATGTTCAGCGTCCTTTTTCAGTCGTGCTGTTTTTCGACATTTATCACGGTATTTCGTTCTACGCTATGTCAGAATATAATTCTCACCACATATTGTACATTTTTTTGTATTTGTCAGTTTCATCAGCCTTATGTACAGGCAGTTCTGAATCATTTGCACAACAGAGAGTATGAAATAGTCTGCGGACACACGTAGCTATCGTCATTGTCCTTGAAAACACAAGGTATTTCGTGAGCTACTACGAATTATCTTTTTTCAAAGCGTAGTCGGACCGTATTCGGGGAACGAAAAAAGCGGCTGCTTTGAACAACCGCTTAAATCTATATTTGATTTTTTCTTTTGTAACTGGTTATTATTTCTAAATTTGAGCGTCTTTCATTTGAACCTCCAGCATAATTTTATATAAATTTTATTTTATAAGTTTATCCCATTATACCACAAGCATTATAGAAAGACAAGCCCTGAAGGATTACCTTTCCGTGAATAATCAAGTTATTTCGCCCAAACATCACTGTTTGCGGACTCAACGCCATATGCTTGTTCGCATCTTTAATCACATCATAGAACGCCCAATAAGCACTGTCGTTCATATCCGTAAACGGATTGATTTTACTCATATTCGCGTTCCCACTTTTTATTTTTTGTCATATCTGATTACACCTTTCCAAATTTCCATATCAAAAAAGGAGCGTCAAACGCTCCCGATTTTCTTTGTCTTATGGTCGAAAAATCCGTCCATAAAAAATATCACGATAAGGTTTTTCGTGATATTTTGGCGTTTATATTTTGTTTTATAGAGGTTAATACTACGCTTTGACTGTCTGAAACCCTTGATTTTAAGCCATTTTTGCCTAAATCCAATGTGACCTCTCGTACCACGTCGGCGCTCAAACGCTCCGTTGCGCCTCCTTTTTCCTCAAAAATCGTCGCTGCGCGGCGGCTGCTCGCTTACAAATGCGCTCGCAACGCCTTCACTTGCTTTGGATTTTTGAGGAGTTACGCCTTCGGCGCGATTATATCTCCCTATACTGTTTTTGTCCGATTTCGTAGAGGTCGCCGCCGTTGCAGTCGATAAGCACGACCGTGGGAAAATCCTCGACCTCAAGGCGGCGTATCGCTTCCGTGCCGAGGTCGTCGTAAGCGACAACCTCCGCCTTCTTTATCGACTGTGCGATAAGCGCGCCCGCGCCGCCGATAGCGCCGAGGTACACGCAGGTGTTACGCTTCATCGCGTCAACAACAGCCTCGCTCCTCGCGCCCTTGCCTATCATGCAGCCGAGCCCCTTATCGAGAAGGAGCGGCGTGTACGCGTCCATTCTGCCCGCCGTGGTCGGACCGCACGAGCCTATCACCTCGCCCGGCTTCGCGGGGCAGGGTCCGGCGTAATAAATCACGTTGTCGGTAAGGTCTATCGGGAACGGCTCACCGTTTTCGTAATTTTTAACCATTCTTTCGTGCGCCGCGTCGCGTGCGGTATATATCGTGCCCGTCAAAAGCACGCTGTCACCGGCTTTAAGCTCCTTTATTTTATCCTTTGTAAGCGGCGTTGTAATTCTCTTTTCCATAGCGTTACCCCTCCTCAATAAAATCGGCAATACTGTTTAATATGTACTCGGCTTTCATGCCCTCGAAATATCCGCGCGAATTTTCGCCGTTTATGCCGGTGAGCACGGCGCAGAAATCCGCGCACATCGCGCGCGCCGCAAGTATGTCCGCGCCGGCGTCACCGACTATAAGTGCGCGTTTTATCTTATCCTTGTCGTACAGTCCTTCGACTATCTTTTTATCGTCGTAATTGGTGCCGCAGAGCGCTTTCAGGAACATATACGGATGCGGCTTTGTTAGCGCGTTATTGCCGAGAGTCTTTTCAGCCGCCTCAACGTGGTCGTAGCAGCACAATCCATCGGTGGCAAAATATTTGAGCGCGCCCCAATCGGAAAGAGGTCGGAGCATTTCTATACCCGGTCTGCCCGTTCCGGTGCAGATGCGCTTGTCCAAGCTTAAAAGACGCAGGATTTCAAGCAGCGTATCTTTTGGTATTATCGGTTCTTCCTTTTCGATAAGTCCGCTTTTAAAGCCGTTTTTCGACGGTTTTCCGTTAAGTGCGTCGCCCAGAAACCACTCCTGGAACAGCCCGTGCATCTCGCGCCACATTTTGCCGTTGCGCCTTAAATCCTCCGCACTTTCGCCCGTAACTGTGGCGCACCTTTCCGCAAGCGCGCCGTACGCGTCTATGATATTGTCGGGAAGTGTTTCCGCGTATTCGAGCGCGGCGGTGAAAATGCTGTCGTCCTCGCCGCCCGCAATACACGCGCACAGAACGGTAACGTAACCCAAATCCCAGTTGGAGTTTACGCCCTTCGCTTTAAGCAAGCCTATCAGCTTATCGCCGCAGAAAACGCGTTCGCGTATTTTGTCCGCGCGTCGCATATACGTTTCTGTGTCAATATCCGCGCCCGCACGCATACTCATGTATTCCGCGACCGTGAGCGCCGCGCTTGTCCAGTAGTTTTCCTCACTTGTGATAACGCCGTCCATATCAAATATAACGGTGTCGTATTTGCTTAAAAATGATTTCAGCTTCATCGTATCGTTCCTTATGCTTTGTTTCACGTACAGTATACCATTTTTATACGCCCGCTGTCAATCGTGACGCGCATAAAAAAAGAGATACCCATTCAGACCTCCAAGATTTGCTTAAAGCAAATCCGAATATTGATAGGGTATCTCTTTAAGGGGGTAGAGTTGCTTTTCCAAGTTATGGTGGTTCAAAGACCACAGGCAGAAATGCCGGACTTGCGAAAAAAACTCTATAAGCGCAGTATAACAAATCACGAGGGAAATGTCAATAAGGGTTGTCCGATTGATATGTAAGAGGGTAAAATATAGGACGCAGCCGAGCGATAGAGTTCAGGATAAATCCCTAGCTCCTTCTGCCTCAACTGCGCCCGAATATACTGTATCATAGTTATTGCGGCTTGTCAAGAAAAAAAATACCGCTGAGAAGTTCAGGGTTCAGCAATAACAGCTTAGCCCCATCATCTCAACGGATTGCATATAACATATCATATTTATTCGTGCTTGCCAAGAAAAAAGTTTAATAAAATGCCGTTGACAGGTACAAAGTTCAACCAAAACGGTTTAGCTTCGCTCAAGCAACGGCATGAATATACTGTATCAGATTTATTTACGCTTGTCAAGCGTGAATTTTCAGCCTGCAAGGCAGAGGCAATACGCCAGCTGTTAATCGGGGTGCGCATAAAAAAGAGATACCCATTCAGACCTCCGTAAAATGCTTAAAGCAAATCCGAACATTGATAGGGTATCTCTTTAAGAATTGAGTAAAGCCTTGAGCACAAATGTGTCCGGCATTATCAGCGGCAATCAGATGTAATCGGTTCGGAAAGCACTTCCCTACCCGCACCATCGGAGTTTGCCGATAACCAACGACTGAGTGCAAAGGGTTCAGGAAGTGCTTCCCTAGCCCAGTCACCTCAGCCGCTGCTGATGGGTTATAGTGTATCAGAATTATTCGCGCTTGTCAAGCATGAATTTCCAGATTACTAGGCAGGCGGCAGCATACCCCCAATCTCGGCGCAGAGCTTTTAGTGCAGTTTTACGGTTTGTGCGTTGTCATAATCAAGTTTTACGCCCTTGGGATATGTTACGGTAAGTGAGTTTATCGTCTGTTTGATTACCTCATCGT
The DNA here is from genome assembly GCA_947591315.1 of uncultured Clostridia bacterium. Classification (GTDB taxonomy): domain Bacteria; phylum Bacillota; class Clostridia; order UBA1381; family UBA1381; genus Hominilimicola. The sequence continues at coordinate 9,502 of CANQDD010000006.1, forward strand.
TCACGTTTTCGTCGGGAACAATGTAATATCCCGTTTCGTCGTACCCTCCGAATATGAGCCGCGCGGTGTATGAATTTGTATCGTAATGCACTCTGTCGCCATGGTCGGACATCGGGGTAATACCGTTGGGAGCAACGTTGCTGTTGTTTTCGTCGCGCAGACCGAATTTAATTCCGCTAGGTACAAATCCGTCCTTGTAATAGTCAATGCTTACCACGCCGCCGTCTACGCGCACGTCCGTCACAACAATGCTCCCCAATCCGTCGGGCAGTTCATATCGTATCGGATAATTTCCGATTTTATGCGATATTTCGCCCGTTTCCGAGCCATCAGACAAAATCGGCACAATTTTTATTTCCTCGGTATTTGGATCCGCCTTCAGAAATTCATAGGAATTTTCCTCACCGATAACGTCTGTGTCAAGAATATCGAGCGATACGCCGTTTTCGTCAAACAACGCGACCTTCTCCGCAACATTGCCGCCGCCCGTTGTCACAAGCTGATTGCCAAACGGCGACAGAACGATTTTCTCTATTGACACGTCCATATCGGGAATATTTATGTTAGTCTGTGCCGTAACGGTCGCTTCTTTTGCGGCTTTCCTGTCTATATCTGCGGCAACGTACCATATTCTTGACTTTTCCTCGTCCGTTAAGGCACGGTTCTGAAGCTCCGTCAGGTTTATCGGATTTTCGCTGTCATGCCTGTCGGCAAGAACCTCAACCTTAATCGTATCGGGCAGGTCGGACGCGGATATATTGTATTTGTACACCGTCTTAAACGTGTACCTGTCGGCGAAATACCCCTGTGTGCTGCTGTGGTTGCCGACAACGCTTACATCATGCTGCCCGTTTATCCTGACCTCGACCCATATTTTCTCATACGCCTTCGCGTAGGCGTTGTGACCTATCGGCTCGCTGCCCTCGTAAAACGGCTCGTCGGACGTCAGCGTGCAGAACACGTGAAGATAGTTGTCGTCGGCAGCCGCGTTGTCAAGCGTCAGCGTTATTCCGTCCTTTGTGACGCTTTCCCCGATTTGCGCACTGTATTTTGCCAGTTCCTCCGTATCGGTTATTTCGTTTACTCTGTCGTTCTGAAAATAGCTTATGATATTGCCTATGGCTTCACGTCCCGCCGGCGACGCTGCAAACGCCGCCGCGGTGCATATTGCCGCCGCGCACGCCGCTATAAGCGAGGCTTTTAGTATTTTGTGTCGCATATACCTCTTCCTTTCCGAAGGGGCGGCGGTTATGGAAGCTGTCACTCTGCGCGTAATATCGTCCGCGCTTATTTTAAGATCGGTGTCGGGAATACCCGTTTCCGATATAAGCTCTTTAAGTCTTTTATTCATTTCCGTACCCCCTCTCAATCAAATATTCCTTTATCTTTTTGCGTCCTCTTGAAAGTCTGGATTTGACAGTCGAAGAATTAAGCCCTACCGCTTTGGCAATATCGGTTATTTTTTCCTCGTAATAGTAGTATCGGAGGAATATTTCGCTGTCGGGTTCTCCGAGCTTTTTTATAATTCCCATAAGTATTTCACGTTTCTCTTGCTCAATCGCGGCATCCTGCGGCGTTTTGTAATCGGAGATTATGCTCTCGTCCATATACTCGTACGCGCGCAGCGTACGGAGCTTGTTCTTCGCCGCGTTGCGCGCCGCTGCCGCAAGGTACGCTCTGAGACTGCCCTTGCCGCCGTCAAGTCCCGACGCGTTCCTCCAAAGCGACAGGAACACATCGCTCACGGCCTCCTCTATATCCTCGCGCGCCATGACCGCTCCGATAACGCCGTAAACGACGACCGTCACGTACGGCGTGTAAAGCTCAATAGCTTTTTCAAGGCTCGTGTGGCTATGGCGGCGCAGTCCCGATATGAGCTTTTCCTCTTTTGTCAATGTATTCACTCCCTTCAATAGAACAAAACAACGTTGTTTCCGTAAGTATATACACATAAAAACCGCGTTTGGTTGCATGTAAGCCGAAAATTTTACGTATAGACAGCAAAAGAGCGTACCGTTCGGTACGCTCTTTTTTCTTTACACGATATCGACGGAAACCTTTTTATTTTCGTTGCTTGCCGCCGCTTTGACAACGGTACGGATCGCCTTTGCAATTCGTCCCTGCTTGCCTATAACCTTGCCCATATCACTCGACGCGACGCGTAGCTCGAGGGTAATCGTGCCGTCCTCATGCTCGATTTCGGTCACGTTTACCTCGTCGGGTGTATCGACAAGCGCTCTCGCAATCGTTTCCAATACTTCTTTCATTTGCCTAACCTCCGTATCAGTCGATAATGTTAGACTTCTTCAAAAGAGCCTTAACAGTATCCGTAGGCTGAGCGCCATTCGCTATCCACTTCTTTACAGCCTCACCGTCTATTTTGATTTCGGCGGGATCGGTAAGCGGATTGTATGTGCCGACTTCCTCAATAAATCTGCCGTTTCTGGGGTATCTTGAATCCGCGACTACAACTCTGTAAAACGGAGTTTTCTTCGCGCCCATTCTTCTGAGTCTTATTTTAACTGCCATTACCTTTTTCACCTCCCGTTTGTCGTGTGGTTTATATAAAGTATATGATATACCTTATTAACGTTGTTTTGCGGGCGAACGCGGTTCGCCCCTACGATGTGGTTTTTGCGGGCGGCCGATGACCGCCCCTACGATGTGTGTTTTTGCGGGCGGCCGATGACCGCCCCTACGCTATCGTATTTTTCTCAAGCGTTTTAGCATCTTGGTTTGTCTGCCGCCGGAAAGCTGCTTCATCATTTTCTGCATCTCGCCGAACTGCTTCAAAAGCTGGTTTACGTCCTGAACTCTCGTGCCGCTGCCCTTGGATATTCTGACCTTGCGGCTCGCGCCGATAATACCGGGCTTGCGGCGTTCCTCCTCGGTCATGGACTGGATTATCGCTTCTATTCTCACGAGCCGTTTCGCGTTTTCCTCGGTGTCAACCTGATCGAGCATTTTCTTGTCCATACCCGGCAGCATACCGAGTATCTGTGAAAACGAGCCCATTTTCTTTATCTGACGAAGCTGCTGCAAAAAGTCGTTTAGGTCAAACTGCTGTTTTCTTATTTTCGCTTCAAGCTCCGCCGCCTGCTTTTCGTCTATCGCTTCCTGCGCCTTGTCGATAAGCGTCAGCACGTCGCCCATTCCGAGTATTCTCGACGCCATACGCTCCGGGTGGAACTGCTCGAGATCCGACAGCTTCTCGCCCACGGACGCGAATTTTATCGGCTTGCCCGTAACCTGCTTTACCGACAGTGCCGCGCCGCCGCGCGTGTCGCCGTCGAGCTTTGAAAGTATGACGCCCGTTATGTCAAGCTGCTCGTTAAACGATTTCGCGACGTTTACCGCGTCCTGACCGGTCATTGCGTCAACAACGAGCAGTATCTCGGTCGGCGTTACCTCTTTTTTGATTTTGGCAAGCTCGTCCATAAGCTCGTCGTCTATATGGAGCCGTCCGGCGGTATCGAGAATTATCGGATCGTTGCCGTGCTTTACCGCGTGCGCCACCGCTTCCTTGGCAATCTTAACGGGGTTTACGTCCGTGCCCATCTGGAACACTGGCTGATTTATCTGTTTGCCGAGCACTTCAAGCTGCTTTACGGCTGCCGGTCGGTACACGTCGCACGCGACCATAAGCGGTCGTCTGCCCTGTTTTGAAAGGTTCAGCGCGAGCTTTGCCGTGGCTGTTGTTTTACCCGCGCCCTGCAAGCCGCACATCATTATTACCGTCGGCGGCTTTTGCGCAAATTCAAGCCTTGCCGCCTCGCCGCCTATCATTTCGGTAAGCTCGTCATTTACTATTTTTACAAGCTGCTGCGCCGGAGTGAGCGACTCCATTATTTCCGCGCCGAGTGCCTTCTCGGACACGGAGTTTACAAATTCCTTGACGACCTTGAAGTTAACGTCGGCTTCAAGGAGAGCAAGCTTTATTTCGCGCATCGCGTCCTTTATGTCTTTTTCGTTCAGCTTTCCCTTGCCGCGCAGCTTTTTGAATACGCCCTGCAGCTTGTCGCCCAAACTTTCAAATGCCATCTCGGATTTCCTTTCGTCAAATTTCGGTCTTTATACCGTTAAGTAACCGTTTTACGCTGTCCGCGCCGTCAAAATCTGCGCTGTCCATAATCGTCTCTATTTCCGTTATCTTTTTGCTTATGCTGCGGAAACGGCTCACCACGCCGAGCTTATCCTCGTACTCTTCAAGGTGCTTTTCGCCCTGCTTTATCGAGGCGAGAACACCCTGACGGCTTATCCCGATTTCCTCCGCTATTTCCGCGAGAGAAAAGTCCTCGTTGTAGTACAAGTCTATCGCGCCGCGCTGCTTGTCGGTCAAAAGCTGTCCGTACGCGTCAAGCAGCACCGTCACGTTCAAATCCTTAGCCATAGCGGTTACCTCGTCTGTAAAGTATTTTTATTTTACAGCATATTTTATGGTTTGTCAATACTATTTTTGTTAAAATTATTCATTTTCCGCGTTTATGTTTTGTGCAATCTGACATAACTCGTCATAGTCAACGAGGCGGTTGAGCATGTCGAGGAGCATATTCGCCGATATTTTCATGGGTATACCAAGCGTTTTTGCAAGAGCGCGGCGTTTGTCCGCGCTGCCCTCGCCGCCCGACAGACCGAGAAAATACATATCCGCCTTCGTTATTTTTCTGCCGCGCACGGCTTGTCCGCTCTCGCCGTCTATCTCACAGCCCGCCTTTTTAAGCGCGTCCAAAATAACTCCGTCGTCCATGCCCTCAACGCCTAAAAGTCCCTCTCTGCCCGGCTCTCTCTTGCGCTTTTCCTTGCCGCGCACGTCGGGAATGTAAGCGTGCTTCACCGTTTCGGGCGGGAGGGACTGCTTTATGTAATTCCGTATCTTAAAGCCCGCGCTGTCGCTGTCGGTCAGAATGACAACGCCCGTCTCGCGCGCCATTTTTGCTATCGTTGCAACCGTTTCGGGTGACGAAAACACGCTGAAGCCGTTTACCGCGATTATAACCGCGTCAATAAAGCGCGACAGCTTTATTTTGTCGTATACTCCCTCGACGATTATCGTTTCTTTTACATGGTACATCTGCTTTTCCCCGTATATTTTTTTCTTATCTTATATCTTCTGCTTTGCCCTGTCAAGACCTTCGAGTATATATTTTTCCGTAAAGCGCTTCAAATCCTTCGGCTCGACCATTTCACGCGCGGCGCGGCTTACAAAATCGCGCACGTCGCCGTAACGGTAGAATACATTGTTCATCTGCTGTGACTCTATCGTTTTTCCGCCGCCGTCGTATACCGTTGTTTTTACTATCCTCACGCCGTAGCGTTTAAGGTCGCAGTACATGGCGGATATGCTTTCGGTTATTATGTAATAGTCCGTGTACGTGTCCGACTTTTTGTCCGGCACAACGCTTTCGTACAGAATTTCGGTGTCCATTTTTATGACCTCCATGTGATTTATTCCATTTTGACCGCCAAATATTATATGCGGAAAGCGTTATATTTATTACCGTATTTTTCCGCCGGCTTTTTTCGGCATTTTTTTCACTTGACTATTTCAACGTAAAACAGTATAATATACTTGTATAATTATGTGTAAAATTATCCTTTTTGTATACTTGGGAGGACATATATATGAGTAAGTTACATATGGGTATAGACGTCGGTTCGACGACGGTTAAGCTTGTTGTGCTCGACGACGGCAACAAGGTATTGTTCGCCGAGTACAGACGGCACTACTCCGATACCAAAGAGACAGTCCGCGCTCTTTTTGAGGAAGTAAAGCCTGTCGTCGGCGATAATGAGTTCACCGTTACGATAACGGGTTCGGGAGGTCTTTTGTTCTCGAAAATGCTCGGCTTGCCGTTCGTTCAGGAGGTTATAGCCAATAAAGAGGCGATCAAGACATTTTTGCCCGAAACGGACGTTGTTATAGAGCTGGGCGGTGAGGACGCGAAAATCCTCTACCTTTCCGGCGGTCTGGAGCAGCGTATGAACGGCACGTGCGCGGGCGGTACGGGTTCGTTTATCGATCAGATGTCCATTCTTCTCAAAACGGACGCGGACGGTCTTAACGCACTCGCCGAAAAGCATAAGATAATATACCCCATAGCGGCGCGGTGCGGCGTTTTCGCGAAGTCGGACGTGCAGCCGCTTCTTAACGAGGGCGCGGCGAAGGAGGACGTTGCGGCTTCCATTCTTCAGGCGGTCGTTACGCAGACGATAAGCGGTCTTGCGCAGGGACGTCCGATACGCGGCAACATTGTATTTTTGGGCGGTCCTCTCCACTTCCTGCCTCAGCTTCGCAGACAGTTTGAAGAAACGCTTAAGGATAACGCGAAATCATTCACAACGCCCGATAACGCGCAGTTATTTGTCGCGATAGGCGCGGCGCTGTCGCACGAGGACGACACGGCTGTTAAAATCGACGATATTATACAGAGCCTTAACAATGCGCACAGCGTTGACACGGAGATTACGCGTATGCGCGTGCTGTTCATGGACGAGGACGAGAAGAAGGAGTTTTTCGACCGTCACAACAAGGACGTTGCGAAACGCGCCGATATTTCGGCGGCTAAGGGCCCCGTGTTCCTCGGTCTTGACGTTGGTTCTACGACGATAAAGGCGGCTGTCATAAACGACAATTACGATATACTCTACTCCTACTACGGTAAAAACGAGGGCAGCCCGATAACGAGGGGCATAGATATTCTGCGCGAGCTGTACTCAAAGCTTCCGAAGGACGCGTACATAGCTAACGCCTGTACCACCGGCTATGGCGAGCTTCTGCTTAAGACCGCGTTCCGTATCGAGGAAGGCGAGATTGAGACTATCGCCCACTACAAAGCCGCGAACCACTTCTCCCCCGGCGTTAATTTCATCATAGACATCGGCGGTCAGGATATGAAGTGTATGAAGATTAAGGACGGCGTTATTGACTCTATCATGCTTAACGAGGCTTGCTCGTCCGGCTGCGGCTCGTTTATTCAGACGTTCGCGGAGTCTCTCGGTCTTGACACCGTTTCGTTTGCCGAGGAAGCGTTAAAGGCGGAAAGCCCTGTCGATCTCGGTACGCGCTGCACGGTGTTTATGAATTCGCGCGTTAAGCAGGCGCAGAAGGAGGGCGCGACCGTCGGCGACATAAGCGCGGGACTGTCGTATTCCGTTGTCAGAAACGCGCTCTACAAGGTTATAAAGCTGCGTGACCCCGAACAGATGGGTAAAAATATCGTCGTTCAGGGCGGCACGTTCAACAACAACGCCATTCTGCGCTGCTTCGAGCTTTTGACGCGCAAAAAGGTTGTGCGTCCCGACATCGCCGGTATTATGGGCGCGTTCGGCTCGGCTATTATAGCAAAGGAGCGCTGGCAGGGCGGCGAAAGCGATATACTGCGCCGTGACGAGCTTGACGGCTTCGAGTTCGACACAAGCCTTACGCGCTGCCAAAAGTGCAACAACCACTGTCAGCTTACGATTACAAAGTTCGCCGACGGCGGTCAGTTTGTGTCCGGCAACAGGTGCGAGCGCGGCGCGGGACTTGAAAAGCCGAAAAAGCAGATGCCAAACCTCTTTGACTACAAGTACAAGAGGGCGTTCCGCTACAAGCCGCTCAAGGAAAACGAGGCTCCCAACGGCGTTATCGGTATTCCGCGCGTGCTTAACGTGTACGAAAACTATCCGCTGTGGTTCACATTCTTTACGGAGCTTGGTTTTTCGGTAAAGATTTCGGGCAGAAGCTCGCACGAGATTTACGAAAAGGGTATCGACTCGATACCGTCCGAGAGCGCGTGCTATCCTGCGAAAATCGTTCACGGTCACATACAGGATTTGATAGACAAGGGCGTAAAAACGATATTCTATCCGTGCATACCGTATGAGCAGATAGAGTATTCCGACGCGGGCAATCATTTTAACTGCCCAATGGTAACGTCGTACCCCGAGGTTATATACAACAACATGGACGCTGTGCGCGCGGCGGATATGAAGTACATCTATCCGTTCGTAAACCTCGCCGATAAGCCGTCCGTTAAGCGTCAGCTTATGAAGGCGTTAAAGGATTACGGATTTACGAAATCGCAGATCGACGCTGCGGCGGACAAGGCGTTTGACGAGCTTCAGAATTACAAGAACGATGTGCGCAGAAAGGGTGAGGAAACGCTCGCGTGGCTTGAGGAGCATGACGAGCGCGGAATAGTCCTCGCCGGCAGACCGTACCACATAGATCCCGAAATCAACCACGGCATACCAGATATGATTACGTCGCTCGGCTTCGCGGTGCTTACGGAGGACAGCGTGGCGCACCTCGGTCACTTAAAGCGCGATATACGCGTTGTCGACCAGTGGGCGTACCACACGCGCCTTTACGAGTCGGCGGCGCAGGTTATAAAAAATCCGCGCCTGGAGCTTATACAGCTTAACTCGTTCGGCTGCGGTCTTGACGCGGTTACGACCGACCAGGTGCAGGAGATCATACAGTCGCACGAAAAGATTTACACGACGCTCAAAATCGACGAGGTGTCCAACCTCGGCACGGCGAGAATAAGAGTGCGCTCGCTTAAAGCGGCGGTCAAGGAGCGTGACGCGAGCGATTTCGTGCCGCATAAGATTGAGGACTACACTATCAACCGCGTGAAATTTACAAAGGAAGAACGCGAAAAGCACACGATTATATTCCCGCAGATGTCCCCCACCCACTTCGGACTGTTCGAGGCGGTGCTGCGCGCGAACGGCTACAAGGCTGTCGTGCTTGAACACGCGACCGCGGAGGACGTTGAGGCGGGACTTAGGAGCGTGAACAACGACGCGTGCTACCCCTCAATTATGGTTACGGGACAGCTTGTAAACGCGTTCCAGAGCGGTAAGTGCGATCCCGACAACACGTCTGTTATGATCACGCAGACCGGTGGCGGCTGCCGCGCGACAAATTACATAGCGTTCCTGCGCAAGGCGCTCAAAGAAGCGGGGTACCCGAATGTTCCTGTCATTTCGCTTAACGTATCGGGTCTTGAGGGCAATCCCGGCTTTTCTATCACGCCGAAGCTCGTTGACGGTCTTTTGAAGGCGTGCACGTGGGGTGATTTGCTGCTCGCGGTAACGCTTAGAATACGTCCGTACGAGGTACATAAGGGCGAAACGAACGCCGTTGCGGAGAAGTGGCAGGAGCGTCTTTATAACGATTTGAGAAACAAGAACCATAAAAATCTGAAGCTGAAAAAGGTAATTGACGAGATCATAGCCGACTTTGACGCTATCGAGATCGACGATACGGTTAAAAAGCCGCGTGTCGGCGTTGTAGGCGAGATACTCGTAAAGTTCCACCCCGACGCGAACAACAACATCATCGACGTTATCGAGGAGGAAGGCGGTGAGGCGGTGATGCCCGGTCTTGCGGACTTTATGCTGTACTGCCTCTACAACAACAACTTCAAGCGCGACAACCTCGGCTCGAAATCGTCAACCGCGGCGCTCTGCAACCTCGCAATATGGGGTATCGAGAGCTACCGCAAGCATGTTGTAAAGGTGATGGAGAACAACCCGAAATTCCGTTCGCGCTCGCCGAAGCATATCGCCGATATTGCCGAGGGCGCGAAGCAGGTACTGCAGCTCGGTCACTGCACCGGCGAGGGCTGGTTCCTTACGGGTGAGATGATAGAGCTTATAAACAGTGGCGTGCCGAATATTGCGTGCGTTCAGCCGTTCGCGTGTCTGCCGAACCACGTTACCGGCAAGGGCATGATCAAGGAGCTGCGTCGTCAGTTCCCGCAGGCGAATATCGTCGCGGTCGACTACGACCCCGGCGCGAGCGAGGTCAATCAGCTTAACCGTATAAAGCTGATGATGGCGGTCGCGTTTGAGAATATGAAGAAGGACGCGGAGTTTGACGCGGTTACTGCCGCGCCGAAGAAAAAGGAAACGTCAAAAGAAAAAGTTAACGCATAACACAAATACCCGACGCATAACAGCGTCGGGTATTTTTATGTTTTGTCAGCCTATCATATTAAGCGCATCCTTAAGCCACCACTCGCCTATATCGAGCGCCATGTAAAGGTTTTCTCTCTCGCCCTTTCTGTATATCTGACCTTTTCCGAACTCGCCGGTGTTGTCCATGACCTGAACCTTCACCTTTGTCGTCTCTTTCGCGCCCTTGCGGTCTTTACTCTCCACAATATCGAGCGCAAGGATACACTTATCCTCAAGATTTCCGTAATATATTCTGTCGCCGCATCTTATAAGCGGCTTTCCTTTGTACATCAACAGCTTTTTCTTTTTTGCCGCGGCCATTCATGCTCCTCCCTTCTTTAATTTCCTGTATTGGATATATTGTATCATATATTTTTTCAAAAATCAAGATTTTTAATTTTCATCGCCGGCGTCCTTTATGTAACCGGACAGTTTTTCCATGGTGCGTATCGGAGCGTCCTTGGCGTTTCCCCACTCCATATCCTTATTGCGGTAGTCGAATTTGAGAGTGAAGCGGTGTATGTCCTCCTGTATGCGGTCAAACTCACCGCCCGCCTTACGAACCATCGCGCCGAGAAATTCGTTCGCGCGTGAGCCGATAGATTTCGGTGCAATATCTGTAAGCAGCAGCATGTGCTTTACGCACAAACCCTTTGACTTGTCGAATTTCTGTCTGAACGCGTCGTCGTTCGCCCACATATACAGAAGCACGTCCGCGTAGCGCTCCATCGTGGAGTTTATTTTCTCGCACACGACGCAGCCGTCGTAAATATTTTGCAGGCAGTCCTTAAGCTCCTTCGCGAAGCCGTCCTTTTTACCGAACAGTCCGCTCTTTGCGCCGTCCTTCGGCGCTTTTTTTATTATCTTGCCAAGCTCCTTTCGCACTTCCTCCGTGTGCGTGTCAAGCACAAGCGCGAGCGGGAGCTTGTTCGGCATCTCAAAGAATTTGCCGAAATGTCGGTTACAGTAACCCGTCTTGTCGGAGTAACCCCTAAAATCCTCCTCCATCATCGCCGCGCCGAGGTTGTATTCGAGAGCTTCCTTTTCGAGATTGCTTTCCAAAAGGCACATCGGGCACTCGCAATCCTTGTCATACGCCTCGTTTACCGGTATTGTGTATATCTTCTCTTTCATTCCTCATCGTCCTCCTTGTCCGCGTCCTTAAACGCGCTTAAAATGTCGCCGTATATTTTTTCGGGATGCGCTTTGAAATATTTTGCCAGTTTTTCCGCCTCGTCGCGCGAACCCGCGTACATATACAGGCGCAGCATTTCCGTTTTGTCGTCGTCGCGCAGAATACACTCAAAGCCGTACTCGTCTTTTCTCACCGGCATTATGCCGCTCTGTACGGCGTTTTTGCGGCGTTCCTCGATATAAAGCTGCTTTATTGACTCGTCTATCGGCTCACGGATATATATGGGTACGCTTGTCCTGAAATATTTTATGGCGTTCGCGCCCTTTTCGGTGATGCCGTATCTGCATATATTTTTACCCTCCATGTGTGAGTACACATGACCGGTTTCTTCAAGATGAACAAGCGCTATCTGGAAATCCGGAAAGCTGACGTTGCAGTTGTCCATCACGAGGGTTATAAGGTCGCTGTATTCGGGATCCTTGTCGGTATTGTTCAGCGTATACAATATTATGAATTGTATAATCTCCGGATCGGTTATCTCCCTTGTGTATAGCATTTTCTTCACCTCATATCCATTATAGCATATTTTGATCAAATTTTATAAATTACTTCTGCATATCAATCGTGATGATATTCATTTTATATACGTAGCTGTAAGTGATTTTCTTCGCAATCTTTTGAGCCATATGTACGCCTATTTTTGAAAAGTCGTCGGGCTTGTACTCAAAATCGAGCGGGTTGTAGCGTTTCGCGATGTTGCGTATTGTTATCCGAAACTTATCGCTGTCCGAAAACAGCTTTATGTCCATAAGCTCGCGGTCCTCGTTTATTTTCTCGTTCGTAATCTGAGAATGTGCGATAAAGTCCGCCGCCAGTTCTTCCATGCACAAGGCGCTCATATACGCCGTGCGCGGCGCGGTGCCGTTGTTTTCCAAAAACTGCTGTATTTCCGCCGATAAACCGCTTATATCCGTATTGCTGTAGTGTATGCTTATATCCTTCATCGGCACGTTGTCGCGTATGCTTTTGTCCAAGAACAGCAGATCGTCAACCGACGGCTTCAGCCTGCGCTTGTAAAGGAGAAAGAGTAATCCCGCTATTATAAGGAACATCATTTCGCAGCCGCCGTATGCCAGCCACATGCCCTTGTATCCGAGCATCGGAACAAGTATAAGCATCATCAGCGGCAGGATAACGGAATCCGACGTCGCGGAAAACGCTATTGACAGCAGAGGCTTGTCAATAGCCTCGTAAAAGCCTGACATTATATACACCGCGAGCGCAATAGGCATAAACGCCGATGCGATATATACTCCCATGCGTATAATTCCATCCATTCCCTCGGTTCCACTGCCGTTCGTGTAAATATTTATTATCGGTGTGAGCAGAAGAAGAATAATCGCTATCCATATTATTGAAAAAACGTATGTGATTTTTAAGCCCTCCGCAAGTGTTTTCTTTATTCCGTTTTTATCTCTCGCGCCCGCAAATATGCCTATCATCGGACACATCGCCGCGCGCATTCCGTCGGACGCGGTCAGTATAAGTCCGCCTATGCTGCTTATTACCGAATAAACTGCAAGTCCGACCGTGCCGAGCGATACGGATATTATATTATTTATAACGCTGCCCGCAACTCCGGCGGCAAGGTTGTCCGCCGAGGTGGGAAAACCGTATTTAAGCAGGCTTACCGCGTCCGAGGTCTTGAAGCCGCCATGCCGTATCAGTATCGGCAGCTTACGCAGCTTCATCAGGAAAAAGCAGCACAGCATACTCATAAAGGTAGCCACCCACGAGCCTATGGCAAGCGCGGCAATTCCCAAAGCCGTATATTTGGCAAGCAGCGACGACAGCAGGAGGTTTATAATAAACTCAACGACCGTCAGGACAAGAACGTCGGTTTGATATCCGTATACACTCAGAACCGACGTCAGCACCAGCTTAATTCCGAGGAACAGGAGATACGGGGCGATATATCTCAAATAGCTTGCGGCGATTACCGCCACCGCAGCCTCGTTTGCGCCGCAGATACGTACAATGCCGTGAGCGAATATTTCCGAAACAAGCAGAAAAATCGTGCACATCACGGTTGTGGTTATCAAGCCGAGCATATATATTCTGTCCGCCTTACGCTTGTCCCCCGCGCCTATCGTCACGCTCATGCTCATCTCAACGCCAGTCGCAATCGCGTTCATAAGCGCGGCGGCTATTATTGTCACAGGTACCGTTACTCCTATCGCCGCTATATATTCCGGCGTAAAGAAATATCCCGCGAGCATTGCGTCAATCATGTTAAGGAAGTTGACCGCGAGTATTCTGAAAAAGCATGACGGAAACATTCCGATAACAGAACGCCTTATAAGTCTGTTACTGCCGTATGTTCTTATATCTGTCATTTTATTGCCCCTTACCGTTTTTATAATATTTTATCCGAGCCGACAGTCGGTTGGGAATTTCCTTGATAATTGCGGAATCCAAAAACAAGTATAACATAAATATCTCCGTATTACAATCCATTTTGCGCCGTTTATGTAAAAATTATGTCATTGTTCGGACGCCGGGCGGTTCTCGCCGGTAGCGTAATTTATGATGACGTTCGGCTGGACGTTGTAGCAGTACACGTTAAAGCAGACGTCGCCGCCGTCCTCGACCGAGTACGCCTCCATAATTACGCCGCTCGCGAGAAGGTTATCGCCGTTAAACACGGGCGTGACGCGGTACATGACGTGGTTGCCCGTCTTTCTGATATAACCTGCGACCTGATTTTCGTACGGAAGCATGCCCTCTATGTTCATGTAAGCCGTTCCCGTGATGAGGTTGCGCTCGTTCGCGTTTTCGCCGGAGAGCTGATAGCCTATAATGTGGCAGCGGTGGTAAATATAGCCGCCGTCTATAAAGTCGTATTTCTTGTTTTGCCAGCCGGTGGGCTTTACGGACGATATATCGCCGCGCTCCTCCTTCGGCATTGTGTCGCGCGACAGACACGCGGTTGCCGTGCCGCAGCGTCCGAGGTCGTCAAGCTCGCTGTACTTTTCAAAGCTCTGCGTCGTATGCTTTTCCTCGTCGGTAAAGGTCGGCATATTGTCGTTGAGTATAACGCTCGCCGCACCGCTGTACGGCGGTATGCCGTCAATCGTGTAGCTCTCTTTAAAGCCGCTTTTGTGTCCGTATTCCGCCGCCGCGACGACAATAAGAATTATAAGCGTCAGCAGCGCCGCGGCTTTACCTGTCCGTCTTGTTCTTCTTCTGCCCACTATGCACCTCTCCTTGTACCGTTATCCTCACTATTATACATTATACGCCGCTCATTATCAAGCCCGATTATTCGGGCAAAAGATAAGACAGGATTTTACCGGAAAATCCTGTCTGTATTCTTTGTCAGTCGAGGTGGAAAAGAAGATCGAGGTCGGTCGAAACGGGGCTGTTGTCGGGGTTCGTCTCCATTATGTCAGCCATGAAATCCCACCATTTGCGGTTTATCGCGGTGTCCGCGCCCTTCGCCCAAAGCTCCTCGTCCTCTATCTCGATGTAGCCGAAAAGCGTGAGCGTTTCCTTGTCGAGGTAGATTGAGTAGTTTTTGCCGCCGTGCTCATGGATCATGTCCTTCATTTCCTGCCACAGCTCGTTGTGACGCTTCTCGTACTCCGCTTCCTGTCCCGGGTACAGCTTCATTTTAAATCCCTTGTGTATCATGTGTATTCCTCCTTAAATTTTATTTTTTGTGTTATTATGGTTTGGGTGTGTATTTATGGCGGGCGACGCATCTCGTGAGGCCCCCTTGTCAAAGGGGGCTGTCACGCGGAGCGTGACTGGGGGATTCCTTTTATAGCTACACAATGAATCCCTCCACCGCCTTTGGCGGTCCCCCTCCCTTTGACAAGGGAGGCTTACGCCGCTAAATTCCAATTTACCTTACCCCAATTTCTTATGCGCCTCAATCGCTATGGCGCACTCGAGGCGCTTTTTCTGAAATTCGCAGCCGAGCTCGTAAGGCTTATTTATATCGCCGTTAAAGTTATACGCGTTGGCGGAGCAGCCGCCGCTGCAATAGAATTTGGCGAAGCAGTCCTTACATTTCTCCTTTGTGTACACATTCGAGCGTTCAAACTCGGAGCGTATGCCCTCGTTAAGCGTTCCGTCGTACACGTTGCCCATTTTATAGTCCTCGTTGCCGACAAACTGGTGGCACGGGTAAATATCGCCCGACGGCGCGACGGCGAGGTACTCGTGTCCCGCGCCGCAGCCCGACAGACGCTTTATCGCGCACGGTCCCTGGTCGAGGTCTACCATGAAGTGGAAGAAGTTAAATCCCCTGCCTTCGTCGTAACGCTTCACATATTCCTCGCAGAGCTTGTCGTACTCGGCGCAAATTTTGTCTACGTGCTCCGGTTTTAACGCGTAATCCTCATCATACGGCGCGACGACCGGCTCAACGCTCGTCTGCTTAAAGCCGAGGTCGGCAAGATGCAGGACGTCCTTCGCGAAGTCGAGGTTGTACGCCGTGAACGTACCGCGGACGTAGTAGTTATTCTGATTGCGGCTCTCGGCAAGCTTTTGGAATTTCGGCACTATCGCGTCATACGAGCCGCTGCCGTCAACGCGGCGGCGCACACGGTCGTTCGTCTCCTTCGTTCCGTCTATCGAGAGCACGACGTTCGACATGTTCTCGTTTATGTACTTCATTATGTCGTCGTTTAAGAGTATGCCGTTTGTCGTGATTGTAAAGCGGAAATTTTTGCCGTGCTTTTCGCCCTGCTCGCGGGCATAGTCGGTAATCTCCTTTACGGCTTCAAAATTCATCGTCGGCTCGCCGCCGAAGTAGTCGATCTCTATGTTGCGGCGGTTTCCGCTGTTCGCGATTACGAAATCGATCGCCTTTTTACCCGTTTCCGCGCTCATAAGGCTTCTGCCGCCGTGAAATTCGCCCGTGTCGGCGAAGCAGTATTTGCAGCGCAGATTGCAGTCGTGCGCTATGTGCAGGCAGAGAGCCTTGACGATCGAGCCTTTGTTCCAATTCTTTGCAAACTGCTCATAAGTGTCCTCGCTGAAAAGCTGTCCCGCCCTGTAGAGCGAGCAGATTTCCGCGTAGCACTCGTCTATTTCCTCGTCGGAATACTTGTCCCCCATCGCCTGCTTCACGTATTCGGGGCACTCGCTCTCCGGCGTGAACGGCTCGAATATGCAGTCGAGCATATCGTACATCACGTCGTCCGCTATATGTACCGCGCCGGAATAAACGTCCATCACGATATTCATTCCGAGCTGCTTAAACTTATGTATCACCTGTAAAAACTCCTTTAAGATTCACGAAACGCGTGAACCGATTTTACGCGCCGTTAAACAGAAAATCACCGACCGCGCAGCCGATGATTTTGTTTGTTCAGTTCTGTGCGTTCTCGCACTTCTGATTTGCAACCGTGCAGGACGTCTTGCAAGCCGACTGACATGAAGTCTGGCACTCGCCGCAGCCGCCGTGCACCGCGCTTGACTTAAGATTCGCGCTGTTTAATGTTGTAACGTGCTTCATTGAAATATCCTCCGTGTCTGTTTTATTTCCATACACTGTTATTTTACCATATTATGATAAAAAAGTCAATAGTACGATAAATTTTACTTGTTGCCTATTATACAGCCCAGCATTGCCGCGCCGAATATTCCCGCCGTCACCGCCGCCGTGTGCGCGGTAAAGCAAAAGCCGCCGCTTAGAACCATTGCGAGAGCGAGAAGCGCCAGCGCGTATATCAGCGCGGCGAGCAGCACGTGCAAAAGACGCTTGCAGTCGGCGGCGCGCGCTATTATTACCGCGCCCAGAAGCATACCGAGTATTACCGCCGCGTAAGAGCCTATGTTAATTACGCTCGGGCTTATGCCGGTAAGGTGCTCCAGAAGCGACAGGATAAACAAAACCGCCACGGCGAACAATATCGACGCCGCCGCGCCCTTTACGACTGTTTTTATATTCACGGACATAAAAAAACCTCCTTAATATATCTCGATACAAATATATTAAGGAGATTTCCTTTATATTCCCTTAAATCAGTCCTTCGCGGGATTTACCGTTCTTATGGAGTCGCGCTCCATTTTGATAACGCTCTTTTCGTCCTGCGTGCCGATGTTGCCGGTTTCAACCCAGACAAATTCGTCCTTTATCTTGCTGACCTTTCCGCATATACCGCCTATCGTGACAACCTTGTCGCCGACCTTCATGGCGTTAAGCATAGCCTTTGCTTCCTTTTCGCGCTTTCTCTGCGGTCTTATCATCATAAAGTAAAGAAGCACGATAATAAGCACGAACGGCAGAAAGCTCATAATCATTCCCATTACGGTGTTACCCTGCGGCTGTTGCTGCTGCGCCGCCGGAGCCTGCTGTTCAGTGGTCGCCGCGGTGTTCTGCTGCGCCGCGGTATCGGCTGTTTCGCCTTCCGCAAATACAACTGTTTCCAAGATATTCATGTTTTACTCTCCTTCAAGTTTATTTCTTTTGTATTGTACCATGTATTTCCTGATATTGCAAGTATTTTATAAAATTTTATGTAAGAGAGCGAATGTGACGCGCCATTTCGACAAGCTCTTCACCTTCGGCTATGAGCGAGCCGTGTTCCGACACGAATACGCGCCTTAACGGATTGTAGGACACGCTTTCGGCAAACTCTTTTATAAGATCTATGTACCTTGCGTGCTTCTCCGCGTTCTTCATCGCAAGGCAAAAGGCTTTGTCCAACCTGTAAAAAGCGCCGTCATAGAGGATTTCGTCGGTAAGCCGCGCAAGCGACATACACGCGCTGTCAAAATCGGAGAAGTAAAATACCGCGTTCCTCGCCGCATTGCCCGGGGATTTAAGCTTCGCCGTAACCTTGACGCTGCGCTTAAATTCCTCGATCGCAAGTCTTGTCTGCGCCGCGCCCATTTTGCTTACCACAAGCGTTATACCGTCCTTAAACGGCGTAGCCTCGACGACAACCTGTCCGTTATAAGGATTAAAGCCGGTTTCGTCTCGTATCATTTCCATTATATTGAAAAGTAGGCTGTGAAGCTCCTTGCTGTTCGGTCCGAGAGCGTTGATGTCAATATTGTAATCCGATAAATCCGTCGGAGAAAGAGTCACCATAATTCTGTCCTTGTTAATTTTTTCTATTTTCAAAACATTCACCTGCCCTTGATGATTATATTCTATTATACTATATAAATCGCGTTTTGGGAATACATTTTTCGATTTTTGTCAAATAAAATTTTTGCCATACGGGTATATTTAAGGAAATTCGGTCAAGAATACTATATATCAAACGATGCATTGGAGGAACATATTATGCAGAATAACGAAGAAAAGAAGAAAAACAAAAAGCTTCCGGCGTTTTATATAGCTTTGTGCTGCTGCGTTCTGATGATAGGCGTAGCCGGCTTTATAACCGAAAAGCATACCGAGGACAGCGGCGCCGATACTATTACGGTTGGCGAGCTGCCGTCCGAGGATAGCGATACCGCGTCCGTATTTTCGGACGAGCTTCCGGAGGACGTGAGTTTGTCGCTTGCCGAAATAACGCCGCAGCCCGAACCGACGGCTGAACCGGCAGCCGAAGAAACCGCAGCCGAGGAAACGACCGCTCCGACAGACGAGGTTATGGATTACGCCGTTGACAACCCCGACGTTACGGGTGAGTCTATTATGGTAACGAACGACCTGCCCGCGTTTATCATGCCGGTAAACGGTGAAATTCTCGAGCCGTACACCGATGTGCTTGCATACAACCACGCGCTTGACGACTGGAGAGCGCACGGCGGAGTTGACATAGCCGCCGAAAAGGGCTGCTCGGTCGCGTCCGTCGCGTCCGGCGAGGTTGAAAGAGTGTACGACAACGCTATGGGCGCGTGCGTCGAAATATCGCACCCGGCGGGATTTGTGACGCGGTACATGGGGCTTGAAGCAGCCGAAAACCTCACCGAAGGCAAGGAAGTCCAGTCGGGCGAGGTAATAGGCACGGTCGGCGACTGCGCCGCCGAAAACGTCGAACAGCCGCATCTCCATTTTGAAATGGAAAAGGACGGCGTTCCCGTAAACCCCACTGATTTCCTTCCTCACTAAAGCAAATATACGTTATGCCCCCTCGCTCGGAGGGGGCATGTATTTTTTTTACGCGTTCTGTTTTGTGTAGTTGAGCAGTCCGCCGGCGTAGAGCATTTCCTTCTGTCTGTCGGAAAAGTCCGCGTTAAGCTCGAAGTCAAAGCCCTTTGTAACGTTCGTTGCCTTTATCACGTTTCCCGCCGCGATCTGCCTGCCTATATTTTCAAGCTTTATTTCGTCCGTCTGGTCTATCCTGTCATAGTCCGCTTCGTTTATGAACGTCAGCGGCACAATTCCCGCGTTTATGAGGTTTGCCATATGTATTCTCGCGAATGACTTGGTTATTACCGCCTTTACGCCGAGATACAGCGGAGCGAGCGCCGCGTGTTCTCTCGACGAGCCCTGGCCGTAGTTAGAGCCACCGATTATCACGCTCTTGCCCATTTCGAGAGCGCGGTCGTGGAATTTCTCATCGCACACCGCGAAGCAGTATTCCGAAATCTTCGGTATGTTGGAGCGGAGCGGTAAAATTTTCGCGCCCGCGGGCATGATGTGGTCGGTGGTGATGTTGTCGCCGACCTTCAGGCTTACCTTCGCGTCAATCGTTTCAGCCAAAGGCTCCGATACGGGGAACGGCTTGATGTTGGGGCCGCGCAGTACCTCAACGCTGTCCATTTCCTCCGCCGGTACGGGCGGTACTATCATATTGTCGTTTACCGTGAATTTCTCGGGGAGCGTTATGTTGGCAGCCGCGCCGAGTGTGCGCGGATCGGTGAACACGCCCGTAAGAGCCGATATTGCCGCCGTTTCGGGCGATACGAGGTAAATCTGTCCGTCCTTTGTGCCGCTTCTGCCTTCAAAGTTTCTGTTAAAAGTTCTAAGCGATATACCCTTTGAATTCGGCGACTGTCCCATACCGATACAGGGGCCGCACGCGCTTTCGAGTATTCTCGCGCCCGCGTCTATCATTATCGCCAGCGCGCCGTTATTCGCGAGCATGTTAAGAACCTGCTTTGAGCCGGGCGCAATCGCGAGCGACACGTCGGGGTGAACGGTCTTGCCCTTTAATATGTAAGCAACCTTCATCATGTCGAGAAGCGACGAGTTCGTGCATGAGCCGATACATACCTGGTCTATCTTCTGTCCGGCAAGCTCCTCAATGCTCTTTACGTTGTCCGGCGAGTGAGGACAAGCCGCGAGCGGTACAAGCTCGGAAAGGTTTATCTCGACCGTTTCATCGTAAACAGCGTCAGCATCGGGCTTTAATTCAGTCCATACTTCCTCCCTGCCCTGCGCCTTCAAAAATTCCTTTGTAACCTCGTCCGACGGGAATATAGATGTCGTCGCGCCGAGCTCAGCGCCCATGTTCGTTATTGTCGCGCGCTCGGGTACGGACAGCGTCTTAACGCCCTCGCCCGTGTATTCTATAACCTTACCCACGCCGCCCTTTACGGAGAGGCGTTTCAAAACCTCAAGTATAACGTCCTTCGCGGCAACCCACGGCTGCAATTTGCCCGTAAGATTTACCTTAACGACCTTCGGACAGGTGATATAATACGTTCCGCCGCCCATAGCAACCGCAACGTCCATGCCGCCCGCGCCTATGGCTATCATGCCGATACCGCCGCCTGTCGGGGTGTGGCTGTCCGAGCCTATGAGCGTCTTTCCGGGTATGCCGAAGCGTTCAAGGTGAACCTGGTGGCAGATACCGTTGCCGGGACGCGAGAAATATATTCCGTGCTTTTTCGCGACGCTGCCGATAAAGCGGTGGTCGTCCGCGTTTTCAAAGCCGCTCTGGAGCGTGTTGTGGTCTATGTACGCCACGCTTCTTTCCGTCTTTACTCTCGGCACGCCCATAGCCTCAAATTCGAGATACGCCATTGTGCCGGTAGCGTCCTGCGTAAGCGTCTGGTCGATGCGTATACCTATTTCGCTTCCCTTCACCATTTCGCCCTCAACAAGATGCGCCGAAAGGATTTTTTCTGTCAGTGTCATTCCCATAGTAATTCCTCCCATATTTTTATACAGTTCTGTGTATATTTTAATACATTTACGCGCCCTTTGTCAAGTGTAACGGCGGCGTAAAAAAGCGTTAACGAATAATTTATATTACTTTTTTCATTTGTTACTTGCAAAATCGCCGTTTCGGGCTTATAATACACATAACGGACAAACGAGGAGAAATTTTATGGAAAACGTAAAAAAAGAGAAAACAAAATCTTTTATGAGCAACGTCACGGTTATTCTCGTGTCGCAGATAATCGTCAAGCTGTTCGGAATGATTTACAGAATAGTTATAACGAACGTGCCCGGCTTCGGCGACGAGGCTCTGGGACTTTACAACGTCGGATTTCAGATTTACACGGTGCTTCTTGCAATATCGTCCGTCGGCATACCGAACGCCGTATCAAAAATGGTGTCCGAAAGAGCCGCGATAGACGACTACAAGGGCGCGGAAAAAATATTCAAGACGGCAATGGTACTGTTCACCGCGATAGGCCTCGCGACGACAGCTGTCCTGTTCTTCGGCGCGGACATATTCGCGGAAAAACTTATAAAAATGCCGGGCTCACAGCACGTCATGCGCGCGCTCGCGCCGTCGCTGCTGTTCGTGTGCGTGTCGTCGGTAATACGCGGCTACTTCACCGGTCTTAAGGATATGCGCGCGACGAGCAATTCGCAGGTGCTCGAACAGATACTCAAATGCTCGCTTACGATTATATTCGTGTACATCGCGGCGGGTATGGCTGCCTCGGCTGAAATGATGGCGACGTGGGCAAACTTCGCGACGTCGGTCGCGACAGTCTTGAGCTTCCTCTACCTCATGCTGTTCTACCACAACAGAAAAAAGTCGCTCAGCCGTAAGGTCGGGCAAAGCACGGGCGAGACGCTTAAAGAAAGCGGCGGCAAACTGATGAAGGCTATACTGCTTTTGAGCATACCCATTTCGCTCGGCTCTATCATCACGGCGATAAACCGCGTAATAGACACCGCGACCGTTAGCCGCGGTATACAGATTGCGTTCGCCGAGGTTATACCGGCGCACGGAAACGTCGCGGCTATCGTTTCGCCCGACGCGAATGCGCTCGTTGAAGCGGTAAGGCGGCTGTCGGGACTTCTGGCAAAGAGCGATATTCTCTACAATATGCCGCTCGCGGTTAATTTCGCGTTCGCAACGGTGCTTGTGCCTTACGTCGCAAGCGCGATGAAGCTCAAAAACTACGCGGAGGCGGCTGAAAAGGTAAACTACTCGCTGCTCGTGTCGATACTTATAATACTGCCGTGCGCGATAGGTCTTATAGTGCTTGCCGAGCCGGTGTACAAAATCATCTATTTTAACGCGTCCGAGGGCTATGAGCTTTTGCAGCTTGTGTCTGTATCGCTCATATTCGCGGCACTGGCGCAGACAATGACCGGCTCGCTGCAGGGTATCGGCAAGGTATTTGTTCCGGCGATAAGCCTGCTGTTCGGCTGCATTGCAAAAATAATACTCAACATACTGCTCATAAGAATACCGTCCGTAAACATCTACGGCGCGGCTGTGAGCTCTATAGCGTGTCAGTTTATTTCGTGCGCGATATGCTTTATGGTGCTCAGGAAGCACTGCAGGCTTAAAATACAGCCGGTAAAGTACATCGTAAAGCCGCTTATCGCGGGCGTTACGATGGGCGCGGCGGCTCTTGGAACGTACAAGCTCGTCACGCTTGCGGCGGGTACGGGCTTTGTTGCAAATCTCATCGCAACGGTGCTTGCTATCGGCGTGGCGGTCGTTGTGTACTTCGCGCTTGTGTTCGCGCTCAAGGTCATGTCGCCCGACGAGGTTAAACAGCTCCCCGCCGGTGATAAGATTTATTCGCTGCTTGTTAAGACGAGACTGTATAAATAAAATCAGGCATCAAAAAAACGTACCGCGCGGTACGTTTTTTTAATGTCTTTTACTGCGGCATATCCACTTCACGGAGGGTGAGGATAATACCCTCGGCGATGCCTTGCGCGGCTTTTTGCTGGTACTCGTCGGTAGTCATAAGATATACCTCCTCGGGATTTGAGATAAATCCGACCTCGGCAAGCACCGCCGGCATATTGCAGCGTCTTGTTACGGCGTGTTCTGCCGTCTTAACGCCGCGGTTTACGGACTGCATATACTGAAGCATTCTTTCAAGCACGTTTTCCGCGAACGCTTCGCTCGTTATGCCGTAGCCGTCGTCGTTATTTTCCTCGGCGTAATACACTTCCGTGCCCTGCGCCTCGCTCGCGTCGGCTGAGTTGATGTGTATGCTTATGAACAGCGCCGCGTTCTCCGCGTTGGCCTGGGCAGGTCTTTCCGTCAGCGACGGAAGCGTGTCGCCCTCACGCGTAAGCGAAACATTGTAGCCAGCGTTTTCGAGTATACTCTGCACGCGCTTCGTTATCTGAAGCGTAAGCTCCTTCTCGTACACAGGTTCGCCGTCAAGCTCGCCGACCGCGCCGCTGTCGCTGCCGCCGTGTCCCGCGTCGAGTACGATAAGCATGTCCTCCGAGGAACGGGGCGTGTAATTTGAGTTCTGCGTCACGGTAGCCTTGATCTCCTTTTTCACGCCCTCCGCCACGGCCTGCTGCTTCGGAGCGGTTATCACGGTGTTGATTTCAAGCGTGTTATCGGACGTCTGCGTCACGGTATACGTTTTAAGATTGTTCATGTCAAGCACTATACGCGCTCTCTCGTCGTTGTCGCCGACTCTTACCGCGCTTACTCCCGCCGCGCCGACCGTTATGTTCTCGGCAACGCCGTAGATTTTCGCGTACGGAATATCAACCACAAGTCTCTGCGGCGACTGGAGAACGAAATCGTCGTAATTTTCTATCACGCCGTCGGTCGTTACCGTTACGCAAGCCGTTTCCGCGCCCGTGATGTCGTACGAAACATCGGTCACGTACAGCTCCGGCTCGGGGTCAGGCTCCGGTTCGGGTTCGACGTATTCCTGCACGGGCGTTTCGTCCGCAAGCGTGTAGCCGTCCGACTCGATGAGTATCGCTCCGTCATCGCCGTCAAATTCAACGTCAAGACCTATGCTCTCGCTTATAAAGCGAACGGGAACCATTGTCTTTGTCTCGCCGCCCACCTTCGATATGAGCTTCGGCACTACGTTGTCGGGTATCTTTGTCTTAGCGCCGTTTATGTACGCAACATTGTCGTTTATTCTGAGCTTTACATCGGTGTTGTCGCCCTTGACCTCCACCGTCTGCGTCTCGTTTATATAGTCTACCTCCGCGCCGACCTCCTCGAATATCTCTCTTACCGGCACAAGCGCTCTGTCGTTAAAAATAATCGGCGAAAGAGGCGGATCTATAAGCTGATTGTTTACCACGAGCGAATAAAACTCGCCGTTGTACTCGTGCGTACCTCCGTCGTATTCAAGCAGCACGCCGTCCGCGTCCGCGCAAACGGCGCAGCACAGCATTACCGTCAGCGCGGCAATTACAGTGATTACAGCCTTTCTCATTTTTAACATCATCTCCCATACATTTGTTTATCCTATACATAATTTATTCCGCGAACGGAATGTCGAAATGCTCGTAAGCGGCTTTTGTGGCAACTCTGCCGCGCGGCGTGCGCGCTATAAATCCGAGCTGGAGAAGGTACGGCTCGTACACGTCCTCGATTGTACCCGGTTCTTCCCCTATCGTCGCCGCGAGCGTGTCAAGTCCCACGGGCCCGCCGCCGAAATTCTCTATCATGGTTTTGAGCATTCGGCTGTCGATCGCGTCAAGTCCGAGCTCGTCCACCTCCATGCTTTTAAGCGCTTCGGCTGCCACCGCGTAGGTTATAACTCCGTCATGTTTGACCTGCGCGAAATCCCTCACGCGCTTTAGGAAGCGGTTCGCGATTCTCGGAGTGCCTCGCGAACGCGACGCTATTTCAGCCGCGCCCTCCTCGTCTATGTCTATTTCGAGAAGTCCTGCGCTGCGTGTGACGATCTCCTTCAAATCCTCCACGCTGTAAAGCTCCAGACGGCTTATTACGCCAAAACGGTCTCGCAGTGGCGCGGACAGAAGTCCCGCGCGCGTCGTCGCGCCTATGAGCGTGAATTTCTCTATCGGAAGGTGCAGCGTTCTTGCCGCAAGCCCCTTACCCGTTATAATGTCGAGCGTGTAGTCCTCCATAGCGGGGTACAGTATTTCCTCGACCGTCCTCGACATGCGGTGTATCTCGTCGATGAACAGTATATCGTGAGCCGAAAGGCTCGTGAGTATCGCCGCAAGGTCGCCCGCGCGCTCAATCGCGGGTCCCGACGTTATCCTTATATTTACGCCCATCTCGTTGGCGATAATTCCGGCGAGCGTCGTTTTGCCAAGTCCCGGCGGTCCGTACAGAAGCACGTGGTCAAGCGGTTCATGACGGTCAAGCGCAGCCTTTATGTATACGTCGAGATTGCTCTTTACCTTGTCCTGACCGATGTACTCGTCAAGCGTTTTCGGACGAAGTCCGTATTCAATTTCAGCGTCCTCGCCGGTAAATCCGCCGGTGACAAATCTCTCATCTTCCTCAAACAAAGGCGTTACCTCCGATTTTAATTAGTTAAAACAGCTTCGTGAGCGCGTATTTTACAAGCGCCTCTACGCTTAAAGAGCTGTCCGCGCCCTTCATCGCGGCTGTCGCTTCCTGCATGCTGTAACCGAGCGACACGAGCGCGGCTGCCGCTTCGCTTCTGTTATCGCCCGATACGGCAGGCGCGGTATCGTCGTCAAGCGGTAAATTCAGAGCCTCGTTGCTTATCTTATCGCCAAGCTCATGGATAATACGCTGCGCCATTTTGGGGCCTATACCCTGCGCGCGCGTTATCATCTTAACGTCGCCGGTCACGATCGCGGCGGCTATTTCCGAAGCGTCTCCGACCGACAGCACGGCAAGCGCCGCCTTCGGCCCCACTCCCGACACCGACGTAAGCATTAAGAACATATTCTTTTCTTCGAGCGACGTGAAGCCGTAAAGCTCCATAATATCCTCGCGCACGTGAAGGTACGTATACATCGTAATCTCCGAGCTGATACCTCCGGCGCGCTGCACGCTTGTCAGCGACGTGTAAATCATATATCCGACGCCGCCCGCATCTACAACAACATAATTCCCGCTCTTATGCGCGAGCGTTCCTTTTATATAGTAATACATAAAATTCCTTCCGAAAGATTTATTGACAGTGTAATAATACAACATTATTACAATTATGTCAACCCCGTAATTATTAAGAAATTGTTACAAACTATAATATTTTGAAATAAAATTATAATTTTTGACAAAATTCGTCATGCACTATGCACAAAGAATTAAAAGAAATAAATGTTTTATATGGTAAAAATAAATAAAATTTATATATTTCAGGCATATTTCTAAATTATTAAGAAATTATTAAACGCACCGCTATATATAGACATTCAAGCGGCGCGGCGTCAAGATATGGTTTTACTTAATTTTGTTCACACCGAGCGCTATGCCGAGCTTTGAGGTCATCGTGTGCGTAAGCGCTATCGCTAAAGCGTCCGCCGCGTCGTCGGGCTTAGGTACCGCGTTAAGGTGAAGGAGCATTTTTACCATCGTCTGTATTTGCTTCTTGTCTGCTCTGCCGTAACCGGCAATCGACTGCTTCACCTGCAGCGGCGTGTACTCGTATATCGGCACGTTTCGGCTCGTCACCGACACGAGCAGTACACCCCTCGCCTGCGCGACGTTTATAGCCGTTTTCTGGTTGGTGTTGAAGAAAAGCTCCTCGATCGCGACCGCGTCGGGCTTGTACTCGTCTATAAGCCTGCCCGTTTCGCGGAAAATGATATTGAGCCGCTCCGTCGTGTTCATGCCCGCGGGCGTTGTCACGGCGCAGTGATGTATGTAGCGCGTCCGTCCCTTTTCATATTCAATTATGCCTATGCCGACTATCGCGTAGCCGGGGTCTATACCCATTACTATCATTATTTACCTCTTTTTCAAATTACCTATTGAATATTGACAAATTTCGTTGTATAATGTACCTTGTATAAATATATATTATTTTAGGAGGAATGTCAACATGGCAAAAGAAAAAGTTGTTCTCGCCTATTCGGGCGGTCTGGACACGTCAATTATAGTAAGGTGGCTCATCGAGAATTACGGCTACGACGTAATCTGCGTATGCGGCGACGTGGGTCAGGGCAAGGAAACTGACGGTCTCGAGGAAAGAGCGAAGCGCGCGGGCGCGTCAAAGTGCTACATCGCGGATTTAAGAGACGATTACGTAAAGGATTATATATTCCCCACGCTTAAAGCGGGCGCGGTGTACGAGGGCAAGTACCTTCTCGGCACGTCGCACGCGAGACCTATCATCGCGAAGAAGCTCGTTGAGATAGCTCACAAGGAGGGCGCGACGGCTATATGCCACGGCGCGACCGGCAAGGGCAACGACCAGGTTCGTTTCGAGCTTACGATTAAGGCGCTCGATCCGTCAATCAAAATAATCGCTCCGTGGAGAATTTGGGACATCAAGTCGCGCGAGGACGCCGTTGACTATGCGGAGGCGCACGGCATAGAGGTTCCCGTTACGAAAAAGGATTTGTATTCGCGTGACCGTAATATATGGCACATCAGCCACGAGGGTATGGATCTCGAAGATCCCGCGAACGAGCCGCAGCTTGACAGTCTGTTAAAGCTCGGCGTGTCGCCCGAAAAAGCTCCCGACGAGCCGGAGTACGTTACGATAGGCTTTGAAAAGGGCGAGCCGGTGTCGATTGACGGCAAGAAGATGAAGCCGCGCGAGCTTGTTGAACACCTCAACGCCCTCGGCGGCAAGCACGGCGTAGGCATAGCGGATATAGTTGAGGACAGACTTGTCGGCATGAAGTCGAGAGGCGTGTACGAAACGCCGGGCGGCACTATTCTCTACGCCGCCTTGCAGGAGCTTGAGTACCTCTGCCTTGACCGCGACACGCAGTCGTTCAAGCGTCAGTCGGCGATTAAGTTCTCCGAGCTCGTTTATGACGGCAAGTGGTTCACGCCGCTGCGCGAGTCGATGTCGGCTATGTTTGACAAGATGGACGAGACGGTTACCGGCGAGGTTCGCGTAAAGCTCTACAAGGGCAGCGTTACGCCCGCGGGTTCAAAGTCGAAGTATTCGCTTTACAACGAGGATATCGCGTCGTTCGGCGACAGTCACGAGCTTTACAGCCACAAGGACAGCGAGGGCTTTATAAACCTGTTCGGTCTGCCGCTTAAGGTTCGCGCTATGATGAAGAAAAAGAACGGCATAAAGGACTGATAAAATGGCAAAATTATGGGGCGGCCGCTTTCAGAAAAGCACCGACAAAAAGGTAGACGATTTCAATTCGTCCATACGCTTCGACAAGCGCATGTATAAGCAGGACATAAAAGGCTCTATCGCTCACGCGGGTATGCTCGGAAGACAGGGCATCATTCCGCAGGAGGACGCGGATAAAATTATCGCGGAGCTTAAAAATATTTTATCGGATATAGAAGCGGGCAAAGTCGAGTTTCTCATCGACGCCGAGGATATTCATATGAACATCGAAAAAATTCTCACCGACCGTATAGGCGACGCGGGCAAGCGTTTGCACACGGGACGCAGCCGAAACGATCAGGTCGCGCTCGATATTCGTATGTACCTCATGGACGAGACAGGCGTTATCGAGGAAATGCTCGTGCACGCGCTCAATGTATTCGTTGATTTGGCTTCGGAGCATACGGAGACGATCATGCCGGGCTACACGCATTTGCAGAAGGCGCAGCCCGTCACGTTCGCGCATCACCTTATGGCGTATTTCGAGATGTTCAAGCGCGATTTGTCGCGGCTCACCGACTGCAAAAAACGCATGAATGTTATGCCGTTAGGCTCGGGAGCGCTCGCGGGAACAACATATCCGCTCGACCGTGAATCGGTTGCGGCGGAGCTTGGTTTTGACGGCGTTACGATGAACTCGCTCGACGGCGTTTCCGACCGCGATTTCGTGATAGAGCTTGCAAGCTGTCTTTCTATCATAATGATGCATATGAGCCGCTTCTCGGAGGAGCTTATTCTCTGGTCGAGCCATGAGTTTTCCTTTGTTGAAATGGACGACGCGTTCTCAACCGGCTCGTCGATAATGCCGCAAAAGAAAAATCCCGACGTCGCGGAGCTTATACGCGGCAAAACGGGGCGCGTGTACGGTCATCTTATGGGGCTTTTAACGACTATGAAAGGGCTTCCGCTCGCGTACAACAAGGATATGCAGGAGGACAAGGAGCCGATTTTCGACGCGCTCGACACGGTAAAGCTGTGTCTGCCCGTGTTCTGCGACATGCTCGCGACAATGACGGTAAAAAAGGACAATATGCTTCGCGGCGCGAAGGGCGGCTTCACAAACGCCACCGACGTTGCCGACTACCTTGTCAAGAAGGGTCTCCCCTTCCGCGAGGCTCACGCCGTTGTGGGACGCATGGTGTTCTACGCGATCGAGCATAACAAGTCGCTCGACGAACTGACCATGGACGAGTTTAAGGAATTTTCGGATATAATCGAGAGCGACATATACGACGCGATAAGCATGGAAACGTGCGTGAACGACCGCAGGCTCATCGGCGGTCCGGCTAAGGAAACCGTCGAAAAGGCAATCAATAAGGCGCGGGAGTTTTTGGAAAATAGGTAAGAAAAAACGGGCATAGCCCGTTTTTTTGTTATAATTCAGTAATTTGATTATATTTATGTTGTTTCTTTCCGTATCATTTTAAATGGGTGCGTCAGTGGACGCATACTATCCGACCATGCAAAAAATCTCACCGTTTTTGCGCTTTCATTCTTGTCTACCACTACAGAAGTGTCACCGAACAGACTAATCGGCGCATTGTTGACTGACAATAGATTATCGTTTTCGTCATATACTGCGGCGTAAATGGTACAATCCATATACGGCAATCCGAGATTAGTTGTAAATAACCATTGAGTATCTGTTTTTTTGGACGATACCTGTGGTTCTTCCGCAAGGGTAAAATTTTCCGGAATTTCAAAGGATGAATCATATTGAACATTGTCGAAATCCCATTCGGCAATATTTTGCCATTCTTCTTCGCTGCCGAGGAAATATATATTAGGCACATATCTGTTTCCAGAACTTACAGTCATATTATCACGCGTAATGCTCTCCACGCTTGTGGGTATTACCAAATGTAAATCCTGCAGGGCATAAAACGCGTGGTACCCGATTTCAGTAACACCGTCGGGAATTACTATCTCTGAAAGATTAGTTCCCGAAAAAGCACTTTGACCGATTTTTTTCAGACTGTGAGGCAGTCTGATTTCGGTCTGAAAAAAATCGCTGCCTTCAAACGCGAGATCTTTTATCTCACTCACGCCTTCCGGTATAACAATTGCTGTCAAGTAGTAGCACGCTGCTAAAGCACTTTTGCCAATACTCTTTACGCCTGTCGGAATAGTATAGCTCGGCTGTATTTTATCTTTTGCGTAAGCAATAATTTCCGTCTTGTCCTTATTAAATACAACGCCGTCTACAGAGCAATAATTCGGGTTGTCCTTATCCACATCTATATTTAAGCTGCCGCACCCTATAAATGGATTTCCGTCGATAGACAGCACATTTTTCGGTATCGTAACGGATTCGACTCCCGTACAATTACCAAACGCGCTGTACATTATACTTGTCACGCTCTCGGGTATGGTGATTTTCGTTATATCGGTACAGCCGTAAAATGTCCATTCTTTTATACATTCCGTTCCTTCGGGAATTCCCAAATCTGTGATAAGCTCACCGTCCAAGTACAGCTTTCCTGCCAATCTTGTGGGGTTTGAACCGACATCGGCAAAGTCAATTTCCATCCATTTCTCTAAATCCGTTATATAAACACCTTTTAATGCATAGCTTCTGCTAAATGCCACTGAACCCACTTTTTTTATGCTCGGAGGAATAGTAATGCCGGTTATGGATGAACACCTCTGAAACGCATAGTCACCGATTGTCGTCACCGGCAAGCCATCGATTTCTTCGGGAATAACAATATCTACCGCTGCGCTGCTGTCACACTGGGTAATCGTAACGCCTGAGCTGTCTTCGTTTATTTCATAGGACAGCCATTCACCGTATTTTTTTACTTCAGCATTTGCCGTGCACGGCACAAATGCGGCAAGCATACAGAGTGTGAGCAGTGCGCTTAAAATTTTTCTTTTCATGTTTTTACCTCCGTAAGTTTTTGATATGAATGTAATGGGCGAACATGGTTCGCCCCTACGACTTTCGTTAACGCCGTGAGATTATTATACCATATTCCCGCGGATTTGCAATACAAATTTCAAAACACATAAAAAGGGACGTATTTTATAATACGTCCCATTATTTCAAACCCCGAGTATATCCTTATGATGTCCTATATCCAACAGCAGAATAATAACGTCGCCTTCATATTTCCACAATATGCGTATATCCATATTGACGCTCATTTCAAATACGCCGCGCAAGCCTTGTATTTTTTTTGTTCGCAAGGACGGATAGAACGGATTTTCCGTGAGAAGTCTAAGCTTTCTCGCAACCATACCCTGCTCGGCGCGGGACAGCTTTTTTAAATCCTTCTCAAACTCTTTTGTATATTTCAGCCTATACATTTTTAATATCTATCCCCATATCGGCAAACATATCCTCGACGCTTTCAAACGCGGTCTGTTTTGCCGTTTCCTCCTCCGCGTCCTTAACAATCTTCGCGACCTTGGCTATTTTGTTCTTCGGATATATCACGACGGGACACATGAATATACCGCCGTCCTTTTCGGTAATGTCAAACTTGTCACCCTCGGCAATACCGAGCTTTTTTACAATTTCCGCCGGTATCGTCACCTGTGACCGTCCTCTTATTTCCGCCAGCATTTTTATCACTCACTTTCCGAAAATCAGAATTTCTTATATGTATTATATTGCATACAGCGAAAAAAATCAAGCGGTTTTTATAATTTTAATGCTTTATTTTCATAATCAAATAGCTTATAATATATATAACCACCAAGCCGCACACGGTAAATGCCACGATTCTCGCCTCGGGCTCCATGCCGGTACAAATCATCACGATGATTGCCACAGCCGCCGCCATGATGTATACAGCGAACGCGAGGGAGCGCGACTTCTGCATAAGCATGACATTGCGCTCGTCGGTTTCGGCTGTTTCGCGCTTTTGGAGTTTTTCGGGATCGCGTATCACGATAATATTCCTCACCGCCAGTATCGCTCCGCATACCGCCATAGCTATGCCCATTGACGATATTGTGTCGTTCGGATTCGCGCCGAACGTTCCCACCGCCCACATAACGGCGCCGATTACGACGTACAGCAGCATAAGTCCTATTCTTACCATTGTTTTGCTCTTGAATTTCATTTTACTCGTCCTCCTCAAATATAAATATGTCCTCGATTTTTACGCCGAAAAATTTGGCGATTTTATGCGCGAGCTGCAGCGACGCGTTGTAACGTCCGTTTTCGAGCGATATTATCGTCTGGCGCGTCACGCCGACCGCCTTCGCAAGCTCGTCCTGCGTTATTCCGCTGCGCTTTCTCGCTTCCCTTACCTCCGCAATCACCCTATCAGCTCCTTTGTGAAATTGTAAAATATACTTTACATTTATAATATAGCACACGCAC
This sequence comes from uncultured Clostridia bacterium, assembly GCA_947591315.1. GTDB lineage: Bacteria > Bacillota > Clostridia > UBA1381 > UBA1381 > Hominilimicola. Next base: position 42,279 of record CANQDD010000006.1, read on the forward strand.
GTCAAAATGTCAAGTGTATTTTACATTTTTGTTTAAAAAATATTATTCCCTTGCCACACGGCTCAAAATGTGGTAAAATCACAGTACAAACCACAGGAGGAAACTGTAATGTTAAACTATGAACGTCTTTCAAAGGAGTTACAGAACAGAATAAACGAGGAAATATTCGGCGGCAGGGGCTTTGACGATCCGGCGGTGCGGCGCGAGAACCGCGAGCACGACAAGGCTACGCTCTGGCGCGGCGCTTACGTGCGCGACGCGGAAAAGATAATGCACAGTCCGTACTACAACCGTTACGCCGACAAGACGCAGGTGTTTTCCTTCTACAAAAACGACGACATCTCGCACCGCGCGCTGCACGTGCAGCTTGTGTCGCGCGTCGCACGCAACATCGGCGTACTGCTGGGGCTTAACACCGACCTTATAGAAGCGATCGCGCTCGGTCACGACATCGGTCACACGCCGTTCGGTCACGCGGGAGAGCGTTTTTTAAGCGACCTGTACCACGCCCACACCGGCAGATATTTTAATCACAACGTCCACAGCGTGCGCGTGCTCGACAAGATTTTTCGGCTGAACATAAGCCTTCAGACGCTCGACGGCATACTGTGCCACAACGGAGAGTTTGAGTGTAAGGAGTACATTCCCCGTCCGCTCGGCGGCTTTGAGGAATTTGACGCTATGGTCGAGGAGTGCTACAACGATAAGTCGGCGGTCGGCAGGCTCGTGCCGTCAACGCTCGAGGGGTGCGTCGTGCGCGTGTCGGACATGATTGCGTACATCGGCAAGGACAGGCAGGACGCGATCAAGGCGGGGCTTATAAGCAGCGAGGATATATTTGAGGAAAACCAAATCGGCAGGTACAACGCGACAATCATAAACAATCTTATCGTCAATATCGTCGAAAACAGCTACGGTAAGCCGTATATCCGTCTTGACGACGCGCATTTCGCGGCTTTGAAGGAGAGTAAGCGCAGCAATAACGAAATTATTTACCAAAACAGCAAAATTGCCGGCACGTATGATAAAAAAATCCGGCCGATGTTCGAGCGCGTTTACGAGACACTTTTAAAGGATCTGAACAGCGGCCGCCGCGAGTCGCCCGTGTTCAGGCATCATATCGACTTCGTAAACGACGCGAACCGCTTCAACGACTGGGATTACACGGCGCACAGCGCGAATGACGATATTGTGGTCGATTACATCGCGAGCATGACGGACGACTACTTTATCGACCTCTACGAGTACCTTTTCGGTGAAAAAGCACCCGTCAGGTACATCTCGTACTTCGACAATGTATAAAAAACAGATTTTTTTAAATTTTTTAATTTTTTTTGAAATAAGTATTGAAATTCCGGAACGAATAGTGTATAATAAAGGTAACATTGTTTGAGTACAATGTTACGTTCATATACAACAAAGCCACCGATGATCGCACGTCGGTGGCTTTGTTGCGTCTTGACCCTGTCCGCCGCTGTTTTCGCTGAAAAAATACCCTTGAACAATCAAGGGTATTTCGTTAAATACAGGATAATCAACACAGCCGGCAGTTATTATTCTATAGTTTGTCTAATATTTATAAACTATAATAGTTTGAAAACCGTTTGCCCATACTATAAAATAAACATAGGTGAAATTTATATGTATAATATAGGCAAACGGCTGCGCGAGCTGCGTACTGCGGCACAGCTCACGCAGGAGCAGACCGCCATGACGGCAAATATTACTCCCGCGTTCCTCGGTCAAATCGAGCGCGGCGAAAAAAATCCGACCGTTGTAACTGTGGAAAAGCTTTGCGGTGTTTTTCGCATGTCACTTTCGGAATTTTTTTCGGATTGCAAGTACAGATCTACGGGCGACGTGCAAATTGATAAAATTGTCGCACTTTTGTCGCACTGCAGCGAAGATGAAAAGTCTGAAATTCTGCGGCTGTTAAGATCCGTGCTGAGATTCCGTAGCATCGAATAAAGCGGTAACAGCAAATCAGACGAACACGGTGTGTCCGTCTGATAGTTTTGCGTTATTTTTGTCCTTCCGCGTCCTTAGCCTTCTCTGTGTCAAGTTCCGACTGAAGCAGCTTTAAATCTGTGTTGTCGGGATATTTTTGCATCGCGGCGTCAAGGAGTATCTGTGCCTTGTCGTATTCCTTGTTCCATTTGATTGCGCTTTCAATATCGGATATTGTAGCTTCAAGTTCCGCTTCGTCAGCGTCCGTTTCCTTTACGTCAATGATTTTTGCGGTATATCCCGCAACTGTTTCATCGGGAACATTATGGTAATATTTCTCGTCCAGCTCCCATATAAGATTCTCGTCAAAGCGTGTATCCTCGCCTGCCTTCAGCGCGTTATCCGGCGCAACAATTTTTTCTCCTATACGCGCTCCGGTTTCATCACAGATTTCAAACGTAACGCTGACATAGCTTTTTTCAATATCGCCGCCGTTTTTGTAAATCCTGCCCACAATATCAACATAGCCGTCGTCATTGACAAACTCCACCTCGTCCACGCCTATAGGAACGGAGTCGGCGTCTATGTTGTCATATTTGCCCTTATTTGTTTTCTTCGCTGGCTTTTCGGTTGCCGCCTTTTCAGTCTGTTCCGCCTGTTGGGTTTGTTCGTCACCCTCCCCCGCCGGCGCGCTGTTGTTTGTCGAGCATCCGGCTATCAGCGATGCGCTTATAACAGATAAAAGGAGCGCCGCTAAGATTTTCTTTTTCATAGGTATGTACCTCCTTAAAATAATTTTTACATACCTATAATATCAAAGCAGACGGACACGCATATGTCCGTCTGAAAATTTTTATTAAATTTATTTGTAGCTTTCGACAATTCTTTCGGCGCACCCGCGTATCTCGTCCGCCAGTTCCTGCGGCTCAAGCACCTTTACCCAATTACCCTGCGACAAAAGCCACATTCTTATGCCGTCGCCGTACACCTGCGCTTCGATTATGTTTACGCCGTTTCTGACATCGATCAGCTTTGCCGTCGGCAAACGGTCAAGCACCGCCTGAACCGACGGGCCCGTAAACTCGAACAGTATACGTCTGTTTTTGCCCGGGAACATAAATTGATTGAGGCGCCGAAGCTCGCCCTCATTAAACTGCGGACGGCTCATCACGGCGTCGCGGTGATCCGCGACCTCCTTTATGCGGTCAATGCGGTAAAACCGCTCGGTCATGCCGTTTTCTGTTTCATGGAACGCGATAAGGTAAAAATAATATTCGCTGAACATTACCGAAACAGGCACTATACGGCGCGTAATTTCCGAGCGATCCATTTTGTAATAGATTATCGTGATTTCCTTTTTCAGCTCAATCGCGCGTGAAATCTGCCACAGCCTGTCCGTTACGTGCGGCACATCGGAGCCGACCGCGCTGTAATAGTACATTTCGCGGCTGAGCATATTATTGAGCATTTTCCTGTCCTCCGGCGCGGAAAAGCACTTGATTTTATTGACTATCGAAAGCATGTCGCCCCTGTTTAACGCGCGGCTTGCAATCAGAATTTTCACAAGCGCCAGCAATTCACGGTCGGACAGAAATTCCTCCATTTTCAGAAAGTACGCCTTTCTGCGGTAGGAGTATTGCAGCTCCGCGTAGCCGAGCATGTCGCGGTTCTCAGCCAAAAATGTTTTCAAATCCCTTATGTCCCGCGCTATGGTTTTCGTCGATACGCCGTACTCGTCCGATATGCGCCGCACGGATAAATCCTCGCCCCTGACGGCGCGGAAAAATATGGCGAGAGTACGTTCGAGCTTGTCGGAATTGTTCATAGTTCATCACCCTTTATTATAATTTTATACGCTGTTACATGCCGTGTCAATACGTTTATTTTATCAAATCCGACGGACGGGCGTATGTCCCGACAAAATTTTTATTTTGGCGTACATCTGTCCTTGCACATTAAAAGGGCGTATCGCACGATACGCCCTTTTAATATCACGCCCCGCGGGGCGGTTTTATTACTTTGAGAGGTTAGCTTCAAGCTTGTTAAGCTCTTCCGCCATTTCCTTCGGAAGTCTGTCGCCGAACTGAGCGAAGTACTGCTTGATACCCGTGTCGGGGTCTTCAACGTCCTTGAGCCATTCAGCCTTGTCAACCGTAAGGAGCGCCTTAACATCGTCAACAGTCATGTCGAGGTCGGTGATGTCGATGTCCTCGGGCTTGGGCAGGTAACCTATCGGCGAGTCAACCGCGTCAACCTTGCCCGCGCAGCGGTTGAGTATCCAGAGAAGCACGCGCATGTTGTCGCCAAAGCCGGGCCACATGAAGTTGCCGTCGTCGTCCTTTCTGAACCAGTTAACGTGGAAAATCTTCGGAGCCTTGTCGCCGAGCTTCTTGCCCATTTCGATCCAGTGACCCCAGTAATCAGCCATGTTATAGCCAACGAACGGCTTCATAGCCATCGGGTCGCGGCGTACTACGCCTACAGCGCCCGCGGCTGCCGCTGTCGTCTCGGAAGCCATCGTAGCGCCCACGAATGTGCCGTGCTGCCAGTCTCTTGACTGATATACCAGCGGAGCGCACTTAGCGCGTCTGCCGCCGAATATGATAGCGTCAACGGGAACACCCTGCGGATTTTCAAATTCTGACGAAATGCACGGGCAGTTTACCGCAGGAGCGGTAAATCTTGAATTCGGGTGAGCGAGGTTGTTTCCGTCCGCGATGTACTCGGGGCCGTTTACCTTCGCGCCCTTCCACTCTGTCGCGTTTACAGGCGGGTTCTTGTCAAGACCTTCCCACCAAACAGTCATATCGTCGTTGTTTATCGCAACGTTTGTAAATATTGTGTTCTTCTTTGTCGACTCAAGAGCGTTGAAGTTTGTCTTAACGCTCGTACCGGGAGCTACGCCGAAGAAGCCCGATTCGGGGTTGATTGCGTAAAGTCTGCCGTCCGGTCCTATGTTGAGCCACGAAATGTCGTCGCCGACAGTCCATACCTTGTAGCCCTGCTTTTTAAGGTATTCGGGCGGTATGAGCATTGCGAGGTTCGTCTTGCCGCATGCCGACGGGAACGCCGCGCATATATACTTAACCTCGCCCTGCGGATTTTCAAGGCCGAGTATAAGCATATGCTCCGCCATCCAGCCCTGGTTCTTGCCGAGGTACGACGCTATACGGAGCGCGAAGCACTTCTTACCGAGAAGTACGTTGCCGCCGTAAGCGGAGTTGATCGACCATATCGTGTTGTCCTGCGGGAACTGTACGATGTATCTGTCGTCGGGGTTTACGTCCTTCTTCGCGTGCAGGCACTTTATAAATTCGGCGTCGGGATCGTTGCCGAGCTGGTCGAGTACCTTCTGTCCCACTCTCGTCATGATAGCCATGTTGAGAACAACGTAGATACTGTCGGTAAGCTCGATACCTATCTTCGAGAACGGCGAGCCAACGGGGCCCATAGAGTACGGGATTACGTACATCGTTCTGCCCTTCATTGAGCCGGTGTAGAGCGCCTTTAATTTGGCATACATCTCGTCGGGAGCCATCCAGTTGTTTATGGGTCCCGCTTCCTCCTCGGTCGGCGTGCAGATAAACGTTCTGTCCTCTACTCTCGCAACGTCGTTGGGGGCTGTTCTGTGATAGAGACAGCCGGGGAGCTTCTCCTCGTTCAGCTTAATCATTTCGCCCGTTGCAACGGCTTCCTCTCTCAGCGCGTCGAGCTGTTCCTCGCTGCCGTCGATCCAGACAATTTCGTCCGGCTGACACATGGCAGCCATTTCTTCAAGCCAAGCAAGGACTGTTTTGTTTTCAGTCATGTTCTGTTCCTCCATTATAATAAATTTTTTTATTGCTGTTTATCGCAGTTACATTTATTATACCACATTTTACATACAATTTCAAAACATTTCGCCCTCAAAAAGTATTATTGTGAAAAATACTTAGTTAAGGGCGAAATATAGTGGTAAAAAATGTATACTTTTACATGTAACACTCAAAATGTTGTGTCAGGGGTCGAGGTGGTGCAGGTCTCTCGGGAACAGGCTCGCCTGTCTTATGTTGTCAAGACCGAGCAGCTTCATCACGAGACGCTCCAGACCGATGCCGAGTCCGCCGTGCGGCGGCATACCGTAGCGGTGAATGTCGAGGTACGCGCCGAGCTCCTCCGGCTCGACCTTGTAACGCTTTAGCTTCTCCACCTGCTCGTCGTAGTCGTGTATTCTCTGTCCGCCCGTCGTTATTTCAAGTCCGCGGAACAGAAGGTCAAAGCTTTCCGCGAGCTTCGGGTCGTCCTTCGAGTCCATCGCGTAGAACGGGCGTTTAAGTCCGGGGAATTTCTCGACGAATATAAACTCGCTGCCGTGGTTTTTCTTCGCCCACTCGCAAAGCTTTACCTCGTCGGTCGGGTCGAGATCGAACTGCGCGCGCTCCTTGCCGAGTATGTCGAGCGCTTCAAAAAACGTTACCGACGGTATCTCCTTTACCTCCGGCAGCACCGCGCCGAGCATATCAAGCTCGTGAGAATAGTTTTCGGCAAGATATTCTACTACGTGGCGCAGCATAGCCGTCTCCATAGCCATTACGTCATGCATGTCGTCTATAAACGCCATTTCAAAATCAAGACCTATATACTCGTTCAGGTGGCGCGTCGAGTTGTGCTTTTCCGCGCGGTACACCGGCGCTATCTCAAACACGCGGTCGAAAAACGCCACGCACGTCTGCTTGTAAAACTGCGGGCTCTGCGCGAGGTACGCGTTCTGTCCGAAGTATTTGAGCTTGAATATATTCGCTCCGCCCTCCGCGCCGGCAGCGACGATTTTCGGCGTGTGGATTTCGGTAAAGCCCTCGCCGAGCATAAACTCCCTAAATCCCGACACTACGCCCTCCGCGACCTTGAACACCGCCCTCTGTTCGGGGTGGCGCAGCGCAACGCTCCTGTGTTCCATGCTCGTCTCGATAGAGCAGCCGAGCCGCTTTGACGATACGTGGAGCGGATATTCCTCCTTCGGCTTTGACAGTATATCAAAAGACGAAAGCGTTATTTCATAGCCGTAATTCGCGCGCGGCTCTTTTTTTACCGTGCCCGTAACCGTCACATACGCACCTTCGGTAAGCGCGTCAAAATTACCTTTGCACTCATCGGGCGTATACACCGATTGAAGCACGTACCGTCCCGTGCGCAGAATTATAAACGAGAAGCCGCCCATGTTGCGTATTTTATGCACGCAAGCCGAAAAGGTTATCTCCCCTCCCTCGCTTTTTTCGAGGTCGGCAAGCGTTATTTCGCTTTTAAGCTGTATGCCGTCTATTTTCTCCATTTTACTTTCCTCCGAATTTACTTCAATTTCTCCGTCAGCGCGTCCTTCGCAAGCTTCGGGTTCGCGCCCTTGCCGAGCGCGCGTATTACCTGTCCCATAAGGAAGCCGAATACCTTTTCATTGCCGTTTTTGTAGCTCTCCACGCTGTCGGCGTTTTCGGCGAGAACCTTGTCTATAGCCGCGTCAAGTTCGGACGTGTCGCTGCTCATTATAAAGCCGCGCTTTTTCGCTATATCCTCGGGCTTGCCGCCCTCTGCGAACATTATCGAAACAATCTCCTTCGCGGCGTTCTTTGAAATAACTCCGTCCGACGCCATTTTAACGGTATTTGCCAAATCCTCCGGCGTAAATTTCAAGTCCTCCATGCCGGTTTCAGCCTCGTTCAGGTTGCGGTTAAGCTCCACGAGCATAAGGTTTGAAATCTGCTTGTAGTCGGGGTTTATCGCGACCGCCGCGTCGTAAAAGTCGGAAAACGCCTTGTCCGCGATTATAAGTCCCGCGTCCTCGGCGGGCAGCTTGTAAACCTCGGTGTAACGCTTGAACCGCTCCTGCGGCATTTCGGGCATTTCGCTGCGTATTTCGTTCATTTCATCGTCCGTGAGCTGCACAGGCGGAATGTCGGGTTCGGGGAAATAGCGGTAATCGTGCGCCTCCTCCTTCGAGCGGAGTGCCTTCGTGTCACCGTGATTGTCATTGTAGCGGCGCGTTTCCTGCACCACTTCGCCGCCCGCGTCGAGTATCTCCGACTGACGCTGTATCTCGTATTCTATCGCGCGGCCAATCGCCTTTAACGAGTTCAGATTTTTAAGCTCCGCGCGCGTGCCGAATGTGTCGCTGCCCTCGGGCATAATCGAAATGTTCACGTCAACGCGCATCGAGCCCTGTTCCATACGCGCGTCGCACACGCCGGCGTACTTTAATCTAAGCGCGACCTGCTCCACGAAGTCCTGCACTTCCTCGACCGTGCGGAAATCGGGCTCGGTCACTATCTCGATAAGCGGCACGCCGCAGCGGTTGTAGTCAGCCATTGACACGCCCTCGTAATCGTCATGCACGAGCTTACCGGCGTCCTCCTCGATGTGTATGCGGTTTATGCGTATGTCCTTGCCGCCCGTGACGGTAACGTGTCCGTCGGTGCATATGGGCGAGTCGAACTGCGTAATCTGGTATGCCTTCGGAAGGTCGGGGTAAAAGTAATTCTTTCTGTCGAACGCGCTGTAGCCGTGGACGGTGCAGCCCAAAGCATAGCCCGCTTTCGCGGCGAGACGCACCGCTCCGCGGTTAAGCAGAGGCAGAGTGCCGGGCATACCGCTGCAGCGCGGACAAACGCGGGTGTTTTCACTGCCGCCGAACTCGTTTTGGCAGGTGCAGAACACCTTTGAATTTGTGAGAAGCTCACAGTGTATTTCAAGTCCCACAACAGGCACGTATCTCATAATACTGCCTCCTTCCGCTCAAAATCCTTTTCAAAACGGTCGCAGACCGATATGATCGTCTTTTCGTCAAACGCGCGTCCGATAAGGCTCATACCTATCGGCATACCGTTTTTGTCGTAGCCGCACGTCGTCGAAATCGCGGGCAGACCCGCTATGTTCACGGTAACGGTGTATATATCCGCGAGGTACATTTTAACGGGATCGTTCTCCTGCTCGCCTATTTTGTACGCCGTTGTCGGCGCGGTAGGCGTTAAGATAACGTCGCACTTTTCAAATATATCGGCGTATTCCCTGCGTATCTGCGTGCGTATGCGCGTCGCGTTTTTGTAGTACGCGTCGTAGTAGCCGGAGCAGAGCGCGTAGTTGCCGAGCATTATGCGCCGCTTTACCTCGTTTCCGAAACCCTCGCGGCGTGAATTTTTAATGAGGTCGCTGTAATCCTCGCCGAGACCCGAGCGGTAGCCGTACTTTATGCCGTCGAAGCGCGAAAGGTTGCTTGCCGCCTCTGCCGACGATATGAGGTAGTACGCCGACACCGCATATTCGAGCGACGGCAGCGACACGTCGGTTATTTCGCAGCCGAGCGATTTATACCAGTCAACGGCTTTTAACACAGCCGTCTTTACCTCGTCGTCTATGCCGTCGGCGAAAAATTCCTTCGGCACGCCTATCCTTATATTTGACACGTCAGCTCCGACCTTTTCGGTGTAGCCGCCCTTCGCGAGCTTTGAGGATGTCGCGTCGTTTTCGTCAAAGCCGTAAATGCCGTTTAAGATGTAGCCTGTGTCCTCCGCGCTTTTCGCGACAACGCCTATCTGGTCGAGCGACGACGCGAACGCTATAAGTCCCCACCTCGATACCGCGCCGTAGGTGGGTTTAAGTCCCGTAACACCGCAGAACGCGGCGGGCTGTCTCACCGAGCCGCCGGTGTCCGAGCCGAGAGCCGCGGCGCAAAGTCCCGCGGCAACGCTTGCCGCCGCACCGCCCGACGAGCCGCCGGTTACGCGCGACGTGTCATACGGGTTTTTAACGCCGCCGAAGTACGATGTCTGCGACGAGCCGCCCATGGCGAACTCGTCCATATTCGTCTTGCCGAGTATTACCGCGCCGGCGTCTTTGAGCTTCGCTACAGCCGTAGCGTCATACGGCGGAACAAAGTCCTCGAGCATACGCGACGCGCACGTAGTTTTAACTCCGTCGGTGCATATATTATCCTTTACGGAAACGGGCAAACCCGTAAACGCTCCGCCTCTGCCCTCATCGATCGTCTTTTGGGCGCGCTTCGCGTCCTCTATGGCGTTTTCGGCGCAGACGGTGATATAGCTGTTTATTTTGCCGTCCGTTTCCTCTATCTTCTTTAAATATTCCTCTGTAAGCTCAACCGCGCTTATCTCTTTTCGGTCAAGCTTTTTCCTGATATCCGCGAGTGACATATACCTTACCCCTTCCAATTATTTTACGGCGGTTACACAACCTTCGGCACAACGAAGCTGTTATTCTTAACATTCTTCGCGTTCGAGGTGATCTTCTCCGTCGGGTACGAATCCTTATACTCGTCGGCGCGCAAATCGTTATACCCTACCGCGTCGAGCGCGTACGCCTTTTTGGACGAGTCGAACTCGCATACCTTGTCCATGAGCGCGATAATGCTTTCCATATCCTTCGTCATTGCCGCGCACTCATCGTCGGTGAACTCGATTTTGCTAAGCTCCGCCAAATGGCGCGTAAGCTCCTCGTTTACCATATTCCTCAACTCCCTGAAACAAAAAAAGCGTTATATGACAGTCCTCCCTGTCATACAACGCCATTGTCGTATAATTTATTATACTATAGCACAAATTTCTTCGGTTTGCAAGAGTGAATTTAAAAATTTTGCCGTTTTCTTCTTAAATTACTCACTTTCCTCGTCTTCCTCCGAATCTTCCTCCGATTCCTCTTCCGAATCTTCCTCCAATTCTTCCTCCAAGCTTTGCATCGCTTGCTTGTGCGGCATATACGTGCTTGAGTTAAGCGTGTCGGTCGAAATGAGACTGCCGTTTTCGTATACGTAGCGCGTTGAGTAAACGACGGTATTTTCTCCCTTTGTTGTCGTGTTGTTTGAAATTGTGACCTTCCTCGCCGGTTCCCACGCCGTGCCGATTATGCTTACAAAAACGCTCGAGCCGCTCGTGTACGCGGAAATCTTAATCGGGTAGCTGCTCGTGTTCCTGAAACGGAAGTCAACGCCGCCGTCGGCAACGGTCGCGTCCTGACCGAGCGGTATGTAGCCGACGGTCATCATGTGGTTGAGACGCTCGACTATACCCATATCGGCGTACAGCACCGCGCTGTAAAGCGTGCTCGATACCTGACACGTTCCGCCGCCGATACCGTCCACGCTTTCGCCGTTAATGTACTCCTTCGCGGTATAGAAGCCGTTTTCCACGGTGCGGTGTCCCACGGTGTCATTGAATGAGAACACGGCGCCGGGAGCAACCACCGTTCCGTTTATGCGTTCAGCGGCGCGCGCGACATTCTGGCAGCGGTTCCACGTTGAGCCGCCGAAAGACGTGGAATACGTCGAGAGCGTATTCGCGAACAGCTTGTCGTTCAGCGTTTGGGACGAAACATCGGGGTATGAAATATTATAAGGAATGTTTACGGGTTCGCAGCCCTCGTAAATATTCGCGAGCAGCGGCGTAACCGCTTCCTTATCTATATACCGTCCCGTCGCGTCCTCGGTTATCGAAACGGAATTTCCGTCTATTACGTACTCCGCATTTACCGGATCCTTGTATATCATCGCGTCGATACGCTCTATCGTCATCGTTTCCGGAGGCGATGTGTCAAAGTCAACATGAATGTCCTTAAAGCGTTCGCCGCGCAGAGCGTTCACAACCTGCTCGTATGCCTTCGCGTGGTCGCCGTTGTAGCCCGTCTGACCGGAGAAAACCGTCGCTGTTTGTTCCTCGTTAAACTCTATATAATGTTCCTTCCGCTCGCCCTTCATCAGATTGCCGCACTCGTCAAGCTTCGCGCCGAGCATTGCCTCGTCGGTCTGCGGTACCGGCACGATCTCATGCGGCTTAAACAGCAGCCGCGCGGCAAGCCACGATTTTACGAATATATTCTCGTTCTTGCAGTAATCGACCGCCTTTTGAGCCGTGTCCTCCGGCAGAGCCGCAAGACCTATATCCGCGCCGGTCATTGTAAATTCCGTTTCGCCGTCGGTAAGCGTGATGTCGGTATCGTCGAAAAGGCTGGACGCGTTTATCGCATTAAGCGTTTCATCGTACGTCATACCGCCGACGTAAACGCCTTCTATGTAAACGTTTTTCATCACGCGCCCGTCTTTTACCGTCGAGAGCGTATATCCGAAAAAGCACAGCGCCGCAAACAAGACAGCCGACACACCGATAATAATCGGTTTTAATATCTTCTTCCCCGATTTGCGCCTCATTTCTTCCTCGCTTTCGTCCGACGCGCTTTCATACTCCGTTTCCTCGTCCTCGCCGTAAGCATCCGCGTCGTACCCGCCGTCCGTATCATACGTATCATCGGTATCGTCCGCAAAGTCGCTGTCGCTCCAGCCGAAATCGTCCTCCGTTTCGTCCTCTGTTTCCGTGTCGGTGTGTTCCTCCGCGACCTCAAACGTCACCGGACGCGGCACGCTTGTGTTATCCGCCTCCGACACTTCTTCTACCGCCCCGTTTTCATTATCCGCCATAATTTAATTCCTTCCAATCTGTCAATCATAAAACCTGCCAAACTCGTCAAGATAATCCGAGTACATCTTCATAAAAGCTCTGAACCGTGCGTTTTTCATAAGAAGCGTAAACGCCCGTCGTATGTTGCGCACAAACGTGCCGTCAAAATCCTCCAAAAGCATAGCCTTTGCCATCGGGCATATACCCTTGCCGCGCGGGTCAACTATAATTTCAACTTTGCCGTCCTTTGAAAGATAAGGCGTGAGCGGAAAAATCCTGCACGCAAGCGGTCTTTGAAATCTGTCGCACGCCCCGCCGCACACAGCGAGCGAAACGGTGTGCTTTTTTCCCTCAAACTCGTATTGAAGCTGCGTTTTCTCCACTCTTATTCCGTCGGGATTTAAGAGCTTGAAAACCTCTTCTTCACCCGGAAACAGGAGCATACCGCTGTCGTCTCCCTTACAGCACGCCTTACCGCACAGTCTGCCGCAGTCGGCGCGCACGGGCGTTACATAGTCAAAAAGTCTGTATATCTGCAAGTATACGTAAGCGGCGTTCATCATATTCGCTACCTTACCTTTCCGTTTACATAATTCATATGAATTTTATCACAGTTCTCTCTCCAAAACAATACTTATGCGGAGAATTTTGTGTTTTGTAACATTATTTTAATGTAAACGAGAAACCGCCGTATTTGACAGATTAGCTTATATGGTGGTATAATTATAATAGAACTTCTATATCTTGATTTTGGAAAGGAAATTACGTAAATGGCAAAAAAGAAACAGGAATACGGCAACGACTCCATAACGAGCTTAAAAGGCGCGGACAGGGTCAGAAAACGTCCGGCTGTTATATTCGGCTCGGACGGATTGGAGGGCTGCGAACATTCTTTTTTTGAAATACTGTCAAACTCGATCGACGAGGCGCGCGAGGGCTACGGCGACCTTATCGAGGTCACGCGTTTCGCGGACGGCTCTATAGAGGTACGCGACCACGGACGCGGCATACCGCTCGACTACAACGAAGCCGAAGGACGCTACAACTGGGAGCTTGTGTACTGCGAGCTGTACGCCGGCGGCAAGTACGACAACAACAAGGGCGGAATGTACAGCTACAGCCTCGGACTCAACGGTCTGGGCGCGTGCGCGACGCAGTATTCGAGCGAGTATATGGACGTTACGGTCGTGCGCGACAAGACAGTTTACACGCTGCATTTTGAAAAGGGCGAAAACGTCGGCGGTCTTGAAAAACGCGACACAAGGAGTGTTCAGACCGGCACGACGCAGCGGTGGAAGCCGGACAAGGACGTTTTTACCGAGACCGATATACCCGCAGAATACTACAGGGACACGCTTAACAAGCAGGCTATGGTAAATGCAGGTATCAGGTTCGTGTTCTACAACGAGACCGAAAACGGCATGGAAATGACCGAATATTTCTACGAGAACGGTATCGTGGACTATCTCAAGGAAACGGTCGGTGACACGGGCTTTACGACGGTCGAGACGTGGGAAACGGAGCGCGAGGGACGCGACAGGGCTGACAAAGAGGACTACAAAATGAAGATGCAGATCGCGTTCTGCTTCTCGAACAAGGTGAATATGCTCGAATACTACCACAATTCAAGCTACCTCGAACATGGCGGCTCGCCTGATAAGGCTGTTAAAAACGCGTTTGTGTACGCAATCGATAAATATTTGAAGCAAAACGGCAAATACTCAAAGAGCGACTCGAAGATAAGCTTTATGGATATAGCGGACTGTCTCGCGCTCGTCATAAACTCGTTCTCGACACAGACGAGCTATGAGAACCAGACGAAAAAAGCTATAAACAACAAATTCATACAGGACGCGATGACGGAATTTCTGCGCGCGCAGCTCGAGGTGTACTTTATCGAGAACAAGACCGACGCGGAAAAAATAGCGAATCAGGTGCTTGTGAACAAGCGAAGCCGTGAAAAGGCAGAGAAAACGAGGATCGAGATCAAGGGCAAGCTCACCGGCACGATGGATATTACGAACCGTGTCGAAAAGTTTGTAGACTGCCGCACAAAGGACGTTACGAAACGCGAGGTGTATATCGTCGAGGGCGACAGTGCGCTCGGCTCGTGCAAGCTCGCGCGCGATCCGATGTTTCAGGCAATCATGCCGATACGCGGCAAGATATTAAACTGCTTAAAAGTGGACTACCCCAGAATTTTCAAGAGCGATATTATAACCGACCTCGTAAAGGTTCTGGGCTGCGGCGTGGAGATAAAGGCGGGTAATCACCGAGGTATCGAAGCGTTCAGCCTTGACAAGCTGCGCTGGGACAAGGTTATAATCTGCACCGACGCGGACGTTGACGGATTCCAAATTCGCACGCTCGTGCTTACGATGATTTACCGCCTCATGCCGACGCTCATAGATAAGGGCAAGGTGTATATCGCGGAGTCGCCGCTGTACGAGATAGCCGTTACGAAGGGTAAAAGGAAGGGTGAAAAGCATTTCGCCTACACCGACAGCGAGAAGGACGACATATTAAAAATGCTGAATGAGCAGGGACTCAGCAAGGACAAGGACGACTACGATATTAAGCGGTCGAAAGGTCTCGGCGAGAACCAGCCTGACATGATGAGCCTCACGACGATGCACCCCGCGACGCGCCGCCTTATACGCGTGACGCCCGAGAACGCGGAGAGAACAGCGAGAATGTTCGATATTCTTCTGGGCGACAGTTTGCAGGAGAGAAAAGACTACATTGCCGACTTCGGCGGCGATTATATGGAAATGCTCGATTTAAGCTAAATCCGTTTGAAAGGAATAAAACATGGCAAGAAAGAAAAAGACAGAGGACGAGGAAATAGTTTACGCTCCGATAGACGAGCAGCCGATAACGGAAACGCTCGAAAAAAACTATATGCCCTACGCGATGAGCGTTATAGTGTCGAGAGCGATACCGGAAATAGACGGCTTTAAGCCGGCGCATAGGAAGCTTTTATACACGATGTATAAAATGGGACTTTTGGGCGGCAAGCTCACGAAATCGGCTAATGTTGTCGGTCAGACGATGAAACTGAACCCCCACGGCGACGCGACGATTTACGAAACGATGGTGCGTCTCACGCGCGGTCACGAGGCGCTATTGCACCCGCTCGTGGAGTCGCAGGGTAACTTCGGCAAGCAGTTTTCGCGTGATATGGCTTACGCCGCGCCGAGATACACCGAGGTAAGGCTTGAACCGATATGTCAGGAGATTTTCGGGGATATAAACAAAAACACCGTTAAATTCGTCGATAACTACGACGGTGAGATGCAGGAGCCTACCCTTCTGCCGGTAGCTTTCCCGAATATACTCGTGAACCCCAACCAGGGTATCGCGGTAGGTATGGCGAGCAATATATGCTCGTTTAATCTCGCGGAGACGTGCGCCGCGACAGTCGCGCTTTTGAAAAACGAGAATGCGGACGTTATGAAGTATATGCCCGCGCCGGACTTTTCGATGGGCGCGGATATAATATACAACGAGGACGAGATGCGCGCCATATACGAAACGGGACGCGGCAGCTTCAAAATGCGCGCAAAGTATGTCTATGACAAGAAAAACAACTGCATAGAGATAACGGAAATTCCGTATACAACAACGTCCGAGGCGATAATCGGAAAGTTTATGGATTTGGTTAAGGCGAATAAGCTTAAAGAGATAAGCGACGCGCGCGACGAGACGGGTCTTGACGGCTTTAAGATCACGCTTGACCTAAAGCGCGGCACTGATCCCGATCAGCTGATGTCAAAGCTGTATAAATTAACGCCGCTCGAGGACACATTCAGCTGCAACTTCAACGTGCTTATAAAGACGCGCCCCGTTGTTCTGGGCGTGAGAGATATACTTCTCGAATGGATAAAGTTCCGTATGGAGTGCGTTAAAAACGGCATAAAATACGATATAGACAAAAAGAGCGAGCGGCTGCATCTGCTCACAGGTCTTAAAAAGATTTTGCTCGATATAGACAAGGCGATTTCTATTATCCGCCACACGGAGCTTGAAGCGGACGTTGTGCCGAACCTTATGGACGGCTTCGGTATAGACAAGGTTCAGGCGGAGTATGTTGCGGAGATAAAGCTGCGTAATTTGAACCGCGAATATATCTTAAACCGCACAGCCGATATCGAAAAGCTTATGGAGGAGCTTGAAGAGCTTAACCGCATACTCGGCGACGATAAGGAAGTTAAAAAGGTAATCGCCGACCAGCTTAAACGGATAAGCAAAAAGTACGGTCAGGAAAGAAAAACAACGCTCATAACGAGCGAGGACGTTACGGAGTACAAGGAGGTCGTCACGGTCGACGACTACCCGCTGACGATTTTCTTCACGAAGGAGAATTACCTTAAAAAGATTTCGGCGGTGTCGCTCCGTTCAAGCACAAACGAGCACAAGCTAAAGGAAAACGACGAGATTTTACAGACGATAGAGACGACGAACAAGACGGAGCTTATATTCTTCACCGACAAGTGCGCCGCGTACAAGATGAAAACGTACGATATGCCCGACGCGAAGGTAAGCACAATGGGAGAGTACCTCCCCGGTCTTTTGGGGCTTGACGAGGACGAGAAAGTGCTGTACGTCGTCGTTACGGCGGACTATAGCGGATATATGCTGTTCACGTTCGAGAACGGTAAAATGGCGAAGGTGGAGCTTAAAAATTACGAGACGAAAACAAACCGTAAAAAGCTCATCGGCGCGTACAGCGACAAGTCGCCCGTATGCGATATTCGCTTTATCAATGGTGACACGGACGTAATTCTCATGTCGAACAACAACCGCGCGCTGTGCCTTAACACCGCAAAGATACCTCTGAAAGCCACAAAGAGCACGCAGGGCGTGCAGGCTATGACGCTGCGCCGTAAGGGAAGCGTTATCGTGAAGGTCGTAGGCGCGGACGAGGGCGTTATAGAGAACGCCGACAAGTACCGCTCGCGGAATATCCCCGCCGCGGGAAGCGCGATTTCGGACGCGCAGATGAGCCTTATATAGTACGGCTCAAATAATCAGAAAGGGACGTGATATAAATGGAATACATCAATGACGAGCTGAGGGAAAAGCTGCAGCCGCGCTTTGAAAAAGAGGCGACGGACATATACAAGCCCTTTTCAAAAAATCTGTTCAAGGAATATGACGTTAAAAGAGGTTTAAGAAACGACGACGGCACGGGCGTTATGGCGGGACTTACCTCGATAGGCTCGGTTATCGGATATGAGATGAAAAACGGCAAAAAAGTGCCGATCGAAGGTCACCTGCGTTACAGAGGCTACGACCTCTGCGACCTCGTGAGAAGCTGTGAAAACGAAAACCGTTTCGGTTTTGACGAGGTGGCGTATCTGCTCTTGTTCGGACATCTGCCCGACAAAAACACGCTCCGTGAGTTTTCGTCGCTTATCGGTATACTGCGCCCTCTCCCGCCCGGATTTACGGAGGATATGATATTAAAAGCGCCGAGCAGCAATATTATGAATAAGATTGCCCGCGCGGTGCTTGCGTCGTACTCGTACGACTCAAACCCCGACGACATATCGGTCGGAAATATACTCAGGCAGTCGATAGAGCTTATAGCGCGTCTGCCGGTCATGGCGGCGTACGGCTATCAGGCAAAAAGTCACTACCACGACGGTAACAGCCTTTACCTGCACGCGCCGCAAAAGGATTTGTCTACGGCTGAAAATCTGCTTTACATGCTGCGTCCCGACAACAGGTACACGCGTGAGGAAGCGGAAATGCTCGATTTGCTGCTTATGGTTCACGCGGAGCACGGCGGCGGTAACAACTCGGCGTTCACGACGCGCGTCGTGTCATCGTCGGGCACAGATACATACAGCGCGATAGCGGCGGCAATAGGCTCGCTCAAAGGTCCGAAGCACGGCGGCGCGAACGCTAAGGTTATGGGTATGATCGAGGAAATTAAGGCGAACGTACATAACTGGTCGGACGACGGCGAGCTTTCCGATTATCTTATTAAAATTCTTAAAAAGGAAGCGTACGACCGCACAGGTCTTATTTACGGCATGGGACACGCCATTTACACGTACTCCGACCCGCGCTGCGTGCTGCTTAAAGAAAAGGCGGAGCAGCTTGTGACGCTCAGTCCCGAGTACCGCGAGGAATTTGAGCTGTATAAGTCGATAGAACGGCTCACGGCGGGACTGTTCGCCGAGATACGCCGCAACGACAAGGTTATGTGCGCGAACGTGGATATGTATTCGGGCTTCGTGTATAAAATGCTCGGCATACCGCCGGAGATGTATACGCCGCTGTTCGCGATTGCGAGAATTACCGGCTGGAGCGCGCACCGTCTGGAGGAAACCATCGGCTGCGGCAGAATTATACGTCCGGCGTACAAGTCTATCATAGGTGAAAAGGAATATGTTCCGCTCGACGAGCGGTAAAACGCGGAGGAAAAAATTATGGATAAGGTGAATATACTCGGCGTAAAGGTCGATATGGTCACGATTGACGAGGCAAGTGACCTCATTATGCGGTTTATGGAGGAGGAAAAATTCCACTCTGTTTTTACGCCCAACTCCGAAATTATAATGCGAGCGTACAGGGACGGTGAATTTGCAGACCTTCTGAATAACGCGGACTTGCTGACAGCCGACGGTATCGGCGTAGTGTACGCGTCAAGAATACTCAAAAAGCCGCTCAAAGAGCGCGCGGCGGGCTTTGATATCGCGAAAAAGGTACTCGGTAAAATGAGTGCGTCGGAGCACAGCCTGTTCCTGTTCGGCGGCAAGCCCGGCGTTGCGGAAAAAGCCGCGGAAAACCTAACAAAGGATTATCCCGGTCTTAAGATTGCCGGTATGAGAAACGGTTATTTTAAGGACGATGAAGTGAGTGAGATTGTGCGCGAAATAAACGAGTCGGGCGCGGATATGATTTTCGTATGCCTCGGTGCGCCGAAGCAGGAGCAATGGATAGACAAAAATAAGTCGAGCCTTACGAATATACGCGTCGCCATGGGTATCGGCGGAAGCCTTGACGTGTTTGCAGGCACGGCTGAACGCGCGCCCGAATTTTTCTGCAAGACTGGTCTGGAATGGTTCTACAGACTGTGCAAGGAGCCGTGGCGCGCGAAGCGTATGGCAGACCTGCCGAAATTCGCGTTTACGGTTCTGAAAAACGGTAAGAAATACGAGCAGGAATAAAGGCGGGATTGACTATGGGAATACTTATAGCGATAGACGGCGTTGACGCAAGCGGCAAGCAGACACAGACGGAGCTTTTGGCGAAGCGTCTCACGGACGAGGGGTTTCCGGTGAGACAGGTGTCGTTCCCCGCGTATGATAACCCGTCGTCAACGCTCGTCAAGATGTACCTTAACGGCGCTTTCGGGGACAAGCCTTCGGACGTTAACGCTTACGCGACGTCCGTTCTTTTCGCGTCCGACCGTTTCGCGACGTTCCGCACCGACTGGGGCAAGGATTATGACGGCGGCAAAATCATAATCGCCGACAGGTACGTTTCGTCAAACCTCATACATCAGGCGAGCAAGATCGACGATGAAACGGAAAAGGACAAGTTTCTTATCTGGCTCGACAATCTGGAGTACGGCGTGTTCTCCCTCCCCCGCCCCGACGCGACGATTTTTCTCGATATGCCGCCGGAGTACGGCGCGGAGCTTATGAAAGACAGGCGCAACAAGTCCACGGACGGCGAGGTCAAGGACATACACGAAAGCGACCGCGCGTACCTCGAAAAAAGCTACGCGAACGCGGTGTACGTCGCGGAAAAGTTCGGCTGGAAGCGGATAAAGTGCGTCGAGAACGGCGCGGTGAGAACCGTGGACGATATTCACAGCGATATATACGCCATAGTTAAGGAGCTGTTAAAGTGAAAAAGCTTTTAATGCTGTTTGCCGTATTTTTTATTGTGATGGGAGTAAGCGCGGCGGCTGACGGCGAAATTGAAATAACGATAGACGGCGAGCCGCTATACACGGAAAACGCGCCCGTAAACATAGACGGACGCGTGCTTGTGCCGATGAGAGCCGTGTTCGAGGCGCTTGACGCGGACGTCACGTGGGACGGCGAAGCGCAGACGGTTTGGGCGTCGCGCGAGGACGAGTTCATAGCGATCGACCTTGTAAAAGGCACAATGGGCGCGGGCGTGTTCAATTCCGACGGCAAGCCGTACTGGGTGTCGGACGAAAAGCTCGACGTACCCGCGAGGCTTATAGGCGACTACACGTACATTCCCGTAAGAGCGGTGTCGGAAACGCTGAGCGCGTGCGTAAACTGGGACGGCGAGCATAACCGCGTCGTAATAGACAGCCGCCGCGACGTGCAGGGCACCGTTTACTACGCGTCCGACTCCGATTTCCAGTACCTCTACTGTGTCGGCAAAAACGGGCGCGGCAGACGGCTTTTGTCGAAAAGGCAGGTCGAATCGCTCGAAATAAGCGACGGGTACGTGTACTACATTGACAAGAAAAATCAGTACCTCTACCGCGCGAACAGTTTGAGCGGCGAGGAGCTTTTGGTAGACCGCTCCGTGTACAAGGTCAAGGCGGAGGACGGGTACGTGTACTACGTCGAGCTTGACGGCGGCGGCACGAAAAGCGGCATACTCTACCGCCTTAACGTCAACACCGGCGAAAAGCAGCAGCTTGTTGACACGCATATTAAGTACGCCGAAAAGTACAAGGACTATATATATTTCAACATAGACGGCAGAAACGTCATGTACGCGCTGTACGAGGACGGCAGCGCGATGTATACGGTCGACACGGGCGACAGCGTGTACTCGAAGCTGTACCCGTTCAACTGCATATTCTACGGAGATTACATTCTTATTGAGGACGGCGTGTGGTTCGGCAACCTCATGCGGTGCGACCTTAACGGCGGCAATATGATACCGCTTACAAGGCTGAACGCGCTCGTTGAGAAGAACCAGCAGCACAACGATAAGATAATATACAAGCAGCCCGACCACGGTCAGGATATTTACTGCATAAATATTGACGGCAGCGACAACCACCTCGTGCATCAGAGCGACCCGACGTGGCTCGATATAACGCTGCTCGCGCAGTGGGACGATATGGTGTACTACAAGCACCCGATGCGCAACGAGGTTTACAGGGTGAATCTCGACGGCTCAAACGACATTTACGTCGGGTACGCGGACAGTATTCAGGTGCATAACGGCAAGCTGTTTCTGGCGTTTAACGGTCTGTATATGGGCGATTTGGACGGCAGCAATATGCAGAAGCTCTACGGCTATAAGCTGCGCGGCTTCGCGATTATAGACAATCTCGTGTACTTCAAGGACGATAAAACGACCCGCCTCGCCATGTCCGATTTCTACGGCAGAAACGGCGTTGTAACGTGCGACGCCTGCGGCGAGTGGGTGCAGAGTGATTTTTAAGGATTAAACTGTGTTGTAGTGTAAAGCAATAATTTTATATTTTTGCGCAACTTTTCTTAATGACTTGTTGCTTCATGAGATGTATAATGAGCTTAATAAATTAAATCCGACGGAGGTCACGAAAATGAGCGAGGTAATTTTAAGACAGGAGAAGGTAGTTATACCGACTTACGAATTATCGGAGTATGACAAGAACCCGATGTTTCTCGAAAAGCGCGTGTATCAGGGCTCGTCCGGACGCGTTTATCCGCACCCCGTGTGCGAGGGCGTTTCGGACGTGAAAACCGATAAGGAATACAACGCGGTTTATCTTGAAAATGACTATATCTTAGTGATGATTTTGCCCGAGATAGGCGGCAAAATTCAGCGGCTTTACGATAAGACAAACGGCTATGACGCGGTATACTACAACGAGGTCGTAAAACCCGCGCTCGTAGGTCTTGCGGGCCCGTGGATAAGCGGCGGTATCGAGTTTAACTGGCCGCAGCATCACCGCCCGTCAACGTTCGATCCCGTCGATTACACGATCGAGCGTAACGGCGACGGTTCGGTAACGGTCTGGGTAGGCGAAACGGAAAAAATGTTCCACACTAAGGGTATGGCGGGCTTTACCGTGTACCCCGACAAGGCATATCTCGAAATTAAGGGACAGGTCTACAACCCCACCGACCGTCCGCAGACGTTTCTTTGGTGGGCAAACCCTGCTGTGGCGGTAAACGATTACACGCAGTCGATTTTCCCGCCCGACGTGAACGCGGTAATGGATCACGGCAAGCGCGGCGTGTCGAAGTTCCCGATTGCCGACGGCGTTTATTACAAGTACGATTACGCGCCCGGAACGGATATTTCGCGTTACAAAAATATTCCTGTCCCCACATCGTATATGGCGTACCACAGCGACTTTAATTTCATCGGCAACTACGATTACGGCAAAAACGCAGGACTTCTGCACATCGCCGACCACCACGTGTCACCCGGCAAGAAGCAGTGGACGTGGGGCTGCGGCGATTTCGGACAGGCGTGGGACAGGAACCTCACCGATGAAAACGGCCCGTATATCGAGCTTATGACGGGTATGTTCACGGATAATCAGCCCGATTTTACATTCCTGAAGCCGTACGAGGAAAAGACGTTCACGCAGTATTTTATGCCGTACAAGGCGATCGGCGCGATAAAGAACGCGTCGCTCGACGCGGCTGTAAATGTTGAGGTCGGGGACACTAAAAACGGGGACACTAAAGTTAAAGTAACGGTATACACTCCGTCAGGGCTTGACAGCGCGCAGCTTCTGGTAAAGTGCAAGGGTGAAACGATATTTACGGGGACACTAAACTTAAAGCCTGCCGAGGTGTTTGAAACGGAACTTGACGCGCGCGGCGCAAACTATGAGGATATAACATTAAAAATTATCGGGGACACTAAAACCATACTGGAGCATATCCCCGTCAAAAATACTGAACCCGTCCCCTCGCCCGCCGAGGCGATACCCGCGCCGGAGGAAATACCGACGAACGAAAAATTATTCCTCGCCGCTACGCATCTGGAGCAGTACCGTCACGCGACGTACTCGCCCGAACCGTATTACCTCGAGGGCTTAAAGCGTGACAGTGAGGACATACGCTTAAACAACGGCTACGGCAAGTACCTTTACAACCGCGGCAGATTTGCGGAAAGCGTTGAATATTTCCGCGCGGCGGTTAGGGCTTCGACGTGGAAGAATCCCAACCCTTACGATTGTGAGCCGTATTACAATCTCGGTCTGGCGCTCAAAATGTCGGGCGGCGGACGTGACAAGGCGTTTGACGCGTTTTACAAGGCGACGTGGGACGGAAACATGCAGGATAAGGCGTTTTATATGCTCGCCTGCATGACGGCGGAAAGGGGCGATTACGCGGATGCGCTTGCGTTCGTTGAAAAGTCGCTTGCGCGCGGACTTCACAACTTAAAGGCGCGCACGCTTAAAACCGCGCTGTTAAGGCTTACGGGCAAAATTGAAGAGGCGATTGCATTCGCGAACGAAACGAAGAATATCGACGCGCTCGACCACGGCTGCCGTTATGAACTGTACCTGCTCACGGGCAAGGACGAATTTACGGCTGTTATGCGCGGCGACAATCACAATTATATCGAGCTTGCGCTCACGTACATCGCAGCCGGAATGAAGGACGAGGCGGATAAAATACTTGCTCTCGCGCCCTGTGACGAGCCGATGGTACACTATTACCGCCATTTCTGCACGGGCGACAAGTCGGAGCTTGAAAAGGCTGAAAACGCAAGCCCGCTCTACTGCTTCCCGAACCGCTTGGAGGGCATTTCGGTACTCGGAAACGCGGCGGGCAAAGGCGGCGAATATGCGAAATATTATCTCGGCTGCCTGTTCTACGATAAGGGTTTGTGGGAAAAGAGCGTGACGCTGTGGGAGTGCTGCGCGGATAAGATAAATCTGCCGACGGTCTACAGAAACCTGTCGCTTGCGTACTACAACAAAATGGGCGATTATGATAAGGCGAAGGCGGCTATGGAAAAGGCGTTTGAAATGGATAAAACCGACGCGCGCGTGTTCTTTGAGCTTGATCAGCTTTATAAAATGCTCAACTATTCGCTTAAAGAGCGGCTCGCGAACATGAACGCGCACCCCGAACTTTTGGAAAAGCGCGACGATTTGTACACGGAGTACATAACGCTTTTGAACCTCAACGGCGAGTACGACAACGCGTACGAGCGCATAATGAGCCATAACTTCCACCCGTGGGAGGGCGGCGAGGGCAAAATCCCCGCGCAGTACAGAATCGCGCTTATAAACAAGGCGAAAGCCGAGCCGGAAAAAGCTGTGGAATATCTGGAAAAAGCGCTCGTGTACCCGTATAATCTCGGCGAGGGCAAGCTTATCGGTAACCTCGACAACGACATTTACTATATGCTCGGCGGACTGTATGAGGATAAGGACAAGTCCGACCGGGCGTACAAAATGGCGGCGCGCGGCGAGTTTGAGCTTACGTCGGCGATGTACTACAACGACCAGCCGCCTGAAATGATGTACTACGCGGCAAAGGCGATCGAGGCTCTCGGCGACAGTGCGGAAGCTCAAAAGCGGTTTGATATGTTTATCGAGTACGCCGGCAAGCATATTGACGACGACGTGAAGATAGACTATTTCGCGGTGTCGCTGCCGGACTTCCTTATATTCGAGGCGGATCTGAACAAGAAAAACAAAATCCACTGCCTGTATATGGCATCTCTCGGTTATATGGGCAGGGGCGACAGTGAAACGGCGAAGGAATACGCTAAAAAGGGCGCGGAACTTGACAAGTGCCACGCTGGATTCACGGAAATATTGAAATAAAGCAAAACGAAAAACACCCGACACTTATTTGACTTATAAGCGTCGGGTGTTTATTTTTTATTGTTTGGTTTTCGGCTGCTCGGTCGTTGTCATTTCCGTCGTCACCGTCGTTTTTCTGAACGGGTTGTGTATATGCTCAAACAGCCGTGTCAGATTCCTCATGACGGATTCGACCGCAAGCACAAACAGTATTCCGAGTATAAGCGTCTGCGCCGATACCATGCTGATTTCAAACAGCGTGTTGAACCGCAGTCCCGTAAATATAATACCGGCTATGCTTATCGCGATTACAATTATGCGGTAACGGTTCATAGGCTTTGATATGCTGCACAAAAGTATAAATCCGCCTATTGCCAGAAGGCACGTACTCGCCACGCCTATGTCGCTTTCCGACAGGCTGAACACCTGCCCTAAAAGCACCATCGACGCTATTGCCGCGAACGACGCGAGAGCCGCCGGTATAGACCTCACGACTACCGCCTTCATAAATCGTCCCTTCTGCTTCTTTATGTTCGCTTCAAGCGCGAGCAAAAATCCCGGTATACCGATGTTGAACGCCGATATGAGCGATACCTGCGACGGTGAAAGCGGGTACGTGATCGCCGTTATGATTGAGAACAGCGCCAGAAGCAGCGAGAATATGTTTTTGTAAAGGAACAGTACGGCTGAGCGCGTAATGTTGTTTATGTCGCGTCTGCCCTCCGATATTATGTCAACCATTCGTGAAAAGTCGGAGTCGAGCAGTACCACCTGTGCCGCCTGCATTGCCGCCTCGCTGCCGGCACCCATAGCTATGGAACAGTCCGCTTCTTTCATCGCGAGTATGTCGTTTACGCCGTCACCCGTCATGGCTACCTTTTTGCCTTGAGCGCGGAACGCGAGAATAAGCTTCTTTTTCTGCTCCGGCTGTACGCGTCCGAATATTGTGTATTTCTTTGCCGCCTGTGCTATTTCGCTGTCGCTTACCTGTGACATATCAACGTATTTGTCGGCGTTTTCTATGCCCGCCGATTTCGCTATATTCGATACCGTCACGGGATTGTCGCCCGATATTACCCTTATGCCTACCTCCTGCTCCTTAAAATAGTTAAAGGTCTGCTCAACATTGGGGCGCAGATTGTTTTTAAGGCTCACAAACGCTATCGGAGCGAACAGTCCGTTCTCCGTCAGCGACTTTGCAAACACTATTACTCTCTGTCCCGCCTGCGCTCTCTCGTCCATAAGCGGCTTATATTTTGTGCACGTTTCGCCGGCAAGCACAAATTCCGGCGCGCCGAGCCTGTATACCGTGTCAGATGTTATAATCTGCGAATACTTCTGCTTTGACGAAAACGGCATTATTTGCTCGTACAAAAACGCCGACGCGCTGCCGAAATAGCCGCGGAGCGCGGTCATGGTGATATTGTTGTCGGTTATCGTTGAAACGTACTGCGCGATAAGCGATTTTACTCCCGCGTCGGCACTGCTGCCGTCGGGCATGAAAACCTCCGTCACGGTCATTTTATTGTCTGTTATCGTACCGGTCTTATCAACGCAAAGTATGTCCACGCGCGCGAGCGTTTCCGTGCTTCTCATGTCGTGCAGAAGCACCTTCGAGCGCGCGAGACGCATTGCGCTCAGTGTAAGCGCGGCGGTAACGAGCAGGTAAAGTCCTTCGGGTATCATTCCCACTACCGCGCCGACCATTGAGAGTATACTTTCCGTAAAGGAATAGTGGTTCGCCAAATACGCCTGACAGAACAGCGCGATGCCCACGGGTATGATTGCTATACCCGCTATCTTGACAACGGTGTCTATGCCGTTTATCATCTCGGACTTTTTATCCTTTATTTCCTTTGCCTGTTTCATCAGCTTCGCGGCGTAGGAGTCCTTTCCTACGTGCGTAAGGCGCGCATAACACTTGCCCGCCGCGACGAAGCTGCCTGATTTGAGTTCGCTGCCGGCAAGCTTTTCTATCTCGTCCGCCTCACCCGTCAAAAGCGCTTCGCTTACCATGAGCTTGCCCTCTACGAGTTCAGCGTCGGCGGGTATCTGCTTGCCGCCTTCGAGAACGATTATATCTCCGAGCACGAGCTTGTCCGCAGCTACCTTTATTTCCTTGCCGTTTCTCACCACGGTATATTCCGACATGGCAAGCAGCGACAGCTTGTCGAGCACCGATTTTGCTTTAAGCTGCTGCACTATGCCTATCACCGCGTTTACCACAACGACCGGCAGGAAGGTCAGGTTGCGGAACGAGCCGGTTATCGCGACGAGTATACCCAGTACAATAAAAATCGCGTTGAAATATGTAAAAATGTTCGATAAGATTATTTCTTTGACGCTTTTGGCAGACTGGTCGGGAACAATATTGACATTGCCCGCTTCCGTTTGCTGTCTGACCTGTGCGTCCGTAAGTCCGTTTATCATTGTTTTCTCCTTTTCGTTTATCGACACTATTTTACCATTAAATACATGATTTGTAAAGACCGAAAAACAGACCGACGCATACAGCGCCCGTCTGTTTTAGTATCGGTGTATTTTGTTTGTTTTATACCTTACTTTACCCAGTCCTCCCATTCGAGTTCGTCGAGAGTTTCGGGCATGGCGAAGGCGGTATGTTCGAGCGCGACGATTGTGTTGAGGCACCACTGCGCCGCGAAGTTTGTGCTTATCCAGAACATCTCGTGAAGCTCCTTCGCGTTAAAGTAATTCTCGACGATCGCGTCGTCGAAATTGTCCTTCTTATTTTTACCCGCGAGCGAGTACACAAGCACCTGCCATACCTTGTGCGCCAAGTCCTTGTCCTGCTTTTCCCTTGCGGCGTAAGCGCAGAGCGCGGCAGCCATGTACGGGTACTCAAAACCCTCTCCGTCTATGAGGTTGTTTGTCGCGCGGCGCTTTTCCTCCGGCGTGAGGAAGTAAAAGCTGCCGTACTGCACAAGCATATCGTTAAATTCCTCGTCGCCCAAAAGCGGCACAAGCTCCGTCCACGTTTCGGGCCCGCCCATGCATATCGCGAGGTGTGAGCCGCCTGCGGCGCTCTCGCCTATGTAGCCGAGATGTCCCGTCGCGGGATCATATTCAAAATTAGAGCCTGATATAAGGCGCAGCGGCGCTTTTTTGAGGTCGTTTATACCGGTCATAATCTTGTCGCGCCACTTCGTATTGTTTGTGCGCTCCCACTCCGTCATCCAGTTCGAGCAGTACGTAGACCAGTCGGGACCGGTGCGCGCGTGCGTCGGGAGCGTGGACTTCTGTCCCATGTAATAGTATCTCAAAGGATCCATATCCACGGTAGCAAAGTCGGCGTCCACAACGTCCTTCATACAGTCGCCTATTCTTAAATCGCCGCCCGTGAGGTAGTAAAGCGCGCGGTGATGTCCCGCCATACCGATACGCGCCTCCTTGCAGCTATCGCCCCAATGCACTACGTTGTGACGGCTGCCGAGACCTTTCAAAGGCCCCATATGGTAAATATCAACGTCCGCGCTGTGACGGCTCATAGCCTCGGCAACAGAGAACATGTCCTCCCTGCCGGTTCTCAAAAACGAGTACCACAGCCACAGCGTCGGCACAAGCTCCGTACTCTGCCACGCGTAACCGCCGAGGTCGTACTTCCAGCAGTGACGCTGCGCGTCGTAGGTGTGCATTATATCGCCGTAATCCCACAAGCCGTACCAGCGGCGCTGCTCGATTTCGTTTTTATAATAGTTAAACGCCTTGTCCATTTCATCCTCCGCCCACTTTTTAAGCGGAGTGCTTCTGTCGGGCAAACTCCAATAGCCGAGTACGCGCGTTTCGTGGTAATATTCGGGCGTGCAAATCATAACGGGCGGCTTCTGCACTCTGTCGGCATGGCTTAAAATAAGCTCGTCCGACGCTACCTCGTCATAGAAGTAAACGGTGAGGTCGTTCGTGTTCGCTATGCCGTAAGCCGACGAGCCGATCTCCGGCGTACCCTCATAGTACGTCTGGTCGTGCGAAACAACGTCATAGTGGCGCATATCGCGCGACAAGCCGTCGGGCGACACTATCCACGCCATGAGCATACCCTCATCCGAGCAAAGTCCCTCCGCGTGGAGCGAGGACGGGTATTTCTGCCAGAAGTTGCGCAGACATACCGACACGCCGCCCTTTTCGTCGGCTATGTACATCAGTCCCTTTGAGCGTTTGCCCCAGTTCGCCTTTATGAACGTGCACTCGTCATGACCTGTGCGCTTCCTTACCTCGAAGCTGTCGGGCGTAAGCTGCTGCAGGCGGTAGCAGTCCCATTTCGTCACGTTGTCTATCTGTTCCTCCGTGACGGGATTGCCGTTTCTCAAATCAACGAGCGGCGCAAGGTCTATCATCTCGCCGCGCAGCTGCGCGCTGTGCACCGGCTGTATGCCTATGGACGGCCCGAGCCTCGGTCGCCACAGGTTCAAAATCTGCATACACTCGTGCATTACGCCGTAATCGCCCGTCATTTTAATGCGGCGGTTGTAGAGCTTGCCCGTCATTTTACGCTTCATCACAAGCGCGATACCCTTTATAAAATCGGTGCTTTCGTCGCCGTCGAAGATAAACGTGTGCTTTACGTTCACACTCTTTTCGTCGTAAAAGAGCGTAAAACGGATTATGTAGCGCAGAAATGTGTCGCCGTGCGCGCTTCTGTGCGTGCCGGTGAGCTTTACGGTCGTTTTGAGCGCGCCCTCCTCCTCGACTTCGGCTGTCTCTATCTCGCCGTAGTAGGAGATTATGCGCTTTATCTCGTCGCCGTCCTGCCTGTCGTACATTTCCTTCTGCACCTTTAATATCGCGTCGGCGTAAGGCGTTTTCATGAGCGTCGTACCCGATTTCGGGAATACAGCCGTAAACGCGCCGTTATCGACGGTTATACCGTCGTCCGTTTCGTTTACCGTAATGCCGCCGTGTTCCTTTTTCTCGGCTTTCTTTATCTCCACTCCGCCGCCGTCAACGCGCGCGGTAAAGCTTGACCACTTCGTCGAGCCGTCGGGGTAAAACGCTATCGGCTTTTCCTGATACGGTATCTCCCTGCCGTTTTCGTCAAACGGCGCGAACGTTGTACCCTCCGGTTTTTCGCCCTGCTTGTAGGGTACGCCGAAAGTTACGTATCCGCCCTTTGCTCTGTTTTCCATCCAATGTAATTTTATGCTTTCCATTATTTATCCTCCAAACCGGCGCGCGCAACGCCGCTCTTTACCGCCGCGCGCGACACTGCTCTCGCCACGTTTCTCGCAATGCGCTCGTCAAACGCGTCTGGTATTATCATGTTTTCGTTAAGCTCGTCGTCCTGTATAACCGACGCTATCGCCTCCGACGCGGCGATTTTCATTTCGTCGTTTATGTCGGACGCTCTCACGTCGAGTGCGCCGCGGAATATTCCGGGAAACGCGAGGACGTTATTTATCTGGTTCGGGAAGTCGCTCCGCCCCGTGCCGACAACCCTTGCGCCCGCTTTTTTTGCAATGTCGGGCATTATTTCGGGGGTGGGGTTTGCCATCGCGAATATGATAGGATCCTTCGCCATGCTCTTTACCATTTCCTCGGTAAGAATGTTCGGCGCGCTCACGCCTATAAACAAGTCCGCGCCCTTCACAGCGCCCTTCAGGTCAACGTCGAGGTTGTCGGGGTTCGTGAGAACAGCGAGCTTTGCCTGCTCGTCGTTCATCTGCGCATTGCCTCGGTAAAGTGAGCCGTATTTGTCGCACATTATAAGGTTTTTAAGTCCGCGCGACACTAAAAGCCTCGCGATTGCCATTCCCGCGCTGCCCGCGCCGTTTACGACGGCTTTTATTTCGGTTATATCCTTGCCGACGACCTTCAATGCGTTAAGCGCGGCGGCAAGCACAACCACAGCCGTGCCGTGCTGATCGTCGTGAAAAACGGGTATGTCGCATTCCTCCTTGAGCCGGCGCTCGATCTCTATGCAGCGCGGCGCGGAAATGTCCTCAAGGTTGATGCCGCCGAACGAGCCGGATATGAGCTTCACGCAGTTCACAATCTCGTCAACGTCCTTCGATTTCACGCACAGCGGGAACGCGTCCACGCCCGCGAACGTCTTAAACAGCGCGCATTTGCCTTCCATTACCGGCATACCGGCTTCGGGCCCTATATCGCCGAGACCGAGCACCGCCGTACCGTCCGTTATGACCGCCACAAGGTTTGAGCGGCGCGTGTATTTGTACGACAGGTCGGTGTTTTTCGCAATTTCAAGGCACGGCTCGGCAACTCCGGGCGTGTACGCCACAGACAGCTCGTCGCGGTTCGTCACTCTCGCGCGCGACACGACCTCAATCTTGCCCTGCCATTCCTCGTGTTTTTTCAGAGCATATTCTTTTTTGTCCAAATTCGTCCACCTCCGAATGTATAATCACAGTTACAGTTATTGTATCACAATTTTTTCCGATATTCAATATGTTTATGGCATAAAAAGAAAAACTCCCATTTTTATGGGAGTAATTTCGCTATGTCGGAAAACGGCGCGAGGCTGCGCTTCAAAATGCCGTGCATGTGCGCTATCGCCACGCCGTAATTTACAATCGGTACGCCCGCATTTTTCGCCTCGGTTATGCGGCGCTTCATTTCCTTTTCGTTGAGCATACAGCCGCCGCAGTGTATTATCAGCTTGTAATCACTTAAATCCTCTCCGAAGCCGCCGCCGGACGTAAAGGAATATTCGGGCTCAGCGCCCGTAAATTTCTCTATCCACGCGGGTATCTTCTCCGTTCCTATGTCGCCGCACTGACGGTGATGTGTGCAGCCCTCGCTTATAAGTACCCTGTCGCCGTCTTTAAGCTCCGAAAGCCTTGCCGCGCCTTTTACAAGTTCGGCAAGGTCGCCCTTGTACCGCGCGAACAGTATCGAAAATGATGTGAGCAAACTGTCCTCCGGAACGTCAGCCGCGACCGCCTCAAACGCCTGCGAGTCGGTTATGACTATGCGCGGTTTTTTCGAGAGTGATTTTAGTGTCCCCGAAAGCTCCCGCGGCTGACAGCAAACTGCGGTGCAGTGCGAGTCGAGAATTTCGCGGAGCGTCTGCTGCTGCGGCAGTATTATCCTGCCCTTCGGCGCGGCGGCGTCAACGGGTATCACAAGTACAGCCGTGTCGCCTTCTGTAAGCATATCCGCGACGATGTGCTTGTCGTTTAGTGTCCCCCTGACGAGACGCGCAATCATGTTTTTGAGCGCGTCAACGCTCTGTTTATTGAATATGCTCACGTATATTTCATTATCTTTTAGTGTCCCCGTATCGTGCGGCAGGTCGGACTTTGTGTACGCCGTGATGTACGGAACTTTAGTGTCCCCAAGCTCGCGTATAAGCTCCCTGTCCGCGTCGGAAAGACCTCTCTGCGCGTCAATAACAAGCACCGCAACGTCCGTTTTCGCGAGTACCTCCCTCGCCCGCTTCACGCGCTTTTCGCCAAGTTCGCCCTCGTCATCGAGACCTGGCGTGTCGATTATCACGACAGGCCCTATAGGCAGAAGCTCCATAGATTTTTTCACTGGATCGGTCGTCGTGCCCTTAACGTCCGACACGACCGACATTTCCTGGTTTGTCACGGCGTTTACGAGGCTCGACTTGCCCGCGTTTCTCATGCCGAAAAACGCGATGTGCACCCTTTCCGCCGAGGCTGTTTCGTTCAAGCTCATATTATCACCTAAAATCTGAAATCGCGTCTGTTTGAGTTTCGTATATCGTCTATATTTTTACGCGCGATTTCACGTACTTTGTCGTTCGGTATGCGGCTAAGCTCCTTTTCGATAAGCTCGTAGCCGACCTTCTTCGTTTCCTCGGACGCGTAGTCAACGAGGTACTCGGTAAGCGTCATAAGCGCGTTGGGGTGGCAGCAGTTTAATATCTGCCCGCTCTTGCACAGCGACATAAAACGGTCGCCGGTGCGTCCCTCGCGGTAGCAGGCGGTGCAGAATGACGGAATGTGTCCGTTTTCCATGAGCCACCTCACGACCTCGTCAAGCGAACGGCAGTCGGAAACGTCGAACTGCTCCGTGTCGTGCGGACGCTCCTCCTCGGTGTAGCCGCCTACCGATGTGCGCGAGCCGCCGCTCACCTGTGAAATGCCGAGACGCAAAAGCTTTGAACGCACCTCCTCCGTTTCGCGCGTCGAAATTATCATGCCGGTGTACGGCACGGCAAGACGTATGCAAGCCGTGATTTTCGCGAACGTTTCGTCGTCGATACCGTTGTCGAACTCATCGGGATCTATGTCGTCGGCGTGCTTTACGCGCGGCACGCTTATAGTGTGCGGTCCTACGCCGTGCACGGCTTCGAGATGCTCCGCGTGCATTATAAGTCCGGCAAACTCGTACTTGTACATTTCAAGCCCGAACAAAACGCCCAGTCCCACGTCGTCTATACCGCCCTCCATCGCTCTGTCCATGGCTTCGGTGTGGTACGCGTAGTCGTGCTTGGGGCCCGTCGGGTGGAGCCTTAAATAGCTCTCCTTGTGGTACGTTTCCTGGAACAGGATATACGTGCCTATGCCCGCCTCCTTCAGTCTGCGGTAATTTTCAACGGTCGTCGCGGCGATATTCACGTTTACGCGTCGAATGTCGCCGTTTTTGTGGTGTACGCTGTAAATAGTTTTGATACAGTCCAAAATGTATTCTATCGGGTTGTTGACGGGATCCTCGCCCGCTTCAATCGCAAGGCGCTTGTGTCCCATGTCCTGAAGCGCGATAACCTCCGCCCTGACCTCCTCCTGCGTCAGCTTTTTGCGCGGTATCGTCTTGTTCTTTTGGTGGTACGGGCAGTACAGGCAGCCGTTCACGCAATAGTTTGAAAGGTAAAGCGGCGCGAATATGACTATTCTGTTGCCGTAGAACGCGAGCTTTATTTCCTCCGCGACGGCGTAAATTTTCTCTATCTTTTCGGGTATCTCGCACGCCAGCAGAACCGACGCCTCACGGTGCGTGAGACCGCGGCACACGCAGCCCTTTTCGGTCTTTACGGGACGCGCCTTCTCAATTATCTCGTCTATAAGCTCCGCGTTGTTCTTGTTCGCCTCGGCGTATTCAAGCGTCGCGCGGATTTCCTCGTCGTTTATAAATTCCTCCGCCTTGTATGACTTCGGGTTGTATTCTATTCTCATTTTCTTATGTCTCCTCTGTCCGTAACTATCTCGTATCCGATTGATTTCATTCTTTGCTTTAAGCACGCGACGCACTGCGCGCTTTCCTCGCCCGTGCATATCTTGTTGTCGTAAAGCTCGTACTTTTTCCGCACAGCCGTCGGCGACAAATTCGGCATTACGACGTTTGCGCCCGACTGTATTCCCATTTCGCGCCCCAAAGGGTGAATTGTGCCGAGAGCCGTCGTCGCGGGCAAAAGCACGGGCGGGTAAATAAGCCGTATTACCGACAAAAGGTAACACGTAAGTTCAACCGTTCCGCCCTTTTCGTTTGCGAACGGCGTCGCGCCGTGCGGAACGAACGGTCCTATGCCGCACATGTCCGGCTTAAATTCCTCTATGAATTTTAAGTCCTCGGCTATTGTCCGCGCGGTCTGGTACGGAGAGCCGACCATAAATCCGCAGCCGACCTGATAACCAATTTCGCGCAGATTTTTCAGGCAGCGCATACGGTTTTCAAACGACATCTCGCTTGGGTGTAGCTTTTCGTAATGCTCTCTGTCAGCCGTTTCATGGCGCAGGAGATACCTGTCCGCACCCGCGTCAAAAAGGCGTTTGTAACTTTCGCGGCTTCTCTCGCCGAGCGACAGCGTTACCGCGCAGTCGGGGTATTTTCGTTTTATGCTTTTTATGATTCCCTCAAGCAAATCGTCGGTGTAGTACCCGTCCTCGCCGCCCTGTAGCACAAACGTGCGGAAGCCGAGCGTGTACCCCTCGTCGGCGCAGTCGAGGATCTCGTCCGCGCTTAATCTGTAGCGGTCGCATGAAGAATTGCTTTTGCGTATGCCGCAGTAAAGGCAGTCATTTTTGCATATATTGCTTATCTCGATAAGTCCGCGCACAAAAACGGCGCTGCCGTAAATCTCCTTACGTATTTTAACCGCTCTTTCGGCAAGCATACGCGCCGCGTTTTCGTCGCGGTTTTCTATGAGGTACGCGTACTCGTCAAGCGTGAGAGTATGCGCGTCCGACAGCTTTTCTATAAGATTTTCCGTTGTCACGCTTACCACTCCCTTATATGCCATACAAAAACAAGGGGCTTTCGGCAAAGCCCCTTTGCTTTCGGTTAAAATCAGTTTATCGTTCTCTCCACGTAAGACGTGTGAAGCAGGTGGTGAGCCTTTTCGCTTCCCGGCTCGCCGAGATATTCCTCGTACAGCTTCTTTATCGAGGGGTTCTCGTGCGACTTTCTTATCGTCTTAGCCGTGTCGTTGTTGTAGAGCGCTTTTGCGCGGAGCGCCTTAACATCGGTGAAGTTCCTTATGTCCGCGTGTACGAGCGGCTGACCGCCGCCGTTTACGCATCCGCCCTCGCAGCACATTATCTCCACAAAGTGATAGTCCGCCTCACCCGCGCGGATCTTATCCATAATCACGCGCGCGTTGTTAAGTCCTGACGCAACGGCAACCTTTACCTCCTTGCCGCCGACGGTGTAGGTCGCTTCCTTTATGCCGTCCGTGCCTCGAACCTCGGTAAAGTCGGGCTTTTGAAGCTCCTCGCCCGTCAGCTTTTCAACAGCCGTGCGGAGTGCGGCCTCCATAACGCCGCCGGTCGCGCCGAATATTACGCCTGCGCCGCTGCTCTCGCCGAGCGGATCGTCAAAGCCCTCGTCGGGCAGAATATTAAAGTCGATGCCGCACTTGCGGATAAGACGCGCAAGCTCGCGCGTTGTGATTGAAATGTCAACATCGGGCACACCCGCCGCGTCCTGGTCGGCTCTGTTAATCTCAAACTTTTTCGCCGTGCACGGCATAACGCTCACGCATACTATATTCTTGGGATCTATACCCATTTTTTCCGCGTAATACGTCTTTGTAACCGCGCCGAACATCTGCTGCGGCGATTTGCAGCTTGAAAGGTGCGAAAGCTGATCGGGGTAGTAATGCTCGCAGTATTTTACCCAGCCGGGCGAGCATGACGTTATCATCGGCAGCACGCCGCCGTTCTGCACTCTCTCTATAAACTCGTTCGCCTCCTCCATTATCGTGAGGTCTGCGCCGAAATTTGTGTCAAACACCTTGTCAAAGCCTATTCTTCTGAGAGCGGCAGCCATTTTACCCTCAACGTCCGTACCCATCGGATAACCGAATTCCTCGCCGAGCGCCGCGCGGACAGCCGGAGCGGTCTGTACAACGACATGCTTTTCGCTGTCGTTTATGGCGGCGAGAACGTCGTCGGTATTGTCCTTTTCGTAGAGCGCACCCACGGGGCACGCTGCGATACACTGACCGCAGTTTACACAGCTTGTGTCGGCAAGGTCGGACTCAAACGCGCAGCCTATCGATGTCGCGAAGCCACGGTTATTCGGACCTATTACGGCTACGCCCTGAACCTTTTCGCACACCGCGACGCAGCGGCGGCAGAGAATACATTTGTTGTTGTCGCGAACCATGTGCGGCGCGCTTGTGTCAGGCTCAAAATGCTGCTGCTCGCCCGCGAAGTAGTTTTCGTCCTCGACGCCGTACTCCGTGCAAAGCTCCTGAAGCTCGCACTTTCCGCTCCTTACGCAGGAAAGACACTTCTTTTCGTGGTTTGAAAGAAGAAGCTGGAGCGTTCTCTTTCTCGACTCGATGAGCTTCGGGGTGTTTGTGAACACCTCCATACCCTCCGTTATTGGGTACACGCACGCGGCGACGAGATTTCTCGCGCCCTTTACCTCGACGACGCACATACGGCACGCGCCTATCTCGTTTATTTCTTTAAGATAACACAGCGTCGGAATTTTTATTCCCGCGTGTCTTGCAGCCTCCAGAACCGTCGAGCCTTCGGGAGCGCTGACATCTAATCCGTTTATTTTAAGATTTATATTAGCCATTGTCCTCTCTCCTTCTTACTCCTTATATATAGCGCCGAAGCGGCATTTCTCCATACATGCGCCGCACTTTATACACTTTTCGGGATCTATAGTGTGCGGCTCCTTGACCGTGCCGGAAATCGCTCCGACAGGGCAGTTTCTCGCGCAGAGCGTGCAGCCCTTACACTTCTCCTCGTCAATCTTGTATTGGAGAAGGTCTTTACATACGCCCGCCGGACACTTCTTGTCAACGATGTGGGCTATGTACTCGTCGCGGAAATATTTGAGCGTCGATATTACGGGGTTCGGCGCGGTCTGACCGAGAGCGCAGAGCGAGTTTGAGTGCAGATGCTCACACAGCTCCTCGAGCTTGTCAAGGTCGTCCATCGTCGCCTGACCTTTCGTTATCTTAGTGAGGATTTCAAGCATTCTTCTCGTACCGACGCGGCACGGCGTACATTTGCCGCAGCTTTCATCAACGGTAAATTCGAGGAAGAATTTGGCTATGTCAACCATACAGGTGTCCTCGTCCATTACGATAAGTCCGCCGCTGCCCATCATAGAGCCTATCGCGGTGAGGTTGTCAAAATCTATCGGAATGTCGAGATGTTCAGCCGGTATACAACCGCCGGAGGGTCCGCCGGTCTGTGCCGCCTTAAACTTCTTGCCGTTCGGCACACCGCCGCCGATTTCCTCAACGACCTCGCGCAGCGTCGTACCCATAGGCACTTCGACAAGACCTGTGTTGTTGATTTTACCGCCGAGCGCGAATACCTTTGTACCCTTTGACTTTTCAGTACCCATTGAAGCGAACCAGTCCGCGCCGTTCATAATGATTTGCGGAACGTTCGCGTACGTTTCGACGTTGTTGAGTATTGTCGGCTTCTGGAACAGACCTTTAAGCGCGGGGAACGGCGGGCGTGAACGCGGCTCGCCTCTGTTACCCTCTATCGAGGTCATGAGCGCCGTTTCCTCGCCGCAGACGAACGCGCCCGCGCCGAGACGAAGCTCTATGTCAAACTTAAAGCCCGTGCCGAAGATGTTGTCGCCCAAAAGTCCGAGCTCTCTCGCCTGTCCGATTGCAATCTGCAGTCTTTCAACGGCTATCGGGTACTCGGCGCGGACATAGATATAACCCTGCGTCGCGCCTATCGCGTAACCGGCGATCGCCATTGCTTCGAGTACAACGTGCGGATCGCCTTCAAGCACCGAACGATCCATGAACGCGCCCGGATCGCCCTCGTCGGCGTTGCAGCACACGTACTTCTGATCCGCGTCGTTCGCCGCCGCGAAGCGCCATTTAAGTCCCGTCGGGAAACCCGCGCCGCCGCGTCCGCGAAGTCCGCTGTCGTAAATCGTCTGTATTACTTCCTCCGGCGTCATTTCGGTCAGTACCTTAGCAAGAGCCTCGTAACCGCCCTTACCTATGTAATGCTCGATATGCTCCGGACTTATCTCGCCGCAGTTGCGAAGCGCAACTCTGTGCTGCTTCTTATAGAAGTTCGTTTCTTCAAGCGGAAGTATGTGGTCGGCTTTCGTCGTTTCGTCGTAGAGCAGCTCCTTTACGGGGTTGCCGTTCTTCAAATGCTCCTCGACTATTCTCGGAATGTCCTCCTCCTTTACCATGGAGTAGAACAAGTTTTCCGGATGTACTATCATTATGGGGCCCAAAGCGCAAAGTCCGAAACAGCCGGTCTTTACGATTTCAACCTCATTTTCAAGTCCGTTTTTCTTTATTTCCTCCTCAAGCTTCGCGATAAGCGCGGGGCTGCCGGAGGACGTGCAGCCCGTACCGCCGCACACGTGAACGCGGCGTTTCGATGTGGTTTGCTGCGCTTTTTTCTTTATTTCCTTTAACTGTTCAATCGTAATCATACCGCGCCTCCTTATTCATACTTGGCAAGAATATCGTCAACATCGTCAACGGTAAGTCTGCCGTATACCTCGTCGTTTACCAGCATTACCGGCGCAAGTCCGCACGCGCCCACGCAGCGGCACGCGTCAAGCGAGAATTTTCCGTCCGGCGTACATTCGCCGCCCGATATGTTGAGCTTTTCGGTAAGCGCGTTGTAAATGTCGCCGCTGCCCTTTACGTAGCATGCCGTACCGAGACAAACGCTTATTCTGTACTTGCCCTTCGGGTTCAGCGAGAACTGCGAATAGAACGTCGCTACGCCGTAAAGCTTTTCGAGCGGTATCATCGTCTCGTCAGAGATTTTCTTAAGCACTTCCCTCGGAAGGTAGCCGTAAATCTCCTGAGCCTTCTGCAAAAGCGGCATCGTCGCGCCCGGATCGTCCCTGTGCTCGGCTATGACCTGCATCAGCTTTTCTTCCTGCTCCTTTGTTCCGGAAAAAGGAACAGTCTGTTTCTTCTCAGCCATTTTGTAACCTCCATATATATTATTGTTATACAAAATCAACATCTTTAATTTTTTGCGCGTTGAATTGATAATTATTTAACAATCAACCGCACTATAATATTGTATCATACCGCAAGACAATTTTCTATATGGTAATTTATTTTTGTCGAATTGATATAGTTTTTTGTGCGTCGGTTATGCTAAAGTCACAAACAACTTTAGTTAGCCGTAGTTACAACCTGCGTTTTTGCGCCGTTTTCACGCGGCACGGACATTATAACGCCGCGCGGACACTTTTTCGCACACAAGCCGCAGTTTTTGCATTTGCCGTAATCTATTATAGCATGATTGTCCACCACATGTATAGCGTCAAAATGACACTCTTTTTCGCATAATTTACAACCGATACAGCCCTTTTTGCAGTATTGATTGACAAATTTTCCCATTTCGGGATTTGAGCAGAGAACCCAGTGACGCTGGTTTTTCGGCACGAGCTTTATAATATGCTTCGGACATTCCTTTATGCATTTGCCGCACGCCTGACAGAGCGTGTCGTCAACGACAGCTACGCCGTTCTTAATCTTGATCGCGCCGAACGGACATACGTTCGCGCAGTGACCGAGACCGAGACAGCCGCTTTCGCATTTTTTTGCTCCGCCGGCAAATTTTGCCGCCGCAGCGCAGTCTTTTATTCCTTTGTAATCAAATTTATACACCACGGACGCTCTGTCGCCGGCACACATTACGCGCGCGACGACCTCCTGTACCTCGCCCGCCTCGACGCCCATTATGTCGGCTATCTTCTGCGCAACAGGCGCTTTGCCGACGGTACATGCGTTTACCGGCGCGCCGCCCGCCACAACCGCCTCAGCGTAAGCCGAGCAGCCGGCGTACCCGCACGAGCCGCAGTTCGCGCCCGGCAGCACCTCGGTGATACGCTCCGCGCGCTCGTCCTTTTTAACGGCGAATATGTGCGCGGCAAACGCGAGAAGCAGTCCGAATAAAAGACCTGTTCCGCCGACAACGCATACCGCGGAAATTATATTTGCTGTGTTCATTTTATTCCTCCATTACGCAAATTGCGTTTTGCGATTCATTTCCGATTTAACCGATTGAGAAGCCCGAAAAGCCCATAAACGCTATCGACATAAGTCCCGCCGTCAATAAGGCTATCGGGAAGCCGCGGAAGCACTCCGGCACGGCGTCCTCGTCGAGATACTCTCTTATGCCCGCCATTAAAACTATCGCAAGCGTGAAGCCGAGTGCCGAGAACGTTCCGTTAAGCAGCGAGAATATGAAGCTGTCCGCGTAGTTCTGCACGTTTAACAGCGTCACGCCGAGCACCGCGCAGTTTGTCGTTATAAGCGGAAGGTAAATTCCGAGCGCGTTGTAAAGCGACGGAAGCGACTTCTTTATAAACATCTCCACAAACTGCACAAGTCCCGCGATAATCAGTATAAACAGTATCGTCTGCAGGTAGTCGAGTCCGAAGGGTATTAGCAGAAACTTGTTCGCGAGCCACGTAAACGCCGAGGCGAGAGCCATTACAAACGTTACAGCCATACCCATGCCGAACGCCGTTTCAGTCTTTTTTGACACTCCGAGGAACGGGCATATTCCGAGGAATTTCACCATTACGAAGTTTTCCGTGAGGAGCGCGGACAAAAGTATAGACACAATCTGAACAGCCATTATTTATCCGCCCCCTTCTTTGTTTTTTTCACGATGAAGTTAATCGTTCCGATAAGCAGTCCGAGTACGATAAATCCGCCCGGAGCCATTATCATTATCGTTGCGGGCTGCACGTGCGTTCCGTAGAGCGTTATTCCCCATATCGTGCCCGCGCCGAGTATTTCGCGTATCGCGGATATGATGCACAAAGCGCCCGTAAAGCCGAGTCCCATGCCGAGACCGTCAACCGCGCTGTGCAAGGGTCCATTCTTTGACGCGAACGCTTCCGCGCGCGCGAGGATTATGCAGTTTACGACTATAAGCGGTATAAATAATCCCAGCGATGACGCGAGGTCGGGCATAAACGCCTGGAGCGACATGTCTATCACCGTTACGAACGCCGCTATAATAACTATGTACGCCGCTATTCTCACCTTGTCGGGAATTATCTTTCTCAAAAGCGATATGAGAAGGTTCGAGCAGATAAGGACAGCAGTTGCCGACAAGCCCATTCCCAAGCCGTTTTGAAGGCTCGTTGTGACGGCGAGTGTCGGACACATGCCGAG
Source organism: uncultured Clostridia bacterium (assembly GCA_947591315.1). Taxonomy (GTDB): domain Bacteria; phylum Bacillota; class Clostridia; order UBA1381; family UBA1381; genus Hominilimicola. The sequence goes on from CANQDD010000006.1 coordinate 83,923, forward strand.
CAGCTGCATAAATGTCGGGTTTTCGGTAAACAGTCCGTTTTTGAACACGGACATCGCCGTTTTCTTGTTTTCGTCAGCCATTATCCGTTACCCCCTTCCAGTATGATCTCCGCCGCGTCAAGAGCGATGTTTACTCCGTTCGTTACGCCCTTCGAGGTGAGCGTCGCGCCGGAAATCGCCTGTATATCGGTGTCGGTCGCGCCCGATTTTGAAACGCCTATTCCCGCGCTCTTGCCCGCGTACTGATCGCGGAACGACGCGTCGGTCGCCTTCGCGCCGAGACCGGGCGTTTCGTTAAGCGAAATGATTTCCACGCCCGCGACCGTCTTGTCCTCGTTTACGCCGGTTACGGTCTGTATGCCGATGTCGTAGCCGCTCGTTTCGGTTATGACGCACGCGCCCGTAACTCTGCCGCTTTGGTCGAGAGCGGTGTAAGCCTTCATTATCTCTCCCCTGCCGTTCTCGGCGTTTTTTAGTTCGGGAGTGATTTCAAGTTCCTTGAAGTCAGCCGCGTCGGGCATTACGGCTTTGAGAGCCGTTTGCTCCTTTTTGACGTTGTTTTCGGCTATGAGCGGCGCGGTTTTCGCGTTTACAAATCCCAGAAGCGCCGCCGCGAGCGCGGTTATCACAAACAGTATCGCGCCCACCTTTATAATTTCCTTTACGTCCAATTTTTCGCTCATTTACGCGCACCTCCTCTGTTTCCGAAGGATTTCGGGACGGTATAGCGCTCGATAAGCGGCGCGGCAAGGTTCATCAGAAGTATCGAGAACGACACGCCCTCGGGATAACCGCCGAACCGTCTTATAAGGAATGTCAGAACGCCGCAGCCTATACCGAATATTATCATTCCGAGATGCGTCGTCGGCGTTGTCGTGTAGTCGGTCGCCATGAAGAACGCGCCAAGAAGCAGTCCGCCCGTAAGGAGCTGGTACGCGAGGTACTGCGCGTCAAACGCGTCCTTGCCGAAAAGGAACGTCAATACCGCGAATGAAGCTATGTACGCAAGCGGTATCTTTATGCTTACCACGCGCCGCGCGAGCAGGTATATAAAGCCTATAATGAGCGCAATCGCCGATGTTTCGCCGATAGTACCCGCCTTCATGCCGACAAAGCACTGCATGAGTGACGGCATTGTTCCCTCAGCGCCGCTTTTCATTATCGCGAGCGGCGTCGCGGTCGTTACCGCGTCGAATGGAGTTTGGAAACTCGTCATCGCGCCCGTCCACGCTATGAGCATGAAGCAGCGCGCCGCAAGCGCGGGGTTTACGAAGTTCTTTCCCAGACCGCCGAACATCTGTTTTACTATCACTATCGCGAAAGCCGAGCCTACGCACACCATCCATATCGGTATGCGCGGCGGCATGTTGAGTCCGAGTAAAAGTCCCGTCACGACCGCGCTCAAATCGCCCGTTGTGTTTCTTTTTTTGAGCAGCTTTTCAAATATCCACTCCGCGAGCACCGCCGATATTACCGCGCTCGCGAGGACGATCGTCGAGTAGATCCCGAACAGCAGTCCACCCGCGACAGCCGCCGGAAGCAGCGCGATTATCACGTCGAGCATTATCCTTTGCGTCGTGGAATTTGTGTGAATGTGCGGCGAGGAGGACATTATGAGATTATTTTCCATTGTTTTTTCCCTCCCTTACCTTTTTCATTACCTCCGGCTTTATCATTCTGATAAACTGGAGCAGGTTTTTGTTCGCGGGGCATATATAGGAGCAAAGTCCGCACTCGATACATTCAAGCACGTTGTACTTCTGCGCCATATCCACGTCGTCCTTTTTCGACGCCTGCACGAGCTTCATCGGCATGAGCCGCATCGGGCAGTGGTCTACGCACCTTCCGCAGCGTATGCACGGAGCGTCGGGGTCGTACGTCTTTTCCGCTTTTGTTATCGTAAGTACCGACGAGGTGGTTTTTGTGACGGGGTAATCTATATTATACTGCGATATGCCCATCATCGGACCGCCCGAAACGATTTTTTCGGGTACGTTTGCAAAGCCGCCCGCCTGTTCTATCAGGAACGATACCGGCACGCCCGTGCGTACGCGGAACACCGACGGATTTTTCACCGCGTCGCCCGACACGGTGACGTTTTTCTCTATCGCTGGAAGTCCCGTCTTAAACGCGTTCGCTATCGCGACGGCTGTCGCGACGTTTATAACGACCGCGCCCGCGTCCGCCGGAAGTCCGCCGGCAGGCACGTTTCTGCCGGTTATCGCCTTTATAAGCTGCTTTTCCGCGCCCTGCGGGTACTTCGTCTTTAATTCGATTATATGTATGTTTCCACCGTACTCCTTCGACGCTTTCACAGCCTCTATTCCGTTCTTTTTGTTAAGTTCAACGCCGATGTAGCCGTCTTTAAGGTCAAGCACCTTCATTGCCACCTTTAAGCCGTAGATTATATCATCCGCGTTTTCGAGCATATAGCGGTGGTCGCTCGTTATGTACGGCTCGCACTCCGCGCCGTTTACGATTATGTAATCGACCTTCTGCTTCGGCGAGAGCTTGACGTGCGTCGGGAAGCCCGCGCCGCCCATGCCGACAATACCCGCCTCGCGTATGACGGACAAAAGCTCGTCGCGGTTCATGCTATTGTAATCCTTCGGGCAAATGTCGTCCGACACGGTATACTCCTTGTCGTTCTCGACAAATATCGCCTCCACCATCGAGCCGCTGTCATGAAAATACGGCTTTATATCCGTGACTGTGCCCGAAACCGACGAATGAACCGGCGCGGAAACGAATTCTCCGCTGTCGGCGATTTTCTGTCCGACTTTTACCTTGTCGCCCACACTGACGAGCGCCTTTAACGGCGCGCCGATATGCTGACGCATCGGGTAGATGTGCATATCGCAGTCGGGCAGCCGAACGGTTTGCTTTTCATTTGTCAGCTCCTTGCGGTCGCGTATATGAAAGCCGCCTTTGAATGTTGCTGCCATTGTTACACCTTCCTTTTTCGCTTTGCTTTAATACATAGCTATAGATATTGTATCATAATTAAATATTTTTTTCAATATATACTTGAAAGAAATATGACGGTATATTATAATTAGAAGCGAATGTAAATATGTTACGGGGTGGTAAAATGCTTCAGAACGGTATTGTTAAAAGCGTGAGCGGAAAAACGGCAGAAATTGAGATTACGCGCTCGTCGTCATGCGGCGAAAGCTGCGCGTCGTGCGGACTTTGTCCCGGTATTACGGCGACGGTAAAGGCTGAAAATACCATAAACGCAGCCGTCGGCGACGCTGTTTGCATAGATATGGCTGACAATAAAATCCTCGGCGCGGCGGCGCTCGTTTATATTGTGCCTGTGGCTGCGCTGATACTCGGATATTTCGCCGCGTACGCGGTAACGAAAAACGAGCTTGTATCGGCGGCGGCGGGATTTTTGCTCATGGCTCTTATATTTGTGATACTCATACTGTCGGACAAGCGTCTTAAACGTAAATACACGCCGCGCGTGACGAGGATTTTACCGAAGGAGGACGCGAATGGCGGAGCTTAAGAAAAATCTCGCGTGGATCGGCGCGTTCGCGTTGATCGCCGCCGCGTGCGCGATTGTTATTGTGTACCGCTTTGGCACCGCGCCGCACGGTAAAACCGCGAAAATCCTCTCGGACGGCGAAACAGTGCGCGTCGTGGATTTGGAAAACGTAAAAAACCCCTACGAGTTCACCATCACGTCAAAGGACGGCGACGAAAACACGGTAAGGGTCGAAAACGGGCGCATTGCCGTTGTGAGCGCAAACTGCCCCGATAAAATATGCGTCAAAAGAGGCTTTATAAGCGGCGCGCAGCCGCCCATAGTGTGCCTTCCGAACAAACTGACCGTCGTCGTTACCGGCGACGGCAAAGACATTGACGCGGTGACGGGAGGCGATGCGCAGTGAATGTGAAAAAGCTTACGGTCATGGCGCTCATGCTGTCGCTCGCGCTCGTGATATTTGTCGCGGAGTCGTTTATACCGCCGCTCGTGCCGATACCGGGCGTTAAGCTCGGACTTGCGAACATTATAACGCTGATTGCCGTGTATATTCTGGGACGCAAGGAAGCGTTTGTGATACTAACGCTCCGTATAATTATCGCGAGCGTGTTCTCCGGCGGTATGGCGGGATTTTTGTACAGTATGGCTGGCGGTCTTGTGTGCTTTGCCGTTACCGCGCTCGCGTCGCTCCGTCTCGGCGAAAACCGTATGTGGGTCGTAAGCGTGCTTGGCGCGATCGGGCATAACGCCGGACAACTAACCATCGCGTGTATCGTTATCGGCAGCGCGTACGTGCTGTGGTACGCGCCGTTCCTAATAATTTCGGCGATAATTACGGGCGCGTTTACCGGCGTTGCGGCGCAGGTTACGGCAAACAGGCTTCGTAATATAAGAAAAAAGACTTAAACAAGCGTTTAAGTCTTTTTGTTTTTATAATGTTCCAGAAAAGCGCGGTCGTCGTCGGTAAGCTCCGCGTTTTTGAGCATATCGGGACGCTTTTTTAAGGTTTCGATAAGCGACTGCTCTCTTTTCCACTTCTCTATGTTCGCGTGATGTCCCGATATTAAAACCTCCGGTATCTCAACGCCGTGCCACTCCTGCGGACGCGTGTACTGCGGATACTCCAAAAGACCGGAGTAGTGCGACTCATTTTCGTAAGAGCTGTCGGCAGCAAGCACGCCCGGTATAAGACGCGACACCGCGTCTATCACCGCCATGGCGGGTATCTCGCCGCCGGTTAAAACAAAGTCGCCTATTGAAATTTCCTCGTCCACTATCTCATCAATTACGCGGCGGTCAACGCCCTCGTAGTGACCGCACAGCAGCACTATATGCTCTTCCTTTGCGAGTTCCTTCGCGACCGACTGATCAAACACTCTGCCCTGCGGCGACATGTATATCGTGCGCGGCTTGTAGTCAAGCCCCTCCGTCACCGCCTTGTACGCGTCATACACAGGCTGCGGCGACATTAACATTCCCCCGCCGCCGCTGTAGGGGTAGTCGTCGACCTTGCGGTGCTTGTTTTTTGTGTAATCGCGTATATCGGTAAAGTTCAGTTCTATTATGCCGTTTTCGCGCGCTCTGCCGATTATGCTGTCGCCGAGCACGGCTTCGAGCATCGCGGGGAAAAGCGTCAGAACGTCAAATTTCATTATAAGTCCTCCAAACCGTCGAGAAGATGCACCGTAACGCTGCCGCCGTCTATATCCACGTCAAGCACCGTTTCGTCCGTCACGGGTATAAGCAGATCCTTCATACCTTCGCGCTTTACCTCGTATATATCGCTCGCGCCCGTGTTTATAACGTCGGAAATTTTACCGATTTTACGTCCGTCGTCCGTCACGACCGTAAGACCTATGAGGTCGGCGATATAGTAAACGCCGTCGGGCAGCTCGCCGAGCATATCACGCTCCGCGTACAGCACGCGGTTTTTGTATTTTTCCGCGTCGTTTATGTCGGTTATTTCCCTAAAACGCACTATGATGTTGCCCTTCTGGTACTTTACGCCGCTCAAGGTAAGGCGCTCGTAGTCGTCCTTGGTTTTCACGTACGCGTATTCTATATCCTCAAACTGCTCGGGGTAATCCGTCCACGGCACGACCTTTACCTCGCCGCGCAGACCGTGGGTGTTGACTATCTTTCCGACTTCAAGCATATCCATAAGAGTATCCTCCATGTTTGTTTATGTAAACGAAAAAGGCTGCGCCGCGCAGCCGTTTCGTTATTCCGCTGTCCACTCGATCTTACCGGCGACGCCGCTCGTCATGCCCTTGCGTGTCTCGCTTACCGCGAACGCGCGGTTCAGCGCCGAGCCGACGCTTCTGTAAATCGCTTCCCAGATGTGGTGTCCGTTGTGACCTTTCTGCAAATCTATGTGCAGCGTACACATCGCGCCCTGTACAAAGCCCTCGAGGAACGTTTCCAGATCCTCGCTGTCCATACCCTCGACCTTCGCCGCCGGTGTGTTGCCGTGGTAGTCGATATCTATGTACGCTCTGTCCTCAAAGCTTACCGCGCACTCCGCTTTCGCCTCGTCGATAATGCCGACCGCGTCGCCGAAACCCGCCGCGCCGTCGGTTTTCTGCACGTACTCGCGCGCCGCCTTGCCCATAGCCATGCCGAGATCCTCGCATATAACATGTGTAAGCGTAAATTCGTCAAGCTTTATCTCGGTTTCGATATTAAATCCGCCGCGCCACGCGATATGCTCGATCATGTGACTGAGAAACGGCAGCGGTGTTTTTATATTCTTTCTGTAGTCGGGCTTGATCGGTGAAAAATCGAACACGACCTTCATTTCCGATTCCGTGGTTTTGCGCGTAACCTGTACCTTATCCATAATTATTTCCTTTCTTTTACGGCTAAACCGTGCGTGTCAAATCCTTCGACTTTTGCAAATCTGTACGCGTAGTCCCTTACCTTTTCAAATCCGTCCTTCGACGCGTAGCCGACGGACGAGCGCTTTAAGAAATCCTGCACGCTTACCGACGAATACGTTTTCGCGAAGCCTCCTGTCGGAAGTATCGCGTTCGGTCCTAAAACGAAGTTGCAGAGCGTGACCGGCGTGTAGTCGCCCAAAAGTATCTCGCCCGCGTTTTTTATCTTCGGGAGCGTGTCGAAAGGCTTTTCCGTCATTACCTCCATGTGCTCCGGCGCGTAATCGTTCACGAACGCGATAGACTCGTCAAGCGAATTTGTTAAAATCACTCCGCCGTATGTGGTGAGGTTCGTTTCGATAAACTCCTTGCGCTTGGGCGATATTTTTTCAAGCTGACGGTTCACGATTGGAACGACCGCGTCAACTAATTCTCTCGAGTGCGTTACGAGAAGCGCCGCGCTGTCTGGGCCGTGCTCGGCTTCTATCATCCAGTCGAGCGCGACCTTTTCGGGATCGGCTTTTTCGTCGGCGAGGACAATTATCTCACTCGGACCCGCGGGAAGACCCGCGTCGATCTGACTTGCGAGAACTCGCTTTGCCGCAGTCGCGTAGCTGTTGCCCGGGCCTATTACCTTATGGCACTTCGGGATCGTTTCCGTTCCGTACGCGACAGCCGCTATCGCCTGTATGCCGCCTACCTTGTATATTTCCGTGATACCGATAATTTTCGCAGCCGCAAGTATCGCGTCGTCAACCTCGCCCTTTTCGTTCGGCGGCGTTACAACTACGATTTTCGGCACTTTCGCAACGACCGCCGGAATACCGAGCATACACAGCACCGACGGGAAGCTGCCCTTGCCGTGCGGCACGTACAGGCACACGTCGACTATCGGCGTTGTTTTTTCGCCGACCATAAGACCGTCGTCCACCATCGTGAACCACATTTCCTCGGGGAGCTGTTTCTCGTGGAAATCGTAAATGTTCTTGTACGCGTACTCTATCGCCTCGCGCGTTTCCTTGTCAAGACGGTTATAGCCCGCCTCGATTTCCTCCGGCTTTACCTTCATCTGATCCGCCGTAAGCTGAACGCGGTCAAACTTTGCCGTGTATTCGAGCACCGCCGCGTCGCCTCGGTTTTTGATGTCGTCGGACACTTCTTTGGCGACCTTCATCTGCTCGGTTATGTCAAGCTCCGCGCGCTTCATTATGAAGTCGTACTGCTCCTTTGTCATTTTTGAAAGCTCGTATATATTGGGCTGCATAGTATCTCTCCTCGTGTTTTATTTGAATATATTTTTCATTTTATCGTAGAACGATTTCTTTTGCTTATAGTTTTTGTCCTCGTCGAAGCTGCGGAGCATTTCCTTTTGACGCGAGTTCAAATTGCGCGGCACCTCAACCGTCACCGTCACGTACTCGTCGCCGCGCGACTTGCTTCTCAGATACGGTATTCCCTTGCCCCTCATGCGGAATCTTGAGCCTGTCTGCGTGCCTTCGGGAATTGTGAACTCGACCGCGCCGTCAAGCGTCGGCACTTGTATTTTCGCGCCGAGCGCCGCCTGCGCGAACGTTATCGGCATATCTATATACACGTCGTACTCGTCGCGTTTGAATATCTCATGCGGACGCACGCGCACCGTTATAAGCAAATCGCCGTTCGGCCCGCCCTTTGCTCCGGCTTCACCCTTGCCGGAAAGCTGGATCGTCTGACCGTTGTCGATGCCCGGCGGTATCTGAACCTCTATCGTCTTGTTTTTGCGCACAACGCCCGTTCCGCGGCAGTCGCGGCACGGCTCTTTTATGATCTTACCGTCGCCCCGGCACTGCGGGCAGACTGTTTCGGTAGTCATGTAGCCCAAAATCGTGCGCTGTCTCGTCTGCACGCGTCCCGTGCCGTGACAGTTTTGACACGTCTCAACGGGCGTACCCTTTTTCGCGCCCGTACCGCCGCACGTTTCGCACTTCTCCTGCGCCGTCACGTTTATTTTCTTCGAGCAGCCGAACGCCGCTTCCTCAAATGTAATGTCTATCACCTGACGTATGTCCGCTCCGCGTTTGGGGCCGTTTCTCGTTCGTCCTCCGCCGAAGCCGCCGCCGAATATGTCGCCGAATATATCTCCGAAATCGAAGCCGCCGAAACCGCCGCCGTTAAAACCGCCGCCCGCGCCGAAGTTCGGATCTACGCCGGCGTGACCGAAACGGTCGTATTTGTCTCTCTTGTCCGCGTCGGAAAGAACCTGATAAGCCTCGTTTACCTCCTTGAATTTTTCCTCGGCTTCCTTGTCGCCGGGGTGAAGGTCGGGGTGGTACTCCTTGCTCTTTCTGCGGAACGCTTTCTTTATTTCATCGTCCGACGCGCCCTTCTGCACGCCTAAGACCTCGTAGTAATCTCTTTTGTCCGCCAATTTTTTCACCTGCCTGTGATATTATACTAAATTTGGTTTGGTTTGTAAAGAGGTATTTTGTTTGTATGTAAATTATGATTTAGCGGTGAAATGCGGGACGTCGAGGGCGCCGTCCCGTACGACCAAAATTTATGAAATGCGCGCCGTAGGGGCTGGCGTCCTCGACAGCCCGTGAGCCTCTCCTTGAGGAGAGGTGGCATCGCGGAGCGATGACGGAGAGGTGGCAACGAATTTTAGAACCACCTCTCAGTCGCCTTCGGCGACAGCTCCCCTCAAGGGGAGCCTCACGTAGGGGCGAACCGTGTTCGCCCGCCGCGATACATTGGGAACGGGCGAACACGGTTCGCCCCTACGTCCACGATTTTAATGCGCCTATAAATCATAATTTACCGCAAACGGGGACTGCCGTGTGGCAGTCCCGCGCGTTTTACTGATTATCGTTGTCAACCTCGGTGTAGTCCGCTTCGTACACGTTCGGATCACCCTGCGCGCCGCCCTGCGGGTTCGCTCCCGCGTTGGGATCCGCGCCCTGCGGATTAGCCTGACTGTACATCTGCTGCGCTACCGAGTAGAACTTCTCCTGCAAAGCGTCCGTGGCAGCCTTAATCGCCGCGCTGTCCGTACCCTTAAGAGCTTCCTTGACCTTGTTTACCTCGCCTTCAACCATGCTCTTTGTCGCGTCGTCGATCTTGTCGCCCGCGTCCTTGACAGCCTTTTCACACTGGTACACAAGCGTTTCGGCGTTGTTTCTTATCTCAACGTCCTCCTTGCGCTTCTTATCCTCCTCGGCGTACTTCTCGGCTTCCTTGACAGCCTTGTCTATATCCTCGTCGCTGAGGTTTGTCGACGCCGTAATCGTAATCTTCTGCTCGTTGCCCGTACCCAGATCCTTCGCGCTTACGTTTACAATACCGTTCGCGTCAATGTCGAACGTAACCTCGATCTGCGGCACGCCGCGCGGTGCGGGAGCGATGCCGGTAAGGTTAAAGCGTCCGAGCGTCTTGTTGTACTGCGCCATTTCTCTTTCGCCCTGGAGAACGTGTACCTCAACCGAGGTCTGACCGTCCGCCGCTGTTGAGAACACCTGCGACTTTGAGGTTGGTATTGTTGTGTTTCTCTCAATGAGCTTTGTGAACACGCCGCCCAGCGTTTCAATACCGAGCGACAGCGGAGTAACGTCGAGCAGAAGTATATCCTGCGAGCTGTCGCCCGCGAGGACTGCCGCCTGTCTTGCAGCGCCGACGGCAACGCACTCGTCGGGGTTAATGCCCTTGTTCGGCTCTTTGCCCATTTCCTTTTTAACGGCTTCCTGTACAGCCGGTATTCTCGACGAGCCGCCCACGAGCAGAACCTCGTCGATCTGCGACGCGCTTATCGAAGCGTCGCGCATTGCGTTTCTTATGCTTGTGAGCGTTCTGTCTACCAAGTCAGCCGTAAGCTCGTCAAACTTCGCCTTTGTGAGCGTGATGTCCATGTGCTTGGGGCCAGTCGCGTCGGCTGTGATGAACGGCAGATTGATGTTTGACGTTGTCGTAGTCGAAAGCTCTATCTTTGACTTTTCGGCAGCTTCCTTAAGACGCTGCATAGCCATCTTGTCGCCCGAAAGGTCTACGCCGTCGCTCTTCTTAAACTCGGCAACGAGGTAGTCGATAATTCTCTGGTCGAAGTCGTCGCCGCCCAAGTGCGTGTCGCCGTTTGTCGAAAGCACCTCGAACACGCCCTCGGAAATATCGAGGATCGAAACATCGAACGTACCGCCGCCGAGGTCGTATACCATTATTTTCTGATCCTTCTCGCCCACGCCGTACGCAAGCGCCGCAGCCGTAGGCTCGTTTACTATTCTCATTACTTCAAGACCGGCAATCTTGCCCGCGTCCTTCGTCGCCTGTCTCTGCGAGTCGTTAAAGTACGCCGGAACGGTGATAACCGCCTGCGTTACCGGTTCGCCGAGGTAGCTTTCCGCGTCCTGCTTGAGCTTCGACAAAATCATTGCCGAAATTTCCTGCGGCGTGTAGGACTTGTCGTCTATCGTAACCTTTTCAGCCGTGCCCATTTTGCGCTTTATTGACATGATGGTTCTCGCCGCGTTCGTAACCGCCTGACGCTTTGCCACCTGTCCCACTATTCTCTCTCCGTCCTTCTGGAACGCGACAACCGACGGGGTTGTTCTCGCGCCCTCGCTGTTCGTGATAACGGTGGGGTTGCCGCCCTCCATGACCGCCACACAGCTATTCGTTGTTCCCAGGTCAATACCTATAATCTTTCCCATTTTATATTCCTCCTAAATTTTATGTCCTTGATTTTTAATATGTTCTAAACGCGCATCAGTTCGCGACCTTTACCATGCTGTGGCGCACGACGCGTCCGTCCTTGTATTCGTAGCCCTTCATAAGCTCCTCCACGACGGTGTTGTCGTCTATCGTTTCGTCCTCGACGTGCATTACCGCGTTGTGAAGGTTCGGGTCGAACTGTTCGCCCTCGGCTTTTATCGGCTTTACACCGAGCTTTTCGAGCGTTTCGCCGAATTGCTTCAAAACCATTTCGACACCCTCTTTAAGCTTTACCGCGTCCTCGGACTCGACCTCGGTTTTAAGCGCCCTCTCTAAGTTGTCGCCTATCGGAAGTATCGCCGCCGCCGCGTCTATAACCGCGTCGCCGTAACGCATATCCTTCTCGCGCTGACTGCGCTTTCGGAAATTGTCAAACTCGGCGTACAGACGCATATATTTATCGGTCTGCTCCTTTAATTTGTCCTCGGCGGACGTTTCCGCGGTTTCAGCCGCTTCGGAGGTTTCCTTTACCTCCTCCGCCTCGCTTTGCTGCGCGTTTTCCGCCTTTTCCTTTTCACTCATTTATACGGTATTCTCCTTTCCTTAACTGCCGTTCATGTAGTAGTTTACAAGTTTTTCTATCTCATTTGAAATTAAATCGAGACTGGCGAACACCTTTGAATAGTTCATTCGCTTAGGCCCTATGACCGTCAGCTTGCCCGCTCCACCGGACGGCAGAGTGTAGTTCATGCTGACGAGCGAGCTGTCCTGTAAAATTTCAAAATCGTTTTCCTTGCCTATCGTGGCATTGATACCCTCGCCCGTGTCGGCTGCGGCGAGCTTTTTGAGCTTCTCCCTGTCGTCGAGGAACGACAGCATATCGCGCGCCTTCTCAACGTCGGCAAATTCGGGGTAGCGCAGAATTGAATTCGCGTTCGTGACGTATATCTCCGTTTCCGCGTCAGCCGTTACCGTGTCGTACAGGCAGTCGAGTATTTTGTCAAGCGCGCTGTCCTTTATAAATCCCTTCGCGCTGTCCTTTATTCCCTCGATGGTGTCTCGTGTGACCCCGCGCGGTTTCATGCCCGCGAGCGACTTGTTTATTAGCTGCGCAAGTCTTTCGCAGCCTTCGCCCGACAAGCTGACGTTCACCGACGCGTTCCTTACCCTGCGCGTCACGACAATCAGCATGACAGTGTGGCTTTCGACCGCCACAACGTCAACCTTTTTAATCTCGCTGTCGTCGTCCTTCGGCGCGGATATTACCGTGGTGTACTCGGTGAGGTTCGAGGCTATCGCGCCCGCGTAGCGTATGAGCTTATCGAGAAGGCTCACGCGGCTTTCAAGCATGCTTTGAAGCTGCGCCACCGCGTCCATGCCTATTTTGTAGTCGCGCATAAGCGAGTTTACGTAGAAGCGGTAGCCCTCGTCCGACGGTATTCTGCCCGCCGAGGTGTGGGGCTGGATCAGGTAGCCCATTTCCTCTAAATCCGCCATTTCGTTGCGTATTGTCGCGCTCGAAAGTCCGAGATTTTCTTTTTTTGAGATTGCGCGCGAGCCGACCGGCTCCGCCGTACCGATGTATTCGTCAATGATTGCCTGAAGGATTTTCTTTTTTCTGTCGCTTAAATCCATTTGCAATCCGTCCTTTCAATCGGTTTCTTTGTTAGCACTCATTCCCGTCGAGTGCTAACAAGTATAAGATACCATTATTATACGGAAAAGTCAAGCGGTTCATTCAACTTTTAACAAATTATTCATAAATTATATGGAATTATTTGGGTTGTGTTGTTAAACTTGATAGATATGCGGTTTTTGGACACCTGATTTGCTGCGGAAAATATACTTGACATACTTTTTTATTTCCAAAAGTTATTCATCGTTTGAATAACGCTTTCGTTGTCCATTCGTATATCGGTATATATGCTCAATGTCATGTCTATGTTTTCGTGTCCCATCATGTATTGGACGCTTTTTAACGGTACGCCCGCATATATTAGGTCAGTGGCACAATTATGTCGTAGATAGTGTGGGGTTATTGCCGTTGATTGATTGTCCGGCATATATTTGTTTATTTTTTTCAGAGTGGCTTTCCACCTATAATAAAACGTAGTAGTGGATACGTTATTTCCTTGCGACGTAACAAACATTCTGTTGTCTGAATCTTTTATAGTTGAGAGGTACTCTGTTAAAATATCGCTCAGCCGTTCGCATATTACCACTGTGCGCACACCCGCTTTCGTCTTTGGGTGGTTTTGTACGATAGCATGTCCACGGATGTCGGCGACTAATGTCTTATTAACCGATATTGTTCTGTTGTCCAAGTCTACATCATCTACCGTCAGCGCAAGTATTTCGTTACGTCTCAATCCAGCGTAATACGCTATACCTACGAACGCCTTTTCAAAATTGTTAAAAATCTCAAATGCTTGTAAAAGCGCGCTTCGCTCGGTATCTGTCAAACCCCGCCTGCGTCCAATGTTTATTTTGGGAACAGTCGCTTGTTCAGCAATATTGATATTCGCAAAACGATTATTAATTGCGAATCTATATATGCGTTTCAGGAATCCTGATAGATTTCTGATTGATGCGACCACGCCTCGTTCGTACAAGTCCGCATATGTTATCTGAAATTGCCGATAAACGGTATCTGGCTTATTCCCCCACCGTGAGCACAAGTGGGAACGATATGATAGTGTGCTTATCGGATTTACATATTGGTGCGGAATATGACGGATTTAGTGGCGTTTATAATTCTGAAATCGCCAAAGAACGGCTGAATGGCTATTTGAATGAGATTATTGCAATTCAGCAGACACATAAGGCCGAGAACTGTTACACGGTTATATTAGGAGATGTACTCAGTGGATCTATTCACAAGACTATTTCAGTAACCAACAAAGAAAATGTTATAGAACAGATTAAACTTGCCTGTGAATTGATTTCAGATTTTGTTTACAATCTTGGTCAACATTTTAAATCTGTTAAGGTTTATGCTGTTTCCGGCAACCATTCTCGTATTGATCCGAAGAAAGAAGAAGCGTTGCTGGGAGAGCGTTTGGACGCGTTAATTCCGTGGTTCGCCAAGTCAATGCTCAAAAACTGCCCCAATATCATCGTTAATGATGAGGATATGGACGATACGTTAACCACATTCTTTGTGCGAGACAAGTTATATTTTGGTGTGCATGGCGATTTTGACTCTATGAACGAGGCTTCGATATCACTGATTTCGGTACATTTGAGATAAGAGAGCGTGGTGCAAGAGCAAGGCGCAATCCTCAAACTGGGGAAGCGATAGTGATACCTGCTTCAAAAACCGTAGGGTTTAAAGCTTCTAAGAAACTCAAAGAGGCGGTTAATGCGTAATCATGGAGGCGACGATGAAAGAGATTAAGGTTACTCCGTATGATTGCGTTGAGGACGTGGTAAAAGAAGCGTTGGCAAAGGCAAATAGACAATCGTGGTGTAGAGATATTGGCTTCGTTGGCAATGCAGATTTCATACAAGATGTGTTGAAGGTTGTGTTGCAAAATACAGATTATGTTGTTGATGTAATCGATATAGATACATATGACTATGGTAACATATATCAACTCACCATAGACACAGAGGATTTTGTGTCTGTTTTGCCTATATCAACGGATAATGGGTATGGTAAGCCGCGTAAGTATCCGCTGGAGCAGGTACAGGTGTTTGCGCACCATGAGTCGTGTGACACGACGAAGATGTATTTGAAAAATCACGATGATGATATAATCAATAGTATGTTCTTTTAGGAGGTAATTTTATGGAGTGTAATTTTATACAAGCTTAAGAATTTAGCAAACTTTTATCAAAATATTACCAAACTTTTTTTGATAAATTTCAAATTTTATAGATTGCCAGTGATATAGCCCGCTTTGTCGGGGAGTGGCTATGGAGGCGCGATACTGTTATTGCTTTGCCGTTCCCGAATAGGCTGTAGCCGAAAAGAAAAGCATAGACATATTGACATTTTCTAAATATATGATATACTATATATAGTGTATATAAGGTGGTGTTAATATGTTAAATCCCATAGAACTTATAGGCAATTGGGATGAAGGATATGCTTTAGACTATCATACTGTATCCAGTCAATATATTGGCGAAGATCCATTCGGACATAAACGTTTCAAGACTGTATATACAGATATGGGTTCTTTGTTATATCACATGAAATATAACGGACATTATGACACATCTGAGATTATATTAAGTCAATCTCGTGATTTTTTGGACGGTTGGCTCAAAGATAAGAATATAGAGACTGTCATTCCTGTACCTCCGTCTGTGTCACGGGGTGCGCAGCCTGTATTTATAATCGCTGAAACCATAGCGAATTATTATAATATTCCTTATTCTGAGGACATATTGGTCAAATCATCAGATGTGCAAGTAAAAAATATGGAACGCGACAATAAACAATTAAGCGGGACAATTCATGTACTGAAAAAAGCAAAACGCCCCTGTAATATTTTGCTCATTGATGACGTGTATTCCACCGGGAGCACACTAACGGAATGCGTGCAACAGTTACGTAAAGATAGTATGATAGAAAAGATATATGTATTGACTATTACAAAAACCAAGTAATATAGAAAAGGAGATGAGAAGATGAAAGTTTTTATTGCGGGAGCGCGGTCTGTGACATCCCTTAATAAACACGTACAAGACCGTCTTCGTTCTATATATAAAAATGGATATGATGTGTTGCTAGGGGATTGTGTCGGAGTTGACACTGCTGTGCAGAATTTTTTCATAGGATTACATTACAATAACATAACTGTATTTGCGAGTAATGGACATGCAAGAAATAATATTGGCAATTGGATGGTTCAAAACGTACCTGTCCCAGATAATGTTCGTGGTTTTGACTTTTATAAGCAAAAAGATATTGCTATGGCGAATAATGCGGATTATGGTTTTATGATATGGGATGGGCAGAGCAGAGGAACGCTTAACAATATTATTAATCTTATTCAGCAAAACAAAAAAGTATTGATTTATCTCGTTCCGGTGGATAAGATGATTGTTGTTAGCGATTTTATGCAATTGAGTACTTTGATTCGGCATTGCCCGCGTAAAACTCAAATTCAATATCAAAAATTACTTGATGCTGCGCATAAATCAACATCACAAATGTCTTTGATATAGTCTACGATACAGCAAACCGTTATATGCGGTTTGTTTTTTTTATTTCAATATTATTCCCGAAATTTAAGCCGCACTATGGGGCGGAGAGTTGGCGGACAACAGAAAAATCCGTGGCGGAGGCGCGATAGGCAATGCGGGATTGCTGCGCCTCTTTTTTGATTTAAAATTAGTTGTGAAGGAGGTGGTAAGTATAGCTACTCAAAAAGTAAAGAAAGTCCCTGCTAAAAAGACGTGTACCTCTTGCGGTAGAAGTTTGAATCTCTGTATTACGGTTTGCGGGTACATATGGTGTGTTCCCTCGTGGATGGGGAAAAACTTTTGATGAAGTGCTCGCTATGTTTGTAGTAGGCGTAAGATTCCCCGATATTGAATTGGCTTTGACAGCCCAGACGAAGGAAAACGCAGCGGAATTATTAAAGGATAAAACAATCGAGATTATAAAATATTATCCCTTGCTTGAAAACGAATTGGTTTTTATTCTGTAGACGGTACGCCGCAGGACGATTATTTTGTTGTCGGAAACGGCAACATTTTCAACGGAAGCCCCTCCAACGCGTTCAGAGTTGACAAAAGCGGCAAGGCATACGCCAAAGCCGCGGTTAATTCCACGGGTGCGGACTATGCGGAGCTTTTCGAGTGGCTGGACGGCAACCCCGAAGATGAGGACAGAATAGGACTGTTCGTAACGCTCGACGGCGATAAGATACGCCTTGCGAACGCGGCGGACGAGTACATACTCGGAGCGATTTCAGGCGCGCCGGGCGTTGTCGGCAACAACCATTCGGACACGTGGCAGGGCATGTGGCTGACGGATATATACGGCAGAGTGCAGACGCACACGGTTCACCTCGACGCGGAATATGACGGCGAGGGCAATGTTATCCGTGAGGAATGCGACATTATTGAACCGATAGTAAATCCCGATTACAACCCCGATGAAAAGTATGTTCCGCGTGAAAAGAGGCGCGAGTGGGGCATGGTCGGAATGATGGGACAGCTCACCGTGATCGACGACGGCACCTGTGAGGTTAACGGCTGCTGCAAGGTAGCCGACGGCGGAACGGCAACAGCGAGCGAGAGCGGCTGGCGAGTAATCGCAAGAATTGACGACACGCACGTGAAGGTGCTGTTCAGGTAAAGGAGATAAATATGAAAAAGAGATTTGAGTTTTCAAAGTTATATTCAAGCGGATCGGCGAATTCACCCACACAGGATTAGTTACATATGTAGACGGAGATTATTTCGAGACGGTTGAGGGTAACACTTCCGGTGCAAGCGGCATAATCGCTAACGGCGGAGGAGTTTGCGCTAAAAGTTATTACAACTCTTCCTTGCCGGGCACGAAGTTTGTTCGCCCTGATTACGAAGCGTTTGCCACACAGGACAAGCCTGTTCACTATGCGCAGGGATTTCTGGACAGATTGGTTGCGGCTAAGAAAATCAATAACCCTGAAATATGGTCTGACTTTGGTTCGTTTGTGACTAAGGCTCAGGCTTTGGCTCTGGTTGATACGCTGACAGGCGGCACATGGGCGTCGGAAAAAGCGGATTGCGCTTGATACGGAGTCTGTTTCGGACGCTATTGAAGCGGCACTTAAGGAGATCAAGACAGCGATTGACGGTAGTTGGGATGGTTCGCAGTCTGATACTGTAGACGCTGTAGTGGAGGTGACTGCGTAATGGATACACCGATTACACGTGCAGAGCACAATGAGTTCTGCCGACGCATGGAAGAAGAACACTCACGACAAAACGCGCGCATTGCGGATATTGAAGCGGGCTTGACCGAAGTACGCGCCATAAGCGTGTCAATAGAACGGTTGGCGACTAATATGGAGAACATGGCAAAAGAGCAGGAGCGTCAGGGGAGAGAGCAGGAAAAGCAAGGCGAGCGTCTTGATGCTCTTGAAGGACGTGATGGCGAGATGTGGCGCAAAGTAATAGGCTGCGTCATTACTGCGGTTATTGGTGCTGTAATTGGATTTGTGTGTTCTCGAATAGGCATGTAATGCAATAGGGCAAGGGATTTTAGTGTCCCCTGCCCTATTTTTTACGATATTATTGTCTGTTATAGTTATAAATTACTTGACTGATTTTGACATACTTTTTGACATACTTCCATTCGTCAGTTCCGTATAATACTGACAGTTTTCGGAGTTTTAGTGTCCCCGTTTTTTCTTTTGTTTGATTGGCAAAAATGGCTTAACCATGCGGTTTACAGTCCACAAACAACAAACCTGCAATTTTCTATTTGTGCATTATTCATAAATTATATGGAAAGTGGTTTGTTGGCGGTCATCGTATTTAACGACTTCCCTGTCATACGACTGTTGCATGGTTTTGGGTACATAAAAAGAGTTATTGCCAAATCCACAATAACTCTTAACATTTTCGATTCTAATATCTGTTATAAATTTGTCCTCTGTTCCCTGCGTCTGTCACCGTAATCGTAATTGTTTCGCCGTCAACAGAATATATTACCCTTGTTTTTCCGACACGCAGGCGATATAGGTTTTGATATTTCTTCATAGCCTTAACATCTCCCGCCGGCAGCCTGTAGATAGCTTTAAGCAGCCTCTCCTGCATTTCCGGCGATTGCTTTTCAATATACCTCGCCGCTCGTTTTAATATAATGATTTTGTATTTCATAATGTTATCCCCAGTTCCTCGGCAAGCTGCTCAATAGGAATACCGACATCTTTTTCCGGATCGTCGTCATTGAGATAATCTTCGTACAATTTCTCGCAAAAAGCGTCGTCTGCTGCTTCTTCAAGCGCCATATGCAAATTCTGAAGCATATTAACAATATATTCCATTTGAGATTCGGGTATGGAGTCTATAATACTTTTGGCTTTTTCTCTGTTTGACATTGTAATCACGCTCCTTGTTTATTATTTTATGTATATAGTATATCATACGGATATGTAATATGCAAGTGCAAAGTTTATGTCTGACCTTCAATATGCGGCAAAAAAAGAAGTCCCTATGGACTTCTTTTCATATCTTATGATATTTTTGCGAGTTTAAGAGCAAGCTGCGACTTCTTTCTTGCAGCGTTGTTCTTATGGAGAATACCCTGGCTGACGCCCTTGTCAAGCTTCTTGACCGCGTCGTTAAACAAAGCCTGTACATTCTCCTTATCGCCCTCGCTGACAGCCGTTTCAAACTTCTTTATCGCCGTCTTGAGAGCCGTTTTGTGAGAGAGATTTATGAGCGTCTTTTTTTCAGCTACTCTTACTCTCTTCTTTGCCGACTTAATGTTTGGCACTTCTTGTACACCTCCACGAAATTTAATCTTAAATACCGTAATATTATATACCAATACGCGTGGGAATGCAAGAAGTTTTTTTCTATTTCGGGTGATTTATGTAATTTGACTAAAACATCGCTCAAATAGCCGTTTTTCACTGTGAAATTTATGTAAACCCTTGGCAAAATATCCTATATTTTGAGCATTGTCTTATAGTACGCGAGACTTTTCGGATTTATGTCAAGCTGCGTCAGAACGTACCGCTCCGCGAGAGAGCCGAGCCGCTCCGTAAGGTCGTCCGACGCGGTAAAAGACAACATTTTCTTATCCTCCGACGACACTATATACGAAAGCGCCCGATACAGCGCGCCGTCAAGCCTTACCGTGTTTTTTCCGCCGCACTTTCTGCACACCGTTCCGCCCTTTTCAAGGTCGAACGCGTACACGTCACCGTCGCCGCACGACGCGCAGCCCGTGAGACTTGGCATATACCCCTCGGCACACATCATTTTAAGCTCGTACACCGCCTTTACCTTCGCCATGTCCTCATTCTTGTACGCGAGAGCGTACACGCAGTTGAGGAAAATATGCAATAGTCTCACGTCCGGATTGCCCGAACCCAAAATTCCGTACGTTATATCCGCAAGGTACGCGCAGAGTGAAAGCTTTTTTATGTCCTCCGTGACGGGCAAAAACGCGTCTATGGTGTCGGCCGAGCGGACTGTCATAATATCGCTGTTAGCCTTTGACGACAGTTCAAAATCAGCCCAGCAGAGGAACTGACCGGAGGCGGCAGCTTTGCTTCTCGACTTTCCCGCGCCGTAGCTTACCGCCTTCACGATACCGCAGTCCTCGGTGAATATGCTGAGCATTCTGTGACCTTCGCCGTAATCGGTCTGTCTTATGATAATACCCTTCGTCCTGATTTGCGCCATGGATTTTCCTTTTCCTCGTCGTCATAGCAGCCCGACGCCCACTTGTATAACAGGTACGACTCTATATTGCCTGTCTGCAAAAAAGTGTCCCAGTTATTGCCTGTCTGCGTCACCGGCTCGATCGCAATTTCCGTTTCCTCGTTCATTTCCGTAACCTCCGATAATGTAGTGTTTTTATGTTTGTCCTTTGAAGCGGAGGTTATACTGTCACTATTTGCTATTCGTTTTTTAAGCCGAAATTTTTAATTAAATAATCGCTGTTGCGCCAGTCAGGTTTTACCTTTACCCACAATTCGAGATACGCCTTTTTATCGAGCATTTTCTCTATGTCGCCGCGCGCCATAGTGCCGATTTTTTTGAGCATATCGCCGTTCTTTCCTATAATAATACCCTTGTGTGACGCCTTCTCGCAGTAGATAGTCGCGTATATGTTCGTTATTTTCGGCTTTTCCTGCATTTTCGTTATCTCTATCGCGACGCCGTGCGGCACCTCCTTGTCGAGCAGCCACAGCATTTTCTCACGTATTATTTCAGC
>CANQDD010000007.1 GCA_947591315.1 uncultured Clostridia bacterium
CCGCGATACATTGGAAACGGGCGAACACGGTTCGCCCCTACGTCCACACCATCAATACATACATAAATCACAATTTACCCCATCATTGAAATTCCCACAAATTTATGATACAATACCCCTGAAAGGAGCGGTGACGATGGCGAAAATTTTGATTGTTGACGACGAGCCGGATATACGCGCCCTTGTGCGGCGCTATGCCGAGCGCGAGGGATACGAGACAGCCGAAGCCGGAAACGGTATCGAGGCTGTCTCTATGTGCCGTGAAGCCGATTTTGACGTTATCATCATGGACGCGATGATGCCCGAGCTTGACGGCTTTTCCGCTTGCAAGGAGATCCTCGCGGTGAAGGATATCCCCGTTATAATGCTCTCCGCGCGCGGCGAGGAATACGACAAGCTGTTCGGCTTTGAAACGGGCGCGGACGATTATGTTGTAAAGCCGTTTTCGCCGCGCGAGCTGATGGCGCGGGTCAAGGTGGTAACCGCCCGTCACGGCGGCGTTTCCTCGGATAAATCGGATAAAATCAAAGCGGGTAATATCGAAATTGACACGCTCGGAAGAATCGTGTATATAAACGGCGAAAAAACGGAACTCACGGCGAAGGAGTACGATTTGCTTTTGTATCTTACGAAAAACGAGGGAGTTGTACTGACGCGCGACCGCATTATGGACGCAGTCTGGGGCTATGAATATTATTCGGCGGACAGAACGGTGGACTGGCAGATAAAGCAGCTCCGCGCGCATTTGGGCGACTGCCGCGATTACATTGTCACCGTAAGAGGGGTGGGATATAAATTTGAAGCTCAACACTAAATCAATCGGTTTTAAGCTGTGGATATATTTTACCGCGTTCGCGGCGGTAATTCTTGCCGTTTTGTGGCTGCTGCAAACGGTGTTTTTGCAGAGCCTTTACAATTCCATGCAGAAGCATCAGATAAGCAAAATCGCCGATGAAATCTACCGCGCTGAAAACACGGAAGAGGCGATAGACACTCTCGCGGCGGACAATTCGATATTGATATTGCTCACCGACGCAAACGGAAGCATTATATACAGCGCGGACGAATACAGCCCGTCATACAGACCCGACGCACACGAGCACGGCGGCGGGCAAAATCCGTACCGTATAAATGAAGCACAGAATTGGCAGGAGCAGGAATACCGCCGCTTACCGGAGCATTACGGCGATTTTATTGAAAGATTGGGCGCGGAGGACAGCGTATGCTATACGATCGACCGCCCCGACGGCGGCACGCTCGTTTACGGTCGGCGGCTTTCGGACGGGAATATTTTGTATATGAACACATCCCTCGGCGCGGTAGGCTCGGCTGTAGCGATACTGCGCGTGCAGCTTTGCGCCGTCACTTTTCTCGCGCTTTTGATAGGGCTTTTCATAGCGGTATGGATAGCGAAGCGGTTTTCAAAGCCCGTTTCGGAGCTTTCCGAGCAGTCGCTCAAAATGGCGAACGGCGATTTTGATTTGAAATTCAACAAAGGCTTTTGCTCCGAAACAGACGAACTTGCCGCGTCGCTCGAATACGCCGCGGGAAAAATCGCCGAGACCGACAAGCTGCGCCGCGATTTGCTCGCGAACGTATCGCACGATTTACGCACGCCGCTCACGATGATAAAGGGCTACGCGGAGCTTATACGCGACCTCGACGGCAGCGCCGACTCGGGAAACGATGCGGAAATTATTATCCGCGAATCGGACAGACTTTCGCTCTTGGTAAACGATATTCTCGATTATTCAAAGCTGCAGTCCGGAGCGGTATCGTTTGAATTTGAGCGCGTGGATCTAAGCGCTCTCGCGGAAAAAACGGCGGAGCAGTTTTCTCAGATATGCAAATCCGACGACGTTGAAATAGTTACGGAAATCGCGCCGCAAAAGTACGTCACGGCGGACGCGCGAAGACTTGAGCAGGTGCTCTATAATCTTATCTCAAACGCGGTCGCTCATGTCGGCTCCGACAAGCGCGTTTGCGTTTCGGTCGCTGAAAATGACGGATCTGTCCGAACGGAGATACGCGACAACGGCAGCGGCATAAGCGCCGAGGACCTGCCGCATATCTGGGACAAATATTTCACATCAAAAAAGCGCGGCACGAACGGACTGGGACTGTCGATAGTAAAGGAGATACTTACCGCCCACAACGCGCGCTTCGGAGTGCAAAGCGAGGAAGGCAAGGGCAGTACATTTTGGTTTGAATTGAAAAGTTTATGATTTTTAGGGATGGGAGCATGGGTTATGAACAAAACCACGGTAAAGGCAGCATTTAAGGCATCGCTGCCGGTTATGGCGGGGTACACCGTTCTCGGGATGGGCTTCGGTGTGCTTCTGGCATTGAAGGGGTACTCGTTTTGGTGGGCAATTCTGATGTGCGTCACGATTTTCGCCGGCTCGATGCAGTATGTCGGAGTAAACCTTCTCGCATCGGGCGCGTCAATAATATCAACGGCGATAATGACAATCATGGTAAACGCCCGCCATCTCTTTTACGGCATATCCATGCTTAAACAGTACAAGGATATGGGGTGGCGCAAGTGGTACGCGTTTTTCGGTCTGACGGACGAAACGTACTCCATCGTCTCACTGAACCCCGATTTGCCCGAAGGCGCGGACAGGCGCGATTTCAACTTTCTGCTCACGCTGATGAACCAGTGCTACTGGATTATCGGCGGGTTTTTGGGCGCGCTTTTGACAAACATTATTTCGTTTAATTCGGCGGGAATTGATTTTTCCATGACCGCTCTGTTTGTCGTTATATTTGTGGAACAATGGGAAAAGACACGCTGTCATATCCCGATTTATCTGGGACTTGGCGTGTCTATTGTCTGTCTTTTTATTTTCGGCGCGGACAATTTCCTTATCCCGTCTATGATTGGAATAAGCGCCGGACTGTTTATTTTCAGAAAACGTATCGAGGAGGTGCAGGAAAATGATTGACAAAACTCACTCTCTGATTTTAATAGCGGTAATGGCGGGAATTACAATGCTTCTGCGGTTCCTGCCGTACTTTATATTCTCGAAGCGCACGCCGAAAGCTGTGCTGTATTTGGGGAATGTGCTGCCGTATTCGCTTGTGGCGATGCTTCTTGTATACTGCCTCAAGAGAACGAATTTTATGAGTGGCAGCCACGGCATACCCGAAATAATCTCGGTGGCGCTTGTCTTTTTGCTGCACACGTGGAAGCACAACACGCTTTTGTCGGTGCTTTGCGGAACGGTGTGCTATAGGTTTTGGTGCAGCTTGTATTTTAACTGACTTGCGTTTTATTTTTAACCGGGAGCTGCACGATAATAATCGCGGCGAACATAAGCGCGCAGCCGAACAGTTCGCCGAGCGTGAGCATTTCATGAAGCAGTGCCCAGCCGGCGAGCGCGGCGAAAACGGATTCAAGGCTCAGTATTATCGAGGCGGTCGTCGGTTCTGCGTACTGCTGACCGACAATCTGCAGCGTGTACGCCACGCCGCAGCTCATCACGCCCGAATACACAATCGGTACGGCGCACGAGCGTACAAGCTCCCAGTCGGGGTGCTCAAACAGGAACATCAGTATTATATTTATCGTGCCGCACACAAAAAACTGCAGACACGCGAGCTTTACGCAGTCGAGCTCGCTTGACAGGCGGTCTATCGCCATAATATGGAAAGCGAAAATAAACGCGCACGCGAGCGTAATAACGTCGCCCTTGTTTATCACGAAATCCGTGCCGCCGATTGACAGCATATACGTTCCCGCAACGGCAAGCGCAACGCCCAGAACCGTGACGGCGCGTATTTTTTTGCCCGCGAAAAGTCCGATAATCGGCACAAAAACCATGTACATCGCCGTTATAAAGCCGCTTTTGCCCGAAGTCGTGTACACCATTCCCCATGTTTGGAGCGTACCGGCGGCACACAGCAGCGCGCCGCACACAACGCCGCCAATCACGAGCTTCTTCTTGTCACACGGTCTGCTCTTTCCCGTCCTGTCGCGGAACAGAACGAACGGCACCAGAATAAGCGCGCCGAGTATCGTGCGTATGCCGTTAAACGTGTTCGGCTTTATGTATTCCATGCCGACGCGCTGCGACACGAACGACACGCCCCAAATCACCGCGGTCAGCATAAGTATAAGATTTCCCTGTAATGTGCGTTTCTTCATAGTCTCCCCTCTCCCTTATACGCAATAAAAAAAGCTTACGGAGCGCCGAAGCGCCCCGTTTTTTTGTTAAAGCACTTTGTTGAGGAAGTCGATCGTTCTCGGTTCTCTCGGATTTTTGATTACCTCCTCGGGCGTTCCTTCCTCCACTATGTAGCCGCCGTCCATGAATATAACCCTGTCGGCTACCTCTCTCGCGAAGCCTATCTCGTGCGTTACTATTACCATCGTCATGCCGTCGGCAGCGAGCTGCTTTATAACATTCAAAACCTCCCCCACCATTTCGGGGTCGAGCGCGGACGTAGGCTCGTCAAAGAGCATTATGTCGGGGTTCATGCAGAGCGCGCGCGCTATCGCCACACGCTGCTTCTGTCCGCCCGAAAGCTGGCTCGGGTACGCGGAAACCTTGTCCGACAGCCCAACTTTTTCAAGCATATGAACAGCCTGCTCTTTGGCTTCTTCCTTCGTCGCCTTCTTTAAATCCACCGGCGCGAGCGTCAGATTTTTGAGCACGCTCAAATTGTTAAACAGGTTGAAGTGCTGGAACACCATTCCGACATTCTCGCGCACCTTGTTTATGTCCACTTTTTTATCGGTTATCTTGTTTCCGTCTATTATGACTTCGCCGTCAGTAATGTCCTCAAGGCGGTTCAAGCAGCGCAGAAACGTCGATTTACCGCTGCCCGACGGACCGATTATAACAACGACCTCGCCCTCGTACACATCTGTTGAAATGTCCTTTAAGACCTCGAGCTTGCCGAAGTTCTTTTTGAGGTGCGAAACGTGGATCTTCACGTTTTTACTTTTCACGGTCATGGTCGAGCCTCCTCTCCAAAGCCTTTGAAACCTGCGACAGCAGCGTGATTACGATTAAGTACATAACGCCGACTATCGCCCACGTCTGGAACGCCTTAAACGTGTTCGCCTGTACGTTTTTCGCGGAGTTTACGAGCTCCGGAAAGCCTATGACGGACAGAATTGACGTGTCCTTCAAGGTGATTATGAACTGGTTTATTATGCTCGGAATCATTATGCGTATCGCCTGCGGAAGCACAATGCGCTGCATCGTGCGCCAGTACGGAAGTCCGAGGCTTCTCGCCGCCTCCGTCTGACCGATGTCGACCGCCTGTATGCCGCCGCGGATAATTTCCGACATGTACGCGCCGCAGTTCAACGCGAGACATATCGTACCCGCCTGAAGCGCCGTAAGTATTACATCATGCTCGACATTTAAGATGTTGTTAAACAGATACGGTATACCGAAAAACACGAAAAACGCAAGCACTATCATCGGCACGCCGCGCACAACGCCGACAAATATTGCCGCGATAACGTTGCACACCTTGTTTTTAACGACGCTCAGTATGCCGAAAATCACGCCGAGAATACACGCGAAAAACAATCCGCAGAGCGCCAGCAAAAGCGTCTGACCCATCGCGCGCACAAGCAGACCGCCGTAGTTTGTTATTATCTGAACCACACTTTTATCCCCTTTCAAAATACGGACGCCTTTCGGCGTCCGTCATTGGATTGCGCGTTTTTTTGTTAACCGAGATATTTCGCGATAATCTCGTCGTATTTTCCGTTTGCCTTGATGTTTGCAAGTCCCGCGTTGAACATATCCACAAGCTCCTGCTTTTCGGGATCGAAGATCGCGAGACCGTAGGGATTACCCTCGTTTTCCGTACCCTCAACGATCTTGAGGTCAAGACCGCCGTCCTTTATCGAAGAAGCCATAATCGGTGTGTCCTCGAAGCAAGCCGCAGCCTGTCCGCCCGATACAGCCTGGTACATTGTCGGCGAGTCCTCGAAATATGTAATGTTGAAGCCGTACTGATCCTTAAGGCTCTCCGCATACGACGCGCCCTGCGTGCCCGTCTTTACGGCTACCGTCTGTCCCGAAAGGCCGTCAAAGCCTGTTATATCGGAGTCAGCCTTTACCGTCATGCACTGCGTCGCGTCATAGTAACCGTCCGTGAAGATCCAGCCGTTCGCTATACGCTCTTCGGTGATTGACGCGCCCGCGATCATGCCGTCAGCCTGTCCCGCCTGACAAGCGGCGATCGAAGCGTCCCAGCCGAGGCTCTTTATCTCGTAGTCAAAGCCCTGATCCTCCGCTACCGCGGCAACGATGTCAACGTCGATACCTACGAAGTTGCCGGATTCGTCGGTGTACTCAAACGGCTTAAATACTGTGTCCGTAGCGATAGTCCACTTCTTGCCGGAACTTGCCGTTTCGGCTTTGTCTCCCTCGTTTGTCGCCGGCTGCGACGAGCAGCCCGCCAGTGCCGCGGCAATTACGCCTGCCGACAGCAGTACGCTTAATACTTTTTTCATAAAAAACATTCCTTTCTGTTTTATTTTTCTATTTTTATATGTATTATTATACCCGAACGGCGCGGAATTGTCAATATTTAGTTTTCGCCGCGCACAATATCGCAATTTTCAATCGTCGTCGTGTACGCGTCCTTGTAGCCGCGCGTCGTGTATGCAATCCTGAATGAAAGATCGAGATATTTCGGCTTGACAATAAGACAGTCGGCGTAAACAGTGATTTTATCGATAATTTCGGCGTACACGCTGTCGGAATAACGCGTTTCGTTTTTGATTATTTCGAGCATATCCGAGCCGCGCTGTCTTTCTGTTCTGATTTTTTGCTCATTTTCGAGTGCGTCAAGCTGAGCGGCAAGACGCGCAAGCTCACTGTCGTATTCGGCTGTAAGGCGTTCCCTGTCCGTTTCGGTTATTTTGCCGGAAAAATAGCCGTCGAGCATTTTGAGACGTTTACCGCTCACTTCTTTTATTTTTTCGGATACATGTGCCGTGCTAGTGTCGTCAGTGTCAGTAAGCGCTTCTATTTCCCTTGCGGCCTCCGCCGCCGCGCTTTCAAATTCGGCGGCGAAAAAATCCGAGATGTATTCCAAGACCGTTTTCAGCGATTTGTCGTTGACCGTCCGCATACCGCAGCCCGTTTTGCCTCGGCGCGAACGCGTGCGGCACATATGTAATGTATACGTTCCGCAGCTTTTGCGCGGCGATTTTCGCGGCGTAAAGCTCGCTCCGCAGCAGCCGCAGACTATTTTAACGCCGCTCCCGTACGGGCGCGTCACATTTGAGCTTACCGCGCGGCTCTCCCGTATTTCGCGCGCCTTGTCCCACATTTCGCGGTCTATAATGGGCGCGTGGTGACCGCGGATATAAATTTTGCCGCCGTTGTTGGCGACTTTTTTGTGCGTGAGGTAGTCCGTTGTGATATATTTTTTTTGGAGCAAATCACCTATATATTTCTCGTTTTTAAGTATATGCAGCACCTCCGCGCCGCTCCAGTCACCGCTCGTTTTGGGCGGTTTAATACCGGCTTCGCTAAGCTCGCGCGCGATAATGTGCGAGCCCTTGCCCTCTAAGACGTATTTATAAAAAATAAGACGGACAATTTCCGCCTCGTCGTCGTTTACCGTAAGCTGTCCGTTTTTAAGGGTAAAGCCGTAAATGCTGTTGTTGCCGAACACAACGCCTTTTTCCATTGCGCGCCGCTGTCCCCACCTGACGCGCTCCGACGTTTTGCGGCTCTCCTCCTGCGCGACCGACGCCATTATCGACAGCCGAAACTCGCCGTCGCCGTCGCGCGTGTCTATGTTGTCGTTGATAAAAATAATGCCGACGCCGCAGGCGCGAAGCTCACGCGTGTACGCAAGCGCGTCAACCGTGTTTCTCGCGAAGCGGCTTACCTCCTTCGTCAGTATGAGGTCGATTTCGCCCGCTCTGCAAGCTTCAATCATTTTGTTAAAGCCCGCACGCCTCGCCGTCTGCGTACCGGTCACGCCCTCGTCGTAATACACGCCGGCAAAAATCCAATCGGG
Organism: uncultured Clostridia bacterium; assembly: GCA_947591315.1. GTDB lineage: Bacteria > Bacillota > Clostridia > UBA1381 > UBA1381 > Hominilimicola. Next base: position 8,008 of record CANQDD010000007.1, read on the forward strand.
GCGGTTTTTTATGTAATTCTCGAAATACGCGCGCTGGTTCGCGAGTGAATTTATCTGGTCGTCCTTCTCGGTTGAAACTCTCGCGTAAGCCGCAACACGCAGCATGCTACCGCCCCCCTGTTATTTTGTGATAAGTTTTCTGTATTCCTCCCTCGTGATACACGAGCGCGCGTACAGCTCCTTTATTATTCCGCGCCTGTACGCCGCTTGTATTTCCCGCCTTTGCCGCCGCGTAAGCTCCATGTTACCGCCCCCGTTTATGTATATGCGGCAAGTCGGAATTTAAGCAGTAAAATGTTAACGAAGTGAATAAATATGAGACTACGGAGCGAAAATATACGATAATTAAATTTGACAATTTTCCTTTATTGTGGTATACTTAGAAGTTGTGACACGTTAATAATACATTTTAAGAAGGGATTGAACAACATGAAAAAAAGATTGGTAAGTATTTTGGCGATATGCGCGATGCTTACGGCACCGGCGGCAGCACTGGCTGACTATGAAGCCGAAGAAGCGCCCGCCGCGGAAACCGTCACAGACACGGCGCGGGCAGACAGGCAAGCGGAACACGAGATGATGCTCGAAAGGGCGAAGGAGCAAGCCGATATTCAGAAGGTTATCGCATCCGAGGAAAACGGCGATATACAGCTTATGGCGGCGGACACCGTAACGCTTTCGGGAACGGTAACGCTGCCGCAGGGCGTAACCGCCGAAAAAGGCGACAGTGTATATATCGTAGTTTACACCATTGATAAAAATTCGGACGGTAAAATCTTAAATATGCTGTCAAACCGAGGAACAAGTGCGGATTTTACGGAGGGCGCAACTTCAGTCGATTATTCGATGCAGGTTCCAAAGGGTGATTATATTGTCGGTATGAACACATACAGTATTTCCAGCCCTGCCGTTCTCGACGGCTATCTATACTATACATCCTCCGGCGATTATGCTTATGATGAGCGCCTCGGAGAGGTGCTGACGCTTAACGCGAACAAGACCGTCAACTTTGTGCTTCCCGCACCGAAGCATACCATAAGCGGCACGGTATCTCTGCCGGAGGCTGCCGCGGAGGACACGGTTGTGAACATGAATGCCTATGTTCATAACGATAATTATCGTTACAGCATCGATACAAGCGGAAGCGTAACTATTAAAAAGGGACAGACGTCGGTTGACTATACTATGGGCTTATACGATGATGGAATTTATTATATCGAAATGAATAACGACACCGGCTACGGATATTATTCGGTCTACGGAGATGTCCGCGACTACGACGACCGTATGTATTTTGACACATCGAAGGGCAATATGACAGATATGGACGTATTGTTTAATCCTGTTCCGTACGATGATACCGAGGAGGATGAAGATACTTCGACAATTCCCGTCACGATCACACTGCCCGAAGAGTCCAAGAATTACGGCGGCTATAATGTGGAAATTGAACGGGCTTACGGTTCATATGCGTACGGTTATGCCAATATTACAATAAAACCCGGGCAAAAAACGGCAACAGCAAATTTGCCGATAAATTATTACATAGATGAGCCCACGGATTTTGTAGTAATGATTGACGATTACTACCACGATATAACAATGTACTACACAGTCGACGGAGGCGTGACGACAAATTATGACAAGGCGAGAGTATTTAACACTTCCTCGATAGACCAAATCAGAAGTCTGAACATACGCATACCGAAAATGAGCACAGTGACGGGAACGGTTAGCAGAAACGGCTTTATGGAGGGCGAGTATGCGAATCTGCGGCTAAGCGGCACTACGGATGACGGAGAAACATACGACACCACGGTGATCATACCTGCAGGCAGCGACACAGCGTCGTATACAATGCTTATTCCCGAAAAGTACATAGACAGCGAATTTTCCATGCAAACGGGACTTAACGTACGCGGATATGCGGGAAGAATTGTCGGCGATTTTGTCAAGCTGAAATTTACCGGAGGGACAGCAAGCGAAATCGTGAACGCGCCGGACAGCGGCGAAATTTATAAAATCAAGGGAAAGGTTGTGCTGCCCGAGGCCGCGCCGAATGGCGGCGTGGCACTTGAAATAACCGGAAATTATTATTACACAGCCAATTCATATATCATTCCGGAGGGTGAGACGGAAGCGAATATCGATACATATATGGCGGTAGAAGATCCGACAGATGTAGACCTGGAAATATACGCAACCGCAATCGACGGCGAAACGTTCGCCGAATATTCGGATGTTATTGATATTACATCGGAAAATATCGACATCACAATGGAAAAGCTGTTGGAGGGCGAAGAGGTGACTGTAAGCGGCAAGGTAAAGCTTCCGCAGGATGTCACGCTTACAAACGGCCTGTCTTACGAAGTAGATGTTAGCACAGATTACGGCTCACATAGAACATATAATTCAATCTTCAAAAACGAAAGCGAAGCGTCCTACTCGGTCAAGATTCCGAAGGGATGCAGAATAAACAAAATAGAATTGACGGTTAACGCCGCGGGCGGTTCGAGTATATATGACCAAACGATATACTACACGCCGGAAGGCACGGTAACAGATGAAAACAATGGGTGGATGGGCATGAATGCGGATGATGATAAGACGGACATTGATCTTGCACTTATGCGCGGCTTGATGATTTCGGGAACAATCAAAACTCCCGACGGAGCGCCTCTCCCGAAAAACGCACGGATACATGTTTATGCCGCGCGTGCAGGCTGGCGCAGCAGTATTGCGTCATGCACCATTGACGGCGTGACGCAAAACGAGATACCGTATTCACTCGTTCTCAGTCCGGATTTTACCGGAGATGTGAATATTTATTACTATGTGAGCGACGAAAGCCGCACGTATAACAGTGAGGATTATTATTATTCAAGCAACGGTCCGGTCATCTCAAGTGACGACGCTGATGTTATTACTGTAAACGGTGCTGATATAACGGGAAAAGACCTCGTGCTTGTAAAGAATAAAGCGGCGGTTACTCTGTCCGCGCAAACAGCGTACGGTATACCCGCCAATGTTGATATTTATTTAACTATTGGACTTGAGAGTGAGGGCTATGAATCATCAAATGCATGGATCAGCATTTACGATGGAGAAACAAAAAGTGACGAGGGCTTTATAGAAGTTCCCGATATAGCGGAAACAGCCGATATGACATCATTCAAGCTGTACTACGAAAGCAATTCATACGACAGCGACGACTATAATTGCGATTACGTGTACATAAATCCCGACGGCACCTGCACTCAGTACACCGAGGATGCGAAGGAGTTCGACATGGGAAATAAGAACGTCACTTTCACCGTTTACCCGAGCTCCTACTACGCGGCTGAGGCGGCAGGCAAGGGAGACTTGGAAATTACGGACGCAAATGCAACGCGCACTGAGGACGGATTGGATTTGGAAGTAAGCTATGAGTATACTGCGCCGCTCGATAACTATAATGTAGCGGCGATTGTATGTGCTTACGACAATAATAACAGACTGCTCGGCGCGGCATGCGGCAATCTTGAACTGTTATCATACTCAGACACGGCGTATATTGACATTCTGACAGATCTCACGGGCGATAAATACAGACTTTATCTATGGGACAATACGCATAGCATAACGCCGCTTTGCGCTCCGTTTGAATTGACCGGGTTAGATACCGAATTGGGTTGACGGTAAGATGTCCGCATTATACAAAGACCACCCCTTTTTAAGGGGTGGTCTTGACTTTATGAGGAAAAATTCTAAATCCGCTGCATTTTCGCTAATGCGGTAGGTACGGCGTTGCGCACAGCGAGTTCCTCGCGCTTTAGGTAGTCGCGGTAGGCTATTCCCCGCTCGTCAAGCTCCGCCGCGAGCGCGGGGCGTATCTGTCCCCCGAAAACGACGGCTGACGGGTTTATGTTGTCCAGAAGCTCGTCGATCGTCAGCGGATCGTCCGAGTAGGGCGAGTTCACCGTCACTCCGTCGAACGTCACCGGAACGGGCAGCACAACAATATCCGCGCCAAGCACGTAGTCAAGGTCGCTCTCCGCGTCCGCGCCGCCGCCCAAAAGCGAGCCGTCCCTGTCAAAGCCATATAGAAAAACATGAAAACCCTCCGCACGCAAAAGCCGCGCGACGGTAAGCTGTCTTAAATCTCCTCCTATTACGGAAATTGTGTCAAACATATTGCTCTTACCCCCTGTTTTTGTTTTATCCTGTGGTTTATATTATGTTTTCGGCGCGGTTTGTGTGAGTCAAATAATTTTGCCGGATTTATTTCATAATATTGACAAAAGGATATATTTGATGTAGAATATATTTAGTAAAAATATACGAATTTAAGGAGGAATATGTAATGAATTTGGATATGCTCCACCCCGCCGACCAGCTTGTAATGTTCATGGAAAGAATTTACGGCTACGGCATGACAACAACATCGGGAGGCAACCTCTCGATCCTTGACGACAACGGCGACATATGGATAACGCCCGGCTCTATCGACAAGGGTTCGCTCACGCGTGACGATATGGTTCGTATCACGCCCGACGGTCAGATCATCGGCAACCACAAGCCGTCAAGCGAATACCCGTTCCACCAGCATATTTACAAGGCGCGTCCCGACCTCAAAGCCGTACTGCACGCTCACCCGCCGGCTCTCGTTGCGTTCTCTATCGTTAGAAAGCTGCCGCACACGAGCCTTATCCCGAACGTAAAGTTCTCGTGCGGCGAGATAGGCATAGCGAAGTACGGTCTGCCCGGCAGCAACGATTTGGGCGACAAGATCGCGGCTGAGTTTATGAAGGGCTTTAACACCGTTATTCTTGAAAATCACGGCGTTGTTATCGGCGCGAAGTCAATGTTCGACGCGTTCAAATCGTTCGAGACGCTCGACTTCAGCGCGAGACTTGAAATAGACGCGAACAACATAGGCACGCCGAAGGCGCTTACGGCGGAGCAGATCGACTGGTACAAGTCGAGACAGGACACGTCGATGGACGAGTTCGTGGCTCACAACATATCGAGCGAGGAAAAAGCGTCGCGCAGAGAAATGTGCAAGCTTATAAAGCGCGCGTACAACCAGCAGCTCTTTACGAGCACGCAGGGCACATTCTCACAGAGGATAAGCGGCGACAGCTTCATCATAACGCCCACAGGCTCGGACAGAAAATATCTCGAACCGGAGGATATAGTTAAGATAAGCGGCGACTTTAAGGAAATGGGCAAAATCCCGTCGAAGAGCGTGGAGCTGCACAAGGAAATCTACAAGCAGCACCCGCACATCAACTCGATCATCATAGCCCACCCGCCCTGCATAATGGCGTTCGCGGTCACAGACGAGCCGCTCGACTCGCGCACTATCCCCGAAAGCTACATTCTCATGCGTAAAATCCCGAAGCTCGAATTCGGCGCTAACTATATGAAGCCGAAAGAGACGGCTGCAGTGTTTGAGGAAAACACGCCTATCGCGATTATCAAAAACGACTGCGTAATCGTAACGGGCAGCGACCTTCTTAACGCGTTCGACCGCCTTGAGGTCGCGGAATACAGCGCGAAGGCGATTATTGCGGCGAAGGATCTCGGCAGCGTTGTGGCGATAAACGACGACGAAATAAGCGAAATCGAGGACGCGTTCCACCTCGCGAAATAAGAATACCGTCGAAAGGGCATAAAAATGCCCTTTCGTTTTGCTCTTTTATATCAATTTGAAAATTTTTTCAAATTCGTGCAACCTTTTGCCGTGCTGAAAAGTATTTAATGTAGAGAGCAAAATTACAGGGAGGTACACATTATGAAAAAGATTGTTTCACTGATTGCGGCGGCGGCGGTTATGATGAGCTTTACCTCGGCGTTCGCCGACAACAACGCGGACGAGCTGCAAAAGGTACTCGTGGGCGTCAAGCCGCGCGTCGGCGTAACGGACGAGTACACGGAGTTTACGAGCCGTACGTTCGCAACGGACAGCGGCAGTTCCTACATGTTTAACTGGAGCACCGAGGACGGCGACAAAAATATTAGCGTTACGGCGTACGAGGACGGCGTTATCACCGCGTACAACAGCTATGAGAGAAGGGACGGGTACGACGGTCCGAAAATGGCGTCGATGTCCGCGGAGGACGCGAAGGCAATAGCCGAAGCGTTCGAGGATAAAATCAACCCCGATTACCCGTACGAAACGGAAATTTTCGAGCGCGGCAGCGCGTCGCTTTACGACGGCGTGCGGAATTTCGGCATAACGGTATACATAAACGGCGTGCCGCTGAATGAAACGGGCAGTATCGGCGTTGACACCGTGAAAGGAACGGTTACGTCGTACTCGGTTTGGTACGATCCCGCCGCGGCGGTTGACTTTGAGTCGGCGGACGCGTTTATCGGCGCTGACGCGGCAAAGAGCGCGTACAAGGAAAAGCTCGGTATGGAGCTTGTTTATTCGAGCTTTTATGACTATGACAGCGATAAGCTCACGTTCTACCCCGCATATGTGCAGAAATCGTCGTACGGCAGGTACATCAACGCTCTGACCGGCGAGGTCGAGGATATAAACCGCAATTACTCCGTCCCCACCTCGGGCGGCGGCGCGACCGCAAACATGAAGGCGGAGGACGCGCTGGAGAGCGGTTTAAGTCCGCGCGAAATAGAGGAAATAGACAATATAAACGGTCTTATATCAAAGGCGGACATTGAAAAGCAGATAAAGGACAACAAAACGCTTGCCGTTCCGTCCGATATGAAATCGGAGCGCGTAAACCTGTATAAAGACACGTCGGAGGACACTTATTTCTACAACATCAGCATGACCTCTTCCGACAAGGATAACGCTGTATACGTTCGCGTCACGGCAAACGCGAAAACGGGCGAAATCATTTCGTTCAGCATGAGCCGCGATTACGACGTAAACGAAAAGGATATCAATTACACGTACCAAAATGACGACGTGCTTAAAGCTCTCGCGGGCGGCAAGGCTGACGAGTACGCGTACGACGAGGAAACAAGCGGCTACGACAGATACGTAAACGGCGCGAGAGTGGAGCGTGACGGCGCGTATATGACGCTTACGAACGGCGTTCTCACGAACTACGATATCACGTATTCCGACGTTGAGTTTCCGTCAATCGACGACGCTATGACTGCCGACGAGGCTGCCGACGCGTTCTTTACGCAGAAGGAATACAAGCCCGTGTGCATGGAGACGTACCGTGGGGACGGAGCGCATATTGTTCCCGTTTACGCGTATGACGGCTCGTACACGTCGGTAAATCCGTTCACGGGCAAGCTTATCGACTGGCGTAACCAAGAGGTGACGGGCGCGGAGGACGAACCTCTCTCCTACTCCGACATATCCGGTCACTACGCGGAGAGTTATATAAACGCGCTCGCGGAGTACGGCATAGGCTTTGAGGGCGGCAGCTTCAAGCCGGACGAGAAAATAACGCAGTCCGACCTTCTGACGCTTCTGACGTTCGTTTCGGGCGGCGAAAGCGTTATCGTAAGGTACGGCAGCACCGAGCAGATCGACGCGGCGTACGCGCGCGCTGCCGCGGGTAATATCATAAAGGAAAACGAACGCGAGGACGACGCGGTTATCACGCGCGAAACGGCGTCAATTTACCTCATACGCGCGATAGGCGCGGAGGAATACGCGAAGTATGATGATATTTACGTCACGCCGTACGCGGACGTTACCGAAAATAAGGGATATATTGCGCTTTTAACGGCGATGGGCGTTGTAAAGGGCGACGACAGCGGCAGCTTCAACCCGAAGCGCGAGATCACGCGCGCGGAATTCGCGGTAATGCTGTATAACTATCTGAACAGATAAATTAAGACGCAAAAAACGGGGCGGCGACTGCCGTCCCGTTTTTTGGGTTAAAGAATAGAAATGAAAAAAATGAATTGACTTTATTTAAGCTCGCGTATCTCGTCCGTATTGTCCGCGAAGCAGAAGCCCGAATAGCCCTTTTCTGCAAGCCTGTCGAGGTATTTTGACATCTTTTTCGGCTTTTCCGCGAGCGTTACCTCGTACGTTTCGCGAAGCGTCTCCGCCGCCCTTACCGCGTTTACAACGTCGTCCTTGTCGAATATCAGCGCTATCCTCTTTTTTGCCTGCGGCAGCGCGTTTTTCTCTTCGGACATTATCGCGAAAATACGCTCAAAGCCGATTGAAAAGCCCACCGCCGGTACATTTTCACCCGTGAATTTGCCGATGAGGTTGTCGTATCTGCCGCCGCCCGCGACCGAGCCGCGGAACTTATCCGACACTATCTCAAACACCGCGCCGGTATAATATCCCTGTCCGCGCACGAGCGATATGTCAAACTCAACGCCATATCTGCCGTCCGCAAGCTCCCTCGACGCGTTTATGATAAACTCCGCGTCATTTGTAAGCTCGCCGCCGCATATTTCCTTTATTCTGTCGAGTGTGACGGGCGATGCGAACATTTCGGCAAAACGTCCTATCGCTCCGCCGTCAAAGCCCTTGTCCGTAAGCTCCGCCTTCACGCCGTCAAGACCTATTTTATCGAGCTTGTCAAACGTGATGCACACGCTGTCAAGGCTGTCCTCCGCAAAGCCGAGCTTAGTCAAAAGCGCGCGCAGTATGCGGCGGTCGTTTACCCTTACCGTGAAGCCGCTCATACCGAGCGCGAGCAGCGCTTTTGCGGTCGTGTGTATAAGCTCGACCTCGCACGACGGCGACGATGAGCCGATTATATCTATGTCGCACTGCATAAACTCGCGCAGTCTACCCTTCTGCGGACGCTCCGCGCGGTACACGCGGTCGATCTGTATGCACTTCGCCGGAAGCAGCAGTTTTTCGCGGTTGTTCGCGAAGTAGCGCGACAGCGGCAGCGTGAGGTCGTAGCGCAGTCCCATATCCGCGAGGTTCTTTTCATCGCCCGTTTCGAGCGCCTTTTGCAGCTTGTCGCCGCGCTTTAATATTTTGAATATAAGATTTAAATTATCTCCCCCGTCGCTCTTGTCGAGGTTCTCTATATCCTCGACAGCCGGCGTCATTATGCGCTCAAAACCCGCGTCGGTGTACGTTTTGAGTATCGTCTGCTGAATGTAGCCGCGCAGTCTCGCCTCTTCGGGGAGATAGTCGTTTGTGCCTTTTACCGTTGTTTTTTTCATTTACCCGTTTCCTTTCGACATTTTTATCATCAGTTCGTATATGCGTTCGAGCGCGTCCGTTCGCGCGATTTTTTTTAGATTCGCCGACATCAGCTTAAGCTGCGCCTCGTTTTCCACGAGCGACATCATTTTTTCGTACAGCTTTTCGGACGTAAGCTCGCTTTCGAGTATTACCGCCGCGGCGTTGTTCGCTTCAAATTCGCGCGCGTTCTGTTCCTGGTGGTTGCGTACCACGTTCGGCGACGGTATCAGTATCGACGGCTTGCCGAGCGCGGCGATTTCGCTTACCGTTATCGCGCCCGCGCGCGACACGACCACGTCGGCTGCCGACATATAGTCAGCCATATTGTCTATATACGCCGTTATTTTCACATTGTCGCCGACCGTTACCTTCTTCGCGGCGATCGTCTGCATAACCTTGTCGTAATTGCGCACGCCCGTGCCGAACAACAGCTCTATTTCCTGCTCCGCGTTTATGCGGTCGAGCATTTCTATCACCGTGTCGTTTATCTTGTCCGCTCCGAGACTGCCGCCGAAAATCATAACGAACGGCTTTTTTATGCCGAGCCTGTCGCGCGACGTCTGCTTGTCCGCCTCGAGAATTTCCTTGCGTATCGGGTTACCGGTCACGACGCACTTATCCTTGTGCTTCATGTGGTTCACCGTTTCCTCAAAGCTCAAAGCAAGGTACGTCACGTAATTTTCCGCGCCCTTTACCGTAAGTCCGGGGTACACGTTCTGCTCGTGTATGAGCGACGGCACGCCCGTGTCCTTAGACGCTATCGCGACGGGACCGCTCACATAACCGCCGGTGCATACGATACAGTCGGGCTTGAAATCCCTTATTATCTCAGCGCAGTCGCGGCGCGACTGCATGAGCTTTTTGATGACTGATATATTTTTTAGAAGGTGCCGTCTGTCGAAGCCCTCAATGTCGATATATTTAATGTCGTAGCCCGCCTTCGGCACAAGGCGCGTCTCCATACCGCTTTTCGTTCCGATAAAAAGCGCCTTAAAATCGCCGTCCTGCGATTTCGCGTAGTCGGCGATTGAAATTGCGGGGTTTATGTGACCCGCCGTGCCGCCGCCGGCAAATATTACTCTCATAGTAATCTCCTTTAATCCTTAATTGAATAGCGTGATATGTTCAGCAGTATGCCCATTTCAAGCAAAAGCGTCAGTATCGCCGTACCGCCGTAGCTGAAGAACGGCAGCGACACACCGGTATTCGGCACGCTTGACGTTGCGACCGCTATATTGAGTATCGTCTGAATCGCGAGCTGCGCGGCTATGCCGAGCGCCACAAGCGACGAATATGTATCGGGAGCATTTACCGCTATCTTTATCGCTCTAAGTATCAGCGCCGCAAACAGCAACATTACGACTACCGCGCCGACAAGTCCGAGCTCCTCGCATACAATAGCGAATATAAAGTCGTTGTACGGCTCTGGGAGGTACGAATATTTCTGCACGCTCTGTCCGAGTCCGCGTCCGAATATGCCGCCAGAGCCTATCGCGTAAAGTCCCTGCGCGACCTGATAACTTTCGTCGCGTATGTCCTTGAACGGGTCAAGGAAACTCGTTACTCTCGCCCACCGCACCGCGCTCACCGCGTGGATCGCGATTATTCCTATAGGCAGCAGTATAAGCAGTCCTATGAGCATCGGCTTTATCGGCGTGCCTCCGGCTATCATTACCGTAACGCCTATGCCCGCTATAACTATCGCGCCCGACAGGTGCGTTTCCATAAGCATCAGTCCGAGCACAATTATAAGCACGCCTATGAACGGCAAATTGCCGCCCGGTTTTTTCAGATCGTATTTTCCCGTGTCAATCTGTTTCGCAAAATAAATCGCGATAACGGGCTTCATAAACTCCGACGGCTGAAGCTGTATAAACGGCGTGTTGAGCCACCTTCGCGAACCGTTCAGCCTCACGCCTATGCCCGGCACAAGCACGCACACGAGCAGTATTATACATACGAGCATCATCGGGTTCGCGAATTTTTTATACACGTTGTAATTTATCCGCGACACAAGGAACATTCCGACAAGTCCCGCCGCAGCGCATGACGCCTGCTTTATAAAAAAGTAGTACGGGTTGCCGTATATGGTGCTGCCCGCCGGCGCGGACGACGACAGCAGCATTACAAGTCCGAAAAACAGCAGCAAAATAACTATGAACAAAAACGTGTAGTCCATATCTCCCGCCTGTATCCGTACCGCGCTTTTACGCGGAGGTATTCTTTTTTGCCGCGAAGTTCCGCTTAACGTGGATGCTCCCGCCATGCTTATCACCTTTTCCGTTTTATGCTGATTTTATATGAGTATGCCGAACCACGCGATTATACATAGTATTGCCGTGGCGAGCGTAAATATTATAACTATTTTCTTCTCGCTCCAGCCGCACTTTTCAAAATGGTGGTGTATCGGCGTCATTTTGAATATTCTTCTGCCCTCGCCGTACTTCTTTTTCGTAATCTTAAAGTACGTCGTCTGCATTATTACCGACAGCGTTTCCATGAGGTACACGAAGCCGACGATTATGAGGAATATCGTCATTTTGAGGTCTATCGCCATAAGCGCGGCAGCCGCGCCGAGAAACAGCGAGCCCGTGTCGCCCATGAACACCTTCGCGGGGTATTTGTTGTAGCAGAGGAACGCCAAAAGTCCGCCCAGAAGCGCGGCGGCGAACACCGTTACGCCCGTTTCGGAAAACTTCATGTACGCCGTGAGCATAAAGAACAGCGCCACAACAGCCGTTATGCCCGACGCAAGCCCGTCAAGTCCGTCCGTGAGGTTCACGGCGTTTACAACGCCGACTATCACGAACATGATAAACGGTATATATAACCACAGCGGCATTGTCCATTCTATCGCTGTGAACGGTATTATGATCGCCGTGTTAAGCTCGCCGAGCGCGTACATCGCGACGACGTACACCGCTGCAAGCAAAACCTGAAGCATAAACTTCTGTATCGCGGTAAGTCCGAGGTTGCGCTTTTTTACAACCTTTATATAGTCGTCTATAAAGCCGATTACACCGAAGCCGAGCGCGACGGCGAATATTACTATACACCTTGCGAATTTCGGTGAAAAGTTACCCTGCGCGGCGAACATTACCGACGCGGCGGCAACTCCGACCGCTATGCCCGTTATGAACATTATTCCGCCCATAGTCGGCGTGCCCGACTTTTTTTGGTGCCACTTCGGACCCTCCTCGCGGATCTCCTGTCCGAATTTCAGCCTCCGAAGCCACGGTATGAACACCCGTCCGAGCAGCAGTGTTACCGCGAGCGACGCGATAAACGGCAAAAGCGCGAGCATCACAAGTTCCTTTATACTGTCCATTTCTTACACCTCTTTAGTTATCCTTTATCGCGTTGTAAACCTCTGCAAATCTCATGCCGTGCGACGCCTTTATAAGCACCGCGTCGCCCTCTTTGAGAGCGTCCTTTACGAAATTGCAAGCTTCAAGCGTCTTGTCGAACGCGTGTATTTCACTTACGCCCTGCTCCTTCGCTCCGCGCGCAATGTTTTTCATATTCTCACCCGCCGTAACAAGCACGTCTACGCCCGCGTCCTTCACGTATTTCGCAAGACCGTAATGCGCCGAGGGAGCGTGTTCACCCATTTCGAGAACGTCTCCGAGTACCGCGACGCGCCTTTTCGCGTCGGTCGCGGCGAGCACCTTAAGCGCAGCCTTTATAGAGTCGGGCGAGGCGTTGTAGCAGTCGTTTATTATCGTTATACCCTTGTAATCCTCGACCGCGAGCCTCTGCGCCGTCGGCTCAAACGTCTTTATGCCGCGCAGTATATCGTCCATCGGTATCTTAAACTCGATACCCGCGCATATCGCCGCGAGTGCGTTATACACGTTATGCTCACCCGGTACGGCAAGCTCCGCCGCGTATTCCGTGCCGTTTACAACAGCCGTGAACGATATGCCGCCAAGACCTTTATTTACTATATCCTTAGCGTACACGTCGTTATCGCTTCCCAAGCCGTAGCGCACGACCTTGTATTCTCCCTTTACCGTGCGAAGGAAGTCGTTGTCGCCGTTTACTATAAGCGTGTTGTCCCTGCCGAAACGGTTTGTTATCTCCATTTTAGCCTTGAATATACCCTCGCGCGAGCCGAGATTTTCGATGTGCGACTCGCCTATGTTCGTTATTATCGCGGCGTCGGGCTTGCCTATTGAGGCGAGGTAGTCTATCTCGCCGAAATGGTTCATGCCCATTTCGAGCACAGCCGCCTCATGCTCCTTTTCAAGCCGGAAAATCGTCAGCGGCAGACCGATGTCGTTGTTGAAGTTAGCCGCCGTTTTAAGCGTGTTGTACTTCTGCGATATTACGGAATACACCATGTCCTTCGTTGTCGTTTTGCCGACGCTGCCGGTGACGGCTATTGTCGTGACGTTGTGCTTTTCCTTGTAGTACGTGGCAATCGCGCCGAGAGCCTTTTTAGTGTCCTTTACGCGTATAATCGTCTTACCTATAAAAAGCTCCGTTTCCTTCGATGTGAGAGCGGCAGACGCGCCAAGCTCAAACGCCGCGCGTATAAACTCGTGACCGTCGAACTTATCGCCGACGAGCGGTATGAACAGCTCGCCCTCTTTAATCTCACGCGAATTTGTGGATATACCTTTTATCACCGTTTCGCCGCCGCCTATGAGCGTGCCGCCGGTCGCTTTAATTATTTCTTCCGTCGTTAAAGACTGCATGACTGTGACCTTTAACCCCTTTCGTAACTATATCGGCTCTCGCCGTATTACATAAACAAAGGCTGCCGCTTGTGACAGCCCTTGTATTTTACTTATTCAAATGCTTGTAAACTACAACTCTCTCGTCAAAATCTATCTTTTCCTTACCGATTATCTGGTACGTTTCCTGTCCCTTGCCGGCAAGGATAATAACATCGTCCTTTTCGGCGTGGTCGAGAGCGTAGCCTATCGCCTCTCGGCGGTCGGCTATGACGGTGTACTTGCCGTCCGTCTTTTTCATACCTTCCTCTATACTGTTTATAATCGCCATCGGATCCTCGGTGCGCGGGTTGTCGGAGGTGATTATGCTGTAGTCCGACAGCCGTCCGGCGATCTCGCCCATTATCGGACGCTTTGTCGCGTCACGGTCGCCGCCGCAGCCGAACAGCGTTATTACCCTGCCCTTCGCGAAATCCTTTACGGCGCGTATGATGTTTTCAAGCCCGTCGGGCGTGTGCGCGTAGTCTATTATTACCGTGTAGTCGGTGTCGGTCGGAACGACCTCGACGCGTCCGACAACACCCGTCGCTTTTTCAAGTCCTCTTACTATGGTCGGTATGTCTATGCCGAGCTGCAGCGCAGCGCCGAACGCGCATATTGCGTTGTACACGCTGAACCGTCCCGGTATCACTATATGAACGGGGTACTTTTCCCCGTTATACACAACGTCAAAATCAGTGCCGCGAGCCGTTATGCGGATATTCTCCGCCTGAAGGTCGCACCCGTCGCCGAGACCTACCTTTATAATGTCGCACGGCGCTGTCGCGGCTATCTTCCTGCCGCCCTCGTCGTCAAAGTTTACAACGCCCTTCGCGCTTATATCGAACAGCTTTGCCTTCGCCGCGAGGTAGTTTTCCATAGTCTTATGGAAATCGAGGTGGTCGCGCGTAAGGTTTGTGAACACGCCCACGTCGAATCGGCAGCCGTGCACTCTTTCAAGCTCCAGCGCGTGGCTCGAAACCTCCATTACAACGCCGTCCGCGTCGCTCTCCGCCATTTCCGCGAACAGCTTTTGCAGCTCCAAAGCGTTGGGCGTCGTGGGGGTGGTGCTCTGCGTGACAAGCACCTTGTCGCCGATTATATTCTGATTCGTGCCGATAACGCCTATGAGCATACCCGCCTCCTCGACAATGCTCTTTATAAGGTACGTTATCGTCGTTTTGCCGTTCGTGCCGGTAACGCCTATGAGCTTAAACTTCTTCGAGGGATTGTCGTAGTATTTGCAAGCCATTTCAGCGATTTCCTTGCGCGAATTTTCAACATACCACACAGGCACGCTCACGTCAAGCGCGTCCTCCGCGACTATGAGCGCCGCGCCGTTCTTGACTGCTGCGGCGGCGTATTTGTGTCCGTCCGTTTCAA
This sequence comes from uncultured Clostridia bacterium, assembly GCA_947591315.1. GTDB lineage: Bacteria > Bacillota > Clostridia > UBA1381 > UBA1381 > Hominilimicola. The sequence goes on from CANQDD010000007.1 coordinate 23,245, forward strand.
ATCCCTTTATGCACACGAACACGTTGCCGGGAAGCACGCTGCGCGAATCGTACGCTATGCCCGTAAGTTCGATATCATCATGTTCTTCAAGCCATTTCGCTCCGAGAAGCTCACTTGCCAACATTTATAATTCCCCTTTCGTTTAATCTGAAGTCAACTGACGGAATTCCACTCCGATTACCGTCGCCGGAGCGACCTGTTCGCCGGCTTCAATGCTCTGCTTTACGGCGTACGCTCCCTTTTCCTCACTGTGACCGGCTCCTATCACCTCGAAGTTCAGTCCGCACAGCGCAAGAGTGTATTCCGCGTCCTCGACCGAGACGCCTGTAAGATCCGGCACGGTGACGGTATCCGATTTATCTCTTTCCTCTGTGTATATAATTACTGTTGAATTTTCTCCTATCATTACGCCCGGCTGCGGAAGCTGATCCACAACGGTGTCGCCGTCTCCCACAACATTCAGATAAAGTCCCGCCTCGGCTATTTTTGCACGCGCTTCCGACTCTTCAAGCTGCCTTACGTCGGGTATTTCCACCCTTACGTCAGGTGTTTCGTCCGCGGTGTACTGCTTCTCTATGCCGAGATAATTCATCGAGTCCTCTATAATCTCACCCACAAGCGGCGCGGCAATCGTTCCGCCGTACTTATTGTCCACCTGCGGCTCGTCGAGCATTACGAGGCATACAAGCTCCGGATCGTTCGCAGGAGCAAAGCCTATGAAGGACGCGATACGCTTTTCCTCCTCACGGTTACCCTTCTCGGACGTTCCTGTTTTGCCTCCTATGCGGCAGCCCTTTACATAGGCGTTTTTACCCGTCGAAGTCGGGAGCGACACGACCGATTCGAGTATCTCGCGCATTTTCTGCGACGTTTCCTCGGATATTACGCGCGCGACCTCCTCCGATTCATAGCTCTTTACAACGCCGTTTGTGCCGCGTATTTCCTTTACTATTCTCGGCTTCATTCTCACGCCGCCGTTAACAACGGCTGAAACAGCCGTGGCAAGCTGTATCGGCGTTATCTGAAAGCCCTGTCCGAACGAGCTTGTGGCAATATCCACGTCGCTCATTCTGTTGTGGTAATATATGCTCGAAGCCTCTCCGACAAGTCCCATATCGGTCGTGTCGGCAAGTCCGAAGGCTCTGAAGTATTCCATGAATTTGTCCGCGCCGAGACGAAGTCCAAGCTCCATAAACACAGGGTTGCAGGAGTTTTGAACGCCCTCCACGAATGTCTGCGGTCCGTGACCGTCTGTGTTCGCGCAGTTTATCTTTCTGTCGGCGACTATCTTAAAGCCCGGGCAGTAGAACGTCGAATCGAGGTCTACCACATGTTCTTCGAGCGCCGCCGCCGCGGTTATTATCTTAAAGGTCGAACCCGGCTCGTACGTGTCGGATATCGCCTTATTTCTCCACATCTTGTTACGCGCCGCCGCGACCTCCTCGTCGGTGAGGTTTTCTATTGTCTTTTTCGGCTTCGGCGTCGCTTTTGCGCCGTCCTCGTCCTCGTCCTCATCGTCGGTTGTTTCCGTATATTTGAGCATGTATTTTTCAAACTGCTCTATATCGTAAGGATTGTTTACATCAAAATCGGGCTTTGTCGCCATAGCGAGTATTTCGCCCGTCTTGGGGTTCATAATTATACCCGCCGCGCCCTCCTTAAGCTCATCCTCGGCGACGGCTTCCTCCAAATGCTTTTCAAGGAAGTGCTGGAGCGTTTCGTCTATCGTCAGTACGACGTTGTAGCCCTTTACCGCTCCGTTTATGTACTCCGCCTGCTGCGCCTTGAGCGTTGTGCCGTCGGCATTCTGGTTCTGCTCGATGCTGCCGTTCTTGCCCATAAGCGCGTCGTCAAACGTTAGCTCTATGCCCTGTATGCCGTTGTTGTCGTAACCCGTGAAGCCGAGCACGTGCGGCGCGACGTTAAAGGGATAGTAACGCTTCGAGTCCTCCTCAAAGTATATTCCGCTGAACGCCTTTGCCGTTTCCGCGTCGTTGTCGGAGCTCAAAAGCTCCTTTACCGCGTTTGTTTCGTCTGTTGAAAGACGTTTTTTTATAACCTGATACCTGTTTTCCTTTGTAATAAGCTTCTTTATTTCGTCCGGCTTCATATCTATTACCGGCGCGAGCCTTGAGGCTATAACATCGGCGTTGCCGTCAGCCTTAACGTCCTCCGGGTTGCATATCAGCGTATTCGCGGACGCGCTTTCGGCAAGCACCTTGCCATTGCGGTCGTAGATCGTGCCGCGCGACGCCGTTATAACTCCCGAGCCCTGCTGCTGCGCTTTTGCTTTCGCGGACAGCTCCTCGCCGCGTATAATCTGCCAATAACCGACGCGCAGCGTCAGAGCCATAAGCGCGATTACCACGACCGCGGCAATGATTGTACTTTTCTTGTTTATTTCATTAAGCGACGGTTTCATTGCCTCATTCCTTCTAAATTATATTACAGGGCTTCCAAGAATTATTTTATGCTGAAAAAGTTGACAATATAACTTCCGGCGCTCTTAATCATGTTCATAATTCTGTTCCCCGTGCCTTCGACTTCGCCCGCCGTCTTTTCCGTCATATCGTCCTGCTTGACGTTCACATAAATTATCTGGTATTTTTCGGGGCGCTGCATGCCGAGCCGCGTCGTCGCCTGCTTTTCAATCTCCGCGAGGTCAACGCTCTGCTCCATGTCAAAAATCATGCGGCTCGTTACCGCCTCCGTGTCGGAAAGCTGCTTACGGAGCGACTCGATCTTTCTGCTTCCCTCGTTTACGGCGACAAACTGTGATATCATAAAGCTCGCAGAAACAGCGACAGCCGCGATAACGCAAACTCTGCGAATCATCTTATTCCTTAACGCCATCTGCTTTCTTGTCCTTCTAACCTGTTTTTTCTTACGTTTCTTCTGCGGGGGACGCTTCGGGCGTTCCTCGGGCAATTTGTATGCCAGATTACCGTAATTCATATAAGTCTCCTTATTATCCTCAAAGCTTTTCCGCAATTCTCAGCTTTGCGCTCTTGCTTCTCGGATTGTCTGCGCACTCCTTTGTGCCGGGCAGTACGGGCTTGCGCGACACAAGCTTTATCGTAGGCTTGTTGCCGCACACGCACACCGGAAATTCCTTCGGGCACGTGCAGCCCTTGCTCATTCTCGCAAATTCCTGCTTTACTATTCTGTCCTCAAGAGAGTGAAACGTGATGACCGCAAGTCTGCCGCCGCTTTTAAGCGCGTCCGTGAAGTCCGCAAGCGCTGTTTTAAGCGCGTCAAGCTCACCGTTTACCTCTATTCTTATCGCCTGAAATACCCTTTTAGCGGGGTGACCGCCGTCACTTCTCGCCTTTGCGGGCACAGCCGCCTTTATGACGTCCACAAGCTCGTACGTTGTCTCGATCGGTCTTTCGGCGCGGCGTTTGCAGATAAACTCCGCGATGCGCTTCGACCACTTTTCCTCGCCGTACTCGTAAAATATACGCGTAAGCTCCCCGCACGCGTAACCGTTTACAACGTCGCGCGCGCTTTTTCCGCTTCTCGCGTCCATGCGCATATCGAGCGGAGCGTCGTGCATATACGAAAACCCGCGCTCGGGATTGTCTAGCTGGTACGAGCTTACGCCTATGTCGAGCAGCGCGCCGTCTATCTTGCCAATCGACAAATCGGAAAGTATGTTTTTTATGCTGCTGAAATTGTCGTTTACAGCCGTGAATCTTTCCCCGAACCGTTCAAGACGCTTCGACGCGGCGGCGATCGCCTCGCTGTCGCGGTCTATGCCTATGAGACGGCAGGTGTCGTTTGACGCGAGTATTCCGTACGAATGACCGCCTCCGCCGAGCGTGCCGTCGACGTACAAGCCGTTTTCCCTGACCTGAAGCGCGGCTATGCTTTCCTCATACAGAACCGAAATATGCCGAAAATCCATAACCGTTCTCCTTCTTATATATTCAGGTCGTACTTTAAGATACCCTCCATCATAACATCGTCGGAAAGCTCCGCCTGGTAATGCTCCCAAACCTCGCTGTCCCAAATCTCAAGGCGCGTGTTCGCGCCGACAAGCACGACGTCCTTTTTAAGTCCGGCGTACTCTATGAGACGCTTTGAAATGGGTACTCTTCCCTGCTTGTCAACGTCCGCCGAGCTTGCCTTGCCGAAAAAGAGACGCGAAAACGCCGCCGCATTCCTGTCGGTTGCGGTCGGCAGTCTGTTTATTTTTTCGGCGAGCTTGTCCCATTCCTCCTGTGTGAACAGAAGCAGACACCTGTCGGACATCGAACGGGTGACATATACCGTTTCGGACATCTTTTCCCTTACCTTCGCGGGCAGAATTATTCGTCCGCGCTCGTCAAGCTGTCGGGGATATTCGTCCACAAAATTTACCATTATATATGTCACCTGCCTTTCGGATTTAATTCGGAGTTACCCAAAGTCCATGGTTTTTAATCCCATTTACTCCATTTCACTCCCATTATCTCCATTTTAACCTAATTTTACGAAAAATGCAATACTTTTTTTATTTTTCGTACCCGTACTTTTCATTATTTTTCCGTTTCTCTTGTAATTTTGCTCAAGATACGGTATAATGTAACGGAGGCAGTCAAATGTGAATCATATATATTGTTAAATTTTGGATATACACATACAATATATTGTGTATATTGCTATTATATCACAAATGTTTCAAAATGTGAATAGGAAAATTAAAATTTGATTGCTGAAAGATTACAGAAATATTTCAAATGTTTCGATAAAATTTTGGAGGTTTTTACATGAATAATATTTCCTTCCCGAACATAGGACTGAGCATGAATATAAATCCCGTCGCGTTTCACGTGGGTTCGCACCCCGTGTACTGGTACGCGATTATAATACTCGGCGGCTTTATCCTCGCGATGCTGTTCGTGTGCGCCACCTGCGAAAACCGAGGCGTAAAAAAGGACAACATATGGGATATCGCTCTGTACGGGCTTATCACCGGTATAATCGGCGCGAGAATTTACTACATTCTGTTTTCACCCGGCGAATTTCACTCCTTTGCCGACATGCTGAAAATATGGAACGGCGGTCTCGCGATTTACGGCGGCTTGATAGCGGCGGTGATCACGGCGTATATCTACTGCCGCGTCAAAAAAATAAACACCTTGAAGGTGTTCGACGCGTGCGCGCCCGGTCTTTTGATAGGTCAGGCGATAGGCAGGTTCGGAAATTTCACGAACGCCGAAGTGTACGGCGGCGAAACGTCATCGCTGCTCGGCATGAGCATTAACGGCGCTCCGCCCGTACATCCGCTGTTTCTGTACGAGGCGGTGTGGAATTTGATCGGGCTTGCGATAATGCTGCTTCTGCGCGACAAGAAAAAGGCGGACGGACAGGTGTTCTGTTTCTATCTTATGTGGTACTCGTTCGGCAGATTTTTCTTAGAGGGTATGCGCGATCCGATGTATGTGCTGTTTTTAATACCCGGCAAATTCGGCATATCGCAGCTTGTGGCAATCATACTGTTCGTCCTCGCGGCTGCCGGAGCGGTGTTTTTGCATATAAGAAAGAAAAGAATGAGATATATGAAAATCACGATAAAATAAGAACCTGACCCAACACGAAATCAAAGATTTCTGTCGGGTACCCCAGAACCTTTTTGCCTCGCAATAAAAGCAAAGCCCCGACCGCAATATAACGGTCGGGACTTTTTTGTCAGCCGCAGCTATTTATTTTGTAACCGCTGCGCAGAGCGGCGTCATTTCACCATGCTTCCACACAAACAGCTTTATAGCATCAGCATCAGGCACATCGTCAAAACCGAATGTGAATACCTTTTTTTCACCGCTTTTAAGAATTACGTTTTGCTTGTCAATTCCTATAAGCCTGCCGTCATAGTCATACACTGCCGTTATAACGTCCGCGTCCGCGTCGTCGGCTGTGTTCGTCACATTTGCAAAAACCGCGGCGCTGCCGCCGTTTGTAACAACGCCCGTGATTTCCGCGCTGACCTTGCCGATTGTGAACACGTTTTCGTTATACGCGTAGTCGATAACGGAAAATTCGAGCGTATCAGCGTCCATACCTGTTATGTCAAGCTTTATATCCGCGCTCTTTTCAGCCTTGATCGGCTCGGTAACTGTTTTACCCGACGCGTCGTGAGCCGCCGCGCCCATCAAGTATCGGTTGTCGCTCGCCGTGAACGACGCGTATTCCCTGCCGCCCTCCTCGTAAATTTCCGGATTTTGTATGTCGGGCGGCTCGGAGTCGATGTAGCATTTATACGTTCTTTCCTCGACGCGGCTTTGATTACTGCCGTAGCCGTTCTTACCCGACACGGTAACATAATAATCGCCGTCGCTCACGTCGTCAAAATAAAGCCAAAGGGTTGCGTTGCCACCGCCCTCCTCTTCGGTCTTGCGCGTCAGTCCAAAATCTATCTTATTTTCGCCGATCAAATCACCGTCAACGCCTTCAATTTTCACATTAGCGTCTGTCAGGGTGCGCCGCATACACATCAGCACGTAGTAATCATCCGCGTGAGCATCGGAAAGTCCGACATAATCTTCGCTTTCGTATTCGCTCCTGTCGGCTTCATCCTGTGCGAAAAGATTTGTGCCGAGCATAAAATCCGCGTCGCCATACGACATCATTAAACCGCCGTCTCCGCCGCCGTCTCCGAAATACGGCGTAGCTATGGCGTCGATCGCCGTCCAGTCGCCGTAAAAACCGGTGTACGGCATACTCACCCTTGCCGCCGCGCCGTTCGAGGACGAGAGAACGACAAAGCCATCAACCCAAAAGCCGTTTGTGAAAATTTCTTTATTCGCGGTTGTCCGCGCGCTGTTGAGTTTTATCTTAAGCGTTATTTCTTTTTCTCCGTTCGCGGGTACCGTCACGCTCGAGGGATTTTCTGCGTCGGGCTCAAATTCGAGCTTAACGGAATCTGTAATAATATTTTTACCGTCACGCTCCTCATAATTATCCGTGAACGCGTAAATTTTTATATTGTCGTACGTTACAGGCTCGCCCGTCAGATTTTTTGCCGTGAACTTAAGCGTTATGTCATCTGTCAGATTATCCTTGAGGCTCAGCTTCGACTTGCCCGTATCGCCCTTTAATATCACGGGGATTTTCATCGCGTTTTTCAAATCCACCAGTCCCGCGCCCTGACGTCTTGGCGACTCGGGGAGCGTCTTTCCCTCGTCTTGGAACACAATATCAGCCGAGCTCATCAGCAGATTTTCCATAAGCGCGACCTTGTCCTCGTTAACAGCGGGATATTTCGCGTCAACAAAGCCGCTCATAAGCGCCATAGCTCCCGTTATTTGCGGCGCCGCCATCGATGTGCCGCTGTCGTTTCTGTACTCATCATCGTTTACCGACGAAAGTATATTGCTGCCGGGAGCGGTAATCTCCGGCTTAAGCTCGAGACTCGCCCCTGTACCCCAGTTTGTATAGTCAGCCATAACCGGCTCGTTGTCCTTATTATATATAATTTCCCCGACATTCGCCTGAATTGCTTTGTTTTCCGCGTTCCGAAGCTTTTCTCCGACGGATTTGCTCACCATTACACCCGGTATTTCATCGCTTACCGTGCTTATTACGAAGAAATCTTCATTCTTCGATACGGCTATAAGACCTACGACGCCCATTTCAAGCAGTTTACTGCTTTTCGCGTCCGTCCCGTACGGAGCCACCGCTATTTTACCCGCGATATCATCCATCGCTTGAAAATCGGCGAGCGTCTCGCCGCAAACGTACTCGTACGGCTTATCCGAAAATTTTTCAAAGAACGGCTTGCTGTAAGACGCATCCAGCTTTTCATCGCCGAGAGTAAACTTTCCGGAAAACACCCACACACGGTTCGGCTCAATCGACGCGACCGCCGTGGCTGACGACAAGCCGGCAGGGAAAATATTGTAGCTGTAATCCGGATTGTCCGTTGTTTCCTCGTATCTGTTATCGTTACCCGCCGCGCATACAAACGCTATACCCGCGCGGCGCAAATTGTTCGAGGCAGTAATATACGGAGGATCTTCACCGTCAGATCCGCCGAGACTTGCATTTACCGCGCACACGCCCATTTTCGACGCATCGTCCATCGCGGCTATGATTGTGCTGTTGTTCATAATGTCATCACTGTCTGCCACCTTCATCAGCACAAGCTGCGCTTCCGGCGCGACGCCCGAAAATGTCGTGTCCTCGATCACGCCGTTCTTACCCGCCGCTATACCGGCGACGTGAGTACCGTGAATATCCGCGGCGTACGTGTCCGCGTCACCTTCGCCGTAATCGTACGCGAACGGGATTTTTTCACTTTTGTACACCTGATTTGCCGATATATTGGCGTTCAGCTTGTTGTTTTCAATAAGCTCCTTTATCGAGCTCTTTGTAAATTTCGGATTTTCTATGTCCGACGCGAAAAAATCATGCGACGTGTCAAATGCGCCGTCAATAATCGCCACCGCCTGTCCGCGCCCGTCATAGCCCGCATCGTACATTGCCTGCGCGTTTATCATCGCCGCGCCGTAGCCCGGCTCGCTTTCACCGTTTGACACGGGTTCCCGCGGAATATCGTACGTTTTGGATATGTACACATTTTTAACCCCGTCAACGGCTTTTATCTTTTCAATATCGCTTTCGCGCGCATCTATAGAAAATCCGTTGAAAACGCTCGTATAGGTAAAACCCGAATTAACGTCGGCGTTTGTGCGTCTTTCTATATTGGACTTAACAGCCGACTGTGCTCTCAATATATGCGCCTCCGTATCCTTCGCCTCGCCCGTCTCCATATAGTCCGCCGCGCCCATGCGAACCGCGTTTTTTGTCGCGAGAAGCGGCGCGCCCTCGGTTTCGACGATAAGAGTAACCTTCTCGTCCTTCGCCGCCGCGGGTATATATGCCGCGCCGATAAGCAACGCCGACGACAATACGATTGAAATCAGTTTTTTATACATTACATTCACCTTTCCTATCTGTCCATTTCGTGTTTTATTATACAATAATTCAGTATAAAATGCAATAACGCGGCGTAAAATGCGCTCTTTTCGGCGTAAAAAAGACAGCGCCGAAGCGCTGTCGTATTTTATGCTATATTAAAGAATTTCGCGGCTATGGTGAAATAAATCAATATCGACGCCGCGTCCACTATCGTGGTGATAAGCGGCGCAGCCATAACCGCCGGATCGAGCCTGCAGCGTTTCGCGAGCATCGGCAGCGTGCAGCCTATAAGCTGTGACACGACCACTATCCCCGACACCGACAGGCTCACGACGAGAGCAATTCTCAAATCGTGGTTCATAAGCCATATTCGTATGCCGTTTACGACCGACAGCGTTACGCCGATTATGACCGACACCCTTAGCTCCGTCCACACGACCTTGAAGAAGTCGCGAAGCTTTATTTCCTCAAGGCTCATGCCGCGTATTATCATCGTGGAGCTTTGCGAGCCGCAGTTGCCGCCCGTACTCATAAGCATCGGTATGAACGAAATTAAAATCGGCACGGACGCGCAAGCCGTCTCGTACCTTTGCAGCACCGCGCCCGTCACGGCTGCCGACAGCATGAGCACGAGCAGCCAAACTATTCTGTTTCGCGCGTGTTTTATGTCCGAGGTTTTGAAATACGACTCCTCGTTCGGCGCGATAGCAGCCATTCGCTCGATGTCCTCAGTCACCTCGTCCTGCATTACGTCGATAGCGTCGTCGAACGTAACGATTCCGACAAGCCGCCTCTCGTCGTCAACGACCGGCATAGCGGCAAAGTCGTAGTGGCTCATCTCGCGCGCCACGTCCTCCTTGTCGTCGTGCGTGTGGACGCAGATGATCGTCTTGTCCATTATTTCCTCGATGCGCTCGTCCTCGTCCGCGAGCAGTAAATCCTTTATCGGAAGGTAGCCGAGCAGCGTGCGGTCGTCGTTCGTCACAAAGCAGATGTACGCCGTTTCCGCGTCGGCGATCGTGCGGCGTATGCGCTTTTTCGCGTCGCTTACCGTCATTTTCGGGCGCAGACTTATGTAGTCCGTCGTCATGAGCGAGCCGGCGCTGTCCTCGGGATATTTCAGGATTTCGTTGATTGTGTGGCGCATTTCGGGATCGGCGTTCTGGAGTATGCGCTTTACGACGTTCGCGGGCATTTCCTCTACAATATCCGCCGCGTCGTCTATATAAAGCTCGTCGAATACCTCTTTAAGCTCGCTGTCCGAAAAGCCGCGTATAAGCATTTCCTGATTTCCACTGTCCATAAGTGCGAACACAGCCGCCGCAAGGTCTTTCGGCAAAAGGCGGAACAGCACGGGTATGCTGTCGTTTTCCGCTTCCTCGAATATAACGGCTATATCCGCCTCGTTCATCGAAGAAAGCACGTCGCGGAGCGACGAGTATTTTTTATTTTTAAGCAGTGTTTCAACCGTTTCAGCCATCATTGAAGCCATATCCGCCGCTCCCTTCCCACAAATTTTCTCTATTATATTATACCCTCATTTTACGGTTCTGTCAATTTCCCGCGCAAAAAATTTTATTATTATGCTTGACATTTATCCGTTTTACATGTATAATATCTTAATGTCGGGAATGGCCCGGTAGTTCAGTTGGTTAGAACGCCAGCCTGTCACGCTGGAGGTCGTGAGTTCGAGCCTCATCCGGGTCGCCATATAAAAACAGCCGCATTTTTGCGGCTGTTTTTTGTCGTTGTTTTTAATACCCTTGGTCGTCAATGAACGCTTGTCGTCACGGATTAAAATCATCGGCGAACCGGCTGCGCCGTTTCGGTATTATCGGTCAATTCAAAGCTGTTTTTAATAACATCGACCTGCTCAAACATTTCTCTGTACTCCACCGCGATTACAACGTCCTCCTCGTCATGGTCTGCCCATACGGGGTATTGCACATCTGTTGGAATTTCATAAATATAAGCGTAATTTTCACCGCGATACAGCAGCTCGCTTCCTCCGAGCATATTTAGCAGTTCGTCCGCCGCCTCCGGCGATACACGTTCCACTCTGCACAAGGTTCCCGCTCCGTATTTGTCATAGGTCGCTTTTTGAATAAAACTATAGCTTGTTCCATCATCAGACTTTTCCGTATTAACTATATATTTACCGCTCCAGCTGTCGGGGATTTTAACCGAAAATCCTTCGCCGATAAACTGCTGCGCACCGTAAACTTCATCGTATGTATTGGTGATTATCGGCTTCATTCCTTCGCCGGACCCGTTCGTCGGGAACGTCACCCAATCCGCCGCCGTAATTATTGCGAAAAATGCTTCATCGGTTCCTGTGGGATTTATCTCCCACTCGTCGGGACGAATACATTTCTCGCCGCGGAAGTTTTGTATATAGTTTACGCCCTCGAATATCCTCGTAAAATTTTCAATGTTGCGCCACGAGTTTGTAAACAGCCTGTGCTTTGTTTCCAATTCCTGATTTTGCGTGGAAACAACAAGAATGACTTTACCGTTGTTGTCCGTAACGATGCGCTTTACCTTTTTACCGGGATTTTCGCTTGTGTACTTATCCTGCTCTGCGGCAGTGCCGATTACGGCCTCCTCGCCTTTCGCGTAATAGCTTTCGGGGTCGGTCGGCTTTATGACGTTCAGCCTGAAATCCGCGAACGACGAATAATACTGCATAATTGCCATAAAGCTTTCTATCGGCGCGTACATCACGCCGTCCGCGATTACGGGACGGTTATTCGACGCGTACATTTCACGTTCGCCGAATGTTATCGAGGTGAAAGAACCCTCATTAGCGTCAAAGCTGAAATATCTGAAATAGCTGCCCTCCGTTCCCGTAGGGATTGGGGACATTTCCTCGTCCTCCGGCACCGTTACCGTCGCAACGCCGTTAGCGTAGGAAATATCGGTGTATCCGAAGCCGTTAAGCGTTTCGCGCAGCGGCAGATAGTAGTCGCCATTGTAAATAAACGGCTCGTGCGCGGTTTCAACCAGCCTGTCACCGTCGTAAATTTCGTATTTTATAACGTTTCCGTCATTATTGTTGCCGCCGCCGAGCACTCCGTCGGCGAGCACACCGCCCGCGAACACCGCCGCGGCAGTCATAACGACCGCGAGACACGCGGACAGTGCGCGTGTTGCTTTTCCTATTATCCTTTTATCCTTAATCATAGTAAATCTCCTCCTTAAAACCCTTTTACCGCCCGTCATTCCCGTTGTGAGTGGAACGGTGCGTTTGCCGTTTGAAAGGAGAGCGAGAATGGTATCAATGTAGCCTGCTTCCTCGCCGCGCGTCATGCCCGACGTCACAGCCGCGTCGCATGAGATTTCACATTCCGTGTTCACGCGCGCCGCCATAAAATACACCGCCGGATTGAACCAGTGGACGCACTTCACAACGGCGGCAAGCCACTTGTAGAGAATGTCGCCGCGCCTTAAATGCGTCGTTTCGTGCAGCAGCACGTAATGAAGCTGCTCGTCGTTTAAGTCCGCGTCCGGCATCAAGAGTGTCGGACGGAACACACCGACTATCAGCGGCGACGCGATACCTCCCGAGCGGCGCACCGTCACGCGCCGTTTCGTGTACCGTGCAAGCTGCGGCAGGTCGGTGACGTATGAGGATTTCCTCATTCTGCGGCAGAACAGCGCGTAACCCGTAAGCCTTGCCGCGAAAAGCGCGGCTGCCGTGATAACCCATACGTACGCGAGCGCGTTCAATACGTCGTCAGCCTTCGCGCCAAGCGGTTTGCCCGACGCGCGCACGGGTTCAGCTTTTACCGGCGCGGCTTCCGTTTGTTCCGCTGCCTGTACCTGCGCGGCGTTATCCGTCGCCGCCGCGTCGGTTTCGGTTACGGTTACGGGTGCGGGCTGTGCGGCTTCACGCACGCGGTGCGGCAGCGAAATACGTGCCGGACACAGCATGACGACCATTACCGCAAGCCATACGTAATAATTCCAGCCCGCCGAGAACCGCCGCCGTGTGAACGGGTGCGCGAGCGCGATTATAAGCGTCAGCGCGCCGCCAGCGAGCGAGGTCACAAGCGCGGCTTTGAATATTTCCGTCATCATAGCCTATTCCTCCCTGTCGTCGAAAATAGCCCTCAATTCCTTTACATCCTCCTCGGAAAGCGCTTCCTCCTCGAAAAGCGACGCGGCAAGCTCTTTTGCCGAGCCGTCGTAGAGCGACCGTATCAGCGACCGCGTCTGCGCGCGGCGGTAGTCGCGTTTGGATATAAGCGGCGTGTAATAATACATGTTGCCGCGCTTTTCCGACGTGACCGCGCCCTTTTCGCAAAGCCGCGTGAGGAAGGTGGAAATCGTCGTGCGCTTCCAGCCCTTGCTTTCAACGGCTTTACCTATGTACTGCGTGTTTACGGCTTCTCCCGCTTTCCACAGAACCTTCATTATCTCCAGTTCCGCTTCTCCTATACTGATATTTCCTGACGTCATAAGAAATACCCACCTTTCTACACGTGTAGTCTACTGTTATTCTACACTGGTAGTCGGGATTTGTCAAGGGGTTTGGGGAAATTTTTTTGAAATAAAAAGACCTCGTGGGGGTGCGACTGCGAAAGGCCCCCTTGTCAAAGGGGGCTGTCGGCAGAGCCGACTGGGGGATTCCTTTTTGTTGTTATAATGAATCCCTCCACCGCCTTCAGCGGTCCCCCTCCCTTTGACAAGGGAGGCTAGCGGGCGAACACGGTTCGCCCCTACGTAATCGGGCTGTCGAGGGCGCCAGCCCCTACGGCGCATGAATTTCAAATTACGGGTGTAGGGGACGGCGTTTTGCTACGGCATACGAGCATAGCTCTATGCCTACAACACATATGTGTTGTTCACCTCGACGTCCCGCACCTACGTATAACACCCTATTGAACAAATTCAAGCGTGTCACATTCGGGGATATATGTCATCTCTGTGCCGATTTTATCCGCCAACTCCCTAATCGGTACGCACACCTCGCCGCCAATGTTAAAGGTCTTTGAAAAATCCTCGCGGCTGACTTTACCCTCGCAGTTAAATATCCTTACCGCCCGTTCAAGCGGCACATACGTCACATCACAGGCGCAGGAGTGTATGCAAGGTAAATCCGACGGTGCGCCGTTTATGATAACGTCGGTGTTCCATGTTAAAATCATGTTGTCGTGAAAACAAGCCGGCACGCTTATATATGTAAAGCGCGGAGGAAGTATGGACTTGTCGCTGTATATTCTCCCGCGCTCTCCGACTTCGGCATGATACGTCTGCGCCGCGCCGTGTAAATCATTGTACGCCAAAGAGAAATTTGTATTCGGCGCCTGAAAAAACAGCGATACTGCAAACATCACCGCGCCCGCCGCGCATATTGCCCGCCTTAACCCTTTTCGGGGTTTAATATCTTTTAATCTGCCTGATATGTAACCTACGGCATAAAATGAGTTCCCGAACATAAAAAATATGTACGCGAGGTAAAACAGATTTTTTATCCGCGGTATATTACAGTCGTTCATGGCGTAAAGCGGCGGAACGTACAGCGAGGCAAGCAGTCCGAACGACACGGCGAGAACGATAATCGGATTGAGGCGGTATGTTCTTTGTCCGTCACGCGAAAAAACAAAAGCGGCGGCGCACAGTATAAGCGCCCCTATAATTGCCGCGTTGGTATAGCGTACAATGTCCGAAGCAGCATGACACAGCGCGGATATTACCGCGCCCAGCGGCGGCAGAGTATCAAACACGGCTTGTCGTACGGCGTTGCCGGGCGCCGCCATACTGATTATAAGTCCTGCGGCGGCGAAAAGCGTTATAAGCGCGTTCTTTACAACGGCTTGCGCCGTATCGCGCGAAAGCGCCCTGTAAGCGGTGATAACAAACGACGTAAGGCAGTACGTCAGCGAGGTTAAATAATTGCCGCCCGTCACAACAAAGGCAAGTAAGCATTGCGCGGCAACGGTTATTGTTTTCGTATTTTTATTTGTGATTTGCGTTATGACCGCGAGAACCGACAGGCACCAAAAAATAATATAATGCACGCCGCCGTTCCACCAGAATATGCCCTCCGCAGCCGACGGGAGGAATTGTACCGATAAAAGCGCGGTCACGCTGCCGATAAGTATTTTCCCCGAGCGGCTCATACCGCGCGCGGAATTTAAGGCAAAAAATATCGGAACAACAACCGCAACGAGCATCACAAACGGCGTAATTATATAAAGCCTGCCGTCAAAAACGCCCGGCTGCAGCGAAAACAGAATAACCGAGCTGTACGTACCCTGCCAGTTCATATATGTATATCTTAAATTTTCCGCCAGCGCTTTGATCACGCCCAAAAACCCCGTCCCCGTAAGCAGCGCGTAATGCACGGGTGCGCCGTATCCGAAATCGTCTGCCGACGGAGACGTGTACGGCGCGAGCATTATAAGCGGAATCAGGGAGAGTAAAAATAACGCCGCCGTTATCGCAGCCGCATATTTGATAGCTTTTCTCATGATAGAACCTCTCATTTCTGTAATTCTACACGTGTAGTCGGATATCATTCTACATCTGTAGTCGTATTTTGTCAAGAGGTTTGGGGAAATTTTTGGGAAAAAGTATGACCCCCTCTATGAGGGGGTCGAAATCTTTGATTTCGGGGGGTGTATAATTCACAAACAACACCCCCCTAAACTTGCAAGCAAGTTTAGACCCCCTCGGAGAGGGGGTCTTATACTGGCGGCCAATGACCGCCCCTACGTAAACGGGCTGTCGAGGGCGCCAGCCCCTACGGTGCATGAATTTCAAATTACGGGTGTAGGGGACGGCGCCCTCGACGTCCCGCACCTACACCCGTCATGTACATTATTTATTACTCTTTTCTATCGCTTCCCACAGACCGTTAAGGTACGTTGCTCCGAGAGCGCGGTCATACAATCCGTAGCCGGGCATGGCGACTTCGTCCCAAATCATTCTGCCGTGGTCGGGGCGTATCGGTCCGTCAAAGCCTATATCGTAAAGCGCCTTCATTATCTCGTACATATCAAATGTGCCGTCGCTGGACAAATGCGCCGCTTCCTCAAAGTCGGTCGGAGAGTTGAATTTGAGGTTCCTCACGTGCGCGAAATGTATTCTGCCTTTGAGCGAGCGTATCATATCGGGAAGGTCGTTTTCAAGGTTCGTGCCGTACGAGCCGGAGCAGAACGTCACGCCGTTATGCACATCGTCCACCATGCTCATCATGCGCAGAATATTCTTTTTGTTTATGATAATTCTCGGCAGCCCGAACACGCTCCACGCGGGATCGTCGGGGTGTATCGCCATTTTGATATCGTACTCGTTGCAGACGGGCATTATTTTTTCGAGAAAGTATTTAAGGTTCTGGAACAGCTTTTCATCGTCAACGTCCTTGTACATCTCGAAAAGCTCCTTGACGCGCGCCATTCTCTCGGGCTCCCAGCCGGGCATTACAGTGCCGTTCATGTCGCCCGAAATGCTCTCGAACATCTTTTCCGGCACGATTTTGTCTATGTCGTCCTGATTGTACGCGAGTACCGTGCTGCCGTCCGGGCGTTTGCGCGCAAGCTCGCTTCTCGTCCAGTCGAACACGGGCATAAAGTTGTAGCACACGAGATGTATACCCTCTTTGCCGAGGTTTTCAAGCGTTTCTATGTAGTTCGCGATGTATTTGTCACGCTCCGGCGTGCCGACCTTAATCGCGTCGTGAACGTTCACGCTCTCGATGCCGCTAACGTGCAGTCCCGCCGCCTCGACCTCATCGATCATCGCGCGTATGCGCTCCCTTGACCAGACCTCGCCGGGCTGCGTGTCGTAAAGCGTCGTTATAACGCCCGTCACGCCCGGTATTTGTCTTATCTGTTTAAGTGTTACGGTGTCGAATTTGCTGCCGTACCAGCGCAGTGTCATTTCCATTTTTATACTCCCTTTCTCAAATTAAAACTCTCTGTAAAAGTCGTCCTTCATTTCCGACACGGCGATGTAGCACTCTTTTCCGTATATGAGGCTGCACGGCACGCGCCACGTCACGCCGCTGTAAAAGTTGTCGGCGGCAAGCTTGCCGTCGGCGTAAAGCTGCAATACGTCGCCCTCAATATTGATCTCGGCAAAGCCGCCGTCGCCGTCTGCGGTGATTTTCTTCCATGTTATTTCACGCTCGCCGCCGATCGAGAGCTGCTCCTTGTACCGCGGCTCGAACGGCGCTTCGCTCACGTCCTCTATCGTGACGTTCGCCTTGCGTTCGGGCTGATTTATCGTGAAGCTCTCAAAACCCACGCCGTTCCACTTCTCGCACTCATACTCGCCGTTTTCGGCTGAATACACGCTGCCGCCCATCGTGTACAGGTCGCAGCCGCCGCCTATATGGAGAACGCCGCCGAGCCTGCGTAAAAATCTTGCACGGTCGTAATCGAGCGTGACGATACGGGTATTGTTGTAGGTAAAGTCGTTTACGTTTGTGAATTTCTTTCCGTCCGCGAACTCGTACTCCGCGTCAACATTCGGTATTTTCGCGAAGAAGTACGCGCCGCCGTCGGTGCAGAGCGGCTGCGCCGTCGCGTAACGCAAGGTGTTGCCGCCCACGCGCATATTAAACGGCATGAAAAAGCTCACATCGCCCTTTACGTCTATCGGTGGAAATTCAACCTTGCCCGTGTCTATCACAACGTCCGCAAGGTCGTCGAGCGCGCCGTACTGCTGGTGATGGTTGATGAATACGAAGCCGCTCTCACCGTCGGTTCTCATGCTGTAACGAAGCGACGAGTTGTCCGTCGGTTCCGGCGATGTAACGGCGTCCACCGCCTCCATAGGCGCAAGCACGTCTCCGAAATCGGCGGCGAACAGGTGGAGCATATTCAAAAGTCTGTACTGCTCCCTCACCTCGCCGTACTCCGACAGCGGCGCCTGAAAGTCGTATGACAGGATCGGGTAGTCGTTCGGGTAACCCGTCGCGCGCGACTCGTTGAGCGTGGACAGCTTGCCTATCTTGTTTGTGCCGCCGTGGTACATGTAGTAGCCTATGAGGTTGTTTCCGCTGCCGAGCTTTACGAGCGACAGCGCGTAGGTGTCCATCGGCGAGACTATCGGTCGGCGGTGATGCGTCGGCTGTATGCCGCCGCCGAGCTCGCACGTCGCGAACGGGTAACGCTCGTAAGGCAGCCGCCAGCCGTTGTCGTCCTTTCCTTCAATCAAATCCGCGCCTATCGCGCAGTCGTTGCGCATACGGTTAAAGACGAAGTGCGGCGTCGGTCCGAGCGGTCTTGTGTGGCGCGACCACGGCGTTGTGACGTACGCTCCGAAAACAGGCACGACCTCGTCGACCGGTATTTCCGCGCCGTAGACGCTGTTCCAGCCGGTCACGGTGTAGAGCGGCGCAACCAAGCCGCATTCCACGGCGATTTTTTTTAGCTCCGCGAGGTGATCCGCGCCGTCGATGTACTCGTTTTCAAGCTGCACCGCGATTATGTTACCGCCGTCCTTGTAGAAAAGTCCCTTTACCTCGTCGTATATGCGCGAGTACCATTTGCGCACAAGCGCGAGGTACTCGTCGTTGTTCGTTCTTATCTCGAACGGCTTCCGCACAAGCCAGTCGGGAAGTCCTCCGTTGCGGCACTCGCCGTGCGCCCACGGGCCGACGCGTATCACAACGTCAAGTCCCGTTTCGCGCGCGTCCTCGATAAACGCGCGGACGTCGTTGTCGCCCGAAAAATCGTAAACGCCCTCCGTTTCCTCGTGGTAAATCCAGAAAATGTAGGTCGAAACTATCGTAATTCCGCCCGCCTTCATTTTGGCAAGCTCCTTTTTCCAGTTACCGCGGCTGTCGCGCGAAAAGTGGTACTCGCCCATCACGCCGATAAACGGCTTGCCGCCGCGCGTGAAGTAGAGGTTCGTGAGGTTTATTTCCTCGCCTTCGGGGTTCGCGCCGCCGAGGTTTAAGTGGTTCTCCATGAGCTTCGAGGGCTTATATTCCTTAAACGTGTATTTCATGTCAACTCTCCCGTATCATTTCCGCGCCGAACGGCGCGATTCTGCTATTAAATTCATTTCCGCTTATGAGCGACTTACCCTTTATGTCAACGTCCGTTTCCGTTTCGTTGAAATTCAGGATAACGGTGTAATCGCCCTTGGGCGAGGTTTTACGTACTATCTCCACACCGTCGGGCGCATCCTTAGCGTCAATTCCCGCCGACGTTGAAATCATGCGGACAAGCTCCTTTACCGCCGCATCATCGAGGTCGCAGCCGACGTAGTACACGCGTCCTTTGCCGTAATCGTTTACGGTAATCGCCGCCTTGCCGCTGTAATATTCGCTTGCGTACTCGCTTATTACCCTTGCCGTTACAGGCTTTATAACGTCGCACCAAATGTTTGCCGTGCCGTTTATTTCACCTTTTACGCCGACGCTTACGCGCGGCGCGTCAAATTCCTCAACCTCTATTCCGGCTATTTCGGCGAACACTCCGGGTACGACGATCGGTCTTACGCGGTTATATTCGTCGCGCGTGCCGCTGCGGAACGACAAAACGAGCGTGCCGCCGTTTTCTACGTAGGATTTAATCTCGTCAAGCTCGCCGTCCGTTACTATGTTATACGCGGGCATATACACGACCTTGTATTTTTCGTAATTTCCGCGTGAAACGGCTGTGCCGACGCGCAAATCTATACTTGCCTTGTAATATTCGTAGAGCATGTCGCGGTACGAGAATTTGTCCGCGTGGCGCTTTATGTCGTGCGCCCAGATGTTATCGTACGACTTTACGATAAGCGCGTCACAGAGCGGCTCGGCGTTTATGATGTAGTCGTTTAACTCCTGCAGTTCGCGTCCCGTCTGCTGCAGCTCGTAAAAGCGTCTGCGCGGCACGCCGTCGTGGTCAAGTACGCCGTACCAGTACTGCTCCATGCCGAACAGAGCCGTGCGGAAACGGAAATATACCATTCCCTCCGCGCCGTGCGCTATCGCCTGATATGTCCACAGTCTGAGCTCACCGGGGCGCGGCGTGCGTCCCATGATATCCCAGCCTGCCGGACCCGCCTGCTCCTCCATTACGATAAAATTCCTGTCCTTCGCGCCACGCATCGTTTCATGCGCCATCGAGACGTACTCGTGTTCCGAACCACCCCACTGGTTGTCGGGGTAATTATCCCATGAAACGAAATCGAGATCCTTCGACAAATCAAACGCGCTGATGTCCGAAAAATGTCCCATTAAATTGTGCGTTATCGGCAGATCGGTGTATTCCCTTAAAATATCTATCTGACGCTTTTGATATTTCACCCACGAATCTGACGAGAACCGCCTGTACTCAAGGTCGAGCGCGGGATTGTGCGACCACAGATTGCCGGAGGTCGGCTCGCACGAGTTGTACGCGGGCAGGATCATATCGTCAAACGAGTCATAGTCAAGGCTCCAGAACACGTTTCCCCACTTTTCGTTGAGATTTTCTATAGTGCCGTACTTTTCCCGAAGCCACTCCGCAAACTCCTTTCGGCAATGCTCGCAGTAGCAGTGCGTGCTCGCGTGGCAGCCGAATTCGTTGTCTATCTGCCATGCTATCACGTTTTTGTTGTCCGCGTAATGCTTCGCCATTTCATTGACGATGATTTTGCTTTTTTCTATGTAATCGGGATTGTTCGCGCAGCACTCGCGCCGTGCGCCCCAGCCTTTTTTGCGTCCGTACTTGTCGCGCTGCAGAATGTCGTACTTGTTCACGAGCCACTTCGGAGGCGCGGCGGTCGGCGTGCCGAGAATTGTCTTAACGCCGTAATTCGCAAGAATTTCTATCGCCTCGTCGAGGAACGAAAAATCGAACTCTCCCTCGCTTTTTTCAAACAGCTTCCACGCGAACTCGCCCATGCGGACGGTGTTAAAGCCGCCCTCCTTCATGAGCGCAGCCTGCGTCTCCCACTCGGACTTGTCCCAGTGCTCGGGATAATAGTCAACACCGAAAATCATATGCCTTCCCCTTTCATTATACGCTTATTATACTTTACATCAATTTTATCAAATTTTCATCAAGTATGTTGGCGCAAAGATTGAGTATATTGTGCTAAAAAGGCGGGAATTTTTACATTTCGACTTGAATTACGCGCGTGAAAATAGTATAATACACTTATACCGAAGAAAGGGGCGCAAAAAATGGAGCAAGGTCTTACGTTCCCAAATCTCGATTTCGGGCTTGCGCACAAGATCGACGCGCAGCCGGACAACATCGACTTCAAGCTGCACCAGCACGACGACGTTTTTGAAATTGTGCTGTTCATGAGCGGCGACGCGGAATTTTACGTCGAGGGCAACGTCTACAAATTGAAGCCCTACGACCTTATAATAACGCGCCCGTTTGAGATGCACCACATACGCTGCCTGTCACAAAGACCGTACGAGAGAATAATATTCTACCTCACGCCCGATTTCTTCACGCGCCACGAGTGTGAGGAATACAAGGATATTTTCATAAACCGCGCGGCGGGTACCGGCAACGTCATACCGTCGGACATAGTTAAGGATCTGCTCTTAAACTCGATAAACCGCATGAGCGTGTACGCGCATGACGGCGCGTATACAGCGGTCGGCGCGGTGATGGTTGAGTTTCTGTACCTTTTGAGCCACACCGTCACGGCGATCTCGCCCGAAAAGTCGAAGGACGAGCGCGTAAGCAAAATCATAGCGTACATAAACGGGCACCTCTCCGAGCAAATCACACTCGATTTCCTGTCGGAGCATTTCTACATAAATAAATACCACCTGTGCAAGCTGTTCAAAAAAAACACCGGCTACACATTAAGTCAATACATAAATCACAAGCGCATACTTCTCGTGCGCGAGCTTCACATGTCGGGGCAGTCGCTGCTCGAAGCAAGCACGAACGCGGGATTTAACAATTATTCCCATTTTTACCGAATGTATGTAAGGAAAACGGGAATGACGCCGAAAAACATGGACTGATATGAGTTTTAAAAAAAGTGGAACTTCTCGTCGTGTTTCGGTGTCTAATATAGTGAAGGGTCAAAAAAATACACTACCGACAGAAAAGGAGAAAAATCATGAAAAAGACCATTTCTTTATTGCTCGCGGCAGTAACAGCCGCGGTAATGAGCGTTCCGGCTTTCGCGGACAACACCGAGATCAAAGTGCCGGACACAGAACCTACTATTCAGGGGGACATTATGCTGATAGGCGGTGAAAACAACGCGGCATTTGAAATCGAGCGCTGGACGGTTGAGGCGGAGCCGACAGCCGTAAAGGACGGCGTTGTTACCTATAAGACAGCCGACGGTGAAGGCGGCGAGGTAGGTATCGCGGACGCGGTTATTCTCGACAGCAAGGGTAATGTTAAAGAGGTAAAAGACATTGAAGGCGCGAAAAAGCTCGTTTTCTACATGAGCGGCGTTAAGAGCGCTTCAAACATTGTCCCGTCAATAGTCGTAATCGACGACGGCGAGGGTATGGTTGAGGTCGGCAAATTCGCCGTTGACGCGGAAGGCACGCTCGTAAACGAAGAAAATACGCTCGCGCTTAACCTTGACGAGACGGTTGAGCTTGCGAGACTTTCAAACTTACAGGACGGCATAGCCGAGGACGGTCCCGCTCCGACCGCCGAGGATCTTAACGGAAGATGGCTCATGGTATTCTACACGGATTCCACAAGAAGTATCCCCGCCCAGACAACTCCGTCAAAGGTAATCGCGCTCAACGAGGACGCGGTCATTACCGCTCCGGGCCCCGTTGTAACCGAGCCGCAGTTTACGATTGACCATGTAACGGTTGAGGAAAACGCGAATCCGCAGTTTGACGGCGCTGTTATATTTGACGCTGAGGGCAGCATAAAGACCGCGGCTGACATCAAGCCCGGCGACGTTCTCACTTTAATTCAGAACAAGGCGAAAACGGCTGTTGAACCCGAGTACGTTGTTATCATGAAAGACGTAAACGACGTCGGCATAGCGGCGGATTTGTTTGTAAATTCCACAACGCTCGGCGAATACGTTGACACGCAGAACGGTCTCGCGCTCACGATAGCGGACGACACGCCGATTGTTGACCTCGAGGGTAACGCGGTAAGCGACAGAAATCTTGACAACAAGTACCTTCTCGTATTCTACGACAAGATTACGATGAGCATACCCGGAATAACAACTCCGATCAAGGTTGTCGTTCTCGGCGGCAACGACGGTATAGACACCGGAGATATGTTCCATAAGGTTGTGGAGATTGCTACCGATAAGGATTACAACGCTGACACGCTCCTTACGCGCGGCATGATTATAACGGCTCTCGCGAAGGAGGCTGCGGCTGCCGAGGATTTGACGACAGATAAGTACACCGACTGCGACAGCGCGGCTTATTACGCTCCCTACGTTGCGTGGGCGACGAACAGCGCCATAGTAAACGGCTTCGGCGACGGCACGTTCCGCCCGAATGACGCGGTTACGCGCGAGCAGGCGGCTGTTATCATAAAGAATTATCTCACGAGCGTTGTAAAGCTCACGGACGTTCCGACGCAGAAAATCGCGTACGCCGACAGCGAGGATATTTCCGATTGGGCGCTCGAAAGCGTTATGTACTGCACGTCGATTGATATGCTCCACGGCCGCGACGACGGTCGTTTCGACCCGAAGGCTAACATCACCTGCGGCGAGTTCGATATAATGCTCGGATATATGCCTAAGTAATAATTAAAATATGTAACAGGCGGGAACAACGGTTTTCGCCTGTTTTTTTTATCCTTTTTATCATCGGAGCGCGGACTGCGCCAGCCGCGGGATTCAAGAAAAAAATTACTGCTCACGGGGGAACGCTTCTTACTCCCCTCACTCTTACTATTTTCTTTTACTATATTTATCTTACTATCCTCATACGCTCGTGGTATACCCTCTCCTACGGCTGTGGTATAGGTGGTCACGGGTGTGATATACCTTGTATATATTGTATCATAAAAAGATATATTTGTCAAGTGATTTTTTCGCTAAGTTGAATATTAAGACACAAAAAAATATGCTCCGTTTAGTCGCTTCCGAAGCGTATATTAAAAGATTTCCCGCGTTGATCAGCAGAGCATTGCTCCGATTAAATTGATTTGTGTAATGAAAATGTCGTTTTTGTGATAGGTATAGTCTGTTTGGTAAATTATGATTTATGTGAGTGCGGGACGTCGTGGGCGCCGTTCCCTACGTAAGGCTCCCCTTGAGGGGAGCTGTCGGCGGAGCCGACTGAGAGGTGGTTTCCTAAAATTCGTTGCCACCTCTCCGTCATCGCTTCGCGATGCCACCTCCCCTCGAGGGGAGGCTCACGATGTGCGGCACACGCCATATGGCTTCCCCTTGAGGGGAAGCTGTCACGAAGTGACTGATGAGGTGATTGTCACCTCATCCACCGCTGCGCGGTCCCCCTTCCCCTCAAGGGGAAGGCTAATAAATCATAATTTACAGCTAAAAACACTTTCCCATCAATTTGCCGTTTTCATATTCTTTATCACATTCTTGATTTAAGTTATATAACCGCTGCTTCTTCCTCCTAACCGTTTCCACCTCCCCATAAATACATTCTGCCACGTTTTTATAAAATGTGCAGCTCATCGTCCTCTGTGAATTTTTTTCAAAAACGATGCAACCTTTTGCCATGTTAAAAAGTATTCTTTTTGTAAAGGAATTACAACTACGTCAGCATCTCAAGCCCGTTTTTCAGTTTCACGCTGTTTAATTGCCGATTCACGTTGTTTCGCGTGTGCAAGCGGAAATTTGTGATAGAATTAACGGGTAAGGCAAACACTGACCATAATCGGAGGAAAGACATGAAAAAACAAATCACAGCACTATTAACGGCAATTTCAATAGCGATGCCGCTCGGCGCGGCGGCTTCGGCGGCGGAAGCGCGGCAGATGGAATACCTCGACAGAGGCACGGTCGCGGTAAAAAGCGGCAGCGGCGTGTTTTTATCGTGGCGGCTTTTGGGTACGGAAAATTACGGCACGAAATTCGACGTGTACCGAGGCGATACGAAAATCGCGGAGGCGCTCGACGCGACAAATTACACCGATACCGCGGCAGGCGCGTCGTATACTGTCGTTCCCACAGGTGAAGCGGTATCGTCGGGCAAGGCGGTTACGGTATGGGAAAATCAGTATCTCACAATTCCGCTCGACCGTCCGGCGGGCGGCACGAGCCTTGACGGAGACGAGTACACGTATTCCCCCAACGACGTAACGCCCGCCGATGTGGACGGTGACGGTGAGTACGAGCTTATTCTTAAATGGGAGCCGTCCAACTCATTTGACAGCGGCAAGGACGCAAATCATAGCGGAAACGTTTACATCGACTGCTATGAGCTTTCGGGCGAGAAGCTATGGCGTATCGACATGGGTATAAACATAAACGCGGGCGCGCATTTTACGCAGATCGCCGCATATGATTTCGACCTTGACGGCAAGGCGGAGCTTGCGATGAAAACCGCTCCCGGCACAAAGGACGGCAGGGGCAGTTATGTTTCAAATCTGCTCGCGTCGGACGAAATAATTGACAACACCGCCGATTACCGCCACAGCGAGGGCGGCGTAAACGACACGGGCGGACGCGTTATGTCGGGGCCGGAATTTTATACGGTGTTCCAAGGCGACACGGGCGCGGCGCTCGATACCGTTTACTATCCCCACCCGCGCGGCACGGTGACGGAATGGGGCGACGACTGGGGCAACCGCTCCGAGCGTTATCTCGCGGGCGTTGCGTATCTTGACGGCAAAACGCCGTCCATGCTCGCGTGGCGCGGATATTACGCTAAAACCACCGTTACGGCGTATAATCTCGTCGATAAAAAGCTCGTTCAGGTAGCCGATTTTGACACGTCCAAGAACGGGAACGGGCAGTTTGCCGGAAACGGCAACCATAATCTGACCGTCGGCGACGTTGACGGGGACGGCTGCGACGAGGTGATCTGCGGCTCGCTCGCGCTCGACAATGATTTGTCGGTGCTGTGGTGCTCGGGACGCGGTCACGGTGACGCGCTGCATCTCGCCGACTACGACCCGACGCACGAGGGACTTGAATATTTCAGCGTCCACGAGGATTACGGCGGCAGCGAAATAACGGGCAGCACTACCGGCAACGACGGTCAGCAGCATTTGGGCGGCATGACGCTGTACAAAGCCGAAAGCGGCGAGGAACTGTTCCACGTCGATTCAAACAGCGACCAGGGACGCGGCATGATGGCGAACGTCGGCTACGGTGACGGCTATTTCGAGCTTTGGGGCGCGGGCAATTACGTTTCCTACGGCGGCGCAGATGTGCAAAAGTCAAGCTACCGTCCCGACTCGGCAAATCAGCGCGTTTTCTGGGACGGAGATGTGTATGACGAATTGTTTGACGGAACGGGCGGCGATAATAACGGCAGCGACGCGAAAATATCCGACGACACGGGCAGAATTCAGTCGCTCAGGAACGTCACGACGAACAACGGCACGAAAAACAACGCCGGACTTATTGCTGATATTCTCGGCGACTGGCGCGAGGAGATAGTTATGCGCGGTCAGGACGACGCAAGCCTTATCGTTTACACGACGACTATACCGACCGAGCATAAGCTCTACACGCTCATGCACGACGGCGCGTACCGTATGCAGGTCGCGGCGCAGAATGCGGGCTACAATCAGCCGCCGCATATAAGTTACTATATAAATGAGGAAAATGACAAGTATGACACTCGTCAATATGCGGCGTATGTGAAAACTGTCCATGGCGGAGTTACGGAGGTCAGAACTGACAATACGCCCGAGCCGGCAATTCCGTTCACTGCTGAAGCGGTCGGCGGTAAAATTACGATAACGAACAGGACGGGTAAGAAAACCAACGCGGTGATTTACACGGCGCGCTACAGCGACGGCGCGCTCGAACATGTAACGAGGAAAGACGTTACCATTGCCGCGTCGGGATATATCGGTGATACGGGCGCGCAGGTCGGCGATACGGTATTTATATGGGGCACAAATCAAAAGCCGCTTACGGATAAGATTACGGTAAAGGCTGCGCCCTCCCCAACGCCTTCACCCTCACCCACTCCGTCTCCGACTCCCACTCCGACGCCCTCTCCCACTCCAACTCCGACCCCTACGCCTACACCCTCTCCAACTCCGACACCCACACCCGCGCCGAAATTTGAAGTTGACGAGGACGGAACGCTTCTCGCATACAACGGCACGGACACGAACGTAGTCATTCCCGAAAAGGTTGACGGTGTAACGATAACGGCGATAGGCTCCGACGCGTTTGAGGACCATACAGAAATGGAAAGCGTGACATTGCCGGACAGTGTGAAAAGTATAGGAAACGCGGCATTTTCGGGCTGCACATCGCTGACGGAATTTGATACAAACAAGGTTGAAACGATCGGTGAAGCCGCGTTTCACGGCTGCGCGAATTTACGGGAGCTTATTTTGGGCGAAAACGTTACGCATATCGGAATGAGGTTCTGCGTTGAGTGCGGTAATCTTGAAAAGCTCAACGTGCTTAACAGAAACCTGTCCTTTAACGGCTATTTGTGGAATGAAGGCGTTGTAAAGGAGATACACGGCTACATCGGCTCCGCTGCGGAGCAATACGCGCATATGAATAAAATCCCGTTCTATGATATTGAAACGGGCGAAAGAGTGATTAAAGAATGGGTAATTGACGATATCGGTGAAATCGCGGCGTATAACGGTGATGATACGGATATTGTTGTTCCGCCGGAGGTTGACGGCACAGCGGTCGAGGGTATCGGCAGCGAAGCGTTCGCGGGCAAGGCGGTTAAGTCAATAGAACTGCCCGACAGCGTGAGATATGTCGGTTACTACGCGTTTGAAGGCTGCACGGCTCTAAAGACCGTCAAGCTGTCGCCGTCCATGACGAGACTTCTAAATTCCTTCGGCGGCTGTACGGCGCTCACGGCGGTGTATATCCCGTCAAGCATAACAGACATAGAGGAAGGAATATTCGCTGACTGCCCGAATGTGACGCTTCACGTCGCTGACGGCTCGGCGGCTATGGACTACGCAACAGCGAATGATATTTCGTACGTCGTAGATCCCGATATGGCGTTTGTATAAATCTTAATTCAACACAAAAACGGCGCTGCAGACGCGGCGCCGTTTTACCTTACCCGTTATATCTCCACTTTTTATAATCCCTGTCCTTATTCATGAGCGCGTTGCGGTATATCTGACCTTCGTCCTCGCGCGTGAGCGTGCCGTAACAGTTTTCGCTTACGGTGTCCGTGATCGAGTAATCGAGCCACATCTCTATATCGTCCTCGGTTATTTCCTCCGTCACGGGCGCGACCGCGTCAATGAATTTTTTAAGTCCGGGCAAATCGGTGCCGAACGCCGTCATAACGTCAACGGTACGCATAACGTCATACCTTGCCGCCCACGCTATAAACTCTACAAGCAGCGCGCCGTTCGCTCTGCCGTGGGGTATTCCCTTTTCGCATGTAAGCTGATGTCCCATGGCGTGTACCATGTTAAGACCGGTGTGCGCCACAGCCATACCGCCCGACGACGCGGCAACGAGCAGCTTTTCCCTGTCCTCCTCGGTTATGTTGCCCGACGCAAGCGCGTCGGCGCACGAGCCTATCAGCCGCACCGCCTCAAGCGCCGCCGTATCGGAAAACGCCGAAGCCTGCGTGTTAAGGTACGACTCGACCGCGTGACACAGCGCGTCAACAGCCGTGTTACGCGTAACCTCTATCGGCAGCATCATTGTGTAGCGCGAATCGAGGTACGTCGCGTACGGGAAGCACTTGTCCGACTTAAAGCTGCGGCGGTTATGCACGTCGTCAAGCATCATCATCACGTACTGCGTCGTATCCGAGCCCGTACCCGCCGTGGTCGGCACACATATCACTTTAAGCGGCTCGTCAAAGCTTTCCTCGTATATTTCCATAGGTTCTATATCATTCGCCGCGTACACTGCCGCAGCCTTCGCGACGTCGAGCGGCGTACCGCCGCCGATACCAATCACAAATTCCACGCCGCTTTCGCGCATAGTTTTGCCGAGCTCGTATATTTCGCTTATGCCCGTCTCACCCGTAACCTTGTCGTACACATCGTACTCAATTCCGTTTTCGTCGAGCACAGCCGTTATATCGTCGAGCGCGCCCGACAGTATCGCGGACTGTCTGCCCGTCACGATCATACACTTTTTACCGAGCCTGAAATGGCGCGGGTGTCTTTTTACGCAGCCGCGTCCGCTCAAAAGCATTGTCGGCATATAATATTTTGGCATATATTTCTCCTCCGATTGTTATTTATTGCACCGACGACAGATATTCGTCCACGCCCTCGGCGATCGCTCTGCCTATCTCGTCATGCGACGAGTTCAGTATCGCGAGATCCGAGCTGTTGTCAAAAAATCCTATCTCAAGATACGCTATCGGCACGAGACACTTATTGAAAAGTATAAGATACCCCTCGCCCCCTATCGCGCCGTTGGCGTGAAGTCCCGACGCCGCCGCGACCTTGCCGTTTATAATGCTGCCCGCAGTGTTCGACGTTTCAGCGTAGTCGGGCGGTATAAGGCTCTGCTCATACGCACCTTCAAGGCTTATGTACGACGTGCCCGAGCCGCCGCCGGCGTTCGAGTGTATGCACACGTAAAGCGCCGCGTCGGGCTGCCGCGTTATATCGTTATTCGGGAAGCAGTACGACACGCGCTTGTTCATCGACGGGTTCTGCTCGTTCGACGTGCGCGTAAGACGCACCTCGTAACCCATTCCTTCAAGGTACCGCTTTGCCGCGAGAGTGTTTTGCAGATTTATATCGGGTTCAGTGTCGCGGTCGCCGTTACCCATGGGGTACCAGCACGAGCCGCCGCTCGGCGCGGTCAGCGTACAGCCCGAACCGTGGCAGTCGTCGCCGTAAGTGCCGTTTTTATAGTGCCGCCACTCACCCCACGAGCCGCGGTCCTCGTTGTACTCGTAGCCCTCAGCCGTCTTTTCGTCGGACGACATATACGACGAGGACTTACCGTGTCCCGCATCAAGCACCACAACCGTCTTTTGCGCCGTATTCGGCTCAGTCATATTGTCGCCGTTAAGCGCGATTATATCTTCCTCAGTTTTTATCGGTTCCGGTGTATTGTTCCCTTTCGTCTTATCGCTAAGCTCCGGCATCTGCATTTCGGCTATTTTCGTTTCATTCTCAACCCTGTCATTTTCCATATCCGTTTTCACACTTTGCGTGTAAAACAGCGCGAATATGCAGAACACCACCGACAGCGCGAGGTATATCACCAACAGCTTTAATATCAAATTCAGTTTATTGTCGTTCATTCAGCGTCTCTCCCATAATCATTCATACGGATATTTTACCATTATATCGACAAAAATGCAAGTACCAAGGCACGAAAAAAGCGCGAACCCCGAAGGATCCGCGCCTTTTGCCTTATTTACTCATACTGCGCCGCAGGTACCGCGGGCTTTAACTCGTTTTCACCGAGACCGTTCCACATAAACAGCTTCACCTTACAGCCGCTTACGTCATTGTCAAACGTCAAATCGCCCGTGCAAACCTTGTTCGCAGCGAAATCGCCGAGTGACGAAATATCAGCCCACTTAACTTCCTTAAGCGCGGTTCCGTCATACAGTGCGCCGATTATCTTATCGGCATCCGACGCGGCAGCAAATTCGGCAGTCACCGTCTTACCGCCCGCGGAAGCAACCGCAACATACGGCTCTACGTCCTGAACCTGCTCCTCACCCTCAACAAATTGAAGGACGGTAAGGTTATCAAGTCCGTTGGGATAGTTCCAAGTCTCTGTTGTCACATCGGCTATTTTGTTAAGACCGAAAGTTACCTTATTCATCGGATCATCCTCTAACAACGTATCCGACATAACGGACTTTCCGTCAAACAACAGGCTCTTTACTATTGACGTTGCCTTGTCGTACACAAGATGAATATTCTTTGTAAATGTCGAATTACTGCCTGAAAATACCGGATCCGTTTCCCACGTTTCTCCGCCGTCCTTGCTCAGATAAGCCTTATAGTCAGATTTCCAGCCGAAACGAATTTTATCGCCTATCTGTATATACTCCGAATGTTCTTTGCCTGTTCCGACCTGACTTCCGAAATACCAGTCAAGGTCATACGTCACAAGCGCGTCCTCAGCAATGTCAAACGTCTTTGTCGCGCTGTAAGAACCGCCGGGGTTGGGGGGATTATACCAAATTCTGTTATTTGCTGCATCAACCGCCGGCGCAGCCACTGTTTCACCCTCAAGCGTCCAGTCCGAAATATCCGCGTCAGTCCACTTGTTGGCGTCAATGGTTGCCTTGTCGTAAAGCTTGCTGCCCACACCGTCCGAGGGAATGGCATAGCTGTATGACACATTGCTGATTGACGGCGAAACTGTAATTGTACCTGTGCCGTCTTTTGTTGTATATAGCTTCAGCGTCTTAAATACCTTTCCGTCAAAGTTAAACGTCTTTCGATATTCACTTAAACTGCCATCATCACCAAGATCGTTTTTAATAGATACCGTGCATTGATTGCTTCCATAATCAAATTCAACCGTGGTGTGCCAGCGCGCGGCACTTCTTTTAAGGGGAGAATTTTTACCCGAGCTGACCTCAGTCCAATCACCCGCTATTTTTTTGCTTTCCGCGTCCAAAGCAGCATACATAGTATCCTGTGCGGCTGTGGTCTGTGCCTGAGATACGGTTAAAATATTATTTCCCTCATTGTCCAGCAAACTAAATCCTATTGAGTATTCATGATTAGTCCAATCATACTTCGAGCCATCCAACTTCTTGCCGCCGGTATTAACAGAGAACGACAGCGTAGCCTTATTGTCACTGATTTCCTCAAAGTCCTTCTGTACCGAAAAAGTGTCAGTCGCTTCTTTCTGTTCCACGCTTACGCCGGTTGCGGACAATCCCGATATTGTCGTACCGGTTCCCGCAGTCGTTGACGTGAACTCATTATCGCCCGTCTTATCGGTCACCTTACCAGCGACACTGACGATTTTTTCGCCCATGAAGCCGCCTTCGGCTGTTACGGCTCTGATAATCGCGCTGCCCGGTCCCACGCCGGTAACAACGCCGTCAGCGTCAACCGCCGCCACATTCGGATTTGTTGACGACCAGTTGATCGTCTTAACCGTCGCGTTTGACGGGACTACGCTCGCGTTTATTTTAGCCGTGCCGCCCTGCATGATCGTGATATTGTCGTAGCCGGGCATCTGAATACCCGTCACGTCTGTGGCGTAAACCTCAACCTGACACTGTGCCGAGAATGTGCCCGCCGTCGTGTCCTTCGCCGTAGCCGTAATCGTAGCCGTGCCCTTGCCGACAGCGGTAATCGTGCCGTTCGCAACGGTCGCCACGTCCGCGTCCGTTGTGGACCATGTTACCGTTTTCTTGTCAGCGTTTTCCGGCTCGATAATCGCCTGAATAAGCTCCGATTCGCCCTTTTCAAGCCTTACGCTGTCCTTTGAAAGCGATATGCCCGTTACGGGAGTTGTTATTTCCGTAGTCGCGTACTTAACCTTTGTA
The DNA here is from genome assembly GCA_947591315.1 of uncultured Clostridia bacterium. GTDB lineage: Bacteria > Bacillota > Clostridia > UBA1381 > UBA1381 > Hominilimicola. The sequence goes on from CANQDD010000007.1 coordinate 55,637, forward strand.
AACGGCGTTGCCGGAGCAAGGTAGTTGAGCTTGTTGCCGCTCTCGTCCGTCGCAAGCGCCGCCGAGCCTATGTAATAGCTCGTATGCGGCGGCTGATTGTACGCCACGTTCTGCCATGCTATCGCACAGCGGTACTGGCTGTCGTGCATAAGCGTTGTAAGGCGATAATCGGTCGGCAGTGTTGATGTCATAATTCTTAACGCCGCCTGATCGGTATTGCCTACCGCGTCGTTTATCGGCATAATGATTTCTTCGCGCCAGTCGCCCCATATATCGGCTACAAGAGAGTAATTGTTTTTGGAATGATTGTTTACATTACCCGGTGCAAGAGTATAAGCCTGACTGTCTGTCTGATAAAATCTCGGTTCCGTACCGTCCGCGATGTTATATTTCTTTATAATATCCGCGTCAAGCAATTCACTTGCCAAATCGCCGTCCCAATATACAAGGAAGTTGATAAAGCTGCCCTTTCCGGCGTTCGTAGGCTTATGCAAAAACTCCGTGCCGTCCAAGCCGTACATTGACGGATGATAACTCGTCCAGCCGACCGACAATGCCTCGGGGTGAGCCGCCGCGTAAGCGTCGTCCACATTAGCCATTACGCCGCGTCCTACGTCGGGCCACTTCCATTTTTTTTCATCTTCATCGTAATACTGCTCAACCGACAGGTTGAATAAAGCGGCATTTTTATTTTCGCCGCCCGGACGTCTGAAGTTCGCGCCGGTTGTCATTTTTGCCGACGTATCTTCCTTTACAGAAAATACCTCCTGCCAACCGTCGTTATCAAAGTCCGAAACATGCAAAGCATCGCCGTGTCCCATTCCGATGTTGTCAATGGTCTTTTTACCGTCGTCGTCAAGGGTAGCCGAGCCGTATACGATTTCGTCCTTGCCGTCGTTGTCCACGTCGGCTATCGAAAGGTTATGGTTGCCCTGTCCGTACATTGTGGAGCTGTCGCCCTTTTTGCTGTCATGTTGCCAGCGCATTGAAAGCGTTGAGCCGTCCCAGTCATACGCGCGTATTACTGCGTCGTCATAATAACCGCGGCACATGATAAGGCTCGGGTGAACGCCGTCAAGGTACGCTACGCCCGCGAGGTATCTTTCACTTCGGTTGTATTTTGCGCCGTCGTCACCCCAGTTGCTGTCGGCGTGCATTTCATAAGGGATATAATCGGTAGTGTAAAGAGCTTCGCCCGTCTCGCCGTCAAATATAGTGAGATACTGCGTGAACGGATTTTTACCCTTAAGTCTGCCGCTCGTTTCGATATAAGATTTTTCATTGTCCACATTTCTTATTTCGTCGCTGTCTCCGACTTTGGAAACGTATTCGCCTGTGCCGTCCTTTGAACCCGGAGCTGTTTTCATTGCTATTTCCGCCTTGCCGTCGCCGTCAAAGTCATAGACGATAAACTGCGTATAGTGCGCGCCCGCCGTGACGTTTTTGCCGAGATCTATGCGCCACTTGTAGCTTTCTGCGTTAGGGTCGATTTCGTACGCGTCTATGTATACATTTCCCGTAAAGTCGGCGCCCGCGCTGTCCTTTGAATCCTGCGGATCCCATTTTAAGACAATTTCGTAATCGCCGTCGCCGTCAAGGTCGCCGACGCTCGCGTCGTTAGCTCCGCCTACCCATTCACCCTGTTTTCCGCTTCGTCTGTATGATGACAATTTTCCGTCGCCCATTCTCTCTACATCAGCCGGAATTTGTATGGGAATATCAACATATGAATATGAGTTTTTGGGGGAATTGTTGGTTGTACTGAAATTATTCGGGTTCACCTCAACCCATTCCTCAGCCGCCTTTTCCGCTTCCGTCGCGCCGACCTTTACAACCTTATACTTGCTTGATGTCGTTCCGTTCGCATCAGTATAGTTGCTTGCTTTTCCGCCCGCTATCGTCGCTATGGGCGCAGCCGTTCCTTCTCTGTATACCTCATAAGCGGTAGTTGCCAAGTCCTCTGTACCAAAAACTCGCCATGACAAATACACGCCGTTTGAAACCTTAACGGCGATAAGTCCGCGGTTCAGCTTTTCCATTTCGCGCGCGGTAGTCTGATACTGCGGTGTGTTTGCTCCGTCAGCAAGTGCCGTTACGGAAAGTGACGCGCAAACCGTGCCTGTCATCGCGATACACAGAAGCGCGCTTATAATCCTTTTCCTCATAATATCTGTCTCCTTCTCTATAGTTTCTTAATAGTTCTATTTTACTACAAATCAAGAAAATTCTCAACAGAATTGACAATTTATTTTTTCTCCGTTATATACAAAAAATTACACTAAATTTGTGCAAATTGGCAACGGCGGCTATTTCTTCACTATTTCAATCCCCGTGTAGTACGTTTTCAGTATTTCGTCGTACTTGCTCCCGTTTTTCGCCATGTAGTCCGCGCCGTACTGGCTCATGCCCACGCCGTGACCGTAGCCGCGCACGCTCATAATGACGTTTCCGTCCTTTTCAGTAAGCTCGGCGTTTGTGGAGCGCAGTCCGTACATTGCGCGGAAGTCGGTGCCGCGCACGCTCACGCCGCCGATTTTAAGCGTGATTATGCCGCCTGCCTTGCTGCGCTCGATGTCAGAAAAAAGCGGGTTCGACCAGTCCGTGCCGTCGAGAGTTTCCTCGGCTGTAGCCTTGAAGTCCTCCGCGCTTAAAGTGAGGGAGCTTAGGTATTTGGGCGATTCGATGTCGCCGACGCTCGGCACGCTTTGAAGGTACGGCACGTCGCTGCCCCACACGTCGACAGCCGCCTCCGTCGCGCCGGAGGACGTGGAGTGGAACAGCGCGGAGATTATTTCGCCGTTGTACGTCATGTACTCCCCCGTTGTCTCGTTTACCGCCGAAACAATGTTGTCGGGCGCTTCGCGGTCGGTGTACGCCTGGCAGTGGGTGTAGTCGGTGCATACCGCCGCGCCGTTGTGACTTTCGGAAATGTTGCCCGCCGCGACCTGCTCCATGCGCGAATACAGGTACGTGCGCGCCGCAACCGCCTGCGCCTTAAGCGCCTCGTACTCGAAATCCGCCGGCATTTCTGCCGCGACAACGCCCGTGAGGTACTCGTTTATGTCCATGTCCGCCACTCTGCCCTCGTCCGACAGGTACACCGCGACCGTGCCCGCGTCCGTGGGCGGCTCGTACTCCTTCGGTACGCCGAGCTTGCCCGCGAGCCTCACGATGCAGAGCGGCAAGATAAGCGTTATGAATATCACGATAAACAGAATTACAAGCAGTTTTTTCATTCACATTCCGCCTTTATTGTTGTTTTACATATCATTCTATTTTTGCGCCGCAAAAAAAAGAACCCGCGCGGGGTTCTTGTGATTTTTGATTATTCGACCGTTACGGACTTCGCGAGGTTGCGCGGCTTGTCTATGTCGCAGCCCTTGTTTGACGCGACGTAGTAACCGAAAAGCTGCAGCGGTATCACCGACAGTGACGGCAGCAGCATCTCGTGCGCCGCCGGTATTGTTATAACGTGGTCGGCGACGTCGCCCATGTGGTCGTGCTCCTTCGTCGTGACGCCCATTACGACCGCGCCGCGCGCCTTTACCTCCTTGACGTTTGAAACGGTCTTGTCGAAAAGCTCACGTCCCGTCGCGAGCGCGACAACGAGTGTGCCGTCCTCGATAAGCGAGATCGTGCCGTGCTTTAATTCGCCCGCGGCGTACGCTTCGCTGTGTATGTACGATATTTCCTTCAGCTTCAGCGAGCCTTCGAGCGATACGGCGTAGTCGAGGTTTCTGCCTATGAAGAATATCGAGTGGCAGTTGTAGAACTTCGACGCGAGGTACTGTACCTCTTCCTTATTTTTGAGTATTTCCTCAACCTTTTCGGGCAGCGCTTCGATTTCGGCTATAAAGTCCGCGTACTCCTTATCGGTAAGTCTGCCGAGCTTTTCCGCCATGTACGCCGCGATGAGGTATATTACCGCAAGCTGTGTGCTGTACGCCTTCGTCGTCGCGACGGCTATTTCGGGGCCCGCCCACGTGTATATAACATCGTCGGACGCGTTTGCTATCGCGCTGCCCACAACGTTTACGATTGACATTACTCTTGCGCCGCGCGATTTCGCCTCTTTGAGCGCGGCAAGCGTGTCAGCCGTTTCACCCGACTGGCTTATAACTATAACAAGGTCGTTTTTGCCTATTATCGGATCGCAGTAACGAAATTCCGACGCTACCTGTACCTCTACAGGTATGCGGCACATTTTCTCTATCACGTACTTGCCGACTACTCCGACGTGGTACGCGCTGCCGCACGCGGCTATGTATATCTTGTTTATGTTTTTGATGTCGTCGGCTGTGAGGGATATGTCGTCGAGCACGACCCTGCCGTCCTTTATTCTGGGGCTTATCGTGTCGCGCAGGGCTTTAGGCTGCTCCTCGATCTCCTTCATCATAAAATGCTCGTAGCCGCCTTTTTCAGCCGCGCTCACGTCCCAATCGACCGTGAATTTTTCCTTCCTGACTTCCTCTCTGTCGGTGTTGTAAACCTTTACGCCGTCCTTTTTAAGCACGACAATTTCGTTATCCTCAAGGTAGTAAATGTCTCTCGTGTGCTTCAATATCGCCGTAACGTCCGACGCTATAAAGTTTTCGTTGTCCCCAAGTCCCACAATCAGCGGACTTGCCTTACGTACCGCCACAAAGCTGTCGGGGTAGTCGGAGCAGAGCACGCCGAGCGCGTACGAGCCTTCGACGCGGTTTATGACCTTTATAACGGCCTCCATTATGTCGCCCTTGTAGTAGTACTCGAAAAGGTGAGCGATAACCTCGGTGTCGGTTTCGCTGATAAACTCAAAGCCCTTTTCGGTAAGACGCTTTTTGAGCGAGATATAGTTTTCTATAATGCCGTTATGCACGACCGCGAAACGTCCCGACATCGACACGTGCGGGTGGGCATTTTCGTCCGACGGCTCGCCGTGCGTTGCCCAGCGCGTGTGACCTATTCCCATTGTTCCCGGCACGCTCTTGCCGTCATTCGTTTTGTCGGCGAGTACTTGAAGCCTTCCCTTAGCCTTCGCGACGTCTATGTGTCCTTCGTTGAATATAGCGATACCCGCGCTGTCATAGCCCCTGTATTCGAGCTTGGACAGCCCTTCGAGCAGTATCGGCGCGGCTTGATTTTCTCCTATGTAGCCAACTATTCCGCACATAAAAAATCCTCCTGTCAGATTTGTATATAGATTTATTTTATACCATGCGGCGGCGTTTTTCAATCCTTTTTTGAAAATGTAACTTAAATGTTAGTTTTTTCCCGAAATTTGCCGATGATATGTATAAATATGGTATTTATAGGTAATACTTCAATAAAAAACACGGAGGAATTATTATGAAATTAAAGAATACACTGATTATTTCTTCATACGTATTACTTGTGGCACTGCTTTTTTCGGGGAGCTACGTGCTCGGAAGAAGCACCGTCCGCCGAGACGTGCCCGAGCCTACAGCCGAACCCGCCGCCGAAACGGTCGAGACTGTGACGGAGAACGAGGTTAAAGCGCCGTTTTACGAGGTCGTTATGGAGGACGGCAGGCTCATTATCTACAAGTGCATCGGCAACACGAAAAGCGTCGTCGCGAGCGAGGAAGTGAGCGAGAGCATTTTCCCCAAGGACGACGTTAAGGAGCTTAAAAAGGGCGTAAAATTCGACAGGCTCGACGGTGCGCAGCAGATGTTCGAGAACTTTGTATCTTAAATGTGAACAATTTATGAAATATTCGTCTCCCCTATTGACAATTTATGCGCGCGGTGGTAAATTATACTTGTTAGCACTCGAATGGGTTGAGTGCTAACAAGCTTATGTAAATACAATTTAGGAGGTAATATATATGAACATCAAACCGTTGGCTGACAGAGTAGTCGTAAAGATGCTCGAAGCCGAGGAAACGACCAAGAGCGGCATTATCCTTACCGCTAAGGCGCAGGAAAAACCGCAGGTTGCCGAGATAGTCGCGGTAGGACCGGGCGGCGTTGTGGACGGCAAAGAGGTCAAAATGGAGGTAAGCGTCGGCGATAAGGTGCTTATGTCTAAGTACGCGGGCACAGAAGTCAAGGTTGACGGCGAGGAATACACTATTCTCCGTCAGAGCGACATTCTGGCTATCGTCGATTAAAAATACGGGAGGTAATTTATTATGGCAAAGCAGATTAAATACGGACAGGACGCGAGACACGCGCTCGAAAGCGGCATAAACCAGCTTGCGGACACGGTTAAGATAACATTAGGCCCCAAGGGCAGAAACGTTGTGCTTGACAAGAAGTTCGGCGCGCCGCTTATCACAAACGACGGCGTTACGATCGCGAAGGAAATAGAGCTTGAGGATCCGTTCGAGAACATGGGCGCGCAGCTCGTTAAGGAGGTCGCGACAAAGACAAACGACGTTGCCGGCGACGGTACGACGACCGCCACGCTTCTCGCGCAGGCACTCGTAAGAGAAGGTCTTAAAAACGTCGCGGCGGGCGCGAACCCGATGATCGTTAAGAAGGGTATCCAGAAGGCTGTTGACGCGGCTGTTAAAAAGCTTTTGTCCGAGGCGAAGGAGATCAAGGGCAAGGAGGATATAGCGAGAGTTGCGGCTGTTTCCGCCGCAAGTGAGGAAATAGGCGAGCTTATCTCCGACGCTATGGAAAAGGTAACGGCAGACGGCGTTATAACGGTCGAGGAAAACAAGACGACAGCCGAAACGTATTCGGAAATAGTTGAGGGTATGCAGTTTGACCGCGGCTATATCACGCCGTACATGGTGACCGATACAGAGAAAATGGAAGCAGTACTCGACGATCCGGCTATACTTATAACAGACAAGAAGATTTCCAACATACAGGAAATTCTGCCGCTTCTGGAGCAGGTAATGCAGGCGGGCAAGAAGATGGTGATCATCGCCGAGGACGTTGAGGGCGAGGCTCTCTCGACGCTTATCGTGAATAAGCTCAGAGGCACGTTCGTATGCGTACCCGTCAAGGCTCCCGGTTTCGGCGACAGACGCAAGGAGATGCTCCGGGATATAGCTATCCTCACAGGCGGTCAGGTAATAAGCGAGGAGCTCGGTCTTGAGCTTAAGGACACGCAGTTTGACCAGCTCGGCACGGCTAAGCAGGTTAAGATACAGAAGGAAAACACGATAATCGTTGACGGCGCGGGCGACAAGGCGGCTATTGCCGACAGAGTTGCGCAGATAAGACGCGAGCTTGAAGCGTCAACGTCCGATTTCGATAAAGAAAAGCTCCAGGAAAGACTTGCGAAGCTTGCGGGCGGCGTTGCCGTTATCAAGGTCGGCGCGGCTACCGAAACGGAAATGAAGGAAATGAAGCTCCGCATCGAGGACGCGCTCGCGGCAACGAAGGCTGCCGTTGAGGAAGGAATTATCGCCGGCGGCGGCACAAGCTACATCGACGTTATCCCGACCGTCGCGGCGCTTCTTGACGAAACGGAGGGTGACGAAAAGACGGGCGTTTCAATCGTGCTTAAGGCTCTCGAAGAACCGGCATGGCAGATCGCGAAGAACGCCGGTCTTGAGGGCAGCGTAATCGTTGACAAGGTTAAGGCGTGTGACGCGGGCAAGGGCTTTAACGCTCTTACCGAGGAGTATGTGGATATGATAAGCGCCGGTATCGTAGATCCGGTTAAGGTTACGAGAAGCGCTTTGCAGAACGCGGCTTCGGTTGCGGCTATGGTGCTCACGACCGAAAGCCTCGTAACGGATATTCCCGAACCTCCCGCGGCTCCGGCTATGGATCCCGGCATGGGCGGAATGTATTGATAAACAGCGGGGACACTAAAGTAAAATTATGGGGACACTAAAATGGGGGCACTAAAATTTTAGTGTCCCCGTTTTTTATTTTATCCTTTTCGCTTCGAGGTAGAAACGCTTGTCCGCCGCCTCTCCCATAGAGAACGTTTTGCGCGGAAGCGAGCCGTCCTTTATGACCGTTTCAAACAACTCGTTCTTACCCATAGCGTCAACCATAAAACCTATAGTGTTTTCCTCGGCGGCGAGCCTTTTCACAACGTCGCTGCCGTGAATGTAATCTATCCTGCCGCCGTTTTCGGCAAGGTACTTGTCAAGGAAATTCTGCAGCGTACCCACCGGAAGATTTGACGAGGGGTTTTCCACGTATATGCTGCCCTCGTTACCGGCGTACGCGTAATCTATCCGCTGTCCCTTGTCCCCCGTTTTGTAATATGACCTGAACGCCGCGAGCAGCTTTTCGGGATCGGTGTCGAATATCACGCGCTGTATCGGCTCAAATTCAAGCGCGTCGTCGTGGATATTCATAACCTCCACGAGCGCGTACCGCGCGGGGTGGTTCTCACGTTCCTTTTCGGTGAGGTCTTTTTTTATTTCTTCCCAGCACGACTTTGCAGTCGCGAGCGAGTGATTGCCGTCGCCCGCCGCGAACATCAAAACGCCCTTATTCTCAACGCCGTACTTTTCACGGAACGCGTCCTCGTCGCCCAAAGCGTCGATTTTCGCGAGTATGCCGCGCTTTACCTCGTCGTCAACGAGGTAACCCGTGAGGTGACCCGAATTTTTCATAAGGTCGAAGTCGTAGAGCTTGTCGAACCGCGCCTTCTGCTCCGCGAGCGGTTCTATTATATTTTTTTCGCGGTCGTCTATCAGCATTATTATGTGCGGCAGCTCAAGCGGCGCGCCGAGCCGGACGCGTTTGCGCGGCGGTATACGCTCGACTATCGTGCCCTCGGTGGCTCGGATTTTCGACTGCGAGCCTTTCGTGTAGTCGTATTCCTCGAGGTCAAGCGCGCCTATAATTCCGCGGCGTGTTCTGCCGTCGGACTGCGTGCGCTCGACGTAAATGAGCGAGTCGAGTATTTCGAGGAACAGTCCGTCGTCAAGGTAACGCTTCATTGTTTCGTTTATGTTTTTTATGCGTTCCTCCCCGTTTTCCTCGCCGAGGTACACCTCGGGGTATATGATGTTGAGCGTTGACGGGCTGTCACCCACGATGCGCCGCACGTCCTCCCAGTACGACGGCTCGGACGTGTACTGGTCGCACGCCACAACGCTCCATTTCGTGAAATCTGCGTTTTGCGGAATAAGTATGTCCGCCGATTTGAATATTGACATTTTTGTCCTCCTTTTTTTTGTGGGTGGTGATTTGTCTGCGCAAATGCGGGCGACCGTTAGCCTCCCCTCGAGGGGAGGTGGCATCGCGAAGCGATGACGGAGAGGTGGCAACGAATTTTTAAGACCACCTCTCAGTCGCCTTCGGCGACAGCTCCCCTCAAGGGGAGCCACACGCTTGCGTGTGGTAGGCGTGTTCGCTTGCGAACAAACGCCGTAGTAAGGGGAGCCTCACGTAGGGGCGACCCTCGCGGTCGCCCGTTAAAACCCCGCATTTACACTTGACAATACCGCTTATCTTATGCTATACTGTTTTTGCCAAATAATATCAACAATTTAATATCTTTTTTCTCGGCACGTATTTTTTGTTAAGTGAAAAATGCTTGCTCCTTTCAATGATGCGTGCGAGAAATCTACACATTGTTGATATTATTTGGCGATAATACGGAGTAATGCGTTTTTGGCGCGTTGCTCTGTGACGCGCTTTTTTTGTTATGCAGGCGAACACGGTTCGCCCCTACGTATGACCCCCTCTATGAGGGGGTCTAAACTTGCTTGCAAGTTTAGGGGGGTGAGGATTTGTCTGCCAATAACACCCCCCAAAAGCCGTAACCGGCTTTTGACCCCCTCGGAGAGGGGGTCTTGCGGGCGGCGAATCGCCGCCCCTACAACGCCCGCCACTAATGTATCGCTAAACCATTTATTTCACAATATCCTCAAACACGCACCCTGTCGCTTTCTGCAAATCGCTGGGTGAGAGCAGCACGGTACAGCCGCACTTGCCGCCGCTGACGGCGACGGTATCAAACCCCTTTGCGGACACATGCACATACGTCGGGTACTTTTTTTTCATACCTATCGGCGACACGCCGCCGCGGATATAGCCCGTAAGCTGCAAAAGCTCCTTTACGTGTATCATTTCCGCCTTTTTATTGCCCGATACCTTCGCGAGCTTTTTCAAATCAACCTCGTCAGCGACAGGTATGCAGCACACCGCTATCCCCGTCTTGTCGCCGCGCACGACGAGCGTCTTGAACGACTTTTCGGGCGGTATGCCTGTTATTTCGGCTATTTTTTCACCGAAATGCTCCCCCACCTCGTCCGCCTCGTACTCGACGGTCTCGTATTTTATTTTCGCGGCGTTCAGTAGCCGCATAGCGTTCGTTACGTTTTTCTTATCCTTTGCCATTTCCTCACCTATTTTAATTCCACGATCGTCACACCATCCTCGCCCTCGCCGTACTTGCCGAGCCTGTAGGATGTGACGTAACGGTGCTTCCTCAAATTTTCCTGTATGCCCTTGCGGAGCACGCCCGTGCCTTTGCCGTGAATTATGCTCACCGGCGAAATTCCGGCGAGATAGCAGTCGTCAAGGAATTTCTCGACGTTCATCCACGCTTCGTCGAGCGTCTGACCGCGCACGTCAACCTCGGTCGCCGCCGTTTTCGCCTTCGACTCGAACGCTCTCGTTGGGCGCGCGTACCTGTCGGCAAGCTCCTTCGTCGTCTTTTCCTCGACCTTTTTGAGGTTCGTGATATGCACGTCCATTTTTATAATGCCCGCCTGCACGCGTACGTTGCCGTTTTTGTCCGGCTCTTTCAGCACCGTCGCCTCCTGGTTCATGTCGGCGATTTTGACGAGCATGCCCGGCTTTAAATTCTTTGGCGGATTGGAGAACGTCTTTTTCGGCTTTGCCGCGCGCGCCATAGCCTTGTCAATGGTGTCCTCTTTTTTATTGAGTTTTTCGCGCATTGCGGCTGTTTTTTTGTCAAAGCCGCTTGTCATGCCCTTTTGACGCATTTTTTCAAGGTCGCGTATTATGGCGTTCGCCTCGTCCTTCGCGTCCATAACGAGTATTTTCGCCTCGCGCCGCGCGTCGTCAAGTATGCGCGACTTGCTCTCCTTGACCTTTATTCGCTCGTTCTCGACCTGTCGGCGCAAATCTTTAAGCTCGTTTTTCAGTCTGCGTGCCTCGTCGGCGTCGCTCCGCGCTCTGGCGCGGTTCTGTTCGAGGTCGGTTATAACATCCTCGAATTTTATATCCTCGTCGGAGAGAATGTCATTCGCGCGGTCTATGACGCGCTCGTCAAGTCCGAGACGGCGCGAGATTGCGAATGCGTTAGACTTGCCCGGCACGCCGATAAGCAGCTTGTACGTCGGGCGCAGTGTCGCAACGTCAAACTCGCATGACGCGTTTTCAACCCTGTCTGTCGAGAGCGCGAAAAGCTTAAGCTCGCTGTAATGCGTCGTCGCAACGGTTTTCGCGCCGCGCGAGCGCAGAAATTCAAGTATCGAAATCGCAAGCGCCGCGCCCTCGGTCGGGTCTGTGCCCGCGCCGAGCTCGTCGAACAGCACGAGCGAATTATATCCCGCTTTTTTCAGAATTTCGACTATGTTTACCATGTGCGACGAGAACGTTGACAGGCTCTGCTCTATCGACTGCTCGTCGCCGATGTCGGCGTACACGTCCGTGAACACAGCCGCCTCGCTGTTGTCCTGCGCCGGTATGTGAAGTCCGGCGGCAGCCATGAGCGAGAACAGCCCTATCGTTTTGAGCGTTACCGTTTTGCCGCCCGTGTTGGGGCCCGTGACAACGAGCGTGTCGTATTCGCCGCCCAAACTTATGTCGTTCGCAACGACCGTATCCTTGTCAATAAGCGGGTGACGCGCTTTTTTGTACCGCAGCTTGCCCTTGTCGTTCAAAATCGGTTCGGTCGCACTCATGTCGAGCGACAGCCTGCCTTTGCAGAAAATAAAGTCAAGCTCCGTCACGCTCTTGTAATCGACAAATATTGCGTGGCTGTGCTCCGCCGCGAGCGCGGAAAGCTCCGATAAAATGCGCTCGATCTCGCGCTGCTCCCTGCCGCGCAGGTCGCGTATCTCGTTGTTGCTGTTCACGACGCTCATCGGCTCTATAAACAGCGTCGCGCCGGTCGAGGACGTGTCGTGGACTATGCCGTTTACCTCAGCGCGGTACTCGCTGCGCACGGGTATGACGTACCTGTCGGAACGCATCGTCACGATCGGGTCTTGCAGGAATTTGCGATAGTGGTTCGAGCGCACCATCGAGTCGAGCGTTTCCTTGATTTTCGCGTTGAGATTTCGTATTTTGCGGCGTATCGTGTTAAGCTCCGGCGACGCGTCGTCCGCGATTTCGTTTTCGGAGATTATGCAGGAGTTTATCCTGTCCTCAACAGCTTTCGCGGTGATTATTTCCGTTTCGATTGCTTGCAATTCGGCGCAGTCGTCCGCCGTTTCGCTAAGGTACGACTTCATGCGGCGCGCGATGTAAAGCAGGCGCGATATTGCCGTAAGCTCGCCCGCGTGCAGCACGCCGCCGCGCTCCGCGCGTTTTACCGAGCCTGTGACGTTTTCAGCCGACAGGTTTACGGGCGGTGAGCCGAGCTTTAATATCGCCGACACCGCCTCGGTCGTTTCGCGCTGCGCTCTTTTAGCGTCGTCAAGTTCGGAAAACGGCACGAGAGACAGTATGCGCTTTTTTACGTCCGCGCTCTCCGTGTACGACGCGAGCCGCTCCAGTATTTTGTCAAATTCAAGCGTTTTCAGTGTTTTGTTTTGTTTGTTTAACATTGGTTTGTTCCTTTTTTGTGGTAAATTGGGATTTATGTGTGTAAATGCGGGCGACCGCAAGGGTCGCCCCTACGGCGCGCAATTTATATGATACGGGTGTAGGGGCGACCCTTGCGGTCGCCCGTCAAAACCCCTCAGTCACACTACGTGTGACAGCTCCCCTAGTAGGGGAGCCATACGGCGCGCCGCATATCGTGAGCCTCTCCTTGAGGAGAGGTGGCATCGCGAAGCGATGACGGAGAGGTGGCAATGAGTTTTAAGAAACCACCTCTCAGTCGCCTCCGGCGACAGCTCCCCTCAAGGGGAGCCTTCCCGTAGGGGCGAACCGCCGATACGCACATAAATCACAATTTATCCCATTATCCCACCGCAAAGCGCGTTATTTTCGCCATCGCGGTTGTTTTTGTTTCCGCTTGCGCGTAAACGCCCACCACCGCGCCGGTAAAGCAGCGTTCGGCGATGTCTGTCGTTATAAATTTCGCCGAAACCGTTCCGGCGCGTATATATTCGCCACTGCTTACGGCATAGTAAAATTCGTATTTTTCCGTGTCCGATTTTATCTTAAACTTAATTCTGCCTTTGGGCGCTTCCGCGCGGTATACTTCCTTTACAAAATCGTCCGCGCGCGCCGTCACGATTATATAGTCCGCGCCGTTTTCACGTTTTTTCGCCACGGAATAAATATTATCCGGCGACAGGTACACGCAAAGTCTCGCCTCATCGCCGTTTTCGCGCGGAGTAAATTCAAGCTCCGTTTCCGCCGTACATTCAGAATCCGGCTGACGCACCGCCGCCATTGACGGGAAGCCGTGCTTGTCCGTTAATTTCGTGTTCGGGTGAAGTGTTAAAACGCCGTTTTCGCGCTTTATATATTCATCATTTCGACCGCGCACGAACAGCCACTGCGTTTCCCACTCCGCTGCTGTAAAATCACACGCGAACCCCTTTCTTATACGCTGTTCCGCGTCCGCTTCATTTTCAATTTGCGCCCTGTTATTTTCAGCCGTAAACCAGCCGTCAACCCATTTTACGGGCGTTAAAAACGTCTCGCGTCCGAGCGTCGTTTTGCCCGACACATACGGTCTTGCCGCGAGATGCGCCATGTACCAATCTCCGCTCGGCGCGTCAATCAAATCCGCGTGACCGGCGCATGAGATTTGTTTTGTTGTGTCGTTTCGGTTCGTGAGTATCGGATTGAACGGACACGGCTCGTATTCGCCCCAAATACTGCGGCTTCTCGCGAGAACCGCGGTGTGGTTTTCTCCCGTGCCGCCCTCGGCGGCGAGAAGGTAGTACCAACCGCCGATGTGGTAAATATGCGGCGCTTCGAGCCAGCCGCCGCCCGTGCCTTCCCATACGCGCCGTATTTCACCGATTACCTTACCCGTTTTCGGGTTCATTTCGGCAAGCGATATGCCTTCGGTTTTGTATAATTTGCTCCTGCCGCCGCAGTCGTTGGCGCAGCAGTACATTTTACCGCCGTCGAACAATATTGACGGATCTATCCCGTCCATATCCGTCCACACCGCGTCCGACCATGCACCGCGCGGATCGGTCGCGGAAATCATAAAATTACCCTTGCCGCTGAATGTCGCGATAATGTAGAAAATGCCGTCGTTATACCGAATCGTCGGCGCCCACACGCCGCCCGACGCTTCCGCTTCACTCATGGGAAGCTGCGTGGGGCGCGTCACGGCGTTCGCGATATGCTCCCAATTTATGAGGTCGGTGCTGTGATAAACCGGTATCGCGGGAAAATACTCGAACGTACTCGTCACGAGGTAATAGTCGTTTCCGACGCGGCACACGCTCGGGTCGGGGTTAAAGCCGCGTATGACGGGGTTAAAATATTTATATCTCATATACCTTCAAATTTGAATACTCGCCTATCATCGGCGCCATTTGCCTGAAGCCTATTTTGCCGCCGCCTAAGACCGGACCGTATTCCGCGCCGTCGTCCTGCCACGAAAATACCGTTAAATCGTTTATCGCAAAGTCGATTTTGCCGTCCTTTTTCGTGAGGCAGATGTGGTAGCTCTCAAACGCGTCGTCGCAGTTCGGGATTGGATCCGCGCCCTGAACTACAAGATGAAAGCCCTTGCTCTTGCGCAGATTGCACGTGTGAAATCCGCGCTCGTCGTCCCACTTGCGGCGGAAGTATGACACGTGGTACGCGTTTATGTCGCCGGAGTGGTAGAGATTGTACTGTCCGTCTCGCGGCGCGAGCGACGGGTCGAATAAATCCTCGCCGTTACAGCCCTTTGCGCTGAAAAACATTATCGCAAGCCCGGGTTCCTCAATCGGGCGGAAATCCCATTCAATGCACACGTCCGACGGGAAATCCACGGGGCACCAGTACACAAAATTCGACTTTTGCCCCAAATCAGCCGAAAGAGCGTTCTTCATACGCATCTTTCCGTTTTCAAAATAAATCTCCGCGCTGCCTTCAAGACGAAAACCCTCTACGTCCTCCGCGCATGACAGCTTGTTTTCATATATTAACCTTTTTCCCATGCATATATCCTCCTTGCCGCACGCCGTTACAAAAAAGTCACGAGCCTTGCCCATGACCTTTTGATTTTATTATCCCTCCGGCTTGTACTCCGGCACTATTTCCTCAAGTCTTGCCGCCGCGTTCGACGCGAGCTGACGCAGCAGAGCCCTCTGCTCGTCTCCCGCGCCGCTGCCCGCCGTTATCTCGATAAGACAGCCGCGGTCGTACACGTGGATTGTCGGGTACGCGATATACGTTTCCTGTCCGAGACTTTCCAGAAGCTCCGCGTCCTGACGCATAGCCTTCTGCTGCTCGTAATAGTCAAAAATCTGCTGATAGCCCATCTCATCGTTAAACTGTATGAGCTTGACCTCAACGGGATCGTACTGACCCAAGGGGTCGCTCACGTAAAGCACGGACGAGCGGTTACCGTCGCGCGTCGTTTCGCTTATCACGGGAATGTAGCCCGCGTATGCCGTAACGTCGTCAATCGTCACAAGCTCCGTCGGCTCGATCTGCGGGATTTCCTTTTTCTGCTCAGCCTTCGAGCCGCAAGCGCAAAGGCTTGCAGCCGACAAAAGAACCGCCGCGCATAAAATTATCTTTTTCATGTCCGCTCCCCCGTTCACTTTTTCGCGATTACGGCTTTCGCCTGCTTTACTATATTCTCAGCCGTAAGTCCGTACGCCTCGAACAATTCCGCCGGTTTGCCCGACTGACCGAAGTCCTCCGTACCGATTATCTTCACGGGACACGGCGCGTTTTGGCATACTACCTCGGATACCGCGCTGCCTAAACCTCCCATTACGTAATGTTCCTCGGCGGTAACGATAGCGCCCGTTTCCTTCGCCGCTTTTATAATTATTTCCTCGTCGATAGGCTTAATCGTGTGAATGTTTATAACTCTCGCGTTTATGCCCTCGCTCGCAAGCGTTTTAGCAGCTTTCAGCGATTCCTGAACCAATAAGCCCGTCGCAATAATAGTAACGTCCGAGCCGTCCTTTAACTGAACGCCCTTGCCTATCTCGAACTTATAATCCTCGCCGTTAACGTCCTCAACGGCCAATCTGCCGAAACGCATATATACCGGTCCATTATGCTCCATAGCCGCTTTAACAGCCATCTGCGCCTCTATGTCGTCCGCCGGATTTATAATGACCATGCCCGGAATCGTCCTCATGAGCGCTATATCCTCAAGGCACTGATGCGATGCTCCGTCCTCACCGACGGAAATGCCGGCGTGTGTTGCGCCTATTTTTACGTTAAGGTGCGGATAGCCTATTGAATTCCTTATCTGCTCGAACGCTCTGCCCGCCGCAAACATCGCGAACGTTGACGCGAACGCGATTTTGCCGCACGTCGCAAGACCTGCCGCCACGCACATCATATCTGCTTCGGCTATGCCCATATTGATAAATCTTTCGGGACACGCTTCCTTGAACTTTGTCGTCATTGTCGATTTTGAAAGGTCGGCGTCGAGAACAACAACATTCTCGTTCGGTATGCCGTATTTAACAAGCGCCTGACCGTATGACGCTCTTGTTGCCTGTTTTGCCATTATAAGCTCGCCTCCAATCTCTTAATCTGCTCGTCAAGCTCCGCGATTGCCTTGTTGTAATCGTCCTCCTTCGGAGCCGCGCCGTGCCATGCGGGATTGTTTTCCATAAACGACACGTTCTTGCCCTTTACCGACTTCATTATAACGGCGGTCGGCTTGCCCTTTGTAGCCTTTGCTTCATTTACGGCGGCTTCAAGCTCGTTGAAATCGTGCGCGCCGCACTTTATAACGTGCCAGCCGAACGCTTCAAACTTCTTGTCTATCGGCGTGGGATTCATAACCTTCGTTATGTCACCGTCGATCTGCAAGCCGTTGTTGTCGATGAAAATCGTGAAGTTGTCAAGCTTGTAATGCGGAGCGAACATAGCCTGCTCCCAGACCTGTCCTTCCTCCAATTCTCCGTCGCCGAGAATTGAATAAACGCGGTAATCCTTGTTATCGAGCTTCGCCGCGAGAGCCATTCCGCCCGCGACGCACACGCCCTGACCGAGCGAGCCCGTAGACATCTCAACTCCGGGAACTTTATCCAATACAGGGTGTCCCTGTAAGAAGCTTCCGAATTTTCTCAGATTTTTCATTTCGGCGGGATCAAAAAATCCCCTTTCAGCCAGCGTTCCGTAAAGCGCCGGCGCGGTGTGTCCCTTTGACAACACAAATCTGTCGCGTCCCTCCATTTTTGGGTTTTGCGGATCGATGTTCATAACCTCAAAATAGAGGTATGTAAGCACGTCCGCTATTGAAAGCGAGCCGCCCGGGTGACCCGAAGCCGCGTTGTACACGCCCGTGAGCGCGTGCTTACGCACCTTATTGGCGATTATGGACAGCTCTGTTACTCTTTTTGCATCCATTATATCGTTTCCTCCTGTAATTTTTATTAAATCGGTTTTTATACCGTTTTTTACTGTTTGTTTCGCTCGTCCGACGCGTGCTCGTAGGCGAACGCCATAAGCTCATTGAGCCTGTCCTTCTCGTCCGCGAGGTACAAATAGCCGAAAAGCGCTTCAAGCCCCGTCGCGTAACGGTAATCGGAAAGGTCGGCGTTTTTCGGCACAGTCGGCGATTTTGCGTTGCGTCCGCGCCTGAATACCGCCGTTTCGTCGTCCGTCAGTATCGGGAGCATCGCGTGTATGCTGTTCGACTGCGCGTGCGCCTTTACGTATTTTATACTGTGCACGTGCAGCTTATGCGCCGCCATGTCGGGGTGTTCCGCGATAAGCCGCGTACGCACGTACACCTCGTATACCGCGTCGCCGATGTACGCCAAAGGCAGCGGCGCGTATTGATTGGGTGGTTTCGTTTGCATCATTCCGCATAACTCCACTGCACGCCCGTCGGGGTATCCTTCAGGACGATATTCATTTCCTTCAGCCTGTCGCGTATCGCGTCCGCCTCAGCCCAATTCTTCTCCGCGCGCGCCTTATTACGCTTTTCTATAAGCTCCTCGACCTCCGCGTCAATCGACTTTTTCTGTTTCTGGAACAATCCCAGAACGCCGCCGAGTTCGCGTATAAGTCCGAGCGTTTTCTCTATTATCGCCTTCGAGTTCGCACCCGTAAGCTCCGTATTCGCGGCGTACACTATATCGAATATTGCGGCAGTCGCGCCGGCGGTGTTGAGGTCGTCGTCCATAGCCTCGATGAATTTCGCTTTAAAGCCGTCAAGCTTTTCCGACAGCTCCGTTTCGGTAAGCTGTTTATCCTCCGCGCTTTCAAGCATAAATTCGAGATTGTCAATGCACGTATACACACGCTCGACAGCCGATTTTGCCTGTTCCATAAGCTCGTCGGAGAAATTTACGGGGCTTCTGTAATGCGCCGCGAGCATGAAGTAGCGGATAACCTCACCGTCAAACTTCTTGCGCACGTCACGCACCGTGAAGAAATTGCCGAGCGACTTGCTCATTTTGCGGTTGTCGATGTTTATATAGCCATTGTGCATCCAATAGTGTGAAAACGGCTTGCCGTTCGCGCACTCGGACTGCGCAATCTCGTTTTCGTGGTGCGGGAAAATCAAATCCTGACCGCCCGCGTGAATGTCGATCATCTCGCCGAGGTACCTGTTTACCATCGCGCTGCACTCGATGTGCCAGCCCGGTCTGCCCATACCCCACGGGCTTTCCCACGCCGGCTCGCTCTCCTCCTTCTGCTTTTTCCATAGAGCAAAGTCCATCGGATCGCGCTTTTTCTCGCCTACCTCAATTCTTGCGCCCGCCTCGAGATCCTCCAAAGGCTGCTTTGACAGCTTGCCGTAGCCCGCGAATTTCTTAGCCGCGAAGTACACGTCGCCGTCAACGCAGTACGCGTAACCGTTTTCCTCGAGCTTTTTTATAACGTCTATGATCGCGTCAATGTTCTCGGTCGCCTTCGGGTGAATTGTCGCGGCGCGCACGCCGAGCGCCTTCGCGTCGTCGAAATACTCCGCTATGAACCGTTCGCCGAGCTCCTTGACGGTGGTGTTTTCCTCTTTGGCGCGGTTGATCATCTTGTCATCAACATCGGTGAAATTCTGCACGAACGTCACCTTCATGCCGCGGTACTCCATGTAGCGGCGGAGCGTGTCGAAAATAACGAGAGGACGCGCGTTGCCGATGTGAATGTAGTTGTACACCGTCGGGCCGCACGCGTACATTTTTACCTCGTTTTCGGTAATCGGCACAAATTCCTGCTTTTGCCTTGTGAGCGTGTTGTATATCTTCATTGCGTTACTTCCTTTTTACATATTTAACCATTATAATTCTACCACAAACCGCCGAAAAAAACAACCGTTATTTATAATATTTTCGCGTTCGGACGAAAAAATGTTGAAATTTTTGAAATCTGTGGTATAATGAATGTACCACATTATTTTTACTGCCGTGTGTTTTTACATGGCACTACTTTTTTAATACTTATTTTTATGGAATATTCGGTATAGAATATTCTGTTTTGCGGTACACTTATTTCAAAGTAGAGTTTTGTGTTTGTCAAAAACGCAGGCTTCATATTGAAATGCTCTACTCTGAATAAGGCGATAATTTTGTAGTGTTTCATTGGCAGTAAAAATGTGTGGTAACATTAAATCTAAGCCGCGTTTTTATGCGTGGCGCGGATTTGTGCCACGCATTTTTTGATGGGGCAGCTTTCGTGAGCGAAGCGAGCAGCAAAACGGCACACAGCTTCCCCTTGAGGGGAACGACGCTAAAGCGTCGTCCACCTCATCCACCGCTAACGCGGTCCCCCTTCCCCTCAAGGGGAAGGCTAACGTAGGGGCGAACCACGTTCGCCCGCAAATTACACTAAATTACGGAGGAAGAAAACATGAAAAAACGAATTTTAACCGCACTTCTCACGCTCTGCATGCTCGCGGCGTTTATGCCGTGCGCGGCGGTTGCATATGATGAAATGAAATATGGTGACTATCTTTATTACAGAATCAATGAAGATGGCACGAGTGTCACCATTACCGACTGCGATGAAACCGCGTCCGGCGCAATTACAATTCCCGATAAAATCGAAAATTTGCCAGTAACAAGAATCACGGGCAGTGCATTTTGGGATTGCACATCATTAACAAGCTTAACCATTCCCGACAGCGTGACAGACATCAATCGGCGGGCATTTCATAACTGCGGCAGTTTGAATATTAGCGTTTCGGAGAACAATCCGAATTACTGCGATATAGACGGCGTTCTTTTTAACAAAGACAAGACGGAAATCCTTGCATATACAAAGGATAAAATACAGCCGGTTTATACCGTCCCTTTAGGCACCGTAAGCATCGGTCACAATGCGTTTATTGACTGTACATACTTAACGAACATCTCTTTGCCCGAAAGTTTGACTGATATTAACAGTGAAGCCTTTTACGGCTGTACGTCATTAAAAAGCGCAATAATTCCGAATGGCATAACTCTCATCGGATATTTTGTATTCCGTGAATGTTCATCATTAGAGAGCATAACGATTCCCGACAGCGTAACAATCATCGGCTACTGCGCGTTCGTAGGCTGTGAATCATTAACGGACGTATATTACGGCGGAAGTGAAGAGCAATGGAAGCAAATCACATGTGACGTCAGCAATGGTCGCCTTCTCAACGCTGCAATCCATTACAACAGTGCTGTATATGATCCGATCACCCCCGCCGCGCTAACCGTTACGCCTTCGGGCGGCGGCTACGTACTCACAGCCGAGACGGACTATGACGGCGATGCGTATGCGGCGGCGTATGACGCGGAGGGTGCGCTGATAAGCGTCGTAAGCGAGCCGTTCACGGACGGGACGGCGACCGTTGCGCCGGACATAGCAGGCGCGGCGAAAATTAAATTTTTCGTTTGGACAAACGCCGTGCAGCCCGTGACGCTCGCGGAGGAGATCACATTAAACTGAACCAAATTTAACCAGCCGCGCATTATGTAATTTTTTGAATAATAAGCAAGAAAAGAAATCATAATAAACCCGTAGCCGATAATTATAATTTAAATACAGGAGGAGTTTATTTATGAAGGCAACGGGAATTGTAAGACGAATAGATGACCTTGGCAGGATCGTTATACCCAAGGAGATACGCCGCACAATGCGTATCCGCGAGGGAGATCCGCTTGAAATATACACCGAAAAAGACGGCGAGGTAATTTTTAAGAAGTATTCGCCCATAGGAGAGCTTGGAGATTTCGCGACAAACTATGTTGAAACGCTCGCGAAGGCGTCCGGTCACGGCGCGTGCATAACCGACCGCGACAGCGTTATAGCCGTGTCGGGCATACCCAAAAAGGAGCTTATGGAGCGGCGCGTGTCGAGCGAGCTTGAAAACGTCATGAACGAGAAAATCATCGTGAGCTACAAGGACGGCAAGCCCGTGTCGGTAGCCGACGGCGTTGACAAGTACAGCGCGGGCGTGGTCGTGCCTATCGTGAGCGAGGGCGATACGATTGGCTCGGTACTGTTTATCATGAACGACGGCGAGCAGCCGTCGGAGGTCGACGAAAAGCTTGCGGAAAGCGCGGCAGGATTTCTCGGTAAGCACATGGAAGGCTGAATATAAAAGCTCCCGAAAGGCAAATGCCCTTCGGGAGTTTTAGTGTCCCCGTATTTTTAGTGTCCCTTTTATCCTAACTTTAGTGTCCCTGTAATTTTAGTGTCCCCACAGCTTTAGTGTCCCCGCGTCACGGCTTGAAGAAACGAAGTCTTAACGCGTTCGACACTACAAACACGCTGCTGAAGCTCATTGCGGCGGCGGCTATCATCGGGTTAAGGCAGAAGCCGCCGAGCCAGTACAGCGCGCCCGCCGCAACAGGTATGCCGAGCACGTTGTAGAAGAACGCCCAGAACAGGTTTTGCTTTATATTGCGCATTACGGCGCGGCTTAATTTCATCGCCGTAACCGCGTCGCGCAAATCGCTTTTCATCAGTACCACGTCAGCCGCTTCTATCGCGACGTCCGTACCCGCGCCTATCGCCACGCCGACGTCGGCGCGTGTAAGCGCCGGAGCGTCGTTTATGCCGTCGCCGACCATCGCCACACTGCGACCCTCGGACTGCAGACGGCGCACCTCCGCCTCCTTGCCCGACGGCAGCACCTCGGCTATCGCGTCGGTAATGTTGAGGCTCCTGCGTATCGCCTCGGCTGTCACCTTGTTGTCGCCGGTGAGCATTACCACCTTCAGTTTCATATCGCGCATCGCGTCTATCGCGGCGCGGCTCGTTTCCTTAACGGTGTCCGCGACGGCGATTATGCCTATAAACTCGCCGTCAGCCGCGAAGTAGAGAGCCGTTTTGCCCTCAGCCGCAAGCGCGGTGTTTTCGGTCGCGGTCACGTTGTTTTCACACATCATTTTGTAATTTCCGGCAAGTATTTTTTTACCGTTCACAACGCCGCTTACGCCGCGTCCGGCTGTCTGCGTGAAGTCCTCGGCTGTCTTTATATCCATACCCGCAGCCTTTTCGACTATGGCGCGCGCGAGCGGGTGCTCCGACGCGTTTTCGACCGCCGCCGCGACGGATAAAAGCTCGTTTTCCGTCACACCATTCGGGATTATATCGGTCACGGACGGCTTACCCTCGGTTATCGTGCCGGTTTTGTCAAGCACAACGGTGTCGGTTTTGCAAGCCGTTTCAAGGCTTTCGGCTGATTTTATCAGTATGCCGAGCTGAGCTCCCCTGCCCGTTCCGACCATTATCGCGGTCGGCGTTGCAAGTCCGAGCGCGCACGGACACGATATTACAAGCACCGACACTGCCATTGTAAACGCGAACGGCGCGCCCTTGCCGATAAGGAGCCACACAACGGCCGTGACTATCGCTATTCCTATCACGACAGGTACGAACACGCCCGCCACCTTGTCCGCAAGCTTTGATATAGGCGCTTTTGATGACGCGGCTTCCTCAACGAGGCTTATAATCTGCGCGAGCGTCGTGTCCTCGCCCACCTTTTCAACGCGGAACACGAAGTAACCCGACTTGTTCACGGTCGCGCCGGTAACGCTGTCGCCGACGGTCTTTTCGACCGCTATGCTCTCGCCCGTTATCGCCGACTCGTCAACCGCGCCGCTTCCCTCGGTTATCACGCCGTCGAGCGGCACCGTCTGTCCGGCTTTTACGACTACGTATTCGCCGACCTTAACGTCCTCGACCGCGACTGTTTTCTCCTTGCCGTTCCTGATAACGACAGCCGTTTTCGGCGACAGGTCGATAAGCTTTTCTATCGCGCGTGACGTTTTGCCCTTGGCGCGTGTTTCAAGGTATTTGCCGAGCGTTATGAGCGTCACTATCGTTGCCGCGCCCTCGAAATAAAGGTTCATCATGTAGCTTTCGACAAGCTCCTTGTCGCCGTGACCGAGACCGTAGCCGATGCAGTAAATCGCCACAATTCCGTACACGAGCGACGCGCCGGAGCCTATCGCAATTAAAGAGTCCATGTTCGGCGCGCCGTGAAACAGCGTTTTGAAGCCGTTTATGAAATATTTTCTGTTTATTATGACTATCGGCAGCGTCAGCAAAAGCTGCGTGAACGCGAACGCGAGCGCGTCCTCATACCCTTTTATCCATAAATTTACAAGCGGGAAGTTCCACATATGCCCCATCGAAAGGTACATAAGCGGAACGAGCAGCGCGACCGACACGATAAGGCGTATCTTCATGCTTTTAATTTCGTCATCAACGCCCGTGTCACGCTTTTCCGTCTTTTTTTCGCCCGCCTTGGACGCGCCGTAACCGGCGGCAATTACCGCGCCGATTATCTCGCCCTCCGTCACCGCGTCGCCGTCGTAATCGACGCTCATGTTATTCATAAGGAGGTTTACGTTCACCTCGTTTACGCCGTCGAGCGAGCGCACCGCTTTGTCCACGCGCGCGCTGCACGCGCTGCACGTCATTCCCGTTATATCGAATTTGCCCGTCATAACAACCGCCTCGCATATATGATAATTTAATATTAGTTTTTCCGACTTTGTTAATTATATCACATATGGTTCCGGTTTTCAAGACGGGCGGACGCGTTTTTTATTCAAAGGTAATTCCTTCCATACACGCCGCGTCGATCGTGCAGTCCGAATAACCGGTATCGGAATTGTAGTGTATCTCGAACCGCTGATAATTGTCGCCCATGCGGTCGGAATTTTTAATTCTGTTATCCTTGATATGGGCAAGCGCTTTTTCTATATCGGCTTTATCTCTTAAATACGCGAATTCATATTTTTTGTCGGTATATTGGTAGACCGTAATCTTCTCTATTTGGTCGGCGGACGGCATGACGTCGTAAAGTCCCCACTCCGTAAGCAGCGCGACACAGTTCGTGTACGACGGGTAAACGTTGTAGCTGAGCGTTTCCGAGTACCAGCGCGTCTTGTCCTCGACCGGCTTTCTGTCACTGTCGAGCGACGGCATACGGCTGTCAACCGACAGCTTTGTAATCGAGCCGGCGTTATCAATATCGGTAAATTTCGCGTTAAGCACGTCCTGTTTGAGCGCGGCAAGTATCTGCTCCTGCCGCGACGGGTCGAGCCATGTGGACACTCCGAGATTTAGCACGCTCACGTTTGTGTACTCCGTATCGCTGTCGCCGACTATCGGAAATCTCTCGCATTTTACCTGCTTAAGCTCCTGTACGGCGCAGAAGAGATTAAACACTTCCTCGTTATTGTCGGTTATGTTGTAGCTGCGCCTCATCACGCTGCCGTCCTTAAGCGTGTACGTAATCGGTATGGAATAATAGCTGTCGCTCTTCTCTTCGCCGTTTTCGGCTGCCGCGCGGTGGAACGCGATGACCTTTTCTATATCCTCTTTGTCATAAAGCGTCGGATCGTTTTGCGCGTTTTCGGCAAGGTACATTATTTCGCCGCTCGGATTCGTATACGATCTCACGCCGTAGTCACCCGTGACGTTTACCGATGCAATATTGTCAATGTCGGGTACACGCTTTTCAAAGCCGGTTATGTCCACGCCGTAGAACAGGTACAGTACACACATCATAGCCGTGTATATAATGATAGGCTTCAGGATTTTCGTCGGCTTGAACGACTTCGATATAATCATGCGCGCTACGATAATTCCTATTATGCCGAACGGCAAACCTATCCACATGGAAATTTTCACGCTGTCGTAGAAAATCGTACCCAGATACATATATCCGGCAAGACCGGCGCAGAACGCAAGCCCGTACATGAACACGGGGTTCAGCGCGTCGAACGCGAGTATGCGCGTGTGGTTTTCAAGCCTTCGCATTTGGTAGAACCACGCGCCCAGCGCGATAAATACAATTCCCAGCGCGAGGCTCACATACATTTTGCCTTCGAGAAGGTTCGCGTAGCTCGGGTAAATCCACCGCATAAAGCCCGGCAAGCCGCTTACGACGTAGCCGTGGAGGTAGTCCGTGCCGAGTATCTCCATCACACCCGTGAAAAACAGCGGCAGGAACATCACGATCGACGGCAGCATCACGCCGGCGGCTGTGTTGCCGACGAGCATTGACGCGGCTGCGGAAAAGCTCGCTATCTCAAACGCGTATATCATCGACAGCGCAGCCCACAGCAGTATATACGACGGCAGCGTTTCAACCATTGTGAACATTATCGCGGCGTTAAGTATGATTGGCAGCGCGATAAGCACGGCAGCCGACACGAGGTGCGAGAAATACAGGCACTCGCGTCTTAACGGCAGGCGGTGCGTTTCGCATACCGAGCTTTTGTGGTGCAGGTACGAAAACAGCAGCGCGGGCGTTATTATACAGAACGGCACGATTATAAGCAGCGAAGTGGTTTGCGCCATTAAGTAAAACGTGCTGTGTAAAAAGTCCCTTCCCGTGTCGGGACGGTAAAGGAGCGTACTCCTTAAAGGCAGTACCGTCACGACAAACAGCGCGAGCGCGAACGTCACGCCGAGGTACCAGTAACGACGCATGTCGGATTTTATAACGCTTTTGTTAATCAATGATTTCAAGCTCATAGCCCATACCTCCCAACTCATATATAAATACCTCTTCGAGCGTAAGCGGAACGACGTCCAAAAGCAGCGGCGAATATTTCCTTATTTTATCCGTTATCTCGCCGCTGTCGCCGCGTATAATAAGCATATCGACGCTGCCCGCCTTTTCGTGCTTTAACACGTCGAGCGACGTCCTAAGCTCGTCGGGCAGTCCGTCCCTGAACGCGGTCTGTACCTTGTGAATGTTGCCCTTTACCTCGTCAAGTCCCTTTTCTATGGCAATCCTGCCGTTGTTCATAATTCCCACGTGATCGCACACGTCCTCAAGCTCGCGCAGGTTGTGGCTCGACACGAGTACGGTCATGCCTCGGTTCGCGACCTCGGCAAGCATGATGTTCCACACGTTGCGGCGCATTACGGGGTCAAGACCGTCCATCGGCTCGTCGAGTATCATCACGTCCGGCTGAGTTGACAGTCCGAGCCAGAACGCCGCCTGTTTCTGCATACCCTTCGACAGTCTGCGCGCGGCGCGTTTCTCGTCTATCTTGAACACGTCCGCGATTTCCTCGAACCGTTCCTCGCTCCAATTCGGGTATATGCCGCGATAGTAGGCGGCGCTGTCCTTAATCGAGTAGCCGGGGAAAAAGTACAAGTCATCGCTCACGTACGCGACGCGGCTCTTAATCTCCGCATTCTCGTACACGGGCTTACCGTCTATCAGAACCGAGCCGCCGTCCTGACGGTAAATGCCCGCCATACATTTTATTACCGTGGTTTTACCCGCGCCGTTCGGTCCGACAAGACCGTAGACCGAGCCTTTTTCCACGTTTATGTTCACGCCGTTAAGCGCGAAAAAGTCGCCGAAGCGTTTTATTACGTTTTTTACTTCTATCATATCTCATTCCTCCTTTTTTTCATACACGCCGTCGATTAAATCTATGAGCGTTTCCTTTTTTATTCCGAGAAACCGCGCACGTTTTACGAGATTTTCCATTTCGTCGGTAAGCTCCGTGCTTTCCGTTTTCTCGTGCACCCGCGACACCGGCGCGACAAAACTTCCCTTCGCGCGGACGGAGTAAATGTACCCCTCCGTCTCCAAATTGCGGTAGGCGCGCTGTATCGTGTTGGGGTTTATCGTAAGCTGCTGCGCCATTTCCCGCACCGACGGTATTTTGTCGTCGGGCTTCAAAATCTCCGCTATTATGAGCTCCTTCATTTTCTCCTTAATCTGCTCGTAAAGCGGTCTGTGGTCGGACAGGTCAAGCTGTATCATATTTTCACCTCCCGTTTTGTGTGTACTAACTGTATTAACTATTATAATACAGTTGGTACGGTTATTTGTCAAGAGGTTTTTGAAAATTTTTCAAAAAATTTTTCACAACCCCCTTGACAACGGTATAAAATAATGGTAGTATAACATACGTTAGTTATGGCTAATCGATATTATTGGTAACTAATATACCTTGTATATGGCGCACTTTGGTTTTTTAATGTTTACGGAGGGAGTGATAGGCTTATGCCTTTAACGATGGTGAATATCGGCGAAACAAAAAATATCGTGAAAATTACCGGCAAGGACGAAACGCGGCGGTTTCTGGAAAACCTCGGCTTTGTCGAGGGTACGGAGGTTACGGTCGTATCGGCGATTTCGGGGAATATGATTGTGAATGTCAGGGACGCGAGAGTGGCGATAGATAAAAGTATGGCAAATAGGATTATGGTGTAAGGGCGGGCGATTGCTTGCCACACGCAAACGTGTGGCTCCCCTTGAGGGGAGCTGTCGCCGAAGGCGACTGAGAGGTGGTTTGCATAAAACACTGCCACCTCTCCGTCATCGCTTCGCGATGCCACCTCTCCTCAAGGAGAGGCTCACGATATGCGGCGCTCACTTGATACACCCCAAATCACAACTACGCATATAAAAAGGGAGGTTAAAATATGAAAACATTACGTGACGCGAAAATCGGCGAGACTGTTAAGGTGCTGAAGCTTGACGGCGAGGGCGCGGTCAAGCGTAGGATCATGGACATGGGCATTACTAAGGGTGTGGACGTGTTTGTCCGCAAGGTCGCGCCTTTGGGTGACCCGATCGAGGTGACCGTTAGAAATTACGAGCTTTCGATAAGAAAAGCGGACGCAAAAATGATATTGGTGGATTGAGAAAAGGAGGTACATATAAATGGCGATAAAAATTGCGCTTGCCGGAAATCCGAATTCCGGCAAAACTACATTATTTAATGCTCTCACCGGCTCAAATCAGTACGTCGGCAACTGGCCCGGCGTTACGGTCGAGAAAAAAGAGGGACGGCTAAAGGGCAGAAAGGACGTTGTAATCGAGGATCTTCCGGGTATTTACTCGCTCTCCCCGTATACGCTCGAGGAGGTCGTCGCGAGAAATTACCTTATAAACGACAAGCCCGACGTTATATTAAATATCGTTGACGGCAGCAATTTGGAGCGTAACCTGTATCTGACGACGCAGCTTACGGAGCTCGGTATTCCCGTCGTTATGGCTGTGAATATGATCGACGTTGTGAATAAAAAGGGCGACAAAATCGACCTTACGAAGCTCGGAAACGCTCTCGGCTGCGAGGCTGTGGCGATTTCCGCGCTCAAAGGTACAGGCGTTAAGGAAGCGGCGAATAAGGCTGTCGCGGCGGCGGGCAAGCCGTTTAAGGCTGTTCACTCGTTTGATAAAACGGTTGAGGGGTATCTTGACAAAATTGCCGAAGAGCTTGACGGCACCGTCACGAACGAGCAAAAGCGTTTTTACGCGGTTAAGCTGTTCGAGCGCGACGACAAGATTGCGTCGCAGCTTAAAGCTGTTCCCGACGTTGAGGATATAATCGCGGCTGCCGAGAAGGAACTGGACGACGACAGCGAAAGCATTATCACAAATGAGAGATATACATATATTACTTCAATCATCGGCGGCTGCTATAAGAAAAAGAGTACGGCCGCGAAAAACAGTCTTTCCGACAAAATAGACAAAATTGTTACCAACAGAATACTCGCTCTGCCGATTTTCGCGGCTGTTATGTTTATCGTTTATTATGTATCAGTAACGACGGTAGGAACGTGGGTCACGGACTGGATGAACGACGGCGTTTTCGGCGAAGGGTGGAGCCTGTTCGGGCTTGAAATACCCGGTATCCCCGTGATTATCGAAGGTGCGCTCAGTGCGCTCGGCACGGCTGAATGGCTCAACAGTCTTATCCTCGACGGTATAGTCGCCGGAGTGGGCGCGGTGCTCGGATTTGTACCGCAGATGCTCGTGCTGTTTATATTCCTCGCGTTTTTGGAGGGCTGCGG
Source organism: uncultured Clostridia bacterium (assembly GCA_947591315.1). Taxonomy (GTDB): domain Bacteria; phylum Bacillota; class Clostridia; order UBA1381; family UBA1381; genus Hominilimicola. The sequence goes on from CANQDD010000007.1 coordinate 85,072, forward strand.
CTACATGGCGCGTATCGCGTTTATCATGGACAGAATTTTCAGACGTTTCGGGCTGTCGGGCAAATCGTTCATACCCGTTCTTATCGGCACGGGCTGCGGCGTTCCGGGCATCATGGCTTCGAGGACGATTGAAAACGAGCGCGACAGGCGCATGACTATTATGACCACGACGTTTATACCGTGCGGCGCGAAGCTCCCGATAATCGCGCTTATCGCGGGCGCTCTGTTCGGCGGCGCGGCATGGGTCGCTACGAGCGCGTACTTCGTCGGGATCGCGGCGATAATCGTTTCGGGAATTATACTTAAAAAGACAAAGATGTTCGCGGGCGATCCTGCGCCGTTCGTGATAGAACTTCCCGAATACCATCTTCCGACTGTCGGCAGTATTTTAAGAAGCATGTGGGAGCGCGGCTGGTCGTTTATTAAAAAGGCGGGAACGATCATACTACTCGCTACTATACTCGTCTGGTTCCTGCAGGGCTTCGGCGTTGAGGACGGCTCGTTCGGCATGGTTGAGGATATGAACAACTCGATACTCGCGTCAATCGGAAACATACTCGCTCCGATATTCGCGCCGCTCGGCTGGGGCGACTGGAAGGCGGCTGTCGCGGCTGTGACGGGACTTATCGCGAAGGAAAATGTCGTCGGCACGTTCGGCATACTCTACGGCGGTTTCGCGGAGGTCGCGGAGGACGGTTTTGAGGTCTGGACAAATCTCGCGATGAATTTCACAAGACTTTCAGCGTACTCGTTCCTCGTGTTCAACCTGCTGTGCGCTCCGTGCTTCGCGGCAATCGGCGCGATAAAGCGCGAGATGAACAGCGCGAAGTGGACGTGGTTCGCAATAGGCTGGCAGTGCGCGCTCGCGTATGCGGTATCACTGTGCATCTATCAGCTCGGCACGCTCTTTACGGGCGGCGGCTTCGGCGTTGGAACGGTCGCGGCGATACTCGTTGTGATAGGCTTTATGTACCTGCTGCTGCGTCCATACAAGGAAAGCAAAACGCTGAGCGTCAAGGGCGGACTTAAAGCGTAGGAGGCGGTAAAAATGATTGCTACCGTAATAATCTGCGCAATACTTGCCGCGGCGGTCACGCTTGCGCTGCGCTCGGTGATACGCACGCGAAAAAGCGGCGGGTGCGGCTGCGGCTGCGCCGACTGTCCGCACAAATGCAAAAAGTAAATTTCCCCTATTTTTGTCATCGGGGCGGGCTTTTGTCCGCCCTTTTCTCATATTATTTTCACGGCGAAAAATTTTTTATAAAAACTTTTGCAAAACCCCTTGACAAATATATACTGCGGGTGTAGTATATAGATATACTACATGTGCAGTAATTAAAATATATCAAAGGAGCCATAGCTATGAAACTCAAAAAAATACCCGAAACGGAACTGGAGATCATGCAGGTGATCTGGTCAAATCCCACACCCATCACGACGACCGACATAAAGCGCGAGCTTGAAAAGACGCGTCCGTGGAGCCAGGGGGCACTGCAGTCTCTCCTTTCACGTCTCGCGGAGAGAGGATTTTTGAAAACGGGCGTTCTCGGAAAGAGCAAGACGTTTGAGCCGCTCGTTACCGAGGACGACTATCTGAAGGTCGAGAGCGCGTCGTTTTTTAAGCGGTTCGGCGAGAAGGGTACGATAACGGGACTTGTCACCGCGCTGTACGACAGCAAGACAATATCGGAAAAGGACATCGAGGAGTTGGACGCATTTATTGAGAAGATAAAGAAAGAGGGAAAGTAATATGGAAAATTTGATGATCGATATTATCGAAATTACTCTGCCCATAAGCGTGTGGATCGCGCTGCTTCTCCTGTGCACGCCCATACTGAAGCGGAGCTACGTTTCAAAATGGCGTTACTACATGTGGCTTTTCGTCGCGGCGCGGCTTGTTCTGCCGTTTAAGATAAACCTCGCGAAGCCCATTACAATGCCGATTCCGCAGACGATACCGACGGCGGCACAGACGCCCGTCGTTCCCGCAGCGGGGATAGACGTGCAAAAGCTCGTCACATTCGTATGGATTTTGGGCGTTATCGTGTTCGCGCTGTACCAGACGGCGAAGTACATATCATTTTCCGGCATGGTGCGCCGCTGGGCGAAAAACGTGACGGACGAGAGGATATTACATGCCGTAAAAGCGGCGAAGGACTTCGCGGGAGTTACGCGCGATTTTAACGTAAAGCTCTGCAAAGTCGTCACAACGCCGATGGTATTCGGCATAGTAAAGCCTGTGCTGCTGCTCCCGTGCATCGACTTCACCGACGCGGAGCTTACCATAGTGCTGCGCCACGAGCTTGTGCATATGAAGCGGCGCGACATCTGGTACAAGCTGCTCGTCATGGCGGCAAGAGCCGTTCACTGGTTTAATCCGATGGTTCACATCATGGCGAGCGCGGCTGACCGCGACATGGAATTCGCGTGTGACGCGGAGGTCGTGAGAAGTCAGAACGTCGATTACCGCCGCGGCTACTGCGAAACGATACTGCGTCTCGTCCACAACGGACGCGGACGCGGCACGGCTCTTTCGACCTGCTTCTTCTTTTCAAAGAAAACGGTTCTGGAGCGTTTTAAGGGTATACTCGACGAAAAAATTAAGCGAAACGGCGTTGTGATGTTCTGCGTCATAGCCGTGTCCGTGGCTGTGTCGGGCGGCGTTATCACGTTCGCCGCCGACAGCGTTGCGGAGGTAATAGAGGACGATTTGGGTATAGTAGAACGTCCCACTCCCCCGCCCGCGCCGACAGCCGAGCCGACGACCGAACCGCAGCCGGTTTACGGGGACGATACGGACGACACGTATTACGAGCCCGAAAGTGACGACGGCGCTGACGGGTACGTATACGAGGACGATTACACCGTTCCCGAATACGAGGACTACGTTCCCGAAGAGCCGGAGTATACCGATAACGGCGTAAACGACATCACGATAGGCGACGAGCGCGGCAGCGTGTATGACAGGCTCGGCGAGCCGGAAAGCTCCGCAGCTAACGGCATGAAGGACACTTACTCGCTCGACGACGGTTCGACAGCCGTGCTGCAGTACGAGGACGGCACGCTCGAACACGTATACATCGTCGAGCCGTCCGGCGACGACGCCGACACGGACAACACCGGCGTTACCGCCGACGGAGCGGAAACGGCGGAGGAATAAAAGGATAAAATGTATAGGGTAAAATATGTAAAGGATAAAAGGTGATTTGAAATGAAAAGAAAAATATTCGCAGCCTTGCTCATAGCGGCTCTTGCCGCACCGGCTGCGGCGTATGCCGCGCCGGTGAGCGAAGGCGAATTTGCCGCTCTGCCTCTCGGCACGAGCAAAAGCGATGTTCACGCGTCGCTCGGCAATCCCGAAACAGCGTCGGTAAACGGCGTTAAGGAGGTATACCGCCTGACGGACGGTGGCAAAGCCGTACTCATTTACAGCGGCGGTCACACGTATTTCGGATTTATAGTGCATTAAGGAGGCGGGCGAAATGAAGAAGAAGATTATCAGTCTAATTTTATGCGCGGCAATGCTCGCTTCGGTTTCGTCGGCATTTGCGCGCGAAATCGTGCACGTGTCCGACTGGGCGTACAACGACGTCAGCGTGTTCACGAGCGAGGATTTGATTACGGAGGGTCTCGCCGACGTGTCGGATTACAGACAGAACATAACGCGCGGTCAGTTTATAGAGCTTATGTGCAGCGTGCTTATAAAGACGATACAAATTAACAAAAACTACGTTCACCCGGCATGGTACAATTACTTTGAGGACATAGGCGACAACTACTATTATCAGCTTGCCATCGGCAATCATCTCGTAAACGGCGAAACGCTCGAAAGCGAAACGAACGAATACGGCGTCACGACCGTTACGCGCGCAAGGCTTCGCCCCGACGAGCCTATCACGCGTCAGGACGCGGCTGTGCTCGCGCTTGAAACTCTCGGCCGCTTAGACTTCACGCGTGAGGAAAACTATACGGTTTACAGCACCACCGAATTTGACGCGGACGGCCAAGGTTTGGAAATTCCATACAAATCGAAGCTCACATACGACGACGCGGACAGCGTTGCCGACTACGCGGCGAGGGCGGTTTACGCGCTCAGCGACCTCGGGCTTATGCAGGGCATGGGTAAAAACAACTTCGAGCCGCTCGGCAATATCACGGTAGAGCAGGCAATATCGCTGCTTTACAGAATTTACCGCATATACCCGCACGCCGCCTACCCCGACGGCACAGGTATTACGGCTGACACGGAAAAGACAATTAAGACGTATGAAAACGGATATACCGAAACAAAGCTCGGCGAAACGCTCTATCTCAAAAAGGACGGCGTAAGCATACCGTTTGACACGGACATTTATTCAAATATATACTGCAGCACGGCGAGCGACGGAAACGTGTACGCCGCCGCGCAGACGTACAGCGACACGACGGATATATTTAACGCCGTTACGGGCGAGCTTTTAATCACAATTCCCGTCTACACGTACAAAACCGACGCGGATTACATATACGTAAAGGCGGCGAAATCGGGCGCAACAGCGTTCGGTCTGTACGATTACTCCGGCAAGGAGGTTATTCCGGCGAAGTATTCACTGTCAGAGATAGACTATATGATAAAGAACGGTCTCAAAGAGCCTGAGTACAGCCACCGTGCTCCCGACGGCTGGATCTACTACGCCGACTGGTCGGACGGCGGTCATATGTATAAGGTTGACTCGAACGGTGAAAACAAGCAGAAAATATCCGACGAGGACTGCTACGATATAAGCTATTACAACGGCAGACTTTATTATCACATACGCGGCAAGGACGAGGGCTGTCTGTTCACGATGCTCCCCGACGGCAGCGATGTGACCAAGCTGTCCGACGGCTACTGCTACGGCATATTGGGCGTCGACTTCCTCATCTACGAGGACGGCTCGCCCTTGAGCGCGGACGACACGCAGAACAAGCCGTACATGTTCTTCCTTGACAGCATTGAAAAAGATGGCGTCACGTACTCACAGCGCTTGCTTTACAGGCTCACCTACGAAAACGGCAAGGCGGAGAAAAAACTTGTGACCGACGACTGCGGTTCGCTTTACAGAGTAGCCGCAAAGGATAAGAGTGAGAAATCATGGCTTTACTTCACGAGCGCAAAAACGAGGGTGGACGACACATCGGAGTCATATCTTTACAGAACGGACGGCGACGTTGTGGAATGTGTAAACGATAAAGTAAAAATAAAGTATTTCTCCCCGATAACCACCACCGACGGCAGAGAGCTTTTCCATATAGAAGGTCCGTATAATGATGAAACGGAGTCGTATGAGTACGACTATGTAGCGGATTTGGACTTAAACTACATCGAGGAGTATGACGATGAAAAGTGGGAATATACAGTAGACGGCATAAAGGTTAAGCATGTATCGACGCTCAACGAGGACGGCTCGCAATCCTTCAGTTATGTGCCGATAGATCCGTCGGACAACGCGGAGTTCCAGAAGGGCAAAATTTCCGGTGCGTCGAAGGACGACGCGCTCAGCGACGACAAGTATTCCGTATACTACGACAGCCAGAACGGCGGAATGTTCTACACCTCCGATCCGGAAGGCGGAGAAAGGCACGAGTTCTCCTTATCTTATGTGCCGCGGCGTTTCGGCAACAAGCTGTATGGCATTGATCACCCTTACCTTTCCGGCGACACCTCGCGCAGCGACGGCATAATATATTCGATAGATATGGACACGGGTGAAACCAAGGAGATATGCGACGGTGTTTACAGCATCTCATACGCGACCGACAGCGCGATTGTGTATGCCGATACCGACTTAAACCAGTGCAGGCTTGATATAAACACGAACACCGTTTCCGAGGTGTACCCCAACAGCAACAAAAACCGTTACGGAAAGCCTATCGAGTTTTGGGCGCCAAACGGCGCCAAAAATCTTACAAAGCTCGACGAGGACGGCAATATGAGCGATATTCTGACCGACGACGTATACGTAAGATATATGATATACGTTCCGAACGGCAGCAATACCGAAGTGGATATTAACCGCTACGGCGCCAAGTACATAGCCGTAAGCGATGACAGAGCTTACAGAGTGGGATAATGCTTATTTCCGTAATTTCGGCAAGTAAAATATTGGTTACGCTTACTTCCGTAATTTCGGTATAGGATAAAAGGGAAAGCCCCGACGCGTCATATACGCGTCGGGGCTTTTCATATATTTTTTACAGCACGTCGTTTTTGATGAGGTCATCGTAGCTTTCGCGCTTTACGATTACCCTCGCGCTGCCGTCCGAAACGGCTACCATAGCCGGACGTGGTATTCTGTTGTAGTTGCTCGCCATTGAATAGTTGTACGCGCCGGTCGCGAGTACGGCGAGCGTGTCGCCGACGTGTATCTCCGGCATCATCGCGTCATTCAGGAGTATGTCGCCCGACTCGCAGCACCTGCCCGCAATCGTCACCTTTTCGGTACGCGCCGCGTTTGCGTTATTCGCGACGACAGCCTCGTACTCGGACTGGTAGAGAATGTAGCGCGGGTTGTCGCCCATTCCGCCGTCAACCGATATGTATTTTCTGACGTTCTTTATATCCTTAACGCCGCCGACGGTGTAAAGCGTCACGCCCGCAGGCGCGGCTATCGAGCGTCCGGGTTCCATGAGTATGAACGGCAGCTTTACGTTTCTCTTTTCCGCCGCCGCCTTCACAACCTCGCTGACGTGCTTTATATACTCGTCATAGGGCACGGGGTCGTCGTTCTCGGTATACATTATGCCGTAGCCGCCGCCGAGGTTAAGCTGCTCTATTTCAAGACCGAGCTTGTCCTTCACGTCGCCGATAAAGTTCATCATAACGTCCGCCGCCTCTTTGAACGGCTCTATGTCGAAAATCTGCGAGCCGATGTGGCAGTGTACGCCGACAACCTTTACGTTCGGCATTTTGCATGCCTTTTCCGTTATCTCGAACGCCTCGCCGTTTTCAAGCGCGACGCCGAATTTCGAGTCTATCTGTCCGGTGCGGATAAAGCTGTGAGTGTGCGCGTCAACGCCCGGCTTTATGCGGAACATGATATTCTGTACCACGCCGTATTTTTTCGCCGTTTCGTTGAGCGTTTCAAGCTCGTACACGTTATCGACGATAAAGCAGCCCACGCCGCTCTTAACGGCAAAATCTATCTCGTCGGCTGTTTTGTTGTTGCCGTGGAAGTACACCTTGTCCATAGGGAAACCCGCCTTTATCGCGGTGTACAGCTCGCCGCCCGACACAACGTCAACGCCGAGACCTTCCTCCATTGCCGCGCGGCACGTAAAGAGCGTGCAGAGTGCCTTGTTCGCGTAAAGCACAAGACCGTTGCCGCCGTAATACTTGTCCATCGCGTTTTTGTAAACGCGGCAGTTCTTTCTGAACAAGTCCTCGTCAAGCACGTAAAGCGGTGTGCCGAACTCCTTCGCAAGCTCCACCGCGTCGTTTTTGCCTATCACAAGATGATTTTTTTCGTTTACAGATAAGTTTTCTGATACAAACATTGTAATTGTCCCGCCTTCCTAATTAATATTAAGGCGCTCAGCGCGCACGAATTACGTGCGGCATACCGAGCGCCCCTTTGCACCGTTTTAACGCGTATCGCGTTTTAAGCCGTTTCTCTTTTTTCCGCGGCCTTCGCCGCCTTTTTGTCCTCGCGTATGACCTTCGGCATCTTGCCGTCCGTGATGCATTTCTTGTCGATAATTACAGTCCTTACGCTGTTGTCGGACGGTATCTCGAACATGACCTCGTTCATCGCGCCTTCGATTATGGAGCGAAGTCCGCGCGCGCCCGTTCCGAGTTCTATCGCTTTGTCGGCTATCGCCTCGATCGCTTCTTCCTCAAATTCGAGCTTTACGCCGTCAAACGCGAACAGTGTTTTGTACTGCTTTATGAGCGCGTTTTTCGGCTCGGTCAGTATCTGCACAAGCGTTTCACGGTCCAGCCTGTCGAGCTTTGTGTACACGGGCAGTCTGCCTATAAATTCGGGGATAAGTCCGTATTTCTGTAAGTCCTGCGGTATAAGCTCGCTCAAAAGCTCGCTCATATCCTTTTCCTTACGGCTCTTTATGTCCGCGCCGAAACCCAAGCCCTGCTTGCCTATGCGGTTCTCGATTATTTTGTCGATACCCTCGAACGCTCCGCCGCATATGAACAGTATATTCGTCGTGTCAAGCTGTATGAATTCCTGCTGCGGGTGCTTCCTGCCGCCCTGCGGCGGTACGGACGCGACCGTTCCTTCAAGCACTTTGAGGAGCGCCTGCTGAACGCCCTCGCCGCTTACGTCGCGCGTTATGGACACGTTCTCGGTCTTTTTCGCTATCTTGTCGATCTCGTCGATGTAGATAATACCGCGCTCCGCGTCCTCGACCTCGTAATCGGCAGCCTGTATAAGCTTGAGCAGTATATTCTCCACGTCCTCGCCGACGTAACCCGCTTCGGTGAGCGATGTCGCGTCCGCTATCGCGAACGGCACGTTCAGTATTTTTGCAAGGTTCTGCACAAGGAACGTCTTACCGCTGCCCGTGGGTCCTATCATGAGAATGTTACTTTTCTGAAGCTCCACGTCCTGCGCCTTGTCGGCGTTAGCAATACGCTTGTAGTGGTTGTATACCGCCACCGACAGGATTTTTTTCGCTTCCTCCTGCCCTATCACGTAATCGTCGAGAAACGCTTTTATCTCGCGGGGCTTTGGCAGATCGTCGGGTGAAAAGTCCCTGCCGCCGTCGTACGCTCCGCCCAAAATCTCGTTGCACATCGCGACGCACTCGTCGCAGATGTACACGCCGTTGCCCGAAAGCAGCTTGTTTACCTGGTTCTCGTTCTTGCCGCAGAAGGAGCAGATATAATGTCTTGTCTCTTCCATATATATACCTCTCGTAAAGATGTTACTTGGACTTTCTCTCTATTACCTCGTCCACAAGTCCGTATTCCTTCGCTTCGAGCGCGGTCATGAAGTTGTCGCGCTCCGTGTCGGCGCATACCTTTTCGTAAGACTGACCTGTCTTTTCCGCAAGGATACGGTTCATCTTTTCCTTTGTTCTCATAAGGTGTCTGGCGTAGATGTCAACGTCCGTCGCCTGACCGCTGAGTCCGCCGCCGGATATAAGCGGCTGGTGAATCATAATTTCGCTGTTGGGCAGCGCGAAGCGCTTACCCTTTGCGCCGGCTGACAAAAGGAACGCTCCCATGCTTGCAGCCATGCCTATGCAGATCGTGGACACGTCGCACTTTATATACTGCATCGTGTCGTAGATTGCCATACCCGCCGTTATCGAGCCTCCCGGCGAGTCGATGTAGAACTGAATGTCCTTGTCGGGATCCTTCGCCTCAAGAAAAAGCATCTGCGCGACGACAAGGCTCGACGTCGCGTTGTCGACCTGATCCGCGAGGAATATTATTCTGTCCTCCAAAAGTCTCGAATAAATGTCGTATGAACGTTCGCCTCTGTTGGTTTGCTCAACGACCATAGGTACCAATGCCATAGTATTCATTCCTTTCGCTGTTTGTGAAATTTATTTTACGGAAGCGTTGTTTACGATCATGTCGATCGTTTTCTGTATTTCGAGATCCTTCTTTATGTTTTCCTTCTCGTCGTCCGAAAGCGCTTCCTTGAGCTTGTCAAGCTCCATGTTGTACTTCTTCGCCATATCGACAAGGTGAAGCTCCAATTCCTCGGGGCCCGCTTCTATTCCCTCTTTCTTCGCTATCGCCTCCAGCACGAGCGAGCCTGAAAGCTGCTGCTTCGCCTGCTCGGTAAACTGCGCTCTGAACGTTTCGGGCGTCTGACCTGTGTACTGCATGTACATTTCGAGCGTCATACCCTGATACGCGATTCTCTGCGAGAAATCTCTTACGATATTGTCGATCTGCGCCTCGACCATTTTTTCGGGAAGCTCGAACTCGGCGTTCTCGACAACCTTGTTTATAATGGCGTTTTCCGTTTCGGTTCTCGCTTTGTTCTCGGCAGCCTCTTCAAGCTTCTTTCTGATGTCCGCCTTGTATTCGTCAAGCGTGTCAAACTCGCTGACCTCGCTCGCGAAATCATCGTCAACCTCCGGAAGCTCACGCTTCTTTATCTCGTGCACGTGCACCTTGAAAAGCGCGTCCTTACCCGCGAGAGCGTCCGAATGGTACTCCTCGGGGAACGTTACGTTTACCTCAACGTCGGAATCGGCGCTTGCGCCTATAAGCTGTTCCTCAAAACCGGGGATAAACGTGCCGCTGCCGATTTCAAGCTCGTAGCCCTCGCCCTTGCCGCCTTCAAACGGCTCGCCGTCCGAGAAGCCCTCGAAGTCGATCACCGCGATGTCGCCGTTCTCGACAGGTCTGTCCTCAACGGTTATAAGTCTCGCGTTCTTCTGTCTTGCAGCCTCGATGTCCTTGTCAACGTCCTCGTCTGTTACAGTATAGTCAATTTTATCCACTTCTATACCCTTGTAATCGCCGAGCTTAACCTCCGGCTTTGTCGTTACGAGCGCGGTGAACACGACCGGCTCGCCCTTTGTTATATCCTCAACGTCTATTTCGGGGCGCGCCACCGACTCAACGCCCGACTCTTTAAGAGCCGCCTCGTAAGCGTCGGGGAGAACGTCGTTGATCGCCTCATCGTAGAACACAGCCGCCGTGTAGTACTTCTCGACTATCGCGCGGGGAGCCTTGCCCTTTCTGTAGCCGGGAATGTTGAAGCGGTTGGCATTCTTTCTGTACGCCCTGTTTATAGCCTTGTCAAATTCCTCATAGCTTACGTCAAACGTGAGCTTAACTAAATTCTTCTCTACCTGTTCTGTTTTCACTGCCATAGTGATGTTTTCCTCCTTAGATTTTGTCCGTTTCCGTTACGGACATATTTACCAGCGTACATTGTACCACACTTTTTCCCCGATTGCAACGACTTTTTCGGATAATTTTCAAATTGTTAATATTTGGTTAAGAAAAAGCGCCGCGTTTTCGCGCGGCGCGTGTGTAAATCGGATTTTTCCTTATTTTATGTTCCTTGCGTTCCAGCCGAGGATTATCATATCCGCGCCCGTTTCGATGAGGTAAATACCTATCCACAAGCCTATCAGCGCGGCTGACACGATCGGCTTTATGCAGGACACTATGCCGAGCAGTACGCCCAGTACGCCCAGAATTATGCCGAATATCCATTCCTTGCCGCCCGACACTCTTTTCATGTTGAGCGAGAGGAACATTGTCACAAGTCCCTTGACTATGAACCAGAACGACACGATGTACAGCGCCGCTCCGCCCGCGACAATGCGCATACCGGGTATGAACAGCACCGCGCCCGCTATTACGGACAGTATGCCGAACAGCATATTCACGCCGTATTCCTTGTCGCGCACCGCCTGTACCACGTTCATTACGCCGTACACAATCATCATCGCAGCCGCGATTACAATCGTTATGTAACCCGTTCCGACAAATGTCATCACCGGCGCGAACACGCACGATATTCCGCCCAGTACCATTACTATTCCCAATACAATCATTAAAACAGCCATTTTTTTCATCCTTTCATGCTTTGTATTTGAGTTAACAGTACTATTATACATCATTGATACAAGTATTGCAAGATGTATTTTTGTTTTGAGGTGGGTAGTAATGTTGACAACCGTGCGTGTGCCTCCCTTGTTAAAGGGAGGGGGACCGCCGAAGGCGGTGGAGGGATTCATTGTGAAAGTTGAAAAGGAATCCCCCAGTCACGCTCCGCGTGACAGCCCCCTTTGACAAGGGGGCCTCACGTAACACCTCTGCCCCTATGCCAAACCATAAAATTTTCCAAAAATTTCCAGTTTTTTTGAAAAATCTATTTACATTTCCCCGTAAAAATGGTATACTAACCATGCGAAACATTTCAATTTAATATTTTATTTTGTGTTAAATTCCAAAGCTATGTCAAAAACGTAGGCTTTGGTTCAATACTAAGTGGAATTTAACACAATATGGCAGTCTGACCATGGTGCACTTGAATTGAAATGTTTCGCAGCATTAAAGCCTCGTTTTATTGCGCGGCTTTGAAATACAGGCTGCGCATTTTTTATTTGCGCCGTGCAGGGGAGGTGTAGGACATGAACGATTACGAGGAAATGTACAAGGCGCTGTTTAACAAGATTACGGACGTTATCGAGGAACTCAAAGAGGTTCAGAAGCAGACCGAGGAAATGTACATAAAAGCCGATGATAAAGAAGATGCTCCCGAAGGTTGATACCTTGGGAGTTTTTTTGTGCGTGCGAACCGTGTTCGCACCTACTTGAAAATCAAATTTTTATTATTTTAACATTATTTTTAATATTTTGAAACCTTTTCCCCGTTTTTTGGATATATAATGGTGTACGACTTAAAAATAACGTTGTTTTTAATCCGATACAAAGGAGGCGGAAAGGTTGACGGACGAGAAAAAGCTGCTCGCGGATTTAAAAAGGAAGAAATGCTCAGCGCTCGAAAAGGCGATAGACATATACACGCCGTACATCAGCGTTATCATATACAACATAATCGGCGGCGTTATGACGAAAGAGGACGTTGAGGAAGCCGTTTCCGACACGTTTGTGTCGCTCTGGCGCACTGTAGAAACGCTCGACGCGGAAAAGGGCGGACTGAGGGCGTATCTCGCGGCTATGGCGCGCAACTGTGCGAGGAAAAAGCTGCGCGAAGCGGTCAGCGCCGAGCCTATAAGCGAAAGCGTCACGTCATTGTACGGAACGCCGGAGGACGAGCTTGAAAAAAACGAGGATAAAATGGCGCTCGTAAGCCTTATACGCGAGCTTGGCGAAACCGACGGCGAAATATTCCTGCGCCGCTACTGGTACGGCGAGAAGGTGTCGAAAATATCAGCCGCGACGGGTATAAATCAGTCAACCGTTAAAACGAAGCTCCGCCGAGGAAGGATAAAATTAAGGGAAATCTTGATGAAAAAGGAGGCACGGCAATGAAAAAGGAGCTTATGGAATTTAAAATAGAGCCGAAGGATATAAAACGGCGCGTACATGCGTCACTCAGCGCCGACCCTCCGGAAAGGAAGCTATATATGAAACGCAGAGCATTAAAGACCGCGCTCATAGCGGCGGCAATAACGGTGATAGCGTCGGCTGTCGCGTTCGCGGCAAGTCCGGCGGGACAGGAAGCCATATCGAGCATTATGGCGTATTTCCAAAACGAGCAGTCAAAGGAGATTACGAGCCTTGAGGAGCTTGCGAAATTCAACGAGGAGATAGGCGCGAGCGTGACAAAGGACGGTATCACGCTTACGCTCGACAACGTGGCGGCGGACGACAATTTCGTCCACGTGTTCTACACGGTAACGTCCGACGCGCCGTTTTACGAGGGCGACGACCAATACTCGAACGAGGTCTGGGATAAGCTTTTGTGGACGGAGTGTGTGATAAACGGGAATGTCGCGGGCTTTGGCAACAATAACAGCTCCGACGGCTATTTTGCCGACGAGCATACGTATAAGGCTATGCGGAAATACAATGTATCGACCGAGGGAATACCCGACAATTTCAAGGTGGAGCTTTTCGGTGAAACAAATTCCTCATTCAAAACCGCGCTGCCCGACGATTCGCCGTTTAATCTCATTTGGAAGGACATAGCGTCGGAAATCACCGACGAGCAGAAGGCGAGCGTTTGGTATGTGTGCGCCGACGTTGACAAATCGGCGGCGGAGGTCGAAACCGCGTCGCGCGATATAGGCGTTACGCTCGACAGCGGAATAATACTTGACAAGGCGGTATTCTCGCCGTTCGGCAATCAGATCATAGTCCGCACCGAAGCGGGCGGAGATTCCGACGAGGACAGTTCCGATTACCTGCTGCGCGCCGTTGACGATTTTGCGCTGTTCGACGAAAACGGAACGTGTCTCGACATGCTGAACGCGGGCGCGAGCATGGCGGCTGACGGCTCGTCGCTCAACTCGTTCGAGTTTTTAAAAGCGGACGTAAACACGAAAAAGCTCAAAATCGTGCCGACGCATTACGTGGAGCCGGAGAGTGACAAAAGGGCGGCGAAAACGACGGTAAAGCTTGCCGATATAACGTACCCGTTCGCGGTCGAGAGCGAGCACGGCAAGACGGTAGTAACCGGCGTACGCGTATACGACGGTCGCGTCGAGGTGGACTATTACATCGACGGCTACGTGAAGTACGGTCCGTACTTCGAGCTGTTAAACGACGACGGCGAAAGCGCGGAGCCCGGCGGTAAGCTCGGCTGCCTGCTCAATACTGAGGTACACCATGACACAAATTCCTACACCGACGTGTTCTCCTACGACGCGCATGACGATAATGGCAACCGCATACCTATGGACGACAGCGTGAGCGCCGAGGCGATAAAGAGGAATTTCACCACCCTCGAAATCACAACCGTAAACGGTTATGTCCTCGATGAGGATAAGGCGGTCACTGTGGAGTTGAAGTGAAATTGTAATTGCGGAATTTAAGGAGATGTGGTAAAATATACCCATGGGAAACCATGGGTATATTTGCGGTAAATTGGGATTTAGCGCAGTGAGGCCCCCTTGTCAAAGGGGGCTGGCGCGCGGAGCGCGACTGGGGGATTCCTTTTCTATTTAT
>CANQDD010000008.1 GCA_947591315.1 uncultured Clostridia bacterium
AGCTTGTATACCAGACTTTTTACCGCTTCCATGTCGATAGGTTTTGCGAGGTGTCCGTTCATTCCGGCTTCCATCGCGTCGTTTACGTCCTCGGCGAACGTGTTCGCCGTCATTGCCGCAATCGGAATGTCGGCGGCGTCGGGGTGACTGCAGGCGCGTATTTGCCGCGTTGCCTCGTAGCCGTTCATTACGGGCATCTGCACGTCCATGAGTATCATGTCATAGTGACCGGCGGGTGAATTTTTGAACTTCTCCACCGCCTCCGCGCCGTTTACGGCAAGGTCGCACTTCACGCCCTCGGCGGCGAGCATCTCCGTTAAAATTTCGGAGTTGAGCTCGTTGTCCTCCGCTATGAGGAACAGCTTGTCCTTCATTATTGCCGCGTCGTATATGCTTTCGGTCTTTTCGCTGCCTGTCGTGTCGTTTTCACCTGCGTCGGGCAGCGCGAACGACAGCTCCACGGTGAACGAGCTGCCCTTACCCGGCTTGCTTCTGACCGTTATGATACCGCCCATCAAATCAACGAGGTTTTTCGTTATCGCCATACCGAGGCCTGTGCCTTGTATCTTGTTAGTGACGGAGTTTTCCTCACGGCTGAACGGCGTGAATATATGCTTCAGAAAATCACCGCTCATTCCTATACCGTTGTCGCGCACGATAAAGCGAAGCTTCACGTACTGGTCGCCCGCGTGCGGCAGTTCCGTTACCATGAAGTCTACTCTGCCGTTTTCCGGCGTGTATTTTATCGCGTTGGACAAAAGGTTTATAAGTATCTGGTTTAGGCGCAGCTTATCTCCGACAAGATATTCGGGCGTTACGCCGTCCACACGCACGTTAAATTCCTGATTTTTCGCCTTCGCTTGTGGAATAAGTATAATACCGAGTTCCTCAATTATTTCCTTCAGGCTGAATTTGTCAACATTCAGCGACGTTTTGCCGCTCTCTATCTTGCTCATGTCAAGCACGTCGTTTATAAGGCTTAGGAGGTGATGGCTCGACGCGGTTATTTTGCGCGTGTATTCCCTCACCTTTTCGGGATCGTCCGCCTCGTTTTCGAGCAGTACCGAAAAGCCGACGATCGCGTTCATCGGTGTGCGTATGTCGTGCGACATGTTGGAAAGGAAGTTGCTCTTCGCCTCGTTCGCGCTGCGCGCTGCGTTAAGCGCCTCCTGCATCTGCTCGTTCATGTTTTTTTCCTGCGTGCGGTCGGACAGGACGAAAATGTACTTCCTCACATCGCGTATACTCATGTGGTACACCGTCATTCTGTACCAACGCCGCTCGCCGGTGCTTTGGTGCATATACTCACATTCGAGGTTTATGTAACCGTTGAGCGGTATATCTTTAAGCTCGTTTGAGGGCACTATGACGCTGCCGTTTACGGCGCACTTTTCAAGCACGCGTATATCCTTCCTTACCGCGTCGACAGGAATACCGATAAGCCGCTCGATATTCGGACTTATGTAGTCAACGCTGTAATCGGCGGCGTCGAGCATGATAAATATATCGTCAACGCTGTTTGAAAGCACGTCGAACATGCGCTCACGGTAGCGAAGCTCGGTTATGTTTTTCATTGACTGATTTTGTCCGCGTATGAGTATGAACGCAATCGCCGCCGCGCCCACAAGCAGGAATATTATGCTTAAAACGTTCATCGTCGTTTGCTGAACCGACAAAAATCCCGCGCTCACCACGCTCTGCGGCACGACGCTCAAAAGCATATAATCCTGATAGCCCACGGGCTGGTACAGTATGCAGTGGCTCACGCCGCCGATGCCGCACTGCGTAAGTCCCGCCTCGCCGTTTTCCCAGTCGCTGCTTATTTTGTTAAATCCGTCCTCGTCCAAATCGGACGCGGCTTTTAGGTATGTGAGATAGTTTCCGAAAACGCTGCCGCCTTTTTGAGCGGATATGAGTATGGCGCCGTCCTTGTGCACGACAAAGCACGCCGCCTCGCCCGAAAACGCGTCAACTTTAAGCGATTCGGAAAGATCCTCGTTTGTGTAGCTCACGGCTATCGCGTCGTAGGCAAAGCCGTTGTACTCGCCGCCGCGCGAATGTATGACAAAAAGAGTTACGTCCCTTCCGTCGGGCAGCTTGCCGTTCGCTATCACAGGCTCGTCCGGCGCGGCAAGACCGCTCCAGGTGTCGTCCGTGGTAAAGCTGTCCGCGGCTCCGCTTACGGTCATACAGGACTTGTCCGCCGACGACAGAAAATAAAATTCCGAGAACTTCCAATATTTACGATTTTCGTTTATGCGATCCGATACCGCCGCGCCGTCACCCTCGGAGGCTGTGATATAATCGTCCAGACTTTTAAGCAGTCCGCGGTTACGTTCGGCAAACATACCGAACGAGCGGTTGACCTGACTGTATATCTCCTCTAAGTGGTCGGTACTGTCGTTGTAAATGCGGCGCGAAATGTAATTGAAATATACCACGCCTATCACAACGACGGCTATACCGACGGCGCACATCAGAACCGGCAGAAAAATTTTATCAAACCGTTTTTTCATAACATTCTCCAATGCTTTTTACGTGTATAATCTACCTATTTTATTCTATCATACGCACCGTGAAAAGTCAATCGGGATAAAACGCGCACGCAAAAAGGGCGCGGATATTCCGCGCCCCGTTTAAGTCGTATTTATTCGCCGACCTTGTACGATACCTCTCTGTATACCTTGTCGCACATTGTAAAATCGGGTATGCTTCCGTCAATTTGCCTGTCGAAAAACCGGCGCGTCCTGCCGCGGTACCAAAGCGTGCCGTCCGTTTTTATGATATAGAGTGCGCCGTCGTATATGTAATCGCGCACGTCCTCCGCGACCTTCGTCGGCGTTAAAATATTGTCGCCGCCGTTTTTGTCGATAGCTCCCGCGTTATTCGCGCCCCACGCGTACAAATCGCCGTTTTCCTTGAGCGCGAGCACGACCTCTGAACCCGCGCTGCACGAAACAAAACCGTCACCCATTTTAACTCCCGTGTCATGCAGGAATTTGGTGTAATCTATGCCGTTGTCCGGCGATTCGACAACGCCTTTTTCGCCGTTATAGCTTGTGCCGAGCACGTACACCGAGCCGTCGTTTTTGATGTACGCCATCGTAAGACCGTCATTGCTTGACACGTATGACACATCGTCGGCGCACTTTACCGGCGCGGACAGATCCTCGCCGTCGATCCAGCCGTAACCGAGCGTCTGTTGTGAGTTTGAGCGGTAAACCCACGCGCTGCCGTCATTTTTGAGGTATATCACGTAGCTTTCGCCGTCGAACGCTTTAACGTCCGTGTCAACGACGCGCGGTGCGTTTCCGTCGTGCATATCCTCGTAAAGCGTGCCGTTTTCTATGTACTTGTCGCTGTCCGTCTCGGGATTTGAAACAGCCACCGCATGAACGTAATCGGGCCCGTAGGGAAGCGTGTACGATACGCCGTCCTCGGTCACAACGTTTGCGCCGTAGTCACCTATAAACCGGTCAAACTTCGGCAGACCGTCCTCCGGCGCGATGTTGTAATCGCCGTCGGTAACGGTCGTATACTCGTATATATCGGTGTTTTTTATACCGTAGAGATAACCGTTGTCCGTCTGTGCGCGGCACTCCGTTCCCGTGGCGCGCTCCGCGCTGTCAGAGTACATTTTGTCGTAGTCCAGTGTGGATATGCAGCAGTAAAGCGTGTCGGGATTTACATGGTAATCGCTGTATGAGACGCTGTAATTTACCTTTGTGTTGCCCACGCCGCGGTCAATATACGTTCCGAGGCTGCTGCCGCGTATAACCTCGTATGTGCCGTCGGTGCGGTAAATGCCGTCCTTTTCACCGGCGGTAAAGTGCGCGGTAGTTACGATGTTGTTCACTCTGTCCTCGTCCGCGCTCCTGTCGGTCATAACGCCGATGCCGTCGGGCTTGCCGTCCTTTACCTGACCGTGATACGTCACGCCGTCGGAAAGCGTCAAATCCGTCATACCCTCCGCGACGCTAAGCTCGTCGTCGAGACGCTTCGATATAACGTCGATACTCGCGAGCCGCTTACCGTCGTCGTAGCTTACGTACGCGACGCTTTCGAGGTCGCGGAATTTTACGAGCGTTTCGCCGTCGATGTTGCAGGCGTGGATTTCCGCGCCGTTCACGTATGTCTTTATATCGGTGGAATACACGTCGTACAATTTTTGATTGAACGGTATATCCGATTTTTTTGTGTTTATTTCCTCTGCGGACGGTATCATTCTCGCCGCGCTGTCGTCGGGCGTGATTTTGAGCGTGCGGGCATTTTCGTCCCACGCAACGTCAAAGCCGTAACCGCGCAAGTCCTCGGCTTTTATGTATGTGCTGTCGGATATGTTGTACGATTTTATCGGGCAGCCGTCTATCAGCGCGCCGATGTCGGTCGTGTACACCGCGCCGATTATTTCCGCACGCGCCGCTATTCCGCCGAACACGCATATTGCAGCCGCGGCGGTTATCAGCAGTTTTTTCATTTTATGCACCTCTCTAAAGTTATAATACGTTATAGTTATTGTAACATATTCTCGTGCGTTTGTAAATATGTTTTTGTAAATTGCACATATATGAAGGCCCCCTTGTCAAAGGGGGCTGTCAGCGTAGCTGACTGGGGGATTCCTTTTTGAATTTCATAATGAATCCCTCCACCGCCTTCGGCGGTCCCCCTCCCTTTAACAAGGGAGGCTTACACTATCACGTATTTTATATATTTTTGTTGTAATTTTTCTTTTTTTATGATAAGATATATACTGACGTAGAATTTTTTTGAGAGGCAAGGCTTATGCTGCATTTTATAAAACATTTCCGCACGATAACGCGCCACAGGCACAAGGTAATATACCACTGCATGAAATGCGGTATATTCTGGCAGGGACTTAGGCACGATTTATCGAAATACTCGCCCACGGAATTTCTGCCGGGCGCGCGGTTCTACCTCGGCGACAGAAGTCCGACGGAGGCGGAGCGGCGCGAGTACGGATACTCCATGGCGTGGATACACCACAAGGGACGCAACAAGCATCATTTCGAGTACTGGACGGACTACAGCAACGCGACGCACCGCATGGAAGCCGTTGAAATGCCGCTTCGGTACGTTAAAGAGATGTTCTGTGACCGCGTAGCGGCGGGCAAGATATATCAGGGCGACAAGTACACCGACCACAACCCGATAGACTACTTTGAAAAGGGCAACGCGAAAAATCTCATGCACCCGAAAACAGCCGCATTATTGGAAAGCTGGCTGCGTATGCTTCTTGACGAGGGCGAGGAAAAAACCTTCGCATACATAAAATCACTTAAGTAAAGGATATAAAAGCAAATGAAAAAGCTTAACCGACTTCTTTATTCAAACAAGCTGTTCGCGCTTATTATGCTGCTGCTTCAGGTCACGGCTTTTGTTTTCATGTATATATGGATTTCGGATTACTCAAACGTCCTCATCGGCTTCACGACAGTTTTCAGCGCGGTGCTCATAATTATCGAGGTAAACCGCGAAAGCGAGCCGACGTTTCAAATGACATGGGTGATGCTTATCGCGATTTTCCCCGTGTTCGGCGGACTTTTTTACCTGTTTATGCGAATGCGCACAGTCGCGTGGAACATAAAGGACGATTACGACAACATTCACGAGGCTAATATGCTGTACCTCGAAAAGGACTCGGAGCTTGAAAAACGTCTCGACACCATGGACAGGCGCGAAAGCGACTTTGTGAGGTATCTCGAAAAGTACGGCGGTTCGCCGGCGTACGAGGAAACTACGGTTCAGTATTTCCCGTCGGGCAGACGTATGTTTGAGGATATGAAGCGCGAGCTTATGCGCGCGGAGAAATTTATATTCATGGAGTTTTTCATCATAAACACCACGAGCCGTATGTGGTCGGAAATACTCGAAATACTCCGCGCAAAAGCCAAGCAGGGCGTTGAGGTCAGAGTTCTTTACGACGCTATGGGCTGCATTACCACCATGCCGCGCCACTATGACGAATACCTCGGACGGCTCGGTATACAGGCGCGTATATTTTCGCCTATCGTGCCGCTCATCTCCACGCACCAAAACAACCGCGACCACCGCAAAATACTCGTCGTGGACGGAGAGTGTGCGTTTTCGGGCGGTATAAATATCGCGGATGAATATATAGGCGAAAAAATGCGGTTCGGTCACTGGAAGGACGCGGGCTTTATGATGCGCGGCAAGGGCGTGGCGGGCTTTACCTCGATGTTCCTCGACATGTGGAACGTAAACAGCGAAAAAATTGAGGACGGCGGAAAGTACATTCTTTCATCGTCGGGCGTTGAAACGGAGCATGACGGCTTTGTTGTGCCGTTTTCGGACGCGCCGTTCTCCGACGATATGCAGATAGGCAAGCGCGCGTACCTTCACAACCTCGAAAGCGCGACGGATTACGTGTATATAATGACGCCGTACCTCGTTATCGACAACGAGATGTACGAGAGCATGAAGTACGCGGCGCAGAGGGGTGTGGACGTTAAAATAATCATGCCGCACATTCCCGATAAGGCGTACGCGCTGTATCTGGCGCGGACGTATTACAAGGAGCTTTTGAGGGCGGGTATAGAAATTTACGAGTACACGCCCGGCTTTGTCCACTCGAAAATATCGGTAAGCGACGGGCGGCGTGCGATAGTCGGCACGATCAACCACGACTACCGCAGTCTGTATCTGCATTACGAGTGCGCGGCGTACATGATGGACTTACCCGCGATTTTGGACGTTGAGCGCGATTTTAAGGACACGCTCGAAAAGTGCCAAAAAATAACCGTGGAGGACATAAAGAAATTCAAAATAACAACGCGGCTTATAGGTCACATTACGCGGCTTGTCGCGCCGCTTATCTAAAAGGAGGTAATCAAAATGACTGACTGGGAAAAGGTAAAAAATGACTGCGTGGAATGGGTGCGCAGCTTTTTTGAGGAGAACGGCAAGGGCTGCAGCGCCGTTGTCGGAATATCGGGCGGCAAGGACAGCTCGGTAACGGCGGCGCTGTGCGTCGAGGCGCTCGGCAAGGACAGGGTTATAGGAGTGCTTATGCCGTGCGGCGAGCAAAAGGATATTGACTCGGCATACACGCTCGTGAACCACCTCGGAATAAAGCATTACGTGGTCAATATAAAGGACGCGGTCGACGGTTTGCTCGGCAGTATGCCGAAGGATATGGAAATTTCAAATCAAACGCGCGTAAACCTGCCCGCGAGAATAAGAATGGCGACGCTTTACGCCGTGTCGCAGAGCAATAACGGCAGAGTCGCGAACACGTGCAACCTCTCCGAGGACTGGGTAGGCTACTCCACACGCTACGGCGACGCGGCGGGTGATTTTTCGCCGCTTGCGCATCTCACCGTTACGGAGGTTAGGACGATAGGCAATATTCTCGGTCTGCCGTCGTCGCTCGTGAATAAGGTTCCCACCGACGGCTTGAGCGGTAAAACCGATGAAGATAATCTCGGCTTCACATACGCGGAGCTTGACAGGTATATCCGCACCGGCGAAATCGACGACGCGGATAAAAAGAAGCTGATAGACACGAAGCATAAAAATAATTTGTTTAAGCTTCAGCTTATGCCGAGCTTTGAACCGGAACTGTAAAAAGGACGTAAAAAAGACGCGCAAGCGTCTTTTTTTATGAAATGTTGTTTTATTCGGGCGACCGTAAAGGTCGCTCTACGTCGGGCGGTCGATGACCGCCCCTACGACATACGATTTCAAAATTACGGATGTAGGGGCGGCTATTAGCCGCCCGCAAGGCTCCCCTTGAGGGGAGCTGGCGCCGGAGGCGACGGAGAGGTGGCTTTTTGTTTCCCATTGCCACCTCTCCGTCATTGCTGCGCAATGACACCTCTCCTCAAGGAGAGGCATACAGTGCGGTCGCCCGCAAGATCGCTCATAAATTTTTCTTATAAATTCCGCGCGATTATGCTACATATGGTTTGGTGGTAACATTTTTGCTGCCCTATACGACGTGAGCTTCCTTTCCAAGTAAATACTGCGACAGCAAATCACATAATTTTCAAAAACACGGTTTATTTCAGCCGTGTTTTTTGATATACTTAAAAAAGAAAAAATTTTTTGCAACCTTTTGGGGTGCTTCTTAGTATTTATTATGAAGGGAGGGGGATTTAATGACGGATAAAGGGCTATGTATAGATATGACCGACGAGGAAATAATACGCGCGCATTTTGACATGGTTTACCGCCTCGCGCTGTCGCAGACGAAAAATCGCGCAAACGCGGAGGACGTGACGCAGGAGGTTTTCCTGAGATTTGTCGAAAACCGCAGAAAGCTCACGAGCGCGGAACATATAAAGGCGTGGCTTATACGCGTCACGATAAACTGTTCAAAAAGCGTGTTTATGAATTCATGGTTCAAAAAGACCGTTCCGCTGACAGAGGAACTGACGTTCGATACTCCCGAAAAGAGCGAGGTATATTACGCCGTGCAGACCCTTCCTTCAAAATACCGCACGGTGATACACCTGTTCTATTACGAGGATATGAGCGTTGAGGAAATCTCGCGGTGTCTTTCCATGAACCCGTCAACCGTTAAATCCCGCCTCTTCAGGGGCAGAGAGATGCTCCGAAACGAGCTGAAAGGAGGTTATGACTTTGTTTAGGAAATACTACAAGGAAGCCAATGACTCGATCAAGCCGAGCGAGGATTTCGTAAACAGCGTTATACGTGACGTGAAAAATCATAAGCCTCCTTTACGCGCTCGTTACACGCAATATGCGGCTGTGGCTGCCGCGGCGGTCGTCGTTGTGACGGGAGCGGTCACGGCGCTGCCGCTGCTGCAAAGGGCGCAGCGTGACGGCGGCGAGGGTATTGTGATTGAGGAAAGGGCTACGGAAAGCGGCTCAACAGCCGCACCCTCCCGTACCGCCGTGCCCGCGCCCGCCGCGGTGAACGAAAAATCCGGGGACGCGCAAAATTCGGTACAATCATCCATACAAAAGCCGGAAACGGCAGACGCACCTTCCCATAATACAAGTGAAAGTTCATATAGCGTCCCCGGTAATGTTTCGCGTAATACGGAAGAAACGGCGGCAGATGAACCGTCGGGTGAATATAATGACGAGCATAAGGAAGATATAAAAGAAGCCGAGCCGAAAGCGTCGGCTGAACCTACCATTGACGGGCAGACCGAAACAACGGACGAAACAGCAGCCGCGCCGACCGAAACTGAAAACGGTGAAAACGACGCGGGCGCAAACAGCGGCGGTTCTTCCGCAAGCTATATACTCGGCGAATCGGACGAGGTTATAAAGCCGAAAAACACCGCGCCGGAGGATATGACGCCGTACAGTAAAAAACAGGATTTGTCGGACATTTCCGCCGCCGATACGGAGGCGATCGACGACGCGGATATTCCGTGTCCCGACGGCTACTACTGCATAGACGCGTCGCCGAACGGCTACACCTTCAAAAACGACGACGGCGCGGTAATATCGGTGACGGTAAATTACGGCGGCGCGGATAGAGAGCCGTACATCACGGAAGATGACGGCAGCATTTACGCTGTGTTTACATCGTTCGGACTGAGCGTGACGATAAACGCTTACGGCGCGGATATGGCGGCCGTTGAAGAGATTATAAACCAATTCAGATAAGAAAGGACGGATCACACATGAAAAAAAGAATTATTGCCGTTACCGCTGCTTTGGCTGTGTCGGCGGCGGCGTTTACGGCGTTCGCGTCACCCGCGGAGGAGCTTCGCGATAAGGGAATACTGAGCGGTTACGAGGACGGTCAGCTTCACCTCGAGCGCACATTGACGCGCGCGGAGTTTACAAAGATTTTCTGCGACGCGTTTCTGACGGACGATGAGATTAAAGCCGACGCGCCGGATTTTCCCGACGTTCCCGACGGTCACTGGGCGAAGGATTATATCGCGGCGGCGTACGGCGCGGGCGTTATTTCGGGCTTTGACGACGGCACATTCCGTCCTGACGACACCGTTACATACGAACAGGCGGTAAAAATTATCATGAGCCGCCTTAACTATTCCGGCAGCGCGGCATATCCCGAGGGTTACGTCGGCGGCGCGGTCGATATGGGAATTTCGGATAACGTTCACGCGCTCATAGGCGACACGATCACTCGTGAGGACGTTGTGTACCTCATTGACAACGCGCTTAAAAAGATAGAGGACGATAAGCGCGAGGCGGAGGAAGAAGCGAACAGCGACAGTATACAGTCGCCCGCTTATCTTTGGGGCGGCGGTTCAAGCTCGTCGGGTAGCTCGTCAGGCGGCAGCACGGGAGGCAGTGTACGTCCATCGTCGGGCGGCTCGTCAGGCGGCGATAAATCCGGCGCGTCAAGCGGCGCAATATCTGACAGCAGCGTCGGTTTTGAGTCGTCGGTCGGCGGAAGCTCGATTTTAGCAGGCGGCAGCTATGCGCCCGCACCCGCTCCGGAAGCGGAATACGACTATAACGGTTATTTTAACACGGAGGAATACACGTCGGAGGACGAGAACGTGTTCAAAAACGCGCTCACTTCTCCCTTGTCCACGTTTTCCATTGACGCGGACACCGCGTCCTACAGCAATCTGCGCCGCTTCGCGCTCGGTTACGGTTTGTTCCCGAAATACGGCTCGATCCGCACCGAGGAGCTTATAAACTACTTCACCTACGACAATCCCCGACCGACCGACGGCAAGCCGTTCGAGGTGTCGGCTGAAACGGCTGTGTGTCCGTGGAACAGTGAGCATCTGCTCACGAAAATAGCGGTTCAGGGTGACGAGCTTACCGAAAAGCAGCCGACAAACCTCGTGTTCCTTATCGACGTTTCAGGCTCGATGTACACGGCTGAAAAGCTGCCGCTCGTTAAAAAGTCGCTGCGTATGCTGCTCGACGAGCTTGACGAAAACGACACGATATCTATCGTCACATACGCGTCGGGTACGCGCGTGGCGCTTGACAGCACGCCTGTAAGCGAAAAGGATAAAATACTCGAGGCTATCGCGTCGCTCCGCGCGGGCGGCGGCACGTACGGCGAGGTCGGTATAAATCTCGCGTATCTGCAGGCGGAGAAACATCTTATTGAGGGCAACAACCGCATAATACTCTGCACCGACGGCGATTTCAACATAGGAATGTCCTCGACGGGCGACCTTGAAAAGCTCATAAGCGAAAAGCGCGAAAAGGGTATTTTCCTGACGGTTCTCGGCTTCGGCATGGGCAATTACAAGGATAACCGCATGGAAACGCTCGCCGACAACGGCAACGGAACATACGCTTACATAGACACCGAACGTGAGGCGAGAAAGGTTTTTGTGGACGAGATGCCGAAAACGCTTTACACCATAGCGAAGGACGTTAAAATTCAGGCTGAATTTAATCCGGCGGCGGTAAAGGAGTACCGTCTTGTCGGTTACGAGAACAGAATACTCAACAATGAGGATTTTGACAACGACAAAAAGGACGCGGGCGAGCTTGGCTGCGGCGCGACAGTAACGGCGCTTTACGAGATTGTGCCCTCCGACGGTACGGAAGCGGCGGAGCTTAAATACCGGTCGTCCGAAATTACGGGCGGCGCGGACGAGTTAATGACGGTGAAGCTGCGCTATAAAGACCCCGACGGTGATGAGAGCAAGCTTATAGAAATGCCCGTCGCAAACTCGGTGACAAGCGAGATGAGCGGCGACTTTAAATTCGCGTCGGCTGTGGCGGAGCTTGGTATGCTGCTGAACGACTCGGAATTTGTCGGTACGGCTGACTATGACAGCGTGATAAGCCTTGCGCGCGAGGGCGTGGGTGACGATCCGCTCGGTTTCAGGACGGAATTTCTTCACATAGCCGACATTTTGAGGTTCATAAGCGAAAACCGCGGCATGTCGCCGACAGATGACACGGATTTGCCGTATTAAAATCTTGACACCGAACGCGCAAACTGCTATAATAAGTGTATACATTTTTTAACACATAAGGAGGATTTTATTATGGCAAAGTACGTATGTCCCGCATGCGGTTATGTTCACGAGGGAGATCAGCCGCCCGAGAAATGCCCGCTGTGCGGAGTTCCCGGTTCAAAGTTCACGGTTATGGATGAAGGCGCTCTTAACTTCGTTTGCGAGCACGTTATAGGCGTGGGCGCGAAGGGCAAGGTTGAGGACGATGTTTACGAGGGATTGAAGGCTAACTTCGAGGGTGAATGCACCGAGGTCGGCATGTATATCGCGATGTCGAGACAGGCTATCCGCGAGGGTTATCCCGAAATAGGCGAGTTCTACATGAGAGCGGCTCTCGAGGAAGCAGAGCATGCGGCAAAGTTTGCGGAGCTTTTGGGCGAGGTTGTAACGCCTTCAACAAAGAAGAATCTGCAGCTCCGTGCCGAGGCTGAGTGCGGCGCGACCGCCGGTAAGCTCGACCTCGCTAAGCGCGCAAAAGAGCTTAACTACGACGCTATCCATGATACCGTGCATGAAATGGCGAAGGATGAAGCAAGACATGGCAAAGGCTTTGAGGGACTTTTGAAGAGATATTTTTAAGCTTGAAATTGCAGCGTTTCAGCGAGGTTAAAATATCCGCAAACCCTTGTATTACCTGATGTCAACGGGTTTTTACAAAAAATATTTGAACTTGAAAAATGGTTTTGCCGCGAAATTGCGGCAAAACCATTTTTTTGATAAAAAAGTGTGTGAAAAAGTGTGTTTTGGTATTTTTTCACCCTGCGAAAAACGCAAAAAGTGTGTGACTTTACACACTTTTTTGGTTGCAAACACTGTTCCTAACAGCATTTTTGGGGTTGACTATAGGGTGTGGCTGCGTTATTATGGAGAAAAATAACAAGGAGAAGGTTTATGATGGATTTGCGTGATATTACTTATAATATTGCCAGGCCAGTTTCTATTCTACAACTTTG
Source organism: uncultured Clostridia bacterium (assembly GCA_947591315.1). GTDB lineage: Bacteria > Bacillota > Clostridia > UBA1381 > UBA1381 > Hominilimicola. The sequence continues at coordinate 12,881 of CANQDD010000008.1, forward strand.
GTAAAGAGCAGAATTTTATAAATAATGTAAACTTTTTTATAAAAAACTTATACCTATTTATAAAAGCGCATGCGCTTATGTTTTAAATACAAAAGTTAAAAATTTTTGCATAATTAATGGGTATTGTAAAAAATAGATACCTTTATATAACTTGTGTCTATCTTTTAAATATTGAAATTTATGGATAATTTTCAATTAAAGAAGATTATTCGCCTTTTCAAACACTTTTTGCAGGAGTATGAGGTCATAGAATAATGCCACCTGTATGACTTTAAGTAGTAAAATCTATAAATTTTTAAGTGGAGAAATATTGAAAAATGGCATACCTTATGATATAATAAATTATTATACTATATGAATTCAGAAATTGAGCAAGGAGTAGAAAGTGGGAAAAAATATAGACGTTTACGAAAATGAAATCGTAGGCTACAGCAAAGAAATCTTTGATATTCTACTCATGGATAGAACTACACGACATAATATCGTGTGGGCTACAGATGATTACAGTGACAAAGGCGCACAGTACCGCGCTCAATGCGAAATAACGCCCAGCCTCATAACAGGGATTTTTGGGAAAGTAATCTGCCCGCGAGTAGAAAAAGAAAAGCATCACCAAAATATAAGAACAAGGAACATGGCTGAGGTTTTTACTCCGTCTTGGATATGCAATGCACAAAATAACCTTATAGATGAGCAGTGGTTCGGTAGAAAGGATGTATTTAACTATGAGGCGGATAAGACATGGATTCCGATTTCGGACAAAGTTGAATTTCCAAAAAAATCAAAAAAAACTTGGAAGGACTATGTTGATGCAAGGCGTCTGGAGATAACCTGCGGCGAAGCTCCGTACCTTGTCTCCCGATATGACACTGTAACAGGTGAATATATAGAAGTGCCACATCGTATAGGGCTTTTAGACAGAAAGTTGCGCGTGATAAATGAAAATACAGACAATGAAAAAGACTGGTATATTTGGACTGTAAGAGCATTTCAAAGTATATACGGGTACGAATTTCAAGGGGATAGCTTGCTGATTGCAAGGGAAAACCTACTATATTCTTTTATTGATAATTTGCGATATAAATTTGACAGAGAGCCTACTAACAAGGAATTGAAAGAGATAGCAACCATCATATCTTGGAATATATGGCAAATGGACGGGCTGTATTTTACTGTTCCGTACAGTGGAAATTACGAGGATGTTGACCAAGTTACTTTGGATGACCTGTTTGAGGGCGACTCAGGATTAGACCTTGACAAGTCAGCTTCAGTTTGTAAAATACACGATTGGCGAGCAAACAAAACGATTGATTTTAAATCGTTGCTGAAAGGAGCGAACGATGAATTCAGGATTTGAAAAAGCATTTGCATATAAGGTGATATATGTATTCGGCATTAACGATGAAGCACATAAGGGTTTGCTGAAAATAGGTGATGCTACACTTAATACAAGCGAGAGTATTGATAATCTACCTCCAAATTGTAAGGCTTTAAATCAGGCTGCAAGGGACAGAATAAGGGAATATACCAATACGGCTGGTATCGAGTTCGACCTTAAGCACACAGAGCTGGCTGTTAGAGTCATTATCAACGAAGATGGGGGTCAGCTATTAAAAGCCTTTCGTGACCATGACGTGCATAGTGTTCTTGAAAATTCAAACATTCCCAAGAAGAAAATCAAAGGTACTACAGGCAAGGAGTGGTTTGAAGTAGACCTTGAAACGGCAAAAGCAGCAATTAAAGCTGTCAAGGATATGCGTCACAATCTATCGGGTACAAACACAACAGTACAAACACCTATTGTACTTAGACCCGAGCAGATAGAAGCGATTGATAAAACTTGTAAACAGTATAAAACCGGCAACAAAATGCTCTGGAACGCAAAAATGCGCTTCGGCAAGACTTTAAGCGCATTGCAAGTTGTAAAGAACTGTGGTTTTAAAAAGACGATAATAATTACACACCGTCCTGTTGTTGATAAAGGTTGGTATGAGGACTTCAACAAGATTTTCGATAAGACAGATGGGTATATTTACGGCTCTAAAAGCAGTGGATATGACGTAGACGGACTCTTGAAATCAGGTAAAAATTTTGTCTATTTCGCATCTATGCAAGATTTGAGAGGCTCGAAAGAGGCTGGCGGTAAATTTGAAAAGAATGAGACTATATTTGATACGAAGTGGGATTTTGTGATTGTCGATGAAGCTCATGAGGGGACTACTACGGCATTAGGCGATGAAGTAATAAAAAAGGTTGTAAAGGAAACGACTTCAAATAACACTAAATTCCTCGCCTTATCTGGTACTCCATTTAATATCTTAAAGGATTATGATGACAATATATACACATGGGATTATGTAATGGAGCAACAGCGCAAGAATGAGTGGGATAAAGAACATTTTGGCGATTCAAACCCATACGAAGAGTTGCCTGAGTTAAAAATTTATACATATAATTTAGGTGACTTGTTAAAAACTCAATATATTGAACTTGAAGATAAGGCGTTCAATTTCAGAGAGTTTTTCAGGGTGTGGACAGGTGACTTAAAGTATGATAAAAAGCCTCTGCCTGACGGAACTCATGAGGGAGATTTCTACCATAGGGATGACGTGTGGAGTTTCCTGAACTTGATAACAAAAGAGGATGAACAAAGCTGTTACCCATTCTCAAACAATGAGTATCGCGATTTGTTTCGCCACACACTATGGATGGTTCCTGGCGTGAAAGAGGCACGAGCCTTAAAGAAACTAATGATGCAGCACCCTGTCTTTGGTAATGGTTCGTTTGATATAGTAAATGTTGCAGGTGTGGGTGACGAGGAAGAAAAATCGACTGAGGCGTTAAAGAAGGTTACAGAGGCTATCGCAAATGCTGAAAAGGAATCATCTCCTGAGCAATACACTATTACGCTTTCCTGTGGTAAGCTCACGACAGGAGTAACAGTCAGAGAATGGACTGCTGTATTTATGCTTGCGGGTTCTTTCTCAACCTCAGCAGCCAACTATTTGCAGACCATATTTCGTGTTCAATCACCTTGCAATAAGGACGGTAGGATTAAAGAGTGTTGCTATGTGTTTGATTTTGCGCCTGACCGCACATTGAAAATGGTTGCGGAATCGGTTGCTCTTTCCACAAAAGCAGGAAAAACAAACGAAAGTGACAAGCGAATTCTGGGAGAATTTCTGAATTATTGTCCTGTTATTGCTGTGAGCGGAACAGTTATGAAGAAATATGATACTAACAAACTGCTTCAACAGTTAAAGAGAGCGTATGCGGAACGGGCGGTTCAGAACGGATTTGATGATACTAACCTTTATAATGATGAACTTTTGAAACTTAACGATATTGACCTTGAAAGGTTTAACACGCTCAAGGGTATCATAGGCAAATCCAAAGCTTCTCCAAAATCAAAGGACATTGATGTGAACAATCAAGGCTTTACTGACGAGGAATACGAAGAGTTAAACAGACTTGAAAAGAAGCAAAAGAAACAGCGTACTCCAGAGGAACAGCAGAGGCTTGAGGAGTTAAAGGAACGTAATAAAAATAGGAATAATGCAATCTCTATTTTAAGAGGTATATCTATTCGTATGCCTCTACTTATATATGGAGCAGATGTAGATATAGGTGAGGATTTAACACTTGACAAATTCCTTGATGATAAGGTTGTAGACCCCGCATCTTGGGAAGAATTTATGCCTACGGGTGTTACCAAAGAGGTCTTTAAGGATTTTATAAAATACTATGACCCTGAAATATTTATTGCGGCAGGTAGGCGGATAAGGAATATAGTGAAGGGTGCGGACGAACTTTTGCCAACAGAGCGTGTTAAGAAAATAGCTGAATTGTTCGCTTGCTTTAAAAATCCTGACAAGGAAACAGTCCTCACTCCATGGCGAGTTGTAAATATGCATATGAGCGATTGCTTGGGAGGGTATGACTTTTATGACGAGGCACACACCCAGATGCAGGACAAACCTCGGTTTGTAAGTCATGGACAAGTTACAGAGGATACGTTTGCTAATAAAGACGCACAAATCCTTGAGATAAATTCCAAAACAGGTTTATATCCATTGTATGTGACATACAGCATTTTTCGCGCAAAGATGAATGATTTAAGTGGAGATATATCAGCTGAACAGGAATTGGAGCTATGGCGGGAAACTATAAAAGATAATGTGTTTGTGATTTGCAAAACGCCTATGGCAAAGCAGATAACAAAAAGGACATTGCTTGGATATAAAGCTGGAGAGGTAAACGCACACTATTTTGACGACTTGATTAATATGCTACAAAACAAGCCTGAGCAGTTTACGGACAAAGTATTAAGACCAAGCTATTGGAAAAAGAAAGGTGATAAAATGCAATTCGATGCAGTTGTGGGCAATCCGCCATATCAACTTCAGGGAGGATCAGGAGGCAATAACGATGCGCCTATCTATCAGCACTTTGCAAGTGCAATAAGCAATCTCAACCCGACCTATACTTCGCTTATAATACCATCCAGATGGTTCTCTACAGGGCGAGAAAATTTGCTTGGAGAATTTCGTCGAAATATGCTAACAAACAAATCCCTAAAAACGCTGGTGGCTTTTGCAAGTTCAAGAGATATATTCACAAGCGTAGAAATAAAAGGTGGTATATGTTACTATTTGATAGATAATAATTATAGCGGAAAGTGCTTGTATAGCCTTGTTCATGATGGATTAAGAGAATCGTCCATGATTAACTTAGATGATTTTGATATCTTTGTTAGAGAACCACATACAGCTGAAATAGTGAGTAAAATACTCGCATTCACAGGCAAAGAAGTAGATATGGTTGATACAATAGTTTCAAGTGATACACCGTTTGGAATTTCGTCAAACCCAAGAACAAGCAAAAAAAATCCGATGGCAGTATATGAAACAGAAACTACGGAGCATAACACTAAACTTTTTCATATAGAAAAACAAAAAAGGAAGGTCGAATTTATAGAAAGAGCCCTTATTGTAAAAAATACAGATGCTATTGATAAACATAAAGTTTTTATCCCTGGAGCTGGCGGCTCAGGAAACGATGCGAGTGTCTTAGGCAAACCAGAATATGCTGCACCCAATTCTGTATGTTCACAGTCGTATTTATTTGCGGCATTTGCATCAGAAAATGAAGCAAAAAATTTTATTAAATATCTGGGAACGAAACTGTTTAGACTGCTCGTGTCGGCAAGTAAGATATCACAACAAGCCTCAAACAGAGTGTATCGATTTGTCCCATTACAGGATTTCACAGCAAATTCAGACATCTATTGGGATTTAAGCATACCAGATATAGATAAGCAGCTTTATAAGAAATATAATCTCACCGAGGAGGATATTTCTTATATAGACAAAAAAATCAAGTACATATTTTAATATGTGCTATAGTTATATATTATCAACACCTTAACGGCAACTTTGAGATGCAAAAGCGGTTCGGGATTAAAAATGAATCACTCAAATATAAACGTATGGATTAATGGGGAGAGAATATGGAATTAAATAATAACACAATAGATATGTACCACGAAACAAGGCATGTGGTCGCTATTTTGGATTTGCTTGGCGCGTCTGAACAAATTTGTAGTGCCAACAGCGAAAGAACAATGAGTATTATGCTACATATTTTCACATCTGCAAAAGATTACTGGCATAGTTTTAATAGCGCGCCGGATATATCCAGTAATATTAAATTTGTTACTTTTTCGGATAATATCGCTATGGCATTAAAATTGCCAAATAACATGGACGATAAAACAATGATTGATGCAATAAAAAATTTTATAATTTACATCAGTGTTTTTCAAGGAGTTGCATTATTCTATAAACTTTTGTTTAGAGGCGGAATTGCGATAGGGAATCTCTATATAAACCAACGCAAAAATTTTATATGGGGAAAAGCGTTGGTTGACGCTCATATTTTGGAAGAAAAAAGTGCTCTGTATCCCCGTGTGGTATTAAGTCATCAACTATCGCAGCTTGAGTTCCCTGATGATGTAAGAATTCTTAAAGATTTTGACGGATTATTTTTTGTAGACTATTTAACTAAGGTTAGGCAAGCTTTTCCAGAATGGATATATAACGCTCTGACAATGATACAAACGGCATATGCTGAATATTCAGATAATGAACGAATCTTACAAAAATATAGCTGGCTTAAGCATCATATAGAAAATTAAAACAATTCCTTTTATAATAGAAAAGGATAAATTGTAAAAGGAATTGTTATAGGAATAACTGAAGCTAAAGAAATTTCTTCTCTTTATTTGCGTTTTAAAATGCAGGGACTATAAAATGATGCTAACAACCAATTAAATTGCAAATTATACGCAAAAATTTTTAAGTAACCTCGTTTTTGGTTGATATAACAACAAATCCGATAAATGCGTGATTATGCTGTAATAGCGGTGTTTAAGGACTTTTCGTGATTTTTGATAAGTTTGTTGAGTGTTGGGCGTGATAGGTTCAGCTTTTTAGCCATCTGCGTTTTGTTGAGCGCTCTCTCCTTATAAGCGGTATAGTATTTTTCAAAGTCAGCAACTTGTATAGGTTTGCGACCTTTATAAGCTCCACGCTTTTTTGCCAGTTCTATGCCTTCCCTCTGTCGTTCCAGTAGATTCTCCCTCTCGAAGGTGTTGATTGCGGCTATGACAGTGAGCAGAAGGCGCCCAGTTGGGGTTTGTGTATCTATATCTTCCTTGTAAGATACAAGATTTACATGTTTATTATTAAGTGTCTCAATGATATTTAAAAGGTCTTTTGTACTTCTTGCAAGGCGTGAAAAATCATGAATGTAAATAATGTCCCCCTCTCTTGCAAACTCAATCATTTCGGCGAGTTTTGGTCTGTTGACGTCCTTTGCACTGATTTTTTCAGAAAATACCTTTTCGACTTCAAACTTTCGCATAGTTTCAAGCTGTCGAGCTTCGTTTTGCTCTATTGTGGACACTCTAACATAACCTATTTTCATAGTAGTCCTTCCCTTCTCTTTAATTAAGGTCATGATAACTCTCCTTTTTCCATTCGTCAATAAAAACTCAAGAGATGGTTTACATTTTGTCAAATTTTCCAGATTTCAATATTATTTTTACATCGAAACGTCCAAATTCAGGCGTAAATAATGGGTATGCCCTAATTTACATAAATAATTGTTATTTTTGGGTAATTTTTCACGAAATTTTTTTGCTGTGCATCAAAAAAAAGCGTGCTGATTTGTCTCACAATTTTCTCGTGGTTGAAATCTCAACAAATCGTTCGTTGTGCATATTGACGAATTTTCTGTGAAATTTATTATTTGTCATTGTTGACAATGACAGGTGTTTGCTGTACTATTAGTATAGATGATACCATTTTATTTTTTTTAACTGGTGCATTTAGTTGTTGACATGTCAAAAAAACGCGGTATACTAGAAAAACAATGGTTATGTGGAATAAAAGAAAGAAGGTAATATAATGGCCGGTTTTAAAGAGCGCTTTGAAAAAAGTAAAGCGCGGAATACATTAAAAGAAGAAAAAGTAAAGCGCTATAAGAAAAAATCATACACTGGCGTATTTTATGAAGAAAAAAGAAAAGCGTGGGCGTGCAGAGCAAAACGCAAAGACAGTAACGGCAAGCTAAGGGATAAAATTTTACATGACTTTAAGACTGCCCTTCAGGCAAAACAAGCACGTGATGACTTAATCTATGAGTGGAAGCATATGCCACCAGTAGACGTTGCTTCTGAAGTAGTCAATGATAAGGACATTACGCTTGGTGAGTTGTATGGTGAATTTATAAGTAAATATGCTTCATATGATAGAGAAAAAAGTACATTGACGAGATATGATTCCCTTTTCAGGAATCACCTATCAAGGTGGGAGAACAGGAATGTGGCTTCTATTACTGCCAATGAACTGTCAGAGTATCTGTTTAAACTAACCTCTACTCTCTCATATGCCTACATAATGAGTATCCACAAGTTTATGAAAGTATTGTGGAATTTTGCCTACGACAAAGAGTATTTGAGTAAAAATATAATCGATAAGGTCACTACACCCAAAGCAGGGTCAGAAGAGGGGCAAATCAAGATTTACACCCAGGCAGAACTTGATATGTTTGAGAATAGGTTTGCAAGCACACACTCAATAACGGCTTTCAAAATTGGCAGAGCCACAGGCGTAAGAGTTGGAGAGTGTTATGGCCTTTTGTGGTCTGACATTGACTGGGAAAACCACACTATGAGAATCAGTAGGCAAATGGTTTACGAGGATAAAATGTGGACTTTGAGGAATACCAAAACTAAGGCAGCCATAAGGGTTATTGACCTTCAAGATAGTATCTATGATTATCTCAAAGACCTAAGAGCAAAACAATTAAAGCAAAAAGAAGAATTGGGTGCGGCTTACAAGATAAACAGAATTGCTGTGGATATGGGACGGGGAAAACCTAAGGCAATTAGAGAGGACTTAGAATTAATAAACATAAAGAGTAATGGGGAAATGTTGACTCCGGATAGCGAGAAATTTTTGGGGCGTATATCAAGGCAGGAGTTATCTGTCAATTTCAGATTCCACAATCTGCGACACACCCACGCAAGTTGGCTGGCTGAACACAACGTCCCAGCCATAGTTACCAAAAAGAGATTGGGTCACAGCAAAGAAGAAACCACTCTCAGATATTATACCCATATCACACAAGGTATGCGAAATGACTTGTTAAGCAAGCTGAACAATAACGAATAAGACACCTTGAAAACAATGCTGAAATAGTTGTAAAATCAGTTTTTGGAGCGTACTCTCAACATTTGGGAGTGTTATGACAAGAAAGTGTGTTAGAAGGTGTGTTAAGTGGATACCAAATCCAAAAATTGGTTGAAATGGCAGCCAAAAAACATACGGTTTTCACGTTGAAGCTAGACATGGCAAGGGTTTTGAAGGCTTGTTAAAGAGGTATTTTGGCTAAGATAGAATCAGCCAAAAACAGCTATTTTACTTGTTTTCTAACATACGGGGTGTAACCAATGTTACACCCCGTATTTATTTAAGATAATGGGAACTCAAGGGCAAATTGAAGGGAAAGAGCGTAAAATTAGAGTAAAAAAGCAGTCCTCCTGGGCAGTTTTGCCCTTGAGGTTGAAAATGCCAATAAAGTATGATATACTAAGAAAAGAAAAGATTTTAGAAGAAAAGAGGTAAAAAAGTATGAGAAAGAGAGATATATTAAGAAAATCAATCGCAGGCAGCTTGATAGCAGTCAGCTTAGCAAGTACCACCCTTTCTGCCTTTGCCTATACAACTACATTTCCAGACGTAAATCCTGGAGATTGGTATTATGATACAGTAATGTCAATGACAGCTAGGGGTTTATTTGCGGGGATAGAGGAGGATGGCGTGATATATTTTAAGCCAGATAAGGCAATGACAAGAGCAGAGTTTTTGGTAGTAGTGAGTAGGGTGTTAGAGCTACCTGTAGTAGAAGGAGGACAATGGTGGGAAGGTGCGTATGAGAGTCTGAAAGAGTCAGGGATAGTGACAGGTGGCGAGATAAGTGAGGAAGTTATCAATGAAGCAATGCCACGCGAGGAGATGGCAATGGTAGCGATAAGAGCAGCAGAGTATAGAGGAGAGAGTATAGGAAGCAAGTATAAGGACAGGGTATCTAATGAAATAACAGGTGTTAGAGTTGGTGAGTGTTATGGGTTATTGTGGAGCGATATTGACTGGGATAGGCACACTATGAGTATCAGACGACAGATGGTTTACGAAGACCATATGTGGACCTTGAGGAATACCAAAACTAAGGCAGCCATAAGGGTGATAGACCTTCAAGACAGTATCTACAACTACCTAAAAGACTTACGAGCCACGCAACTAAGGCAGAGAGAGGAATTAGGACCAGCGTACAGAGTCAATAGGGTTGCAGTTGATATGGGCAGAGGGAAACCCAAAGAGATTAGGGATGACCTCGAATTGATAAACGTAAAGAGCAATGGCGAGATGCTTACGCCTGATAGTGAGAAATTTTTAGGCAGAATTTCAAGGCAAGAGTTATCAGTCAATTTCAGATTCCATAACCTACGCCACACCCACGCATCCTGGCTTGCTGAACACAACGTACCTGCCATTGTTACAAAAAAGAGATTGGGGCATTCCAAAGAGGAAACTACTCTCAGATATTACACCCACATAACGCAGGGAATGAGAGACGACCTACTCAGTAAGCTCAACAACAGCTAATTGAAGTGCACATTCAAAAATTCATAGACACCCCTAATGAAGGGAAAACTCAAGGGCAAGTAAGAGTTATACCTTATGAAAATGGCTTATCTGCTGACTTTTTCCACTCCTATCCTAAATGAAGCAAGACATGGAAAAGGCTTTGAGGGCTTATTGAAGAGATATTTCGGCTAAGCCAAAACCTATGTTAATACTTGATTTTATGAAAAATCCCGCTTGTATAAGCGGGATTTTTTATGTACGGCAGCGGCACGGGAAGCATGCCGCGAGGGTTGATATTGTCGGCGCGATATGATATACTTATCATATATATGAAAACGAGGTAACGTATATGAAAACGAAAAAGATTACGGCGGCGATAGCTGCTGCGGTACTTGTGATTGGAACGGCTGCAGGCGCGGCGGCGTTCCCCGATGTAAAGTCGGGGGACTGGTACTACGATACCGTTACGGCGATGACGAACAAAGGGTTATTTGCAGGAATCGAAGAAAACGGCACTGTTTACTTTAAGCCGGAAAATACAATGACCCACGCGGAATTTATTGCCGTGGTGGACAGAATACTTGGACTTGACACAAGCGAAAAGGGCGACACATGGTGGTACGGCGTGTATAAAGCCGCGGTTGACGCAAAGCTCATAACGGGCGGTGAAATGAGCGAGACCGACATGGACAGCGACATAACGCGTCAGGAAATGGCAATGATAGCGGTGCGCGCCATTGAAAAACGGGGAGAAACGCTCTCAAAGCAGTACGCCGACAATGTTCAGGCATCGATCCCCGACAACCAAAAAATCGACAGCTACTACCGCGATTTCGTTTTGACGGCATACGAAAACGGCATACTCTGCGGCGTGGACGACCTCGGCACATTCGACCCCGACGGCACACTCACGCGCGCCGCTGCTGCTGCGGTATTAAACCGCATAACAGAGCCGTCAAAAAGAGAAAGCCGCGACTTCTCACAGCCGCCCGATCCTCTGCACAATTACAACCCCATAACGATCTACGAAGGTCAGCCGCGCGAAAACCGCCTCGCGAGAGAAGGCGACATATTCGTCAAAGCGGACGGCACGCAGGTGGTACTGAAAATAGATGAATTGACGGGCGTCTTGGGTTACGGTCAAGGCGTTGCTCCGGATGTGGGTATAATGGATGAGGTAGGGCAGGGAGTACATATAACCAGAAGTCCTTTAACAGCTAATGGTACATTAACAACGGGCAAATACGGACTAAATTCAGTGGGTAAAAATGTTAGTGATTCGCAGTATCAAGTAAATGTTTTTACCGGTGAAGGACATTGGGACAGTGAATGGGCAGTAATAAGTTACTATACCAGACCAAGAGGATATGACGGCACGGAGATAGGGGAAGTATCTGCGGACAAGAATTATTTTTGGGACAGCATGGATTGGGTATTAGTTTCCGCACATCCCGAGTATGCGGATATATTTAAGGTAAATTAAAAGAAAACAGACCGCGCCTCACAAGAGGAGCGGTCGTTTTACATATATTTAGAATAATCTTTCCAGCAGTTTATTGGAGCGCTCGACAAATTTTGTCATTTGCTCCGCGTTCAACGGGCTGTGGCTTATTTTCGCGAGGTCGTACACGTGATTTATCACGAGCGACGCGTCCTCACCCTCAAGCGTGTCGAGCTTCTTTATGAGCGAATTGTTTGAGTTTAGCACAAGCGTGAACTCGTCCTTGAACATATCCGCCATTGACGCCGCCTGCTGACCGTAGGCGCGGTACATTTCGCGCATACGGCGCGACTGCTCGCTCAAAAGTATTACCGCGGGGATTTTGCCGTCCTTTAAGGACTGTACCTCTATTTTGAGCGAGTCGTCGTTTATCTCGTTTTTGAATTTTTCAATCAGCGCTTCGTCGGCTTTTTTCGCGTCGTCGTCCTTCTCGTTTTCGTCGGAAACGTCGCTTATGGCGCTGTCGATACGCTTGAATTTCACGCCCCCATTCTTCATTTCCACAAACGATATAAAGTGCGTGTCCATCATGCTTGGCAGCATTACCGCGTCAAGTCCCTGATCCCTGAACATTTTTATATACTGCGACTGCACCTTTTCGTCCGAGACGTAGTAAACGGTCTTGTCCTCCTTGGTGCCGATATAGTCGTCGAGCGTGATGTACTTTCCGTCGAGGTTTTTGTATATGATGATATTCTTAACCTTATCGTAAAACTTATCGTCGCGCAGACAGCCGTACTTTATAAATATGTCGATGTCGTCCCAGTATTTTTCGTAGTTTTCCCTGTCGCCGTTAAACAGCTCCGTCAGCTTGTCCGCGACCTTCTTTGTGATATGCGATGAAATCTTTTTAACGTAGCCGTCGTTCTGCAAAAAGCTTCGCGACACATTGAGCGGCAGGTCGGGGCAGTCGATAACGCCCTTAAGAAGCATCAGAAATTCGGGGATTACCTCTTTAACGTTGTCCGCGACGAATACCTGGTTGTTGTACAGCTTTATCTGTCCCTCCTGACCGGCGAACTCGTGGTTTATTTTCGGGAAGTATAGTATGCCCTTCAGGTTGAACGGGTAATCAACGTTCAGGTGTATCCAAAACAGCGGCTCGTTAAAGTCAAGAAATACCTTGTGGTAAAACGCTTTGTATTCCTCGTCCGTACATTCCGACGGCTTTTTCATCCAAAGTGGATTTGTGTCGTTTATGGGTTTCGGTTCTTCCTTTTCCTCGCCCTCTTTTTCCTCGTCCTTCTTGTCGGGATTTTCGAGGTAGACCTCTATCGGCAGGAACGCGCAGTACTTGTGGAGTATTTCCTTTATTTTGTACTCGTCGAGAAATTCCTCGCTGTCCTCCGCCACATGGAGCGTCACGGTCGTGCCGCGCTCGGTGCGCGCGCCGTCCGTAAGCTCAAATTCCATGCTTCCGTCACACGTCCACTTTGCCGCCTTCGCGCCGTCAATGTACGAGAGCGAGTCTATCTCAACACTGTCCGCTACCATAAACGCGCTGTAAAAGCCGAGACCGAAGTGACCGATTATCTGCGCGCCCGCGTCGTCCTCCTGCTTGTACTTTTCGAGGAAGTCGCTCGCGCCCGAAAACGCTATCTGATTTATATACTTGTCTATTTCCTCGGCTGTCATACCGATACCGTTATCGGATATTGTAAGCGTCTTATTCTCCTTCGATACGGAAACAACGACCTTAAATTTCTCGTCCGCCGAAATCTCCGCGTCGCCGATACCCGCGAGCTTTTTAAGCTTTGTTACCGCGTCGCAGCCGTTTGAAACAAGCTCTCTTAAGAAAATATCCTTGTCGCTGTACAGCCATTTTTTGATAATCGGGAACAGGTTTTCACTGTCAACCGATATGTTTCCCTTTGCCATGTCAAATCATGTCCTTTCTCTGTTTATTAAGTCTAAATAATATAATAATACCATTTTACGGAAAAGTCAACAGAAAATTAGCACTCTTAACAAGAGAGTGCTAATTGTTTACGTTTTGTTCACATTTATTGCAAAACACGCGCTTTTCTGATATAATTTCCCTGTCGGCACCCTTTCTTAGGAAAGGAGGTGATAAAATTGCTGGAGGTAATCACGGCGATACTTATATCCGTTATTGCAGACATAATATCTCATTATATCTGCAAGTGGCTTGACGGAGACGCCGACAACAAATAAGCCGCCGGCTTTGTTATAATTTAATATAACTCAAAAAAATACCCTCGAAGATAGCTCCTTCGGGGGTATTGCCGTTGGTGATAAATTGCTGGAAATTATTACGGCACCATACATATTTATATTACCACACATACGAAAAAATGTCAAGTGTTTTTTACACATATCCGTAAATACCCCTCACGCTTACCTCGCCGGAGGTAACGCGTATAACGCCGTCCGCCGTCTCGACGACAAGCGCGCCGTTTTCGTCAACGTCAACGGCTTTGCCCGCGACGGTTTCCTTTTTGAAGATAACGCTCACGTCTCTGCCCAGCGTCACGCAATTTTCCCTGTACTCATCAAGCACGGCAGTAAGACCTTCCGCAAGGAATTTTTTGTAGTAATGCTCAAAATTATTCAAAAGCCGCGCGGCAACCTCGTTCCGCTCGTATTTTTCGCCGCTTTCGATATACATTGACGTTGCGCGGTGCGCTATTTCGCTGTCAAAGCCTTCGGTGTTCACGTTTATGCCGATGCCGCACACGACATAGTTTACCAAGTCAATTTCAGCCGACATTTCGGTGAGTATGCCGCACACCTTTTTTGAGCCTCTCACAACATCGTTGGGCCACTTTATTCCCGCGCCCATGCCGACCGTTTTGCACACGCTAAGTCCGGCGACGAGCGTTATCTGCGGGATTTCCGACGGCGCGGCGTCCGGCTTTAAAAGCACGCTCAGCCACACGCCCGTGCCGCGCGGACTTACCCAGCCTCTGCCGTGACTGCCCTTGCCGCCGTTTTGAACCTCCGCGATAAACACCGCTCCCTCACTGTCCGCGCTGTGCGCTTTCGCGCGCTCGTTCGTCGAGTCGGTCTCGTCGTACACGTAAATTTTATTGCCGATAAACTCCGTGTTAAGCCGCTTTTTTATCTCGTCCGCGTCAATCAAATCGGGCGACGAAACGAGGCGGTAACCTCGGTTAGTCACGGAGCTTATCTCGTAGCCCGCGTTTTTAAGGCTTTTTATATGCTTCCACACCGCCGCGCGGGAAATACCGGTAAGCGTGCTGATTTTTTCGCCCGACACGTAGCCGTCGGACGATTTAAGTATATCGAGAATTTTTTGTTTCAACGTAAATCACTCCCGCAAATAAGTATACAATGTTTGCGCGGAAAAATCAATCATTCTTTTGCGTCGTCGTAAAGAAGCGAGTGCATAAACCCGCGCGCGCTCACGGTCATAATATCGCCCGCGACGCATTCGCCGTTTATACATATCACGTTCGCGCGCACCTCGCCGGCATCACACGGGTAATTCGTCACGATATACGTATACCGTTTGCCGCGCATACCCATGTACGGCGTAAGGTCGAGACCGGCGCGTTTCTGCGTCTCGTTATAGCTCTCGTACACGCGGTCAAACGGCTTCGGTATTATAACGTCCGCCTCGTCGACCGCGTTTTTGTCCACCCTCCAGCCGTATCCTTCAAGAAATTTCACTCTCTCATTGTTCTCCTCGCCGCCCGCGCAATACACAAACACAAACGTGACGGTCATGATAGTTACCACCGCTAAAAAAAACAACATGGCTTTTCTCCCCATAAAAATTTCACCCCGCTTAATTTTACGCGCGGCAGCAGGAAAATATTACCATGTTTATTTTTTCTGCGGCGTGACAGACTAAAAACGCAATAACAATATAAAGGAGCAAGTGAAAATGGACAATACATCTCTTGTAATAACAATCATAGGCGCAATAAACTGGCTGCTCGTCGGACTGTTCCAGTTTGACCTTGTGGCGTCGATATTCGGCGGCGCGGACGCGCTCGTAAGCAGAATTATCTACGTGATTATAGGTCTTGCGGGACTTTGGTGCATATCTATTCTGTTCAAGGATAAGATCCCCCACGGTCAGCGCAGCAGCGTGTGAAAAAACGCCGGATTTTCCGGCGTTTTACATACCAATCATATATTCACTTATACACTTTCGCATCTCGTCGGCATTATCTATTGTAAACACCTTTTCCTTCAGTTTTGCCGAGCCTTTAAGACCTTTTATATACCACGCCACATGCTTTCTCGCCTCGCGCACGCCTATATACCCGCCCTTTTCGGCAATGAGCATATCCAAATGCTCCAAGAGCACCGTAAGCCTTTCCTTCGGCGATGGGAAATACGTTTCCGCGCCTGTTTCAAGGTACTCCGCCGCCTGTTTGAACAAAAACGGATTGCCCTGCGCGCCGCGTCCTATCATAACGGCGTCGCAGCCCGTTTCGTCGAACATTCTTTTTACATCGCGCGCCGTTTTCACGTCGCCGTTGCCTATTACGGGTATATTTACCGCTTCCTTTACGCGCCGTATAATATCCCAATCGGCGCTGCCGCCGTAAAATTCATCGCGCGTTCTGCCGTGAACTGCTATCGCCGCCGCGCCGCTCTGCTCTATGATTTTCGCGACCTCAACGGCGTTCACGCTTTCGCCGTCCCAGCCCTTTCGTATCTTTACCGTTACCGGCACGGGTGACGCGTCCGAAACGCGGCGCACTATTTCCGCTATTTTTTCGGGCGACCTTAAAAGCGCGCTGCCGTCGCCGTTATTCACTATTTTCGGCGTGGGGCAGCCCATATTTATATCTATTATATCAGGCTTATACTCAATTACCGCAGGGACAATTTCAGCCATAATATCCGCGTCCGAGCCGAAAATCTGTATCGCGTACGGGTGTTCATCGTCCGCGCCCCTCATAAGGCGCGGCGTTTTTTTGTCGCCGTAATAAAGCCCCTTCGCGCTCACCATTTCCGAATACGTAAGCCCCGCCCCATAGCGGCGGCAAATACTCCGGAACGCGAGATCGGTAACGCCCGCCATGGGCGCGAGGAACAAATTGTTTTCGGTTGTTACGTTTTCTATTTTCATCTTTTATAATACTCGATTATTCTGTGGTTTGACGAGAAGAACTGCAAATTCGCGTCAAAATACAGATGCGACACGCTTCCGTCTATCCACATACCGTTTTCTATTTTGTTGCCGCTGTCCCATGTCGTGTCCACAATGACCCACCTGCCGTCAACGTACACCTCGTTCCACGCGTGGTTCTGCTCGTCCGTCGCGATATTTTCGTCCGTCCATTTTGTATCGCCGCTCACGCCGAGGGCGTAGCCCGTTACGACGTTGCACGGTATACCCTCCGAACGGCAAAGCGCAGCCATAAGCGTCGCGTAGCCGCGGCACACCGCTTTTTTCGTGTGCAGCACGTCGAGCGCGTAGTAAGGCGGTATGCCTTCCTCGGCAAGACTGTCGGAATCGTAATAAAGATTCTCGCATACCCAGTCGTGCAGCGCCGCGACCTTTTCGTAATCGGTATCGGCGTGTCTCACGATTTTATCGGCAGTTTCCTTTATCTCCGCGTCGCCCGACTGAACCGACTCGGTGTTTTTAAGCGCGTCCTTAACCGACTTGTCCTTTTCGTATAAGCGTTTGTTTTCCGCGTAAACAGCCGGTTCTTCAATATCCCAGCCGCCGTCCGGCAGACGCTCCAGCGTTACGTAATTATACACCCAGCTTGTGAACTGACCAAACTCCCTGCTGCCCGTGTACACGCACAAATCGAGTGTGTAGCTGTCGCTTTCGGGAATATCAACGGTCTTGTTGAACATACCGCTGCCGTCAACGGCGAACGACGTCTGACCGAGCGTCTCGCCGCTGTCGTCCACGAAATTGACAACGAGATGCGCCTTGTCCTTCGACGCGGTTATGCCGAAAAGCTGAACAGTGCTGTAATCGACTATTACGCTTATGTTTTCCTCCGGGTAGAACGTAAGCATGGGACTGTTTTCTATATACGCGTTTTCCGCGACGTCAGACGGGTCTATCGGCGGCTCCTCGTTCTTTATCATCGCCTTTATTTCCTCAAACGACGGAATGTAGTCCGTGAGGCTTGCCAGTCCCTCCGACGCCTGTGAAATGACATTCGCCGCCTGCGGAAATTTTTCATCGAGCGAGGGTATGTATGTGCCTATATTAAGGAAAAAATCCGTTTTCGCGTTTATTATGCTTATGCCTATCGTCAGAATAAGAAGCACTATAAATATTCTTTTTACGTGTTTCATAGCGTACCACCTGTAAAAAAAGATACCGCAGCCTAAGCAAATTCTTAAACCGCAGCATCTTAAAATGGAGGCGCCACCCGGATTTGAACCGGGGCGTAAAGGTTTTGCAGACCTCTGCCTTACCACTTGGCTATGGCGCCGCATATAACAAAAGACGCGCTTTGTCTTTCAGGCGTCTTTTGTTCTATTAAAGTGGAGCGGAAGACGAGATTCGAACTCGCGACGTTCACCTTGGCAAGGTGACGCTCTACCACTGAGCCACTCCCGCGTGTCCGCAGCTTTTGGCTGCGGTTTGGTGCTTCCGGGTGGAATCGAACCACCGACACAGGGATTTTCAGTCCCTTGCTCTACCGACTGAGCTACAGAAGCAAATGGCGACCCGGATGAGGCTCGAACTCACGACCTCCAGCGTGACAGGCTGGCGTTCTAACCAACTGAACTACCGGGCCATTTTCCGTTTCTGACGAAACGGACATACACCCTAAACAGGTATACTTGGTGGGAGTTACAGGGCTCGAACCTGTGACATCCTGCTTGTAAGGCAGACGCTCTCCCAGCTGAGCTAAACTCCCAAAATCTAATTCATATCGCTCTCTAATCAGCGACTTAATTATTATAGCAGACGGTATCTGGTTTGTCAACACTTTTTTTAATTTTTTTTGAGCCTATTGTCAAACGCTTTCCCATATGATAACATATACGCGGGAGGCGCGTATTATGTCAAAAGCGAATAATCAAAAGCTGAAAATTTTATATATAATGAAAATGCTTACGGAGGAAACGGACGAAAACCACGCGCTTTCCGCCGCGGAGATAATATCGAGGCTGGGCGCGCTCGGTATCGAGGCGGAGCGCAAGAGCGTCTACGACGACATCGAAAATCTCAAGCTGTTCGGACTGGACATAATCTGCCGCCGTTCCGAGCCGCGCGGTTATTTCGTGGCGTCGCGCGACTTTGAGCTGCCGGAATTAAGGCTTCTCGTTGACGCGGTTCAGTCGTCGAAATTTATCACGGAAAAGAAGTCGCGCTCGCTTATCGGTAAAATAGAAAAGCTTGCCGGCCGCTACGATGCAAGCGCGCTGCATAATCAGGTCACCGTTTTGGGACGCGTTAAGACAAGCAACGAAAGTATATATTATAATGTAGACAAAATTCATTCAGCAGTTGCGGCGAACGTCAGAATACGCTTCAGGTACTGCGAGTGGACGATCGAGCGCGAGCTAAAACCGAAACGCGGCGGCGCGCTGTACGAGGTCAGCCCGTGGGTCATGACGTGGGACGACGAGAATTACTACCTTATCGCATTCGACCATGAAAGCGGCGAAATACGCCATTACCGCGTTGACAAGATGATGAATATATCGCTGACGCGTCTGCCTCGCGGCGGTAAGGAGCAATTCGCGGAGTTTGACATAGCCGCGTTCTCGAAAAGGATATTCGGAATGTTCGCGGGCGAGGAAAAAGAGATTGAAATACTTTTCTCGAACAGTTTGATAGGCGTTGTCTTAGACCGCTTCGGCACGGACGCTCGCATACAGAAACACGGCGCGGACGCGTTTACGGCGACGGTAAGGGTGAATGTGAGCGGTCAGTTTTACGGCTGGCTCGCCGCGCTCGGCGGCGGCGCGAAAATACTGTCGCCGAAGGAGGAAGCCGATAAATTCACGCGTCATATACGGGGCATATCGGAAAGATACCGAGTATAGGCCTTTTTTGAAAAAATCAAGACCAATTTTGTATAAAATTTATGTAAACCCGCCCTCGAAATTCGTCAAAAAGGTAAGATTTGCGTTTTTGTTGTTGACAAATTAACCCTGCCGCGTATAATAAGCATAAATCGCGGATATAATTCTTAACGATAATTTCCGACAGATTGGAGGAGAACATAATGAAAGAATTTTCTTACACGTTAAAAGACGGGCAGGGTCTCCACGCCGGCGGCGCGGGCAGGCTCGTTTCCGAGGCGCGAAACTTTAATTCAAATATAAGTATTGTGTATAACGACAGAATTGAAAATCTGAAAAGACTTTTCGCGGTGACGTGTCTCGGCGCGAAGAAGGGCGATTTCGTGACCGTCCGCGCTCAGGGCGCAGATGAGACCGAAGCCGCAAACGCACTCGAAAATTATTTCAGAGCGAATTTGTAAAAACATAAATTTAATGTGAGGCTCCCCTAATAGGGGAGCTGTCACACGCAGTGTGACTGAGGGGTTTATTCATGGTATAAATTCCAAACCCCTCCGTCGGCTTTGCCGACACCTCCCCTAGCAGGGGAGGCATACGGGCGACCGCAAGGGTCGCCCCTACAAACGCCGGCATCGGCGTTTTTCACTTCCCCGCCACGACGACCTTCACGTCGTTTTCGGCGAGAGTTTTTTCCCATTCATCGGTAAGGCGCTCATCGGTGATAAACGTGTCGATCTTATCAAGCCCCGATATACGCGGCACGCCGAGTTTACCGATTTTATTTTTATCACACAGAAACACAGCCGACTCGCTGCACGCGAGCATGGCTTTTTTTATTTCCGCCTCGCCCTCGCTCGAATCGACAAGTCCGCGCGCGGCGGTAACGCCCTTGCAGGAGAAGAAAAATTTATTCGCGTAATAATTATCCTTGATCGTCCGTTCCGCGACGCGTCCCACGAACGACATGTTGCGCGGCGTAAGCTCGCCGCCGGTGCAAACGACATGAATGTGGTCGCAGTTCGCAAGCTCCGTCACGATTTTTTCCGCGTTCGTTATGACCGTCAGCCCCTTTTTACCCTTTATGTACCGCGCGAGATGCCACGCGGACGTGCTCGCGTCAAGAAAAATCGTTTCGCCGTCGCGTATGAGCGACGCGGCGTATTCGCCTATCCGCTGCTTGCCCTCGTAATTTATCACGTCGCGCTCCGTTATCGCAAGCTCCGGCTCAATATTTTCCGCCACTGTCGCGCCGCCGTACGTGCGCACAAGCACGCCTTGTCTTTCGAGCTTTTCTAAATCGCCGCGAATAGTTTCGGACGTAACCTCAAACTGCTTCGCAAGCTCCGTCACGAGAACGCTTTTTTCCTTATTTATTATCTGCTCTATTTTATTTCTCCGCTCAACCGCAAGCATAAATTTACTCCTTTGCACTATAATGTATATATTGTATCATGCGCGGACGGTTTTTTCAATATAAATACGCGCGTAAAATTCCGTAATGTTCATAAATTGTTAAAATTTTATTCATTGACAAAAGAAAAAAAGCGAGTATAATATTAAATGAAAGGTCAAAGAAAGTCAAAGTCAAAAAGGAGATGAGTACAATGGGAATGTCAGACAGAATTGAAGCATTCATTACGGAGCTGCTTAAGGACGACACCGACGAATGGCTGGAATTAAAGCGAAACGAGCTTGCTTCGGTTTTCGGCTGCGCTCCCTCTCAGATAAATTACGTTATACAGACGAGGTTCTCACCCGAAAGGGGTTACGCGGTCGAGTCGCGGCGCGGCGGCGGCGGGTGTCTAAAAATACGACGCATACGCAGCGCGGACGGGCTTACGCGTCACACGATAGAGCTTACGGGCGACAGTCTCGACGAAAAAACGGCGAGGGGATTTATAACAAACCTGTTAAGGCAGGGCGTGACGGACGAAAAAACGGCAAGGCTCCTGACGAGCGCTGTAACGGACAGCACTCTCGGCGCTTTTCCGGAACGCGACAAGGTAAGAGCGAAAATACTTAAAAATATGCTGAGCGTGCTTTAGCACAGGAAGGCAATGACGGTTACGATTAAGGAGGAATGTTAAAATGTTTGATTTATTTTCGGATTTCTTTAACGATTTCGGCGGGTTTGACGTGTTTATGCAGCCCGCCGTAAGCAAGGAGGAAAAAAAGTGTCCTGTGTGCGGTCACACGTACTCGGACTTCCGCAGGACGGGTAAAATCGGGTGCGGCGAATGTTACAAGGTGTTCCGCGCACCTATCACGGAAACGCTTAGGCGTGTACAGCCGTCCGTCACGCACACCGGCAAGATACCGTCGAAGTCGGGCGAGGAGCTTAAGCTCAAGAGACGGTACGAGTCGCTTAAGCAGGAGCTCAGCGCGGCGGTAAAAAATGAGGATTACGAAACGGCGGCGAAGCTGCACAAGCAGATCCGCGAAATTGAAAACGAGGTGAAAAAGTCATGATTTGGTACAAGGACAATAATTCGGATATAGCGGTTTCGACAAGAATACGTCTTGCGCGGAACCTCGATAAAACGCCGTTCCCCAACGCGCTCGGCGACACGAAGGAGGTCACGGAGCGAATAAAGAACGCGGTTCTGTCAAGCAATTCGACGCTCGCGAAGGATTTCGACTTCATCGACCTCGACCAAACTCCCGCGATACGCAAGCAGGAAATGGCTGAAAAGCACCTCATAAGCCCCGATATGTGCGGCGGCAAGGGTCGGTCGGTACTCGTGAGCAAGGACGAAACAATGAGCATCATGCTCATGGAGGAGGATCACATACGTCTGCAGATTATACAGAGCGGCTACGCGCTCGACGAGGCGTACAAGACGGCGAGCAGGGTTGACGACGTTATAGAGGAATCGCTCACGTACGCGTTTGACAGCGAGTTCGGCTACCTCACTGCCTGCCCCACCAACACCGGCACGGGTATGAGAGCGTCGGTAATGCTCCACCTTCCCGCGCTGACGATGACGGAGAACATAAACCGCGTCATATCATCGGCGGGCAGCCTCGGTATCGAGGTGCGCGGACTGTACGGCGAGGGTACGAAGGCTTACGGCTGCCTGTACCAGATATCGAACCGCTCGACGCTCGGCATATCCGAGGAAAAGTCGCTCGAACGGCTTAAGAGTACGGTTGACAGGATCGTCGATATGGAAAACAAGGCGCGTGAGGCGTTAAAGAAAAACAGCGCGGACGCGCTTGCCGACAAGGTGTACCGCTCGTACGGAATACTGAAATACGCGAGAAATATGTCGTCCGCCGAAGCAAAATCTCTCTTATCCGATGTAATGCTCGGCGCTGATATGGGTATACTTTCCTTTAAGGGCAAGGTAACGCCGCTCGAATGTATGGTAATGACCGAACCGGCGCTTATCTGCGGCGGCGAGGAGCTTAAACCCGAGGACAGGGACAGAAAACGCGCGGAATTTATCCGTGATAATATTTGACGGTATGCCGCGCCGCGGCGTACATAAAGGAGGTTGATTGTTATGTTATTTTCAAACTTTACCGAAAAAGCGCGGATTGCGATTAACGAGGCGCATGACGCGGCATGTGAAATGGGAAACAACTACATAGGCAGCGAGCATCTGCTTATGGGACTTATACGCGAGGGCAGCGGCGTCGCCGCGAAGGCGCTCGAAAGCGCGGACGTTACGGAGGAAAAGGTCGCGGAGAAAATCAACGAGTATTTTGACTCCGGCGAGCCGCTCCCGAAGGACACGGAGCTTGCGCTCACACCGCGCTCGAAAAGGCTCTTGGAAGTAAGCGCGTATGAGGCTCAAAGGCTCGGTCACCGCTACATCGGCACGGAGCATCTGCTCATGGCGATTATCCGTGACGGCGACGGCGTTGCCGCAAAAATTCTTACGGAGCTCGGCGTTAATATCAGAAGCTTTTACGCCGACATTGTACACTCGCTCGACAATGCGCAGGACGGCGGCGAAGCGGGTTACGCTCCCGAAACCGGCTCCGGCTACAAGCCGAGCGGACGCACAAAAACGCCGACGCTCGACCAGTTCGGCAGAGATTTTACGCAGATTGCTAAGGACAACAAGTTTGATCCCGTAATCGGCAGAAGTAACGAGATTGAGAGAGTTATACAGATACTCTCCCGCCGCACGAAAAACAATCCCTGTCTTATCGGTGAGCCGGGCGTGGGCAAGACCGCCGTTATCGAGGGTCTTGCGCAGAGAATTGCGGCGGGCGATGTTCCCGAACCGCTTAAAACAAAAAGGCTCGTGTCGGTCGATTTGTCGAGTATGGTCGCGGGCGCGAAGTACCGCGGCGAATTCGAGGAAAGACTTAAAAAGGTAATCAAGGAGGTGCTTGACGCGCAGAACGTTATCCTGTTCGTCGACGAGTTCCATACCATTGTCGGCGCGGGCGCGGCGGAAGGCTCGATGGACGCGTCAAACATATTAAAGCCGTTCCTCGCGAGAGGCGAGCTGCAGCTTATCGGCGCGACTACGCTTAAAGAGTACAAGAAGTACATCGAAAAGGACGCGGCTCTCGAAAGACGTTTCCAGCCGGTACAGGTCGGCGAGCCGACCGAGGAGGAGACGGTCGAGATTCTGAAGGGTATACGCGACCGTTACGAGGCACACCACAGCGTTACGATCACCGACGGCGCTCTCGAAGCTGCCGCGAAGATGTCGGCGCGTTACATCACCGACAGATTTTTGCCTGACAAGGCGATCGACCTTATAGACGAGGCGGCGTCAAAGAAGCGTCTCGGCTCACAGACGGAACCCGAAGAGCTTAAGGAAAAGGAAAAGCGCATGGAAAAGCTGCTCTCCGAAAAGCAGGAGGCTGTAACGGCGCAGGACTACGAAAAAGCGGCGCAGATACGCGATGAGGAAAAAGCGCTTCAGGAGGAAATCAAAAAGCTCACAGCCGACTGGAAAGGCACGGGCTCATCGTCGGGACTTACCGTAACGGAGGACGACATTGCCGAGATCCTTTCCGACTGGACGCACATTCCCGCGTCACGGCTTAAAGAGGAGGAAATGGAAAAGCTGCGCAACCTCGAAACCGTGCTTCACGCGCGCGTTATCGGTCAGAACGAAGCTGTAACCGCCGTCGCGAAGGCGATAAAGCGCGGCAGAGCCGGACTTAAGGACCCGAAGCGACCGATAGGCTCGTTCCTGTTCTTAGGTCCCACGGGCGTAGGCAAGACGGAGCTTTCAAAGGCACTCGCGGAAGCGATGTTCGGCAGTGAAAACTCGCTTATCAGAATCGACATGTCGGAGTACATGGAGAAGCACGCCGTATCGAAGTTTATCGGCTCGCCTCCGGGATATGTCGGATTTGAGGAGGGCGGTCAGCTCACCGAGAGGATAAGGAAAAACCCGTACTCGGTAATCCTATTCGACGAGATTGAGAAGGCTCACCCCGACGTGTTCAACATCATGCTGCAGATTCTCGACGACGGTATCCTCACCGATGCGCAGGGCAGGAAGGTTGACTTTAAGAACACCGTTATCATCATGACGTCGAACCTCGGCGCGAAGGAAATCCTCGGAAATATGTCGTCGAAGCTCGGTTTCAAGACCGACAACGCGGCTGACAGCGGCAAAACGGAGCACGAGAAAATCAAGGAAAAGGTAATGGACGAGGTAAAGAGAGCGTTCAAGCCGGAGTTCCTCAACAGAATCGACGATATTATCGTGTTCGACCGTCTCACCGAGGATAATATAAAGGATATTGCGAGACTTATGCTGAAATCGCTCGCGGAAAGACTTAAGGCGAACGACATCACGGTCGCGTTCTCGGACGAGGCTGTCGGCAAAATCGCGAAGTCGGGCTTCGATCCTGTGTACGGCGCGAGACCGTTAAGACGCGCGATACAGAACGAGATAGAGGATATGCTGTCCGACGAGATTATAGGCGGCAGCGTAAAGAGCGGCGACAGCGTAACGGTTGACGTTAAGGACGACAAGTTCACCGTCGTAAAATAATAAACCCCATGCGGTACGGAGCGGCGCAAAGCCATCTCCGTGCCGCTTTTTGCGTGGCGTGTGCGCAAATTATTTACAACGACTGAAAAATATGATATTATATATTACGGTATTGCAAATGACAAAAGCCGAAGGGATATTGCACGGAATTACGGAGGAAAAATAATGAATAACGATAAAATACAATTATTTGAAGACAAAAAAATTCGCACGGCATGGGACGAGGAAAAGGAAGAATGGTTCTTTTCCGTTGTTGATGTCGTGGGTGTTTTGACCGAACAACCGACTTATCAAGGCGCAAGAAATTATTGGAAGGTGCTGAAAAAACGGCTTAGCGATGAGGGAAATCAATCGGTTACAAATTGTAACCGGTTGAAAATGACAGCGGCAGACGGGAAAAAACGTCTTACGGACGTTGCCGACACTGCGCAGCTTTTACGCATAATTCAATCAATTCCGTCGCCTAAAGCGGAGCCTTTCAAGGTGTGGCTTGCCGAGGTAGGCAGAGAAAGGATTGAAGAAACGATCGATCCGGAAATTTCCATTAACAGAGCGTTGGAAACATACGCGAAAAAGGGTTATTCCCGTGAATGGATAAATCAACGGCTGCAGGCTATCCAAGTAAGAAAAGAGCTTACCGACGAATGGCAGGACAGAGGCGTTTCAAAGGGTATTGAATACGCAATTCTTACCGATGAAATTACAAGAGCATGGTCGGGAATGAGTACGCGTCAGTATAAAAAATATAAAGGCTTAACCAAAGAAAACCTGCGCGATAATATGAGCACGGCGGAAATTGTATTCAATATGCTGGCGGAGGTCAGCGCGACAGAATTGTCAAAAGCCGAGCAACCGCAGACATTTGAGGAAAACCGTGACGTCGCACAGCGGGGCGGACGAGTGGCGGGTAACGCGAGAAAGGAAATAGAACAGCAAACCGGCAGACCTATCGTTACTTCTCAAAA
Source organism: uncultured Clostridia bacterium (assembly GCA_947591315.1). Lineage (GTDB taxonomy): Bacteria > Bacillota > Clostridia > UBA1381 > UBA1381 > Hominilimicola. Next base: position 39,486 of record CANQDD010000008.1, read on the forward strand.
CGCCGCACAGCTCAACGAAGTTGTTACAAATATGATTGAGGGCGTTGTTTCGGAGGACGAAACAGAAAAAGAGGTGTAACGTATATGAAAACGAAAAAGATTACGGCGGCGATAGCTGCGGCGGCGATTACGATTGGAACGGCTGCAAACGCGGCATCGTTTCCCGATGTGAAGTCGGGGGACTGGTACTATGACACGGTTACGGCTATGACGAATAAAGGGTTATTCGCCGGTATAGAAGAAAACGGAACGGTATATTTCAAGCCGGAAAATACAATGACGCACGCGGAGTTTATTGCCGTGGTGGACAGAATACTCGGACTTGACACAAGCGCAAAGGGTGATAAGTGGTGGTACGGCGTGTATAAAGCCGCAGTTGACGCAAATTTAATAACAAGCGGCGAGATTAGCGAGACCGACATGGACAGCGACATAACACGTCAGGAAATGGCAATGATAGCGGTACGAGCCATCGAAAAACGAGGCGAAACGCTTTCAAAGCAGTACGCCGACAATGTTCAAGCCTCGATCCCCGACAACCAAAAAATTGACAACCGTTACCGCGATTTCGTTCTTACGGCGTACGAGAACGGCATACTCTGCGGTGTTGACAACCTCGGCACGTTTGATCCTAACGGCACGCTTACACGCGCCGCTGCGGCGGCAGTACTGAACCGCATAATAGAGCCGACCGCAAGAGAGAGCCGCGACTTTTCACAGCCGCCCGATCCTCTGCACAACTACAACCCTATCACAATTTATGAAGGTCAGCCGCGCGAAAACCGTCTCGCAAGAGAGGGCGACATATTCGTCAAGGCGGACGGTACACAAGTGGTTCTTAAAACCGATCCGGTGACAGGCGTCTTGGGTTACGGTCAAGGCGTTGCACCGGATGTAGGTATAATGGACGAGGTAGGGCAAGGAATCCATATAACCAGAAGTTCTTTAACAGCTAACGGTACATTAACAACAGGCAAATACGGACCAAATTCAGTGGGTAAAAATGTTAGTGATTCACAGTATTGGGTAAATCCTTTGACCGGTGAGGGACACTGGGATAGTGAATGGGCAGTAATAAGCGATTATACATTACCAAAAGAGCAAGGAACAGAAGAAGGCGAAATATCTCCAGATAATAATTATATTTGGGATGGTATGGGTTGGGTTACTTTAGCTTGTGATAATGGGCGCATAGTGTTTGAGTATTATAACAAGTAATATACTTAGAAAGGCGGCAGGAAATGAAAAAGAGGATTTTGAGCGCGATACTTACGTGTTCCGTGCTGATGTGCGCGGCATATAACGCAGGCGCGGCTACGTTTCCCGATGTGAAGTCGGGAGACTGGTACTACGACACGGTTACGGCGATGACGAACAAAGGGCTATTCGCCGGTATAGAAGAAAACGGAACGGTGTACTTCAAGCCTGAAAACACAATGACCCACGCGGAATTTATCGCCGTGGTGGACAGAATACTCGGGCTTGACACAAGCGCAAAGGGTGACACATGGTGGTACGGCGTGTATAAAGCCGCGGTTGACGCAAAGCTCATAACAAGCGGCGAGATGAGCGAGACCGACATGGATAATGACATAACGCGTCAGGAAATGGCGATGGTGGCGGCGCGAGCCATCGAAAAGCGGGGCGAAACGCTCTCAAAGCAATACGCCGAAAACGTTCAGGCATCGATCCCCGACAACCAAAAAATCGACAGTTACTACCGCGATTTCGTTCTGACCGCATACGAAAACGGCATACTCTGCGGCGTTGACGACCTCGGAACATTCGACCCTAACGGCACGCTGACACGCGCCGCTGCTGCTGCGGTACTGAACCGTATAACCGAACCGTCCACAAGAGAGAGCCGCGACTTTTCACAGCCGCCCGATCCGCTGCACAATTACAACCCCATAACTATCTACGAAGGTCAGCCGCGTGAAAACCGCCTTGCAAGAGAAGGCGACATATTTGTCAAAGCGGACGGCACTCGGGTGGTATTGCAGATAGGACCTCACGGCGTACTCGGTGAAGGTCAGGGAGTTGCGCCGGATGTGGGTTTAATGGATGAAGCAGGACAGGGTGATGCTAAAACGTACGGACCATTAGAGGCTAATGGTAGGTTAATAACAGGCAAATATGGACTTAATTCAGTGGGTAAAAATGTTAGTGATTCACAGTATCAAGTAAATATTTTTACCGGCGAAGGTCATTGGGCAAGTGAGTGGGCAGTAATAAATGATTATACAAGACCTACAGAAAATGGTACAGAAATAGGGGAAGTATCTGCGGATAGAAATTATTTTTGGAATAGTATGACATGGGTATTAGTTGCCGAACATCCAGAGTATGCGGATATATTCAAAGTAAAATAAAAACAGTATGCCGTTTCCGTATTACGCGGAGACGGCTACTGTTTTATTTATCTGAACTGAACCGACTGTGTGCCGAGGCTTGCGGAATATTCGGTAATTCTGTTTTGAATTTCCGTTTTTCTGTCGCCCTCGGCTACGGCGGGCTGATAGTCGTTATAATCGTCGTGTCCCGATACTACGGCGGGGATAACAACATAATTGTCGTCAAGCTGCAGCACGCCGTCAACGAACGTGAACACCTGGCGGTAAATCATCGTGTCCTTGTCGGACGGGTTATCGTTGCCGCCGAAGCAGAAGTTGCCGAGACTGTAGACGATGTACTTGCCGTTGTACTTCTCTATGCCCTGCAATACGTGCGGGTGCGTGCCGAGCACAACGTCCGCGCCGAGGTCGACCGCCTTGTGCGCGAGCTCGATCTGTTCCTGCGTCGGCTCGTTTTCCTTCTCTATGCCCCAGTGCATGCTCACTATAATAAGCTGCGCTCCGAGATTTTTTACCGAGCCTATCGCTTTTTCAAGCTTTGCCGCCTCGTCCTCGTCGAGCGCGTCAATGCCGACAAAGCCGACCTTTATGCCGTTTATCTCCTGCACCGGCGCGTTTGTGCCTATGCAGTTTATTATGCCCGCCTCGTTTAAGTATTTAATTGTATCGGAAAGGCTTTCCTCGCCGTAGTCCGCGCTGTGGTTGTTCGCGAGGTTCGCCGCCTCGACGCTCGAGGTCGTTAAAACCTTCACATACTCCGGCTTGCCGCGGAACGCGAACGATTTATCGGCTCTTTCGCCCCTGTCGGAAATCGTACCCTCAAAATTGACGATAGTAACGTCGTCCTCCTCAAACACAGGCTTTACGTTCTGCAAAAAATACGAATAGTCGCCGCCGAGACTGTCGGCGTAAGCGTTAAAGCCGCGGTCGGGATCGGCGTTTACGTCTGTCGCGAACGTGCAGTCGCCCGCGGCGGTTATCGTTACCGTCTGAACCGTGGGAACGTAATCCGCTTTCGCCCTGTTTTCGGCTTCCTCCGTTTTAACTCTGACAATACCGACGGCTATTGCCGCCGCAAATAGCGCAGCCATTACAAACAACGCCGCTTTTCTCATGCCCATAATTTTATATTCTCCAATATCGTAATCTGTTTCATTGATATAATTTTAGTCTAACGGATATGTTTTGTCAATACGAAATTTACATAAAATTGAATTGATATTCGGAGTAATTTGTTATTTTACGGTTACAATTTTGTTTTTACTATTGACTAACCCCGAAGGGTGTAATAAAATATATATACTATACGTATACAATCATAAAGGAGGGTTTTCAATGAACTTTGAAACAAAACTGGCTCTTGCCGCTTTCGGCGTGCTCGGCTGCGCAATTATCGCCCTCGTTTTCGCGGGAATCAACTTTTTCTCGGTTAAGAAAAAGCCCGAGGGAACGGACACGATGAAGGCGATCGCGCTGAAAATACGCAAGGGCGCCATGGCATATCTTAAGAGACAGTATAAGACTGTCGGCGTTTTCTTCGCCGTAATGTTCGTTATACTTCTCATACTCGCGCTTACGGGAATGCTTACGCCGTTCGTACCGTTCGCGTTCCTCACGGGCGGCTTCTTCTCCGGACTTTCCGGCTTTATCGGCATGAAGATAGCCACTTACGCGAACTCGAGAACCGCGGAGGGCGCGAGACAGGGACTTAACAAAGGTCTTAAAATAGCGTTCTCGTCGGGAACGGTTATGGGACTTACGGTCGTAGGTCTCGGACTTCTCGATATAAGTATATGGTTCATTCTCTTGAAATTCGTATTCAGACTGCCGAGTGAAACCGATATTATGTCGGCGATGCTCACATTCGGTATGGGCGCGAGCTCGATGGCTCTGTTTGCCCGTGTGGGCGGCGGCATATTCACAAAGGCTGCCGACGTAGGCGCTGACCTTGTAGGTAAGGTTGAGGCGGGCATACCCGAGGACGACCCGAGAAACCCCGCTTGTATCGCCGATAACGTAGGCGACAACGTAGGCGATGTTGCAGGTATGGGCGCTGACCTTTACGAGTCGTACGTGGGCTCGGTAATTTCCTGCGGCGCGCTCGCGACTTCGGCGGGTCTCGGCTTTAAGGGCGTGCTTGTGCCGATGCTTATCGCGGCAGTCGGTATTATAGCTTCAATCATCGGCACATTCTTCGTTTCGACAAAGGAGGGCGCAAGCCAGAAGCAGCTTCTCGGCTCACTGCGCCGCGGAACATATATAAGCTCGATTTTGTCGGCTATCGGCGCGGCTGTACTTATCTTCACACTGCTCCCCGAAAACTCAAACGTGTTCTGGGCTGTTATTTCGGGACTTGCCGCGGGCGTTTTGATAGGCTTCTTCACCGAGTATTACACGTCCGACTCCTACAACCCGACAAAAAATCTCTCCGCTTCCTCGGAAACGGGTTCGGCTACGATTATCATTGACGGTATAGCTCTCGGTATGCTGTCGACGGCTATCCCCGTAATCATTATAGGCATCTCGATTATTGTCAGCTTCTTCACTGCGGGCGGCAGCGGCAGCTTTGAAAGCGGACTGTACGGCGTAGGACTTTCGGCTGTAGGTATGCTTTCGACGCTCGGTATCACGCTCGCTACGGACGCGTACGGCCCTGTTGCGGATAACGCGGGCGGTATCGCTGAAATGTCGGGACTTCCCGGCGAGGTAAGAAACAGAACGGACGCTCTCGACTCTCTCGGCAACACAACTGCCGCCACGGGTAAGGGCTTCGCGATAGGCTCGGCGGCTCTTACGGCTCTCGCGCTTATCGTTTCGTACACGGATAAAATTCCGGCGGATAAGCTCAGCCTCAACATAACAAATCCGGCTGTTCTTATCGGCTTGTTTATAGGCGCGATGCTTCCGTTCCTGTTCAGCGCGCTCACAATGAAGGCTGTCGGACGCGCGGCGCAGAAGATAGTTATTGAGGTAAGACGTCAGTTCAGAGAAATCAAGGGACTTATGGACGGCAAGGCTGAAGCCGATTACGAGACGTGCGTTGATATATGCACAAAGTCCTCGCTAAAGGAAATGATTTTACCGGCGGCTCTCGGTATCGTTTCGCCTATCGTGGTGGGTCTTGTGCTCGGCTGCAACGGCGTTGTCGGTATGCTCGCTGGCGCGCTCGTGTCGGGATTTGTTCTCGCAATTATGATGGCGAACTCCGGCGGCGCGTGGGATAACGCGAAGAAGTATATCGAGGCGGGCAACTTCGGCGGCAAGGGCAGCGAAAACCATAAGGCGGCTGTTGTCGGCGATACCGTCGGCGACCCGTTCAAGGATACGTCAGGCCCCTCGGTTAATATCCTTATAAAGCTTCTGTCAATGGTTTCAATCGTGTTCGCGTCGGTTGTCGTCGCTTACGGCGGTCTGGGACTGTTCTAAGGGATAAATTGTGATTTAGCGGTGTGTTAGCGGTGAGCGACACACGTCGTGAGCCTCTCCTTGAGGAGAGGTGGCATCGCGAAGCGATGACGGAGAGGTGGCAATGATTTTTATAAGACCACCTCTCAGTCGCCTACGGCGACAGCTCCCCTCAAGGGGAGCCTCACGTAGGGGCGACCCTTGTGGTCGCCCGCATGACCCCCTCATAGAGGGGGTCTTACGAAACGGACGGCATATGCCGTCCGTTTTTATATTGCTGTGTCAAGAATTTTTACTTTAGTACTTTACAAAGGCAAAAAAAAGTAGTAAAATATAGGTTGGTTCAAACAAGATTATTTAATGAAAGAAGTGTTCACAGTGGAAATTAAGATTACAAAGACCACCAATCCGAAGCAGAAGCCGGCGGACGAGTCGAAGCTCGGTTTCGGACAGTATTACACAGACCACATGTTCATAATGAATTATGACGCGGGTCAGGGCTGGCACGACGCGAGAATCGTTCCGTACGCTCCGTTTCAGATAGATCCCGCGAGTATGGTTCTCCACTATGCTCAGGAAATTTTCGAGGGCTTGAAGGCGTACCGCACCGCGGACGGCTCAATACAGCTTTTCAGACCCGAGAAGAACATGGCGAGAATGAACGTGTCATGTGACAGACTTTGTATTCCGAAAATAGACGAGGAATTTGCTATAGAGGCGATAAAGACGCTCGTAAAAATAGACGAGGACTGGGTTCCCACCGCTGACGGCACATCGCTTTACATCAGACCTTATATCTTCGCGAACGATGTTCACATCGGCGTTCACCCGGCGGAACATCTCATATTCGCGATAATACTTTCGCCTGTCGGCGCGTACTACCCGCAGGGACTTGCTCCCGTTCCTATCTACGTTGAACAGAAGTATGTCCGCGCGGTTGTGGGCGGCACAGGCTTTACAAAGGCGGGCGCGAACTACGCTATCTCCCTTAAGGGTCAGGAGGAAGCCGCGGAGCAGGGTTATATCCAGACACTCTGGCTCGACGGCGTTGAGAGAAAGTACATCGAGGAAGTTGGCTCGATGAATGTATTCTTCAAGATTGACGGCGAGGTTATCACTCCCGCGCTTGTAGGCTCGATTCTGGGCGGTATTACGAGAATGTCGATAATAGAGCTTTTGAAGGCGAAGGGCTACAAGGTGTCTGAGCGCAGACTTTCAATAGACGAGCTTGTTGACGCGTTTAAGTCCGGCAAGCTCGAGGAAGCATGGGGCACGGGTACGGCTGCCGTTATTTCACCTATCGGCGAGCTTAAGTACGGCGACCTCGTAATGCCCGTAAACAACGGCGAAATCGGCCCCGTATCGCAGATGTGCTACGACACTCTCACCGGTATTCAGTGGGGCAAGATAAAGGACGAATTCGGCTGGACGGTTAAGATAGACTGAACATAAAACCGATATAATATCCATACAATTATAATTGTATACAAAGAGCAAAGACGGCATATTATGTCGTCTTTCAACATTTGGAGGTTATATATAATGAAGGAATACGAGGAGCAAGCGTCTATTCACTCCTTTGTTAGCAACACGCTGGCGGACAATTTTCTGAAGCTTGCGCGCGTAAATTTGCTTACGGGCGAATATGAGTTTATAAAAAAGGAAGAGGACCTGGCGTACACCGGCGGCGACATTCCCGACATTTTCTCGTACATAAAGCAACAGGTTGCCGATAAAATCGTTATGTCCGAGCATATAGAGGATTACCTTAAATTCTCGAACCCGAATTACGTTCAAAAGCGCATATTCTCCGGTGAAAAGCAGATCGTGCAGAGCTATAAGCGCAAAACAAAAACGGGATATATGTGGGTGACGTTTGAAATATTGGCTCCTACTGATTGCAGCGCGGAAAAACCGTGGGTTGTTTTCTGTTGGAGAACGGCGGACAGCGACACAACGACGATGCTTGACTCGCTCGCGGCGCTGTCGCTTATATACTATAAAATACTCAAAATCAATCTGACGCATGACACGTTTGAAATAATAAAGGCGGCTGACAGCGAGCGCAGGCTGTACGACGGTCTTACGAAAATCTCCGACTGGTGGCGGCTTTTCTGTGAGGACGGCAATGTTGCGGAGGACGATATTGAGGCGTATAAGGAATTTACCGATATAAACCGTTTGAGAGAGGCGTTTGGGGAAAATCCGACAAGGCATAGCTGCCGCTACAACAGGAAAAACGGCGACGTGTTCAGATACGCGCAGATGGATTTGATACCGAGCATCGAATACACCGAGCAGAACAAGGTGGTGCTTTTGTTCGTAAAGGACGTGCATGACGAGCATATGCTCGAGGAACAGCGGCGCAGGCAGCTTCTCGACACATACCACCGCGACTCGCTCACAATGCTCTACAACCGACATAAGTTCAACGAGGACGTGGAGCAGCTTCAGAAGGAAAATACCGAGATGTTCACGTGCGCGTACATCGACGTAAACGGTCTGCACGAGCTTAACAATCACCTCGGTCACCACAAGGGCGACGATATGCTCTGCACCGTAGCCGACGCGCTTATAACGTATTTCCCGAATGAAAAGCGTTACCGTATAGGCGGCGACGAATTTATCGTGACGAGCACAAGTTTGTCGTCCGAGGCTATGACACGTATTCTACTTCAAATGCGCGAAAAGCTTTTGGAGGACGATTACGAATTTTCCTTCGGCGTCGAAAGCGGCGGCAATATGCTGTTTAAGGTAGTCGGCGCGGCGGAGCTGAAAATGCGTAAGGACAAGGAAGAATATTACAAGCACAACCATTCTCAGCGCAAGAACCGCGCGATGAACAATCAGCTTGAACAGATTATGACGGAAAAACGCGACGCGGAGCATTTTCTGGACATAATCGCGACAAAATTCGCGGGCGTGTACCTCGTGGATCTGAAGCGTGACGAGGTGCGTCATATATATATCCCGCACTATTTCCAGAAGCTTTTGCAGGAGACGGATTTTTGTTTCAGCAAGGCTATGAACCTGTACGTGAGCAAATTCGTGGACAGCGAGTACCGTTCCGCGTTTGAGCGCGTAATTGATTACGGCGAGCTTGAAAAGCTCCTTGATGAAAAGAGCGAGGTCGCGTTCCCGTACAAAAAGGTTGACGGCTCGTGGAAGCGTCTGCGTATTATACGGATAGACGAAACTGACAGTCCCGACGACCGCGAGGCTATTTGGATTTTCTCAAACGGCGCGCAGGAGATGTAAAACTATATTGTAACATAAAAAGGAAGCTGAACAGGCTTCCTTTTAAGTTTAGTTATTTTTGACGTTAAACGCATTCATACCCGGATAACACGCCGCGGAACCGAGTTCCTCCTCAATCTTAAGAATACGGTTGTACTTTTCCGTTCGCTCCGACCGTGACGGCGCGCCCGATTTTATCTGACTGGTGTTGAGCGCGACGGCAAGGTCGGCTATCGTCGTGTCGCACGTTTCGCCGCTGCGGTGCGACGTGACGGCGGTGTAACCGGCTTTGTGCGCCGTTTTGATTGCCTCGATCGTTTCGGAGACCGTGCCTATCTGGTTGAGCTTTATCAGTATCGAGTTGCCGCAGCCCAGCTTTATTCCTTTTTTTAGCCGCTCCGTGTTAGTCACAAAAAGGTCGTCGCCGACAAGCTGCACTCTGTTTCCGAGCTCCTTTGTGAGCCTTTTCCAGCCGTCCCAGTCCTCCTCGTCGAGCGCGTCCTCTATGGATATGATAGGGTACTTTCCGCAAAGCGACGACCAGTGCGCGATAAGCTCGTCGGACGTGAAATCCCTGCCGGATTTCGGCTGATGATAAAAACCGGTTCCCTTTTCGCTTTTCCACTCCGACGCCGCGGCGTCAAGCGCAATCATAAAATCCTTGCCCGCCTCGTAACCGGCGGCTTCAACGGCTTTCAAAATCATTTCGATCGTCTCACCGTCGTCCGCGAGGTTTGGCGCGAAGCCGCCCTCGTCGCCCACCGACACGGCAAGACCTTTGTCTTTAAGGATTCTTCGGAGCGAGTGAAAAACCTCGCTGCACCGCTTTAACGCTTCAAAATATGTCCGCGCACCCACGGGCATGATCATAAATTCCTGCGTATCAACGGTGTTTGACGCGTGCGCGCCGCCGTTTAAGATATTCATCATCGGCACCGGCAGACACGTGCCCTGAACGCCGCCCAAAAATCGGTACAGCGGAACATCGAGTGATTTTGCCGCCGCGCGCGCGGAAGCTATAGATACTGCCAATATCGCGTTCGCGCCGAGATTTGACTTGTCCTCCGTACCGTCAGCGTCAATCATCGCCTTATCCACGGCGTACACGTCCGACGCGTCCATACCCTCGAGAACGCCGTTTATGATGTGCTTTACATTACCGACCGCTTTCAGAACTCCCTTGCCGAGGTAACGGCCCTCGTCGCCGTCGCGGAGCTCGTGCGCTTCAAATTCACCCGTTGACGCGCCCGACGGAGCACGTCCCACTCCCACGGTGCCGTCCGCGAGATGCACCTCCGCCTCGACCGTCGGATTTCCGCGTGAGTCGAGAATTTCTCTGCCGGTCACCTTTTCAATCTGTAAATATTCATTCATTTTTTTACGTCCTTTCGCAAATAACTTTTACGGGCAGACGCGCAAAACCGGCTGCCTCTTAAAATATAATTTACGTAATCGCCCATAATTATGCAATAAACGCCGCGGACGGAGTTTTCAAAATAAAATTAAATTTTTAAGGCAAAATTAAGAATTTTGTGGTATAATCATCATATACCGAAAAAAAGGAATGATACGTATGCGAATACTTGTGGTTGAGGACGAAATACATCTTGCCGAGGCGCTCGGACAGATACTCAAAAAGAACAATTACACCGTGGATATATCGAACGACGGAGAGGACGGTCTTGATAACGCGCTGAGCGGCATTTACGACGTTATAGTTCTTGATATAATGCTGCCGAAAATGGACGGTATCGAGGTGCTCAAAAATCTGCGCGCCGAGGGCTTTGACACGCCCGTAATACTGCTTACCGCGAAAAGCGATGTCGCGGACAAGGTGCGCGGTCTCGACAGCGGCGCGGACGATTACCTCTCAAAGCCGTTCAATACCGAGGAGCTTCTTGCAAGAATAAGGGCGCTGGGAAGGCGGCGCGGTGAGATCGTCGCGGCGTCTGACTCGATAACGTTCGGCGATATAACATTAAACACCGGCACGTTAAAGCTTACGAGCGGCAAAAACGAGATAACGCTCACCCTTAAAGAAAGTGAGCTTTTGGAGTACCTCATGCTGCACAAGGGAATTGTCTGCTCAAAGGAGCAGATTATAGAAAAGCTCTGGGGCTTTGAGAGTGAAGCCGAGGCGAACCATGTGGAGGTTTACATTTCGTTCCTGAGAAAAAAGCTCGCCTTCGTGCGCTCAAAAACGTCGATTAGCACTGTGCGCAGCGTCGGTTACACGCTGTCGGAGGGATAAATTATGTTTAAGAAATTACGCAACAGACTGCTTATTGTAAACACGCTCATAATAGCCGCGCTCGTACTGGGCAGCTTTTCGGTCATATACTTTACCACGTGGCAGAACACGATGCACGGCGTGGATATGAAGCTTGACCGCGCGCTTGAAATGACTGCCGGACGCGGCGGACGTATGGGTATGCGCGAAAATTTACCCGCGCCCGACGGTGAACACACGCCGCCCGAGAACGCCGTGCCCGACAACATGAAGGACGCGCCGCCGGAAACGCGCCGAAACGAAATGTTCACGCTCACCTTTACCGTCCTGACCGACAGCGACGGAAACATTACAAAGGTTAATATGCCGTTTGACATGACCGAGGATTTTTATTCCGACAAGCTCGGCGGTATAATTGCGTCGCAGAAGGACAAGGGCGCGCTGAAATCGGACGGGAGCTACTGGGCGTACAAAAGGATTAAAAGCTCGGACGGCTATGTGATTGCGTTTACCGACACAAACTCCGAGCAGACAATAATGCGGAATCTTTTGATTATATTGAGCCTTGTCGCTCTCGCCGCGCTTGCTGCAGCGTTTCTCATAAGCCTTTTCTCGGCGAACAAGTCGATAAAGCCGGTCGAGGAGTCGTACAACAGGCAGAAACGGTTTGTCGCCGACGCGTCGCATGAGCTTAAAACGCCGCTCACGACGATAAACACAAACGCCGACGTGCTTCTGTCGCACGAGGACAGCACGATTAAAGAGGAAAGAAAGTGGCTTGACTATATAAAAAATGAAACGGAGCGCATGACAAAGCTCACGAACGACCTTCTGTACCTCGCGCGTCTCGACCACGACGAGGAAAGCGTCATGCTCACTCCCGTGTCGTTCTCGCAGGCGGCGGAAAGCGTCATACTGCTAATGGAGGCTGTCGTGTTCGAGAAGGATATTAAAATGACGTACGGCATCACGCCCGACCTTACGGTAAAGGGCGACGCGGAGCAGCTTCACCGTCTTGTGATGATACTTCTGGACAACGCGTGCAAATACACGCCGCCGAAGGGTGAAATTGAAATAAAACTTGTCCGTGACGCGTCCGACGCTGTGTTCACGATACGCAACAGCGGCGGGGGCATAAGCGAGGAAGCGAGGAAGCATATTTTCGAGCGCTTCTACCGCGAGGACACGTCGCGCGCACGCGAAAGCGGCGGCTACGGTCTCGGTCTTTCGATAGCTCACGCGATAGTGCAGTCGCATAAGGGCAGTATTAAGGCCGATTCGGAAATAAACGGATACACGCGTTTTACCGTTAAAATCCCGCTTGTAAAATGACCGTCTCTGCCGCGGGAAATGTATAATTTCCATTGACATAACCGCCGTAATCGTATAAAATAACACTTAGGCGGTGAGGTTATGAAAAAATTTCTTTTGCTTGTGCTTTTGATTACCGCGTCCGTCACGGCGACGGCTTTCGGAGCGTACAACGTTGAGACGGACGATAACGAATACGTGTCCGACTGCGTATATTTTTCGCATCGCTGCACTTGGGGACCAATTCCGGCTGAAAAAATAAACTTAAAAAAGGGCAGAATAACATTTTATGAGGGCGACGGTACGTCCTCGGAGAAAATAGAAACAGACGTCATGCCGGTAAACGCGACGGAAAAGGACGTCAGATTTAAGACGAACGACGTCACGATAGCGACCGTTGACGGAAACGGCGTGGTACGGCCGACGGGCAAGGCGGGTGAAACCGTCATAGAAATAACCTGCGGAAAAGCGAAATCAAGAATGAAGGTAAGCGTCATAAAACCGGTGAAGGGCGTCGTAATGTCGCAGGGTTCGCTCACGCTTTACGCGGACAGGCCCGTCGCGGCGCAGCTTGAAGCGTTCGTGTCACCCGAGGACGCGACGGTGAAGGATATTAAATGGACGAGCAAGGACGAGTCTATAGCGCATGTGGACGGTGACGGTCTTGTGTACCCGAACGGCGTGGGCGAAACGGAGATAACCGCGGAGACGGCTGACGGGGGATATACCGCGTCATGCGCCGTCACAGTCACGACATGGGAAAAGCGCAGGGACGACATACCGGTTACATATTCCGAATATAATATGACCGTTGAGGAAATGACAAAAATGCAGATGGGCGCGAATCCGACGGTGTTCACAACAGGCGTGTACGCGGCGACCGAGGAGGAGGTCGGCTCGTTCGTAAATCCCGAAAACCTTGTCGGAAGCTACAATAAATATCAGTTCCTCGACCTCGGCACGCAGAACGACGTTTCAGCCGACACGCTCAATACATATCTTAACGGCAAGGGTATTTTGAGCGGTATGGGAGACGTGTTTAAGGAAGCCGCGGAGGAAAATAACATAAGCGAGGTGTACCTCGTTATACACGCGTGTCTCGAATCGGGCAGCGGCACGTCAGATCTTGCGTGCGGCGTGGACTTTGACGGCACGGTCGTATACAACCTGTTCGGCATAGGCGCGGTGGACAGCGATCCGCTTTACGGCGGCGCGGAATACGCGTACTCGCAGGGCTGGACAACCGTTGAGGACGCGATAAAGGGCGGCGCGAGGTGGATAAGCGAAAATTACATAAATAACCGAAATTACAGACAAAATACATTATATAAAATGCGCTGGAACCCCGAAAGTCCGGCGAAACACCAGTACGCGACCGATATAGAATGGCCCTCGAAGCAGGCGGAGGATATGGCTGCGATGTTTGAGGCGTTCCCGTCAGCGTCATATCGGTACGAAATTCCCGTGTATAAGGGTATGACAAAGCCGCAGATACGCTGATAAAAGACAATGGGAGAGAATGTTATGGCGGAGAAAATCAAAAAAGTAATCTCTGTGCTTATCGAGAACAACACGGGGCTTTACGCCGCGCAGGCGTCGTTTTTCCTCGTGATTTCCGCTATTCCTTTTATGATGCTTATTTTTACGATTATATCGCTGTTCAGCAACGTGGACACGCAGGGCATAATACGCTACGTGAGCTCGTTTGCGCCGGCGGAGGTAAGCAGGCTTATATCGACCGTCGTTGCGGAGCTTACGGCAAAATCCGCGACTGTGCCCATAATATCGGTCACTGCCGTATCGGCGCTGTGGCTCGCTTCACGCGGCATTACGGCGCTGTATTCGGGACTTAACAGCATAAACGGCTTACCGAGACGCAATTATATTTATGTGCGCCTTATTTCCGTTGTTTACACCGTCGCGTTTCTCGTGACGCTCGTCCTGACGCTTTTATTTATCGGCTTCGGAGGTATGCTTGAAGAATTTCTCGCCCGCCGTTTTGCGGGACTGTCGTCATTTATAAATTTTATTTTTAAGGGCAAAATACTTATATTTTTCTTTTACCTCACGCTTATTTTCGCTCTGTTTTACAAATTCCTGCCGGAGGAAAGAATGCGGTTCCGCTCCGTTCTTCCCGGCGCGGTTTTCGCCTCCGCGGGCTGGATAGGTTTTTCGTTCTTTTATTCGCTCTACATTGATAACTTCTCCGATTACACGCTCGTTTACGGCTCTCTTGCCGCCGTCGTGCTCCTTATGCTGTGGCTGTATTTCTGTATGAACATATTTCTTTTCGGCGCGCAGTTAAATAAACTTGTAAAAAACGGGTTTTTTGAAAAATAATACTATACTATTTGAAAATAATGTGGTATAATTTATATGTGTGTACGTATGACAGCAAAGGAGGGGTAAGAGATGGCTTTTGATGTTATAGTTTTCAGTCAAAGCGAGCTTGACGATGCTCTCAGCCGCGGCATAACGCGTATTGCCCTTTGCGACAACAGCTTTACCCTTCCCGATATAAACGGCATAGAGTACACCCTTATCGGCAGCGCGGAGATCGCTCCCGACAAAAATGAAGATGAGGACAAGCCCCCCGTTTACGCGAATGTGGAGAGAAAGACGCTCTCTTATGCATCGTCCTACGGCGGCTCTTTTGCCGGCTCATTCGCGTCGTCCTACGGCGGCTCGTATGCGTCGGGCTCGGGCGGCTCGTACTCCTACGGCTACAAATACGAATACGGCGGCTCTTTCTCGGGTTCATACGCGTCATCGTTTATGTCGTCCTACGCGTCACTTTACGCGTCGTCATATCAGACCTCGTTCGCATCGTCGTTTTACTCGTTCATAAGCGGAATGTCGTTCGATCAGTTCGCAAGCTACGGCGGCAGCTACGGCTTCGCGTACAGCTTTTCTTACGGCGGAAGCTATAACCTCGGCTACAGCTTCGCATACGGCGGCAGCTACAATTCCGGCGGCGGCAGCGGCGCGGCTCTTCCCGATATTATAGAATACGGCAGTTCGGGTATAATTTTTGTGAACGGATACGGAATAAATTTAATCTGAGAGCTTCCGCGGCGGAGTTCTCGGATATTTTTTTGGAGGAACAGCTATGGACGCGATACATGTAAACTGGACAAAGCCCTTCGTAAACAAAACAAACGCGCCGTACGAAACGGAGGATTTTGAAATTCTCACCACCGTTCTGTCGGCTCTTACATGGCGCGGAAAAAACGGCAGAATAACCATGGTCACAGACAGCGCGGGCGCGGAGTATTACAGGAAAAACGGGCTTAACGTAATATGGGACGATATGGACGTGTGTCTTGATGATATTGACGTGAACCCGGACGTGTTCTGGGCGGCGGGTAAGCTGTTCGCGCTCCGGAAGCAGACCGCGCCGGTGGCGATGATAGACACCGACTTTATAGTCTGGGACACTCTTTCGGACGGCGGCGCGGACGCGGAGGTGGTTCACTTTGAGGAGCTTGCGCCGCATATTTACCCGCCGTTTGAGTATTTTAAAAACACGCGCTTCACCTTTGACAGCGATTTCGACCCTGCCGTCAAAGCGTGCAACACCGCGCTGTGCGTCATACGCGACGCGGAGTTTTTGAAATATTATACCGACACGGCGATACGATTCATGCGCGAAAGCGGCGAAAAGGACGACAGGCTGTGCTATATGGTGTTCGCGGAGCAGCGCCTTCTCGCGATATGCGCGAAAAAGCTCGGTAAAACAGTGGCGGCGTTTTCCGATATGCCGTCGCTCTTTTCCGGCAAAGACACGCGCTTTACCCACACGTGGGGCATGAAGCAGCAGATGCGCGACAACGGCGCGCTTCGGTACGACTTCTGCAAAAGGTGCGCGCGGCGCATAAGCGCGGACTACCCCCACATGGTTGAAATTCTTAAAAAAATCGGCAGTCTTAAGCCGTATTTTGAGGATATATAAATTTTTTTCAAAAATTAAATTTTTTTTACAATAATTGTAGACATTTCCTTAAAATATGTTATAATTATATTATGAGCAGTATGCGGAAAATTCCGCACTGCAAAACAAAAAACTATAGGAGGAAAAAGAATGGCACACAAGTATGTATACCTTTTCTCGGAAGGTAATGCAAACATGAGAAAGCTTCTCGGCGGTAAGGGCGCTAACCTCGCTGAGATGACCAATCTCGGACTGCCTGTTCCGCAGGGATTTACGATCTCGACGGAAGCTTGTACTCAGTACTATGAGGACGGCAGACAGATCAATGATGAAATTCAGGCGCAGATCAACGAGTATATCGTTAAGATGGAGGAAATCACGGGCAAAAAGTTCGGCGACCCCGAAAATCCGCTGCTTGTTTCCGTTCGTTCGGGCGCGAGAGCGTCAATGCCGGGCATGATGGACACAATCTTGAACCTCGGTATCAACGAGACTGTTGTCGATTACATGGCTAAGGCTTCGCAGAACCCCCGCTGGGCTTGGGACTGCTACAGAAGATTTATCCAGATGTACAGCGACGTTGTTATGGAGGTCGGCAAGAAGTATTTTGAAGAGCTTATCGACAAGATGAAGGCTGAGAAGGGCGTTAAGCAGGACGTTGAGCTTACGGCTGACGACCTCAAAGAGCTTGCTTCGCAGTTCAAGGCTGAGTACAAGAAGGTTATCGGTGAGGACTTCCCGACAGATCCGAAGGAACAGCTGATGGGCGCTATCAAGGCTGTATTCCGTTCATGGGACAACCCCAGAGCTAACGTTTACAGACGCGACAACGACATTCCTTATTCATGGGGTACTGCCGTAAACGTTCAGATGATGGCGTTCGGCAACATGGGCGACGACTGCGGTACGGGCGTTGCGTTCACGCGCGATCCGGCTACGGGCGAAAAGCACCTCATGGGCGAGTTTTTGACAAACGCTCAGGGCGAGGACGTTGTTGCGGGCGTGCGTACGCCGATGCCTATCGCGGAGATGGAGCAGAAGTTCCCCGAGGCATTCTCGCAGTTTAAGACGGTCTGCAAGACGCTTGAGGATCACTACAGAGATATGCAGGATATGGAGTTCACCGTTGAGCACGGCAAGCTCTATATGCTTCAGACAAGAAACGGTAAGAGAACGGCTCAGGCTGCGCTCAAAATTGCGTGCGACCTCGTTGACGAGGGCATGAGAACAGAGGAAGAAGCGGTTGCTATGATAGATCCGCGTAACCTCGACACGCTGCTTCATCCGCAGTTTGACGCTGCCGCTTTGAAGGCTGCGACTCCTATGGGCAAGGCTCTGGGCGCGTCGCCGGGCGCTGCTGCAGGTAAGATAGTATTTACGGCTGACGACGCTAAGGAGTGGGCTGCGAGAGGCGAAAAGGTCGTACTTGTTCGTCTTGAAACATCGCCGGAGGATATCGAAGGCATGAAGGCTGCTCAGGGTATACTGACCGTTCGCGGCGGTATGACATCTCACGCTGCCGTTGTTGCGCGCGGTATGGGTACGTGCTGCGTATCTGGCTGCGGCGACATTGCTATGGATGAGGCTAACAAGAAGTTCACGCTTAACGGCAAGGAATATCACGAGGGCGACACATTATCGCTCGACGGTTCGACAGGTAATATTTACGACGGAATTATCCCGACGGTTGACGCTTCTATCGCGGGCGAGTTCGGCAGGATCATGGGCTGGGCTGACAAGTTCAGAACTTTGAAGGTTCGCACGAACGCCGACACGCCGGCTGACGCTAAGAAGGCGAGAGAGCTCGGCGCTGAGGGTATCGGTCTTTGCCGTACGGAGCATATGTTCTTCGAGGGCAACAGAATTGACGCGTTCAGAGAGATGATTTGCGCCGACACGGTTGAGGAGAGAGAGGCTGCTCTCGATAAGATTTTACCGATGCAGCAGGGCGACTTTGAAAAGCTTTACGAGGCTCTCGAGGGTAACCCCGTAACTATCCGTTTCCTCGATCCGCCGCTTCACGAGTTCGTTCCGACGGAAGAGGCTGACATTGAGATCCTCGCTAAGTCGCAGGGCAAGAGCGTTCAGGCTATCAATGACCTTATCGCGGGTCTCCACGAGGCTAACCCGATGATGGGTCACAGAGGATGCCGTCTTGACGTAACGTATCCGGAAATCGCGAAGATGCAGACAAAGGCTGTTATCCGCGCGGCTATAAACGTTCAGAAGGCTCATCCGGAGTGGACGATAGTTCCCGAAATCATGATCCCGCTCGTATGCGAGGTCAAGGAATTGAAGTACGTTAAGAAGATAGTCGTTGAAACAGCCGACGCAGAGATCGCGGCTGCGGGCGCTGATCTGAAATATGAAGTAGGTACGATGATCGAAATTCCGCGCGCGGCTCTTACGGCTGACGAAATCGCGACCGAGGCTGACTTCTTCTGCTTCGGCACGAATGACCTCACGCAGATGACATTCGGCTTCTCGCGCGACGACGCGGGCAAGTTTCTTGACGCTTACTATGACGCTAAGATTTTCGAGAACGATCCGTTCGCGAAGCTCGATCAGACGGGCGTAGGCAAGCTGATGGAAATGGCTATCAAGCTCGGCAAGCCGGTCAATCCGAACCTCCATGTAGGTATCTGCGGCGAGCACGGCGGCGATCCTTCGTCGGTTGAGTTCTGCCACAAGATCGGTCTTAACTACGTATCTTGCTCACCGTTCAGAGTTCCTATTGCGAGACTCGCTGCGGCGCAGGCTAAGATCAACGAGAAATAATTTAACAGCGTAACAAAAGAAGCCGTCCATGTTGACGGCTTCTTTTTGCGGGCGAACACGGTTCGCATCTCGTGAGCCTCTCCTTGAGGAGAGGTGGCATCGCGAAGCGATGACGGAGAGGTGGCAAAGAATTTTTATAACCACCTCTCAGACGGCTCCGCCGCCAGCTCCCCTCAAGGGGAGCCTCATGTAGGGGCGACCCTCGCGGTCGCCCGTCCACGATAACCCTATTCCAACGGTATCGTAGGGGCGGTCATCGGCCGCCCACATGATCCCCTCTCCGAGGGAGTCTTTTATCCCTCCATTATTGACAACACACTACAAAGCGTGTAAAATAAATATCAGAATACCGATATTTTAAGGAGGACTGTTATGAAAAGGAGATTGATTGCCGTGATAGCGGCGGCGGCTCTCATGGCGGGAGCGATGCCGGCTGCAACGGCGGCGAACAGCGCGGCGGAGCCTGTGCTGCGCTACACGTTTGACAATAAAAATCCGCTTGCCGACGAAAACGGCAAAAACGAATTAAAGCTCTCGGGCGGCGCGTCAGTTACCGACAACGGCAACACCGGCAAGGCGCTCACTCTTGACGGCGCTGACGGTTACGCGCTTTTGCCGGAGGGAATTTTAACCGACAGCTTCACGGTCGCGTCGTGGGTGAAGATCGACCGCTTTACCGCGTGGGGACGCGTGTTCGACTTCGGAACGGACGCGGACAACAATTTCTTCTTTGCTCCCTATTCGGGCAGCACGGCGAGAATTGAGATGAAGTCGCCGACCGGCACGGACACCGTTGACACGGTGCAGGAAACGGAGCGCGACTGGGTACATTACGCCGTCACGTACGAAAACGGCACGCTGAATTATTACAGAAACGGTCTGCTCGTTGACACAAAATCCAACATGTCCGTAAAGCCGACCGATATTAAGGACACATTAAATTACATAGGCAAATCGCACTACGACGGCGACGCATACCTCGCGGCGGCGGTCGACGATTTCCGCGTGTACGACAAGGTTTTGAGCGCCGATGAAATATCCGCAGTGTTCGCGGAGGGCGAAATTGACCCCGCGGTGCTGCTCGGCTCGTACACGATTGAAAACGGCGCGCTTATAACGGGCAGCACGCTCACGCTGCCGCAGACGGAAGGGCTTGTGTGGAGCGAAACGGACGGCCTCGGTCTTATAGACACTCGGACCGGCGCGGTAACTCACCCCGAAAATACGGCGAAGGTGACGCTCGCTGCGGAGTACGGCGGCGAAAAAGCGGAGTACACCGTTTACGTCGCGGGTACGGCGGGAAGTCCGTACACCGTGAACATTGACGCGTCCGACAGGTCGAGGGACGTTTCCGACATGATGTGGGGACTGTTTTTCGAGGATATAAACAGTTCCGCAGACGGCGGTTTGTACGCGGAAATGGTGCAGAACCGCTCGTTTGAGATTGCGGCTGACGATAATTTGTACTCGTGGGAAACGTCGGGCGACGCGAAAATCGGCACCGAAAACCCGATGAACGAAAACAATCCGACATATATCACGCTCGGCAAGGGCGCAAGCATAACGAATGATGGATATATGGGCATGAGCGTAAAAAAGGACGCTGTTTATAACTTTTCCGCGCGGGTACGCGGCAGCGCCGATCTGACGGTTTCCGTAGGCGGCGCGTCAGCCGAAGTTAAATCTGACGGCTCGGACTGGCATGAGGTAACGGCAGCTTTAACGGCTGCCGACAACGCGTCCGACGCGAAGCTTACCGTAAAGAATACGGGTGAAGCGGTTGACCTCGACATGATTTCGCTTATACCCGAGGACACATACAAAGGTCACGGACTGCGCAGGGATTTAATGGAGGCTCTTGAGGCTATGCACCCGAAATTCCTGCGTTTCCCCGGCGGCTGCGCCGTTGAGGGCAATACCATGGACGTGGCGTGGAACTGGAAGGACACCGTGGGCGACGTTTCGGAGCGTAAGGAAATGGTAAATATCTGGAGCGGCACCGACGGCACATACCAAATGACGTACGGCTTGGGATTTTACGAGTATTTCCAGATGTGCGAGGACTTAGGCATGGAGCCCGTTCCGATATTAAACTGCGGTCTTTCGTGTCAGGTTCGCTCCGGCGGCAACGAGGACGAAAACCACGTTGTACCGATGGACGAATTACAGCCATATATTGACGACGCGCTCGACTTAATCGAGTTCGCGAACGGCACGGACGAGAGCAACGAATGGGTTAAATTAAGGAAAGAAATGGGTCACAGCGAGCCGTTTAATCTCAAATATATCGGTATCGGCAACGAGCAGTACGGCGATATTTATTTTGAGCGTTATGCGGAGTTTGCGAAACAAATTCACGAAAAATATCCCGACATAAACCTCGTCACAACGTCCGGAACGGCGTCGAGCGGTACGAACAACGACCTCGCGTGGAACTGGGTAAACGCGAATACCGAGCTTGCCGACCGCGTTGACGAGCATTACTACGAAAGCGCGGACTGGTTCAAACAGCACACTTACCGTTACGACGATTACCGCCGCGACACAAATTCAAAGGTATTTCTGGGCGAGTACGCGTCGAAGGGCAACACGTGGTACAACGCGCTCTGCGAGGCGGCGTTTATGACAGGTCTTGAGCGCAACGCCGACGTTGTGCGCATGGCATCTTACGCGCCGATGTTCGCAAAGTACGGCAATACGCAGTGGACGGCGGCGAACATGATTTGGTTCACGAACGACGACTATGTGCTTACGCCGAATTATTACGTGCAGTCGCTGTTCTCCAACAATCACGGCGATTACACGCTCCCGACCGATGTGGAGATGAGCGGTATACCTGCGGAGGACTATCTCCACGGCGGCGTTGTGCTCGGCTCGTGGGGCACGCAGAACGAGTTTAAGGACGCGCACATACAGCAGAATATCCCGATAGAGGGCGGCAGCGGCGACGTTGACGTTGCGCCCGACGGCTGGCAAACGGGTATCGGCGAATGGACAATAGGCGCTGACGGCGTTATTACGCAGACCTCGGACAGCACCGGCGCAACGGTCTACAACGATTGGGCGGCGGCGAACCCGTCAATGGCTGACAGAGATTACACCTTCACCGTTAAGGCAAAGAAAAACGGCGGCGGCGAAGGCTTCCAGATAGGCGTTGCGGCGGAGGACGGTATGAATTATTACCGTGTCAACGTCGGCGGCTGGGGCAACACCACCGCGAAAATCCAGCATATAGTAAACGGCGTGAGCGCGGACGTGGGTAACGCCGCGGAGCAGTCGTACATCGGCGATGTGCATATAAACGACGGCGAGTGGTACGACGTCAAGGTCGAGGTCAGCGACTATGAGATAAAGGCGTACCTGAACGGCGAATTTATCTGCTCGTACACGAAACCGAAGGAGTACGGTCCCGTTTACGCGTCGAGTACATACGACTCGGAAACGGGCGAAATCATAGCGAAGATTGTAAACACCACAAGCTCCGACACTACAGTTGAAGTGAATATCGACACGCCGAGAGGAATGGGTTTTGACACGTCGGCAAAGGCAAAAACAATCACAATGACCGCCGACACGGGCGCGGTAAACACGCTTGAAAACAAAGACAATATCGTTCCCGTTGAGGGCGAGTTTGAGGGTATAGGCGGCAGTAGTTTCGACTATCCCGTAAAGGCAAATTCACTGAGCATCATACGCATACCTACAATGAGCGTGAACGCCGTGTCGCCCCCGGGCTACGAGCATCAGGCGTATATGTCGGGTTACGGCGACGGCACGTACCGCCCCGATAATTCGGTTACGCGCGCGGAAGCGGCGGCGCTCATGTCGCGTATTACCGACGGCTTTGACGACACGCACACGTACAGGATCAGCCACGAATTTACCGACGTCGCGGACGGCGCGTGGTATAAGAATTACGTGAACTACCTAAGCGACAAACAATATATCAGCGGCTATTCCGACGGCACGTTCCGTCCCGACAAAACAATAACACGCGCGGAGCTCGCGAAAATAATCTGCTCATATCTCGGCGAAGCACCCACTGAAAACACGCAATACACCGATATTCAAGGACACTGGGCAGAAGGATTTATTTCGGCGCTCAGCGCGAAAGGAATTATAACGGGTTACGATGACGGCACATTCCGTCCCGACGAACCTGTGTCGCGCGCGGAAACGGTGACGCTCGTAAACCGCGCGCTCGGACGGTTTATAGAAAACACCGACTGGTTCCCGAACGAGTTTACCGACGTTCCGAAATCGCACTGGGCATATAAGGAATTTGTCGAGGCGGTCATACCGCATAACACAAAACAGTGTCAAGGCAAGTAAACACAAAACAACCCCCTCGCTAATGCAAGGGGGTTAAAATTTTCTATTCAGCAATCATTTCATCTATATTCACAACGTCGCCCGCGCCCATCGTAAACACAATGTCGCCTTCTTTGACGTTTTCCTTGAGGTACTTCGCGATGTCCTCAAATTTGTCAATATACGACGCGTTTACGCCTCTCGCTTTAATTTCAGCCGCGAGGTTTTCGGGCTTCGTAACGCCGTCGTCCTTTTCGCGCGCCGCGTATATGTGCGTCAATATGAGTTCGTCCGCGTCGTCGAACGCCTCGGTAAACTCCTTCCACAGCGTCCGCGTCCTCGAATACGTGTGCGGCTGGAACACGCACACTATCCTGTCGTGCGGGAATTTTTTCGCCGCCCTGAGCGTCGCGGCAATTTCGGTCGGGTGGTGCGCGTAATCGTCGATCACTACCGCGCCGTTTAGAAATCCTTTCTTTTCAAACCGGCGGTGCGTGCCCTTGAATGTCTCTATTCCCATTGCCGCCTTTTCCGCGTCAACGCCCGACAGTCCGCACACCGCTATAGCCGCGACTGCGTTTAATATGTTGTGGTCGCCCGGAACATTAAGGCTTATATGACACACCTTATCTCCCTTTTTCATCACGTCGAACGACGGGAAACCGGCGTGGTACGTTATATTTGCGGGGTAATAGTCGTTCTTTTCCGACATTCCGTAGGTAATAATATCGAGGTCGTCCGCGCCCTTTAACGCGTCCTTTACGTTCTCATCGTCGCCCATTGCCACAACGCTGCCGACGCCCTTTGTAAGATACGCGAACTTGCGGAAGCTGTCCTTTATCATATCTATGCCGGTGAAAAAGTCGAGGTGATCCTCCTCGATATTCGTGATAAGCGCGATCGTGGGGTAAAATTTCAAAAAGCTGTTCGTATATTCGCACGCCTCTGTGACAAAATAATCATCGCTGCCCGTCTTTATATTCCCGTCTATAAGGTCAAGCTCACCGCCGACGCTTATTGTGGGATCGAGCCCCGCTCCGATGAGCGCGTGCGCGAGCATCGAGGTCGTTGTGGTCTTGCCGTGCGTACCGCTCACGCCCACCGCGTGGTGATACTTTTTCATCACCGCTCCGAGAAACTCCGCGCGGTCAATAACGCGTTTGTTTAAGCTGTGCGCGAGAACCATTTCGGGGTTATCCTCCTTTGCCGCCGCCGTGTGCACGACTACAGCCGCGTCCCTTACGCCCCTGTCGTTTACCGCGCCCACGCCGTAGACAATATCCGCGCCCATGTCGGCGAGCTTATCCGTTATCGCGCTCTCGTGCCAGTCGGAGCCGGTAACCTTGTACCCCGCCCGGATAGCTATCTGTGCAAGACCGCTCATGCTTATGCCGCCTATGCCTATAAAATGTATTCCGTCGTTTTCGGAAAGCTCCGACAACATAAATCTGCCCATGAAAAAAAACTCCTTTAATACAATGCGTTAAAAATACCTATTAAATCTATTATACACCTGAAAAACACAAATGAAAACCCCTTTTATCAAATTTTAGAAAATTTACGTAAAAAACGGCTTTTTTGTTGATTTTGCGACTAAATATCCGCAAAATGCTTGACAAATCGCAATTTTTACAGTATCATAAACTTAGGCAGAAATATGTCGAAGGGTGGTGAAACACATGGAAATCACAGATATCAGGATTAAGAAGGTTACCGGCGAAAGCAAGATGAAAGCGGTTGCTTCCGTAACGTTCGACAATGCGTTCGCAGTTCATGATGTGAAGGTTATTGAAGGTCCCGAAAAGTTATTTGTGGCAATGCCTAGCAGAAGAACTCCGGACGGAGAATACAGAGACATTGCTCATCCTATCAACAGTGACATGCGTGCGATGCTTGAAAGCAGAGTTTTGGCTGCGTACGACGCGATAGAAGATGAGCCAGAAATCACCGAGGAAGCATAATATATTTTAACATAATTTATATAAAATAAAAGCGTTTCACCGAGAAACGCTTTTTTAAATCCCTCTTGTTATCGCGGCAAAAATACTGTATAATAGACTGCGGAAGTGATGAAAATGAAAAAGAATATCCTGCTTGCGGCTGCCGTGATAAGCATGGCTCTGCCCGCCGTGTGCCGCGCGGAGGACGGTATAAGGGTGTACCTTGACGGCGCGCGTCTTGAATTCGACGCCGCGCCCGTAATACGTGACGATTCCACGCTCGTGCCGTTTCGGAAAATATTTGAAGCGCTCGGTATGGAGGTCGGTTGGGACGGCGAAGCGCATACCGGCACTGCGCGAAAGGAAGGACTTACCGTTTCGGTCGTAACAGACAGCAACATCATGCGCGTAAACGGAAAGGATGTAGAGCTTATAACGCCGCCGATAATTATGAGCGAACGCATACTCGTGCCGCTTAGGGCCGTATCGGAGGCGGCGGGCGCGGACGTTTTGTGGGACGGCGAAGCGCGGACTGTGACGATAACGTCGGAGGATGCGCTGCTTGAAAAGGCGGCGGGGGAGGTTCTCGCGCTCACGAACGCGGAGCGGGCAAAAAAAGGTCTTAATCCGCTCGCGCTCGACACAAATCTTACAAAGGCGGCTGACGCGCACTGCGCCGACATGGTTTCGCGCGGATTTTTCGACCACGTAAACCCCGACGGCAAATCCCCGTTTGACCGCCTTGCCGCTGCCGGCGCGGAATACTGGTTTGCCGGAGAAAACATAGCGGCAGGTCAGAAAAACGCGGCTGATGCGGTAAAGGACTGGATGAACAGCGACACGCACCGCCAAAACATCTTAAATCCTGCCTTCAAATCCACGGGCATAAGCGTAAGACGCGGCGGCGAACACGGCACGTACTGGGTTCAGGAGTTCGCGCTTTTAAAATAAATTTTGAAAAATATATTGACACGTATTGCATATAGTGATAGTATTATATAGAAAAGAAAAAAGCAGTGATAGAGGCGCGTTTTCGTATCAGTACGCTTTATGAGGCACGCGGTTGCCGTTGATTAAAGCCGAAAGGACAAAACGCCGAAGCGGAAATACTGACTGCGCGTATTTCCCGCTGGGCATGCCGTTAAGAGCGGTATGACTGTCATTTGAGCCGTTTATGGCGGCAAAATGTTGAGCTATCGTCGTTTTGCAGATACAATTTACGCAAAATATGGCAGCAGCTCAGACTGCTGCTTTTTTAACTAAAAAATTAAAAGGGAGTTTTAGAATGAAGGACAATTACAAGGTAGGTATTATAGGCGCGACGGGAATGGTGGGACAGCGGTTCATAACGCTTCTGCACGACCACCCGTGGTACACGATAGAGGTTCTCGCGGCTTCGCCGAGAAGCGCAGGCAAACCGTATAAGGACGCTGTCGGCGCGAAGTGGGCGATGAAGGAGGATATCCCCGAAAGCGTCGCCGACATGGTTGTAATGGACGCGACGGGCGACGTTGAGAAAATCGCGTCGATGGTGGATTTTGTGTTCTGCGCGGTCGATATGAAAAAGGACGAGATAAAGGCTCTCGAGGAGCGTTACGCGAAGGCGGAGTGCCCCGTCGTTTCAAACAACTCGGCGCACAGACACACTCCCGACGTGCCGATGATTATCCCCGAGATAAATCCGCAGCACATCGAGATTATTCCGGCGCAGAGAAAGCGGCTCGGCACGAAGCGCGGCTTTGTCGCGGTTAAGTCGAACTGTTCGCTGCAGTCGTACCTGCCCGCTATGGCGGTTATAAATCAAAAATACCCGATCGACCACGCGCTTGTTACTACGTATCAGGCGATTTCCGGCGCGGGCAAGACGTTTGAGACGTGGCAGGAAATGGTTGATAACCTCATTCCGTATATCGGCGGCGAGGAGATGAAATCGGAGGTCGAGCCGAATAAGATTTTGGGCAAGATAGAGGGCGGCGAGATAGTCCCGTCAACGGAGCTGCAAATTGAGTGCCAGACGTACCGCGTACCCGTTTCGGACGGTCACACGGCGGCGATATTCTTCTCGTTCAAGGACGGCGTAAACAAGCCGTCGGTTGAGGAAATCGAGAATATGTGGCGCTCCTTTAAGGGCGTACCGCAGGAGTTAAATTTGCCGCACGCGCCGAAGCAGTTTATCCATGTTTACACCGAAGCCGAAAATCCCGACCAGCCGCAGATCAAGACGGCGCGCGAGATCGACGGCGGTATGGCGATAAGCTGCGGACGTTTGAGGGAATCGATTCAATACGATTACAAAATGGTTTCGATGAGCCATAACACGCTCCGCGGCGCGGCAGGCGGCGCGGTGCTGCTGGCGGAATTGCTGACGGCAAAGGGATATATGGATTAAGACAAGATGCGGTTTCCCGTGAGCCTCCCTTGTTAAAGGGAGGGGGACCGCCGAAGGCGGTGGAGGGATTCATGGTAAAAATCAAAAAAGAATCCCCCAGTCGGCTCCGCCGACAGCCCCCTTTGACAAGGGGGCCTTGCGTAGGGGCGACCCTTGCGGTCGCCCGCGACGTCCCGTTAGCCTCTCCTTGAGGAGAGGTGGCATTGCGAAGCAATGACGGAGAGGTGGCAACGAGTTTTTGAAAACCACCTCTCAGTCGCGCAAGCGCGACAGCTCCCCTCAAGGGGAGCCTTGCGTAGGGGCGACCCTTGCGGTCGCCCGCGGACAATTTCCGCATAATCGAATAAATTGATATAGGAGGATATAAAATGAAAACATTACCGTTCACAGGCTCGGGCGTTGCGATAATCACGCCGTTCGACGGTCAAAAGACCAACTATGACGAGCTTGGCAGACTTATTGAATTCAACATTGAAAACGGCACCGACGCGGTTATAATCTGCGGCACCACCGGCGAGGCGTCGACGATGCCGGACGAGGAACATCTCGCGGCTATCGAGTACACCGTTAAAAAGGTAAACGGCCGCATACCCGTAATCGCGGGCACGGGCTCAAACGACACGCGCCACGCGATAGAGCTTACGAAAAGAGCGGAGGAACTCGGCGCGGACGCGATACTTTCCGTTACGCCGTACTACAACAAAACCTCGCAGCACGGACTTGTCGCGCATTTTACGGCTATCGCGGACGCCGTTAAAATCCCGATTATTCTCTACAACGTGCCGTCGCGCACGGGCATGTCGTTCAACATAGACACGCTGAAGGAGCTTGCGAAGGTAGAGAACATCGTCGCGGTCAAGGAGGCGAGCGGCAACATCAGCTACATGGCGAAGGTCGCCGCCGAGGTACCCGAGCTTTACATATACTCCGGCAACGACGATATGATAGTCCCCGCGCTGTCGCTCGGCGGCAAGGGCGTCATATCGGTACTGGCAAACGTAATGCCGAAGGAGACGCATGAAATGTGCGAAAGCTTCTTTAACGGCGATGTGGAAAAGGCGAGAGATATGCAGCTTAAGCTGCTCACGCTGATAAACGATTTGTTTATCGAGGTAAATCCCGTACCGGTAAAAACGGCTCTCAACATGATGGGCTTCAACGCGGGCAATTTGCGTATGCCGCTCGTCGAAATGACGGCGGAGCATAAGGCTAAGCTCGCGAAATCAATGGCAGAGGCGGGTATTAAGCTCGCGTAAAAAGGAGAAACGTCCAATGATAAAGATAATAATGAACGGCTGTAACGGTAAAATGGGGCAGGTCATATCGCGCCTTGCCGCAGCTGATGACGAATGTGAAATTGTTGCCGGCTTCGACGTGAACGACGCTAAGGAAAACGCGTACCCCGTGTTTACCGACCCGAACGAATTTACGGGCGACGCGGACGTTGTGATTGACTTTTCGCACCCCTCGGCGCTCACGGGTATTTTAACGTACTGCAAATCGCGCAAACTTCCCGTTATCCTCGCGACAACGGGTTACACCGACGGGCAGAAGGCTGAATTTAAGAAAGCGTCGGAGGAAATTCCCGTGTTCTTTTCGGCGAATATGAGCCTCGGTATCAATCTGCTTATCGACCTCGCGAAAAAGGCGGCGAAGCTTTTGGAGGGCAATTTTGATATTGAGATTGTCGAGCGTCACCACAACCAGAAAATCGACGCTCCGTCCGGCACGGCTCTGGCGATTGCCGACGCGATAGATGAAACGCTGTCCTTCCCCGCCGAGTACGTCTACGACCGTCACGCGGTTCGGAGAAAGAGGAAGAAAACGGAGATAGGTCTGCACGCCGTGCGCGGCGGCACGATCGTCGGCGACCATGAGGTTATTTTCGCCGGCACGGACGAGGTCATAGAGCTTAAGCACAGCGCCCACAGCAAGGAGGTTTTCGCTGTCGGCGCGATTAAGGCGGCTAAATTTATCGCAACCAAACCCGCCGGTATGTATAACATGAGCGATATTATAAGCGAATTGTAAAAATATCATAAAAGCGTATCACACGATACGCTTTTGTTGTCTCTCAAATCAACGTAAGGAGATGATTATATGAAAGATTACAGCATACAAAACAAGCGTGCATGGGAATATAACGCTTATGAATTTTGGGTTAGTCAGATGGGTGCGCCTGCGGAGCGGGCGGAGAAAATCAGGGAAAATCCAATCAAGCAGCTAAAGCGGTATGCGGCGTATTTTGATACGTACAAGGGCGCGAAAATCGCGAACATATGCGGCTCGTGCGGCAAGAAAGCCGTTCCGCTCGCTCTGCTGGGCGCAGACGTGACGGTTTTTGACATCTCGGAGGACAACAAAAGATACGCTCTGGAGCTTGCCAATGCCGCCGGAACGCATGTAAATTATGAGGTATGCGACGTTCTGGAAATCGACGAAAAATATTACAACAGCTTCGACGTTGTTTTCATGGAGGGCGGCGTGCTGCATTATTTCCACGACATCAACGGGTTTATGCGTATAATGTATCGCCTGCTCAAGGACGGCGGGAAAATGATATGCAGCGATTTTCACCCGTTTACGAAAATATCCGATATATTAAATCTGGAGCAGCCTTCCATGAGCTATTTCTCAACGGACGTATTCGAGGGAGAGATGGCGCACGCACGGTTCTTTGATGATGAGATCCGCAGTAAAATGCCTAAATGCAGTTACAGAAAATATACCGTCAGCGAGATAATTAACGCGGTCATAGACAGTGGATTTGTTTTGAAAAGATTTGACGAACACCCCGCATGGACGAACGAAAATGTACCGGGCGAGTTTACCGTTACGGCGGTTAAAGCATGAAAAAAGCGTATCATGTGATACGCCTTTTTGCTGCTCTTACCTAATCAGTCCGCGAACATCGGGGTTGAGAGGTATCTCTCACCTGTGTCGGGCAGGAGCGCGACAATTGTTTTACCCTTATTTTCAGGACGCTTTGCAAGCTCTGTCGCAGCCCATACCGCCGCGCCGGAGGAAATACCCACGAGCATACCCTCCGTTCTCGCGATTTCCTTACCCTTCGCAAACGCGTCGTCGTTCTCAACTCTTATAATTTCGTCGTAAATATCGGTGTTGAGCGTTTCGGGAACGAAGCCCGCGCCGATACCCTGTATCTTATGCGCTCCGGCTCTGCCCTCGGACAGTACCGGCGACGATGCCGGTTCAACCGCGACGATTTTAACCTCGGGCTTTTTCGACTTCAGATACTCACCCACGCCCGACAGCGTGCCGCCCGTGCCTACGCCGGCAACGAATATATCAACCGCGCCGTCGGTGTCGTTCCAAATCTCGGGACCCGTCGTCGCCTTGTGGTAGGCGGGGTTCGCGGGGTTTGTGAACTGGCTCGGTATAAAGCTGCCTTCTATCTCCGCGGCAAGCTCGTGCGCCTTCGCTATCGCGCCCTTCATGCCCTGCGCGCCGTCGGTAAGAACAAGCTCCGCGCCGTATGCCTTCAAAAGATTTCTTCTCTCAACGCTCATCGTTTCGGGCATCGTGATTATTATTCTGTAACCGCGCGCCGCCGCGACGGACGCGAGACCTATACCGGTGTTACCCGAGGTCGGCTCGATTATGACGCTGCCCTTCTTGAGCTTACCCGTTTTCTCCGCATCGTCCACCATCGCTATCGCAATTCTGTCCTTTACGCTGCCCGCCGGATTGAAATACTCCAGCTTTGCCAGAACAGTTGCCTCCAGATTGTTTGCACTCTCGTAATTGGTAAGCTCCAAAAGCGGCGTGTTGCCGACAAGCTCCGTTATCGCCTTATATATTTTTGACATTATATTTTCCTTCTTTCCTAAAAATTCAACCTGTTTCTGTTTTTGATAAGCACGGGGATTATAACAGCCGACGCGACCATGCTCATCGCCCACTGTATCGGCGACGACACGAGCGAAACAAGCGCCTGCGCCATTCCGAAAATCGGAAACTCTGCCACGAAATATCCGCCCGTCACTATCACGAGCGACGCTGCCGCCGCAAGTATGTACCGCTTTACGTTCTGCTTTTCGTGCAGGATTTTACCTATCGTAAATCCGAGTATTCCCTTTATTATGAGCGTCGGTATACAGTAGATCGGAAATCCCGAAATAAGATCCGCCAGGCTGTGACCTACCGCGCCGACAGCCGCACCCGCGACGGGTCCCATTACGAGCGCCGCCGCGTAGATAACGCAGTCGCCGAAATGCACGTAACCCTCGCCTATCGGCACCTTCGGAAATATCGTCAGCACGCACGCGAGAGCCGCGAGTACCGCGCACCGCGCGATAAATACCGTTTTGTTCTTCATTGTTATCCCTTCTTTGCTGTTGATACAGTCATTATACCACCGCTTTGAACGCGTCGTCAAGGGCTTCGATAAGGTCGTTTACGTTTTCCGTGCCTATCGACAGTCTTATTGTGTTCGGCTTTATGCCCTGCTCGAGAAGCTCCGCCTCGGTGCACTGTGAATGTGTGGTCGTCGCGGGGTGTATTACGAGCGACTTAACGTCCGCGACATTGGCGAGCAGCGAGAAAATCTCAAGGTTGTCGATAAACTTTTGAGCCTTCGCCGCATCGCCCTTAATCTCGAACGTGAATATGCTTCCGCCGCCGCTCGGAAGGTACTTATTATAGAACTCGTGACCTTCCTCTGTCGGGAGTGAAGGGTGGTGCACCGCCTCGACCTGCGGGTGGCTGTTAAGATATTCAACAATCTTAAGCGCGTTTTCCACGTGACGCTCAACTCTGAGCGACAGCGTTTCAAGTCCCTGGAGGAATATAAACGCGTGGAACGGTGAGAGCGTCGCGCCTGTGTCGCGGAGCAGTATCGCTCTTATGTACGTCACAAACGCAGCCGCGCCGACCGCCGCCGTAAAGCTTACGCCGTGGTATGACGGGTTCGGCTCGACGAACTGCGGGAATTTGCTCGACGCCGCCCAGTCGAATTTGCCGCTGTCAACGATAACGCCGCCTATCGCTGTGCCGTGACCGCCGATGAACTTTGTCGCGCTGTGTACGACTATATCCGCGCCGTACTCGATAGGTCTTACGAGGTACGGCGTCGCGAACGTGTTGTCGATAACGAGCGGAAGGTTGTGCGCGTGCGCGATTTTCGCTACGGCTTCAATGTCGATTATGTTTGAGTGGGGGTTGCCGAGCGTTTCTATAAATATCGCCTTTGTATTGTCCTGTATTGCGTTCTCGAACGCGTTGTCCTCGTACGGGTCAACGAACGTTGTCGTTATGCCGTAGTGGGGGAGCGTATGCTCGAAAAGGTTGTACGTGCCGCCGTATATCGTCTTTGACGCGACGATGTGACCGCCGTCCTGCGCGAGCGCCTGTATCGCGTATGTGATAGCAGCCGCGCCCGACGCCGTCGCAAGCGCCGCGACACCGCCTTCAAGAGCGGCAATTCTCTGCTCGAATATATCCTGTG
Organism: uncultured Clostridia bacterium; assembly: GCA_947591315.1. Taxonomy (GTDB): domain Bacteria; phylum Bacillota; class Clostridia; order UBA1381; family UBA1381; genus Hominilimicola. The sequence continues at coordinate 72,839 of CANQDD010000008.1, forward strand.
TGGGGTTTGTGAGTCTGCCGTAGATGTTGCCCGCGTCACGCAGACCGAAACGGTCGGCGGCGTGCTGTGAGTTGTGGAACACGTAGGACGTTGACGCGTAAATCGGAACGGCTCTCGCGTCCGTTACCGCGTCCGCGTTCTCCTGACCTACGTGGAGCTGTAAAGTTTCAAATCTGTAATTTTTATTTGACATGGTTATTACCCGCTTTCTTCATTATATTTTATGTTTATCCCTTTTATCCTTAATTTTCAACATCGGCACATTCGGTCGTCCTTAATGTTTTTCAGCCGTTGTGTTAACATGCTTCGTCACCCTTTCCGTAATTCTTCCTTTTCCTATCGAATTACTATGTTTTACATTATAGCACCTTTTTTCCGTTTGTCAAGTGTTTTTTGTAAATTTTTTGAAACAGCGCGGAAAGTTGATGTTTTACGGCTTTATATTGACAACAGCGCGGAATTTTGATACTATAACTATAACAAAAAACGGAGGTAATGACATATGAAAAAACCAAAGGCAGCGTTAATCATGGGTTCGGACTCGGACTTTGAAAAGCTCAAGGGCTGCGTATCGAAATTGAAGGAATTTGACATTGAAATCGACGTAAACGTAATAAGCGCGCACCGCACGCCGGACAAGGCGGCTCAGTTCGCGAAATCGGCGGAGCAAAACGGCATAGAGGTAATAATCTGCGCGGCCGGAATGGCGGCGCACCTCGCGGGCGTGATCGCGGCGCACACCGTTGTGCCGGTTATCGGCATACCGATAAAGTCCACGCTCGAGGGTCTCGACGCGCTTTTGGCGACGGTACAGATGCCGCCGGGCATACCCGTGGCGACCGTCGGTCTTGACAACGGCACAAACGCGGCGATACTCGCGGCGCAGATTTTGTCGCTCAAATACGATTACCTGAAAGACGCGCTAAAGGAAGCAAAGGCAAAAATGGCTGACGGCGTCGCGGCAAAGGACGCGAAGATAAAACAGACAGTGGCGGAGATGTAGTAGTTTTGGAGCTATGCGAGTGCGGGCTGTCGGGGGCGCCAGCCCCTACGTAAGGCTCCCCTTGAGGGGAGCTGTCGCCGGAGGCGACTGAGAGGTGGTTCTAAAATTCATTGCCACCTCTCCGTCATCGCTTCGCGATGCCACCTCCCCTCGAGGGGAGGCTCACGAGATGCGCCGCTCACCGCAAGGCTTCCCATCAAGGGGAAGGCTAATAAAACACAATTTAAAATAAAGGAGATAAAATTATGAGTGAAAATGCATACAAACAGGCGGGAGTAGACGTTGAGGCGGGCTACGAATCGGTTAGGCTTATCAAGGACGACGTAAAGCGCACCGCGATAGAGGGAGTTATCGGCGGTATCGGCGGCTTCGGCGGCTTGTTTGAAATGCCGAAAAATTACGAAAATCCCGTGCTCGTGTCGGGTACGGACGGCGTGGGAACGAAGCTTAGAATCGCGTTTCTGATGGACAAGCACGACACGATAGGTCAGGACTGCGTTGCGATGTGCGTGAACGACGTTGCCTGCTCGGGCGCGAAACCGTTGTTTTTCCTCGATTATCTGGCGGTGGGAAAGAATGTTCCCGAAAAAATCGCCGAGATAGTAAAGGGCGTGGCTGACGGCTGCGTAAAGGCGGGCTGCGCGCTCGTGGGCGGCGAGACCGCGGAGATGCCGGGATTTTATCCCGTTGACGAGTACGACCTCGCGGGATTTTCCGTGGGCGTGGTCGAGAAAAGCAAGATCACCGACGGCGCGAACGCCAAAGCGGGCGACAAGCTCATCGGCATAGCGTCGAGCGGTATCCACTCGAACGGCTATTCATTGGTAAGAAAGCTGTTCGGCTTAAACGATGCAAACGCGAAGGAAACGCTTAATACATATTCGGAAAAGCTCGGCAAAACCATAGGCGAGGAGCTGCTGACACCGACGAAGATTTACGTAAAGCCGCTTCTGAAGCTTATAGAGGAAGTCGGCATAAACACCGTATCGCACATCACAGGCGGCGGCTTTATCGAAAACGTGCCGCGAATGCTCCCCGAGGGCTTGAAGGCGGTAATTCACAAGGGAACATGGAAGGTGCTGCCGATATTTGAGCTGATGCGGGAAAAGGGCAATATTCCCGAGCGCGATATGTACAACACATTCAACATGGGTATCGGCATGATCGTCGCCGTTGACGCGGATAAGGCTGACGCGGCGGTGAAGTGCCTGACCGACGCGGGCGAAACCGCGTATATCATAGGCGAACTTGCCGCGGGCGAAACCGGCGTTGAAATCGTGTAATGCGGAAAGCCTCCCTTGTCAAAGGGAGGGGGACCGCCGGAGGCGGTGGAGGGATTCATTATGAATTACAAGCATAATCCGCAATTAACAGACCGTGCAAAAAATCTCAGAAAGAATATGACAAAAGAAGAAAAGCATCTATGGTATGATTTTTTAAGAAATTTTCCCGTACGCTTTATAAGGCAAAAGGTAATAGATAATTATATTGTCGATTTTTATTGCGCTAAAGCCGGAGTTGTAATTGAGCTTGACGGATCACAGCATTATGACGAACATGGAATGCGGTATGATAAAATAAGGACAGAAAAGTTAAAAAGCAGAGATTTAATTGTTATTCATATACCGAATAACGAAATAAACACAAATTTTGAGGGAGCATGTCAATACATAGAGAATATTGTTAATACAGTATTAAAATGAATCCCTCCGTCATTTGCTTCGCAAATGCCACCTCCCTTTGACAAGGGAGGCTAACAATAAGGAGGACAAAATGAAACGAATAGGAGTACTTATTTCCGGCGGCGGAACGAATTTGCAGGCGCTTATTGACGCGCAGAAAAGCGGCGTTTTGAAAAGCGGCGAAATAGTCTGCGTATGCTCAAACAGCGCGTCCGCGTACGGCTTAACGCGCGCACAAAACGCCGGAATACCGACAAAAATAATCCGCAAAAACGCCGACTGCGGCGGCGACATTGACGAGTTCAGCCGCCAAATCTGCGCGTACATGAAGGAAATGCGCGTTGACGTTGTGGTGCTCGCGGGCTTTCTCGCAATTTTCGGCGGCGAGCTGCTCACGGAATACTCGGGCAGAATAATAAACATACACCCGTCCCTGATACCGTCGTTCTGCGGCGAGGGCATGTACGGCTTAAAGCCGCATGAGGCCGCGCTCGATTACGGCGTAAAGGTGACCGGCGCGACGGTACATCTCGTAAACGAGGTTGTGGACGGGGGAAAGATACTTATGCAAAAGGCGGTCGAGGTACAGGACGGCGACACGCCGGAGGTACTGCAAAAGCGCGTAATGGAGCAGGCGGAATGGATAATATTGCCGCGTGCGGTGGAAAAATTCTGCGCGGAAATGTAGAAGATTTTGAGATAAAGCAGCCGGACAAAAATCCCCGAAAACCTCGGGGATTTTATTTATTATTAAATTTGAGAAGCTCCGGCGCGGCAAATCTTACACGTTCGAGCAAAGCGTCAAATGAACCGCTCTCCAATACCAGACCGGGAATATCATCGCTTGTTGCTACCCAGACGCCGGCGTCGCTGTCCCAAAGCATGTTTATTTTGTAATTCATCGTTGCATTCCTCCCAATGTTACAGTTATCTCCAACATTAGTATAGCATATTCGTTTTTATATGTCAATTATCACCGCCTTTAAGTAATATTTTCCATTCCGCCTTGACGTTACCCGTATATGCGTATATAATAATTTCAGCGAATGAAAAAGGAGCGGCGCGCATGGCGGAAAAGATACTTATAATAGACGACGAAAAAGAAATAGCGGATTTGATAGAGCTGTATCTGAAAAACGAAAACTACGAGGTGTTCAAGTTTTATTCCGCGCTCGGCGCGCTTGACAGCGTTAGCTCCACGGAGTTTGACCTTGCCGTGCTCGACGTAATGCTGCCGGATATAAACGGCTTTACCTTGTGCCAAAAAATCCGCGAAAAATACAACTACCCTATTATTATGCTCACCGCAAAAAACGAGGAAACCGACAAAATCACGGGCTTGACGCTCGGCGCGGACGACTATATCACAAAGCCTTTTAAGCCGCTCGAGCTGGTCGCGAGAATAAAGGCGCAGCTTCGGCGGTACAAAAAATACAACATCGCCGTTTCAAACAACGATGATGAGACTGTCCTTGCACATTCGGGTTTAACGATGAACGTAAAAACGCACGAGTGCTTCTTAAACGAAAAACCGCTCGCGCTTACGCCGACGGAATTTTCGATACTTCAGATACTTTTGGAAAACAAAGGCAGCGCGGTAAGCTCGGAGGAGCTGTTTCACAGAATATGGCAGGACGAGTATTACAGCAAGAGTAACAACACGATAACCGTTCACATTCGCCATTTGCGTGAGAAAATGAGTGACGCGTCAATCATAAAAACTATATGGGGAGTGGGGTATAAAATTGACAAGTAAGGATAGGTCGGAATACTCAAATCTGAAATCGAAAATCTACGCGCGGTTTTTTATCCTGACAGCCGCCGCGATCGCGGTTGTTTTCGCGCTGTACGAGCTTTTGTGGAAAAACCGCGGCTGGGATTTTACTCTGCGCGTTTTGCTGCGGCTCGGCATGAACCGCAATACGGCGGAGGGTATTTATCAGCATTATTTCCGCAACCTTACGGAAATTGTATGGATCGTCGCGGTCGCGGTAATATTCCTTGTAATGCTGCGGTTTTTCCTGAACTGGTTCACGAAATACTTTACTTCAATCAATAAAGGTATAGACGAACTTTTGACGGAGGACGACAACAAAATTCTCCTGCCGCCGGAAATGTCGGCGACCGAGAACACGCTGAACACCGTAAAGCGCACATTGCGTCAAAGAAAGCGCGCTGCGGACGAGGCTGAGCAGCGGAAAAACGATTTGATAACATACCTTGCCCACGACATTCACACGCCGCTAACGTCCGTCATAGGCTATATCAGTCTCCTGAAGGAGTCGCCAGATATGCCGAAGGACAAGGCGGACGCGTATCTCGACATAACGCTCGACAAATCGCTGCAGCTTGAAAAGCTGATAAACGAGTTTTTCGAGATAACGAAATACAATTTACAGGAAATAACCTTAGACAAGCGCGACACCGATATTTACTATATGCTCCTGCAGCTGACGGACGAGTTTTATCCCGTCCTGAAACAGCACGGCAACCGCATCGAGCTTAACGCTGACGAAAATTTATCGGGCAATGTTGACGCGGAAAAGCTCGCGCGCGTATTCGCAAATATTCTGCGCAACGCCGTGTCGTACAGCTATCCCGACACGCCAATCACGATCAGTGCCGCGAAAGACGATGAAAATATCGTTATTTCGGTAAGCAGCAAAGGCAGAACAATTCCGAAGGAAAAGCTGCGATCGGTATTTGAAAAGTTTTTCAGAGCCGACGACGCGCGCGCGACAAACACCGGCGGCGCGGGACTCGGTCTTGCGATAGCAAAGGAAATCGTGACGCTGCACGGCGGCGTGATTACAGCAGAAAGCGAAAACGAAATCACGACGTTTACCGTCCGAATACCCGCCAGATGAAAAATTAAGATTTTCTTAGGAAATTCTCAATTTAATATTAAAGTATTGAAGGTCTTTATTCTTTATAATCAGAATAAAGACTTTTTTATTTTGGGGGCGGATATGATGAGGCATAAACGCAAACCGGGCTGCGCGGGCGCGGCTGTAATCGCCGCGTGTATTGCGGTCATGGTAACGCTTACGGTGATGAAGCTGATTGACATAGGCGCGTTCGGACGTGTAAAAACGGAAATATCGCTGCTTACCGACCCGATAGATAAGGACGCCGTTTCGTCGGAGGACGACGGCTGGCAGCTTATGCTTATAAACGCCGATAACCCTCTGCCCGACAATTTCAGCGTGAAACTGACTTCGCTCGCGAACGGTCACAAGATTGACAGCCGCGTTTATCCGTATCTGCAGAAAATGTTTGACGACGCGAGAAGTCAGGGCATTTTGCCGTCAATATCCTCGTCGTACAGGACGGCAAAGGAGCAGCAGGCGGAGCTCGATCAAAAAAAGCGGGAATTTATACGTCAGGGCTACGCTCCCGATGACGCGCTCGAAGCCGCGAAAACATGGGCGGCGCTCCCCGGAACAAGCGAGCATCAGGCGGGACTTGCGGTCGACATTACAAGCGCCGACGCGTCGGTTCAGTCGCCGGATATTGTGTGGAACTGGCTCAAATCCAACGCGCACAAATACGGCTTTATCCGACGTTACCCGCCCGATAAGGTCAGCATAACCGGCATAAGCAACGAGCCGTGGCATTTCAGATACGTCGGACAATCCGCCGCCGAGGAAATATATAAGCACGGTCTGTGCCTGGAGGAGTATTTGGCAATTTTACATAAGGGTGACTGATGCCTTGATTTTTCCCCCCTTCTGATGTATAATATATCGGAAGGGGGATTTTCATGAAGAAATTTGTTTTAGGCTTTATCATAGGCGGCGTTATCTGCTCCGCGCTGACAGGGTTTGCGGTTGAGTATGCGGTAACGGTGAACCCGTTCCCGATCAGGGTTGACGGCGCTGAAAAATCAATCGAAGGCTACAACATAAACGACAGCAGCTACTTTAAGCTCCGCGACATTGCCGACGCGGTGGGTGGGTTTACTGTCGGCTTTACGAATAATACAATCACGATCAGCACCTCGCAAGAGCCGTCGGAGCCGACAAACACCGACGAGCCTATCATAATTTACGAGGGACAGCCGAGAACGGAGGCAAATAACCGTTTCGCAAGGGAAGGCGACACCGTTATAAAAGCGGACGGCACTGCGGTAGTGCTGAAAAAGGGACCGCACGGCGTACTTGGCGAGGGTCAGGGCGTTGCGCCTGATTTGGGCGTTACAGTAACAGGTGCGGGTAATACCACAGTTACAATGACAAATGTGACCGGGTTAGTATTCTCAGGTGATGTCGGAGACGAAGTTGATTCAACGGGTATGACAGTTAATAATCAGTCATATTATGTTAATTTAGTAACCGGCGAAGGTCATTGGGGCAGAGATTGGATGGTTATAACTTCCGTGCCAACAGAACCCGGAGAATTTGCGGACCAGTTATCGGAAGATAAGAATTGGGTTTGGTCCGGAACTTTACAATCTTGGATGCAAGTATCGGCACAAGCCATGTATCCGGAAGCGTTAGACAGAGTATTAAAAGCCAATGGCTTGAATTAACCTAAAAGCTCTCAGTCAAAGGTCACGAAAAGGTGATCTTCAGATAAACTGTCGGCAATATAATTATGCCGAGGATAGCGGCAAAGATGGGAAAGAATGAGGTGGAGTAACTACCACACTTATGACATCTTGATTTTTTGCCACACAAAAATAAAACCGCTTGAACCCAACGTTTAAGCGGTTTTTATCTGGTGAACAACGACACGAAATACACGAATATGATGAGGGACGTAAGTATTGGCGTTTATCATAATGTTTTTGGTATTATAATCGACAACATTGGCAATTACGAAGACGAAACGCGCCGTCAGAGCAAACGAGCAACATACGAGCAAATAAAGAATTGGGTAAAGAAAAATTACAATCTACACGTCAGCGGGAGTGATATTGCACATATAAAAGAGTTATGTGGACTATCAAAGAATGTGTATAAAGGTCAAAAAGCCTCAGGTAAATACGCACCGCCAAGTTACGCACCGATAAAGCTATGGCAATACGAAAAGCTTTTATCTTTTTTAGATTGCTACCGCCGAACGATTAACCGTATGGTACTTTTTTTGCGTTTTAACAACGACATACAGAAACGAAGCCGAAGACATACAGAGCGCAGATGATGAATGTCCGTGGTGGGGACCGAACCCTGACCTCTTGAATGCCATTCAAGCGCTCTCCTGTCTGAGCTACACCCCCAAATATAGTAAAGCCGTCGCGTTTGCGGCGGCTATGGCAGGGGCAGAAGGACTTGAACCCTCGGCACGCGGTTTTGGAGACCGCAGGTTTAAAACCCTACAGCCCACAGTATTATCACGTTTTTCACACATCAAAATCCCCCTGTTTTACAATTTGTATTACAATTATAAAAAAATTCATTTCCTCGCCGTTACATATTTCTGGTATTTGCTGCGCGGCTTATCGGGTATAGTCAGTAGCAAATCCCCGGATTCAATCAGCGGATGCACGACTGTTTTCATCAGATACACAATGCCCTTTCTGCCCTTAAAATACTCCTCCAGCTCCGAGCGGCTCCTGGGTGTTCTGCAAAATTCGAGAATCGCGTCGCTGTCCGGCCGGTTCGCAATCGCCGTTTGCCTACCGCCTTCTCTGCCGTTATACAACGTCACACGGAAAACGCCTCGGTCATTCTCAAATTTCGGCGCGGGCAGGTCGTACTCCTTCATCGCATTTATTATCGTCGGTATGCCGCTGTAACGGTTTTCCGTTTCGTCTAGCACCTCCATCGCGTTCGCGATGACCGGATTCCTTGTGTCGGCGGAAACCTTCCCGAGCTTGTCAAGCGTCATCCTGCCATATAAACCGCCCGGATTTTCAATTTCAAACCTATCCTGATACATTTCAATGGTAATAGGCGCTGAATCTGTGTGAATGCTGTAATCGCGGTGTATTAACGCGTTCAGTATGAGTTCTCTTACAGCAATGATCGGATATTCCGTCTTATCGTTTCTTTTTCCGGTGGCTGGATCGATAATAGTCGCCGTTTTCATATTTCTGCGCACAAAGCTTATAGCTCCGTCAAGCATCTGCGCAATATTTCCGTCTATTCTGGCGTTATCTATAAATCTTTCACCGACCTCGCCGACCATGCTTTTTTCCGTGCCCGGAATGTATACGGCGGTTATCGAAAGCTGCGGAAAGAACGCCTGCGGATAATCGCTGAAAAGCATGATCGCGGCAAGAGTAGGACTTCCGTTCAGCACTATATTTTGCAGACGGTATATTCGCTCTATCGGCAGAACGGCAAGGTTTGGTTTCTTTTTTCTAAGCGCGGACAAATACTCCGCGAGATAGTCGGTCTGTATGTCCTCGACCTCGGCATTTGAGTCAACGCGCAGCTCATCTCTGATTTTCTTTTTGAACGCCTCATAGCTGTATACCTCGTATTCGGTCATGTGTCTGTCTCCGTCGCCCACGCGTATGTACGAGCCTCTTAATCTGCCCGCGCCACGATAGAAGCAGGGCTTTTCAAAGTTATCAACCTCCTGGATTTCCGCGCATACCACTACCTTACCGCAAATATCAGCCGTGGTGCAAAGCGGACGCACCTCCGGCGACATCTGCGCGCTCTGCTCCATAATTTTCGTCTGTAAATCCGCTGCATCATAAACTCCGCATACATTGTAATCGTCGCTTATTCCGAAAACAATCCTTCCTCCTCCCGATTGGTTGGAAAAGGAGGAAAGCGTATCAAATAATTTCGGGCAGCCGTCCTTGGCGGCCTTTAATTCTATATAATTATTCTCGCACCTTTGCGCCTGTATTTCCTTAACAAGCTCCTTTAACTCATTCTCCTGCATATCGCCACCTCCTTTTCTTTTATTTTATATATTTTATGCATATTTGTCAAGAAATATTCTGATAAAATTCTGATAAACTTGATTTTTGTGGTAATTTTTTTGATAAAATTCTGATAAATCAATTTTTTTAATAAATTTATTGATCAATTTTAAAAAATATTTCGTTCTTCTACCTATAACTCTTAAATTGTGTTGAATGTATCATAATATTGAAATCTCGCGACGAAATTGAATTGAAAAGTATCAAAAAATCTGTTAGTTCGTTGGTGTATTGTAATTTTTTTATGTTGATACATTATATAAACAATATTAAAATTTTTATAAAAACTGTTTATGATTTTATAAAAATAAGGTACTTGAATTCTTATAAAACATCTCGCAAAGCTTATAAAAAGCCGCACATTATATATAAATATGTTTTATATTGAAATTCAGTCGTTTTTAAGATATAATATATTTATAAATATAACGGAGGACAAGGGAATGCACTTTAGGAAATCATTCCAGCAGTATAAGGCAAAGAAAAAAGCCGAGATGGCAACGCAAACAGAACTTGAACTGCAATTTATGGCCTTATCTCCAAACGAAGCACAAAATCTGTTGTCAAAATACGAAAAAACGCACAACACCAACATATCATCAACTGTACTGCCGACAGACGGTTTTATGGATTTTATGAACCGTCAGGGGTTACGCGTAGTTTGCCCCTATTGTAAGAATTTTTCAGTATATAAGCACGGAACAACTGCGAACGGGAAACCGCGTTACCGCTGTAATAGTTGCAGCAAAACATTCACACCGTTTGTCGGAACATTAGTACAAGGCTCTTCGCTATCTTGGGAGATTTGGGTTTATCTAGTATACATCACATTACACAGCACGCCGCTTGCGCAGGTTAAGCGTGAATTGGAGCAGGATTACGATACTTTTATGACTGAAGGAACGATTTTGGCTTATAGGCACAAAATTCAAAAGGCAATAATAAAGTGCTATCCAATGCCCAAGCTATCGGGAGTAGTTCAGGTCGATGAAACGTATTTTCGGGAAGGTCAAAAAGGCTCGCGCAATCTTATAAATGTTGCTCCGACAGCTATTGAAAAACGAGTCGCCAGAACACAACAGTATACCATTCCCTCAAAGTTGGGCATAAACAGTCCGGAATTTGCTTGCGTTGTGACCGGCATTGACAGCTCCGGATATATTGCCGCTGTCGTGACCGGATTGGGTAAAGGCTCTTCGCAACCGTTTGAAGAATATTTTTCCGAATATCTGGGAAATGTTACATTTTTGTGTTCAGATGGCTATGAAGCATATAAACGCTATGCAGAAAATATGGCAATTCCTCACTATGTTCAAAAGTCTGAAGCGAGGGAACTTATAAAAAGGGCAAAGAAGGATTATAGAGAGCGCTATAAAGTTGAAATAACAGATAATGTTGTACGACAAAATCTTTACGGTAGCAGACAACTTGATTATATTGACAATTATCAGACTTTGCCATACAACAGATTTGAGGAATTGAAACGTGAAAAAGGCTTGAATTTAGACCGAATTGACTCTTTTCACCGACAACTGAAGCGGCATATCAACAAGAATATGTGCGGTGTGTCGACTATTTATCTGCCTTTGTATATCGGTTTGTATGTATTTATTCATAATTGGAATATTGAGCATAAAAGCGCCCCATCCTCTAAGGCAGACGCTGAACAGATCCTTATAAATTTACTGACGGCTGGCGGCAATTTTATATCACGCACAGACCTTGAAAATCAAAATATACTTAATTTTAGTAGACCGACAACTAAATATATAAATTACCTAAAGCTTAACCGACAACATTCAAAATCAATCAAAACAAATGGGATTCACAATTGACGATAATGACCGACTGCGGAACTTTAACAAGAGAAAATATTTCGAAAACACGCCAAAATCTCGACTCAAAGAAATATGTAAGGCATACCATATAAAGGGTTATACAAAAATGACAACATATCAGCTTGCGAGAGAGATATGTGCATTACCTAATGTCAATGATATTTTCCTGCGACTTGTGGCTGCCGACAGTGTTCACGCTGTTTATACTGATAACTTAGCTGAATTGCTTAAAAAAGAAAAATAGGTATCTACTGTGCTAAAAGTTTCGCTCAAAAGTTGCGGGAAAAACGCAATTTTTTTCAAAACTAGGTTTTTTAATGGTTTTTTAAGAAAAAATAACACGATTTTAATAATAAAATTAACACCAAAGGTTATAAGTTTCAAAAAATATGGGCAGCCGTTTTGACTGCCCATATAAATCATATAAGCGTATTAATTCACAATGCAACTTTGCGCGGTACTTGCGGGAAGCATGTACTCTGCGTCGTTCCATATAAATGCCTTTATAGTAGAAGCATTTTCCTTATCTATATCAACGCTTATATTCTGCGGCTCGCTCGACGACGTTATTTCCGTCTGCTTCAAGCCAATAAATCTGCCGTTTTCGTCATAGCTCGCGACAAGAACCGTCTGTTCTCCCGAAACGGTCTGATTTGTGTTTACGGTAATATTTACACCCGTTTCGGTCGGTGTAATATCTTGTATTTCGTATGTGTCGCTGTCCGTGATAACGTAATTGCAGTGAACGGAAGCATTCTGTATCACCGTATCGTCAACGGCAACGCCTTCCCATTCTCCGTCCGTGCCGGAATAATACACATCGGTAAGCTTGTCGCAGCCGGCGAAAGCGTTTGCTCCTATCTTGGTAATTTCGGGCGGCAGCTTAAGCTTGGTTATGTTTTCATTCTTCCACGGAGCGGGAGCTTCCTCAGTGTATTCGCCTATTTCCGAACCCGCAACTATATCGAGAACGCCGCTCTCCTCGTCGAGGAGGTAAATCACGCCCTTTTCTCTCTTACAGTCGAAATACTGAGTCGCGTTTGTAAGCGCGGAGTTACCCTCGCCCTTTGTAATATGACCCCAGTTGCTCTCGGTTGAGAGATAATACACATACTTCAGCGCGTCACAGCCCGCGAACACGTTATTGCCTATACCTCTTGTGTTTTCGGGTACGATAACCTTTTCAAGGCTCTTACAGCCGGAGAACACATCAGCCGCAAGATTCTCAACGCCTGCGGGAAGAATAATCTTCATAAGCGCGCCGCAGTTCTTAAATGCGGCGGTTCCGATTGTCGCCGCACTGTCGGGAATATTTACCTTCTGAAGGCTCTTGCATTCTGCGAACGCCTCATCGCCGATAACGGCAACGGTGTCGGGAATAACGAGCGACAGAAGCGCAGTGCAGCCCTTAAACGCGTTTGCGTCTATCTGCGTGAGCGTCGCCGGAAGCTTTATATCCACAAGCTTCGTACAGCCCTCAAACGCGCCCGAAGATATGCTTTCCATTCCCTCGGGAATTGTCAGCGCGGGAATGGCCGTGTTCTTAAACGCGTTTTCGGCTATATGCTCGACCGTTGACGGAAGTGCGGCATTTGTAAGCGACGTGCAGCCCTCGAACGCCGACGTGTGAATTTCCTTCATACCATCGGGAAGCGCCAAGTCGGTGAGCGCGGTAAATCCCTTGAATGAAGCCGTGCCGACCGTCGTTACCGTATCTTCTATAACGACCTTCTTGGCTTCTGCGGCATGCTTTGACCACGAAGGCGTATAGTCCTTATTCTGATAATTTTTTCCGGTGTAATCCTTAATCGCGCCCGCGCCGCTGATTGTGAGTACGGCGTCTCTGTCGGCTGAATATGTCCAAACGATATTGCCCTCGCGCACGGCGTTGTAATATACCGTGGATGAGGCTAAAGCGTCATTGCCTTCACCCTTGCTTAAATCCTCATACGAAACGCCGTCAGCCTTATAATACACCTTTGTAAGATTTTCGCAGTCTGCGAACGCGTTATTGCCTATACCCTTAACGGTGGAGGGAATTATAACGCCCTTTATATCCGTTCCCCAAGGCGCGGGAGCTTCATCGGTGAAGTCGGGAATATTGCCCGAACCCGCGATTTCGAGAATATCACCCTCGGCAATCCACCACTTCAAATCGCCGAGCCTTTTTACATTGTAATGTATATCCACGCCGTTCGCGCTCAAAATGTCATTACCCGCCGCGGTATTGGACATAAGCTGTCTCCACTGAGCCGCCGTACCCATATAGCAGATTTCATTGAGCGAGGTGCAGTTCCCGAACGCGTTTTCCTTTATCTCGGTAACTCCCGCGGGAATGGTTATCTCGCTCATACCAGAGCAACTATAGAACGCACTCGCGCCGATAACCGTTGTTCCGTCGGACAGGTCAACCGACTTAATTGACGTACATCCGTTAAACGTGTTTGAACCCACGCTTGTCAGTCTGTCCTCAAATTTGACGGTCTCTACAGTCGTATTGTTTCTCCACAGAGAATTTGACGCAGTATATTCGGGCATAAGACCGCAGCCGCTTATAAGGAGATTTTTACTGTCGGCGTCGGTGTATCTGTATATTACGTTGTCGCCGCTTTGCTGCGCGTTCGGGAACAGTACGGCGTTTGTGAGAGCTTCGTTGCCGGTTCCCTTATTGACCTCCTGCCAGCCGTCCTCGCCTGCGGTGTAGTAAACCTTCTCGATATTATTACAGCCTTCAAACACGTTATCGCCGATAGCCGTTACGCGCGCGGGAATTAAAACGGCTTTTATCTTGGCGTTGTTCTTCAGTTCTTCCGTACCGATAGTATTTGCCGCCGCCGTGAGGCAGTCCGCCTTTAAAATATCGTCGGACGCGCCGATAAAGTAATAACGAAGGTCTCCGTCGCGGATTGTGTTATATCTTATCGCCGCGTCGGTAAGAGCTGTATTTCCGTCGTCTACTATTGTTATGGTTCCCCACTGTGTCTTTGTGCCGGTGTAATATACGTTTTCAAGTGTTGAGCAGCCGTTGAACGCATCTCTTGCGACTGATTCCAGCGTCTTAGGCAGAGTTATGTTCGTCATTGCGCGGTCATTGTAAAACATATTATTGCTCAGCGACATTACACCTTCGTCAATCACGGCATACGTTATGTTGCTGCAGCTTGCGAACGCATATTCTCCAATAGACTCAACCGTGCCGGGAATTTTTATGTATTGGAGAGCACTGCATTCCTGAAAAGCGCGTGCGCCGATAGTTTTCAGTCCGTCAGGAAGAACTGCGGCTCTCAGTTTTAGGCAGTCTTGAAATGCTTTGTCGCCTATGCTTGTTACTTTTTGTGACATTTTGAGCGTTTCAAGGTTGTCACAAAAATTAAAGGCTTGCGGACCGATAGCCGTTACACTGTCCGGAATTTCTATGCCTTGAAGAGCCTCGCAGCCGTAAAACGCTTGTTCGCTGATGCCGGCAAGAGCCGAGCCGGACGGTATCGTCACAGTTTGAAGCTTCGTGCAGTCCTTGAACACGCCTTCTCCGATAGTTGTAACGCTTGCGGGAATTTCAACTGACGTCAAAGCGGTACAGTTACAAAATGCAAGCTCGCCTATAGATGTAAGTGTATCAGGCAATTCAACCGAGGTAAGCATATCATAGTCATCACTTATTCCTCCATGAAAAGCGTCGTTTGCGATAGAGGTCACGCCATCCTCGATAACAACTTTTTTTATGGTGTGTTTTTGGTCATACCATGGAGCTTTACTGCCGGTAAATGTCATGTCGCCGGTACCTTTTATTGTCAAAGTGCCGCTTTCGAGGGTGTATGTAAGGTCTCCGCCCAGTGATGATGTCGCGGCAAGAAGCGAAATATCAAAATCCCCGTCCTGTTCGTTTTCTTCCGCAATTTCTTCCGCGGGTTCGTCCTGCTCGCTCTGCACCGCTTCTTCCGAAACGTCATCACCGACGGTTTCCTCCGCAGTCACGTTCTGCTCGGTCTCCTCTGCGGCAGTGTACACCGAGGCGTCCGCTTCCGTGCCAGCATTTTCAGCCAGCGCCGTAACGCCCGTCATCGAGCCGAACATCGCAAGGCATAAAAGTGCCGATAAAAATTTTCTTTTCATTATATTATCATATCCTTTCCGATTTATTCTCACGCAATTAACGGATTGCGCACCGCTTCTCCTTCCCCCGTAAATTATATGAATGTAGCTTTTTCACGCAAAATAAAATGCGTGGTATAAAAATCCTATACCACGCACAAAAACGCGGCTTGGATTTTTAATGCTACCACACATTTTTATCAACAATGAAACACTCTTTTACAGTACAATACAACAGTATTCCAATATGCAAAGCCTGCGTTTTTCGCAAAACACATCACTGCCATATTGTACGTCAAAAAGAATATCCTTATAAGGATATTCAAAAGAGTATTAAAAAATTGTACTATATAATCGAGTTACATAGTAATAAAAATTGTGGTAGCGTCCTTTCGGACTATTTAATTATACCATATTCCGGTGATTTTGCAAGAGAAAAGCAAAAAAATATATTTTACACATGTTGAAAATCTTTGAAGACATGATTCACAACATTATGCATATTTGAAATTTTTTTGTACATATAAACTTAGATTCATTCAAAAGGTCGAAACAAGCAATGCCGTTTAGACAATGCTAATTATTGGTATATCAGGAAGGAGGATAGTTAAAATGGCTATATTGGTATACGGGAAACATTTACGGGATTTGAATAACGCTGTATTTTTTTGTATGAAAGCTTACCTTGACAGTAATTTTACAGTTTTTTGTGAAAGAACAGAGGGCAGGAACGCATTTCGAGCAATGCTGGAACATGTAAAAGAAGGGGATATCGTTTTTATCAACGCAATTCAAACGCTCCGAGATTATGCACATAATAATGCCAATACAATTAAAAGAATCCGTCAAATCAAAGAAAAAGGTGCCATTTTGCAAGTCGGTTTGCAATCGAACTTTACATATGACGATTATGAGCGATGGTACGCCGTGAATAAGGAAATCGAAGATTGGGAAACGATATATAGCTGTCATATGGACGTCGGTGATAGAGAGATTGAATTGCTTGACATTGATGAAGAAGTCTCGGACATGCCGTTTGGTCGTTGGGTGATTGAGGATAATTATTATTTGTGGTATTAGTAGTTTTGGGGTAAATTGAGAGAGGGAGGGTGAGAGTGTGAAAAAAGATGATAGTTTTGCGAGCGAACTCTTTTTTGATGAAACCATATCAAAAGATAAGTATGATATTTTAAAAAGTTGGATTGATGCCGGAGTTTTGTATACTGCCAGCGTGGAAATTTTACATAAAAAACCTATGCTTAGACTTAATTTATCTTTTGTAGAGGATAGAGAAGACAAAAATACTGCCAATGGGGTCATAAAAAAGGTAGTTACTCCGATAGGTGCATTATTATTTGATATTACGATTTCTGAAAAGAAATATAATATATTAAAGACTTGTGAAAAAACATGCCCATTTTTTGTGTCTGAAGTTGAACTTTTAAATAATTTTAAAATTCATATCGCCGTAGCATTTGGAAAAATTAAAATGGGTAAAGTTGTTATTCCGAATAATGCATTTGGTTTTGTTACAACGTTAACTGTTATGGAAGATTAGTTTTTTATTGTAATTTTGTACATTTAAGACGAAGGATTGAGTTTGGTCAAAAACAAACTTAATCCTTTTTTATGTATATACGGGTTTGACTGTCTTATTTTTTTGCCTGAAAAATATAGTGGTATAATCACAAACTTTTATTGGATATAGCTATACTGAAAGCGCTTCCGTTGCAAGTTTTCAACATCAAAATCTTTTTCCACACAAAATTAGAGTTATAGGGTTCTTCTATTGCTTGTTGTCAAGTAAATATGATATAATATAAAATGGTGGGTTGTATTTAAAAGGGGAAGGATATGTTTTTATGGCAAAGAAAAAGGTTGAGGGCAAGATAAATTTAGATAAAATCCTATTTAACTGCCGTGATATTTTGCGTCAAGCGCGCAATTCCGGCTCGTTTTTTGAAAAGCGCGATATGATGCTTACTCTTGTTTTTCTACGTTTTATCGGAGAAAAATTTGAAGATGGCATTGAGCATCTCTGTGAGGATTTGATTGAACAGGGTCTTGATCCTAATAACGAGCAAATCATAAAGGCTTTTTTTGACGATCCCACGTTTACTGACGGTACGTATAATCTACCTGTTGAGGCTCGCTGGTCAACCATTATCAACAAACCTGCACCCGAGCTTAATGTAGCCCTCGATAAAGCGCTTCACAGCTTGGCTGTCAGCGATTCCCAACTAAAAGGCTGTTTTGTGGAGGGTACATTTACCACTCGAAATCTTGCGCCAAACGATATTAAAAAGATCGTTGACGAGGTTAATAAAATCAGTCATAAGGCATTTGGAGAGAAAAAAGATCTTATAGGACGTGTTTATGAATATTTTCTTAAAGAGTTTGCCGTAAATGCAACAAAAGAAGAAGGAGAATTTTATACCCCGCATGACGTAGTTCAGTTAATTGCCGCTATGATTGAACCATATGACGGCACGCTTTATGACCCATGTTGCGGTTCAGGCGGAATGTTTATTCAAAGCGCCAAAATTGTCAAAGCGAAACAAGGCGATATAAGCCGTATTAATGTTTACGGTCAGGAAAAAGATGCTGCAACGTATCGTCTTGCAAAGATGAATCTTACTTTGCGAAGCATTAGCCATCATCTTGGAGAGACAAATGATTCTTCCTTTACCAACGATTTGCATAAAGGATTATATTTCGATTATATAATGGCTAATCCTCTATTTAATTTAAAGGGTTGGTATGATGACAATTTGAAGAATGATACCCGATGGATTGATTACTCGACACCGCCGGAGAGTAATGCCAATTACGCATGGATACTTCATATATTGTCACATATGAAGCCGCTTAACGGCGTTGCCGGCTTTCTTTTGGCAAACGGAGCTTTAGGTGACAGCGATACACACGAAATCCGAATGGAGTTGATTCAGAATGACAAAATTGAGGCGATTCTCATTCTTCCGCGGGAATTGTTTATCACAACAGACATCAGCGCTACGCTGTGGATTTTGAATCAAAATAAAAAAGGCGGCAATTATCACGGCAGGGATCTGAGAAACCGTGAAGGCGAAATACTTTTTATGGATTTGCGTACATGGACGGAAAATTCTGTAAAAGGCGAAAATAAGAAGAAAGTGATTCTTATCAAAGATCAGATTCAAAAAGCCGCGGATATTTATCATACATGGCAAAGCGAAGGAACAGACGGTAAAAATTATGAGTTCCCCGAACTTTACCGCAGTGTTGGGAAAGAGGAAATCGAAAATCGGGACTGGAGCCTTGTTCCAAGCAAATATATTGAATTTATTGACCATGATTTGGATATTGATTACCCGAAAGAAATGGCGCGTATTCAAAAAGAAATGAAGGACATTTTGGCTGCGGAAAAGCAGTCTCAAAAAATGCTTGAAAAAGCATTCAGGGGGATTGGCTATGGGATTGAGTAAGTATAAAATTAGAGAATTAATTACTGTTATTGATGAAAGGAACACATTTGGAATATATAATTTTTATGGCATTAATATAAATAAAGATTTTATGCCCACAGTTGCCAATACCGACGGATTAGATGAGTTAAAATATAAAGTTGTCAGAAAAAACAGATTTGTTTTTAGCGGAATGCAGACAGGAAGGGATAAGTGTATCAGATTAAGTATGTATACAAAAGATATACCAATTATTGTATCTCCCGCATATACAACTTTTGAAGTAACCGCAATTGACATCATCATTCCAATGTATTTCTTTATGCGTTTTTTGTCGAAAGAAACGGATAGGCTTGGTTGGTTTCTTAGTGACGGTAGTATTCGTTCAAATTTAGACTGGGATAGCTTTTGTGACATTGAAATCAATATCCCTGATTTACCGACCCAGCAGAAATATGAGTTCCATGGAGATTATTCTCAGCGAACCTTCACGATTGGAGCGCCTTGCTGTTGATATTCATGACCACTATGTTTCTTCGTGCGCCAATGATCCGGAAAGAGTTCAAAAAGCTATGATTGTATGCTCTAAAAGGCAGATTGCGTATGAGTTACTAAAAAAGTTTCAAGATAAATATCCGGAGTGGTTTGAGGAAAAGAAAGTGCCTGACGGAATAAGCACCAATCCTGAAGAACTGCGCAAATTAAAGCCAATTATTGACACAAAATCTGCATTTACTGATTGGCTCAATAACCAAATTGTTCGCAACCAGCTTAAGTTCGACATAAAAGTATGCTTAATTAAAAACGGATATCCGCCGCAGTACAGCCCCGAGGTTTTTCGGAAAGTTATGGAGCAGGTCGAAAACTTTGAGGAAAATGATTGATAAAATTTTTTGCACTTACGTGTAAAAATATTAAATGTTTATCGCATTTAAATAGTTCAACTAAAAAGACTCACATCACATGCGAACAGATACGAAATTAATCAAATCCCTGGTATACCAAACTAAGGACATCATAACTAACCGCGCGCTCGCAAACTCTGATATCCTCGCCTCAAACGGATTTGTCCACCGCGAGCTTACGCGATTTTGGGAATAGTTTTGCAAAAAGATATAATCTCAGGCTGTCATCGTATGCGGATAAAATTTTACATTGAGTTCAGTATTACATTCGCAATCAAATAAATTATCCGCCTCTGTTCTTCATCGCATTGCGATAAAATCAAATCCATATCAATATGATACGACGATGCGTCCGCCTTTTGCTGCCCGTATAGCAGTTCATTAGCGGTAACATTGAGCGCGTCCACTATTTTTATAAGCGTTTTTACGCTCATTATTTTCTTTCCGCATTCAATATAGCTTATGTACGAAACTGACAAATCGGTCATTTCCGCGAGCTCCGCTTGCGTAAATCCCATTTGGCGGCGCACTTCCCGCACTCTTTCACCTATAGTGTGTTTTAAATCTAACTTCATAATTTAAACCTCTTTTCCGTATTATTATTAAAATTATACTATAGGTCAACAGCTTGACATATAGTCGGTTCAAATTTTCGGAAATATATTGTATTATAATATCATCACAAAATTCAGGAGGATAAAAATGGATAAGAAAGAAAGTAAAAAGGAACAAATCCGCAAGCGTTACATGGGCGTCAATCAGGACGAAATAGACGTAATACCGGCTATTCCCGAGGAGGATATTTTCGAAGGCGATAAAGAAAAACGGGTGGCTGTATATGTAAGAGTTTCCACTGATGATCCAAGACAGACCTCATCATACGAGCTGCAGAAAAACCATTACGCGGATGTAGTAAATCGTCATCCCAACTGGACGCTCATAAAAATATATGCCGATGAAGGGATTACCGGAACTTCGCTCAATCACAGAGACGCGTTTAACGAAATGATACGCGATTGTTATGACGGCAAAATAGACTTGATTATCGCTAAGAGCGTATCAAGATTTGCGCGTAACGTTATGGACTGCGTCGGATATGTGCGGCAATTAGCGCAGTTACCGTCGCCTATAGGAATATTTTTCGAGGCTGAAAATATTTATACTCTCGATAAAGACAGCGAACTGATATTAACCATAATATCGGCATTGGCTCAGGAAGAAAGCCATAATAAGAGCGAATCCATGAACGCGTCTATAGAAATGCGCTTCCGGCGCGGAATATTTCTTACTCCGCCTTTGCTCGGATATGACCTGGATGAAAACGGAGAACTTAGAGTAAACGAAAAAGAAGCAAGCGTTGTCAGACTTATTTTCTTCATGTACCTATACGGATTTACGTGCGCTCAAATTGCAAAAACGCTTACCAATCTTGGATGTAAAACAAAGCCGGGCAATACGGAATGGGCGCCCGGCTCCGTATTGGGCATTCTGCGCAACGAGCGTTACTGCGGCGATGTGCTGGCAAGAAAAACATGGACTCCGAATTATCTTGACCATAAGTCAAAAAAGAATAAGCGCAACCGAAATCAATATCGCACATATGACCACCACGACGCCATAATCTCCAGAGAAGACTTTATAGCGGTACAGCGATTTATAGATAACGCCAAATACGGCGACAACAGATTTTTACCCGAGCTAAAGGTAGTAAATCAAGGAGCTTTAAGCGGATTTGTAATGGTGCATCCGCGTTGGGCGGGATTTAAAGCGAAGGATTATTTTGCCGCCGCCGCAAGCGTTCAAGCCGACGAGGAATATGAGTTTAATTCCGAAATCGAACTCGAAGATGGAGAATTTGACTTACGTAATTATGAAATAGCAAGATCGCAGTTTTTTAATATAAGCGGAAAACCGTTTATGACGATCTCACATAAAGAAATAATGTTCAGCAGTAAATGTTTACGCAAATTCGATGAAAATCAGTATATAGAAATTCTTATTTCTCCCGATAAACGCTTAATCGCCGTGCGGCCTTCCGAAAAGGGCAAAAAGAACGCGCTCAGATGGGCTAAATATAAAGATGGGAGTATGATTCCGAGAAAAATCAGCGGCGTCGCGTTCCTCGGCACTATATATGAAATTCTTGGATGGAATTTATCGTGGAACTACCGTATACAGGGTACATATTACAACCACGATAATTTACCCGTATTGATTTTTGATATGAGCGATGCCGAGGTTTTAATGCGCGAATCGGATAATGCCAAGCGAGAGGATAAGGAAAATTCTTTATCGGCATCGGGGAAAAGCGTTATAGCATACCCGACGGAGTGGATACACGATTTCGGATATAATTTTTATACTCATGCTCAGGTCAAGGAGCTGGAAGGATATACCAAAACCGGAAAATGGGATACGGACAGCGAAGGAGTCGCCTATACGGACAGGGACATTTCGAATCTGCCGGAAAAGGATGAAATTGAGAAAAAAATAAAAGATACTATAGAGGAAATAGAAAAGGAGCAAAATGATGAATGACATTGCGAATAACGGCGAGTTTAACTACAGCGGCTACCAAGTGGTGCGCGGGGAATTTTTTGCTCATATCAAGGAACCGTCGCTTACGTTTAATAACTGCAAAATATATGTCAATGCCGCTTGTCTTAACAAATCGCCGCAAGCCGACTTTGTACATATTCTGATAAATCCCACGGAAAAAAAGCTTGTAATCCGTCCTTGCGACGAAGAAGAGAAAGACTCGTTCTGCTGGAGATCAAACGGTTCCAAACGGCGTCCCAAACAAGTTACCTGCAAAATATTTTTTGCAAAGATTGTGGAACTTATGGATTGGAATCCGGCTTATCGTTACAAGCTTATCGGTAAATTGGTTCATTCAAACGGGCAATATCTTTTCGTTTTTGATTTGAAAACCGCCGAAATATTCAAACGTATCATAAGCGCCGATAATAAATCTAAATCATCGCGCATACCGGCGTTTCCCGAAGATTGGAAGGATCAGTTTGGTCTGCCGTACGATGAACACCGCAAGTCCTTAAAAGTCAATATTGTTGACGGGTATGCCGTATTCAAACTCGAAAACGGCGGGCACAAAACCGCGTATAATTCCGCCGAACAAATAGAAATAGGAGAGCAGAACGATGACAAATAAAAATCCCACAATTTCCATAAATCTGAAATACTCATGGATTGTTATACACAAACCTACGCTTAAATTGTTAGGAAATCCCGAATATATTCAGATATTAGTAAACCCGACAGAAAAATCCATAGTATTATGCCGCAGTAACGAAAACGATCATCTGGCGCAGCATATACGCGAAGATGTTTTTACTAACCGCAAAGTAACATACAGACTGCATAGCCAATTACTCGTTAAAGGTTTACAAAAAACGTATCCCGCATGGGATAATGAGAACACTTATCAGATAAAAGGCAGATTTATGCCCGCTTTAAACATTATTAAATTCCGCATGAAAGATTCGGCGATAATAACCGATAACGATGGAGATAAATGTTATGAATAAATATTCCGACAGAAAAAATGAAATTACGGGCAGATTAAAAGCGTATATCGAAGCGGCGGCTCCGGAATCTGTTAAAATAATTAATGAGGATATTAAATCAACCGCTTATTACAATATTGACGACGCGATTATCGCAATATGCAATCATCAGCTTCTTTGCAAAAATACAACCGTAGAAATGAAAAGATATCTCATAGGGGAAATATACCGTACAGAAATGGCGATAAATAAGAAAACACGACTACCGCGGTCAACATCATTGTCCGCTTACATAGCGGAAGCTATAAGCGCTCGATACGGCGTTTCCCCCGCTCTCGTAAGCAAGTACAGCACATATTCCAAAGCTTATAGATAGATGTATAAATAAAAAGACCTTGTCTACCGCAAGAATATTGCGCGGCAGTTTGAAAATCCCTTATGATTATATGTCCAAACTATCAAGCATGTCGGATTTCGACATTGAATATTTGCAATTTTTATTTCATGAAGATTTCTATAAGCTTGCGGGATATATTCTTATCAAAAACGGTAAATTTGATTTGAATTGCCCCGAATATGAAAAAACACACGCGACGGCAGCGCTGATAAAACAAATGCCTAAGCACGACCCCGATGCCATGATAACAAGCCTATCGCTTACCGCTTCCTCGTGGATTAATTCAATACAAAAAACCGTATCATTATCCGATATCGGTCAAGTCTCCGAGGACGCGAAAATCAATTTATATATGCAGCTAAACGAATTAAAGAATGAAATTGACAAAACACTGATAATTTTGGAGGAAAAAGACAATGGATGATTTTCAGGAATTTATACCTAAGGTAAATTTTGAGCTTATACCAATAAAAAATCTTGTTTCCAATCAAGAATATCAAAGGAATCTGTCAACCACGCACGTGGAACGAGCGGCGAAAAATTTCGATCTATACCAGGTCAATCCTGTTAAAATCAGCCGTAGAAACGGTGTAAATTACGTTTTCAACGGTCAGCATACAATTGAAATTATCGCGCTCGTATCCGGGTCACGCGAGACTCCCGTATGGTGTATGGTTTATGATGACCTTGAATATGAACAGGAGGCGGACATATTTGCGAACCAGATGAAATATGTAAGACCATTGCTGCCGTATGAAATATTTATGGCAAATGTTGAAGCCGGCAACGATAAGCAGCTTATTATAAAAGAGCTTGTCGAATCATACGGTATGAAAATCTCGCGCAACAATAAATTCGGCAGAATCTGCGCGGTCACAACGCTTGAAAGGATTTACGACAGATACGGATTTCATATCCTTAGCCATGTACTGCGTCTTTGCATCGGCACATGGGAGGGAAGCTTTAATTCTCTCAGCGGAAATATTATGAGCGGAGTATCGCATCTGATTGCCGCGTTCGGAGACGAATTAAAGGACGACACTTTTAAGGAAAAGCTCGGAGTGGTATCAATCAAGGAAATTACCCGAAGCGCGAAAGAGCGCGGCAACGGTTCTATGGGATACGCCGAAGCCATGCTAAATGAATACAACAAGCGCATGAAGCACCCGCTGAAATTAGGTAAGCTACGCAAATTTGAAATGCCCAAGGAATTGAAAAAGAGCGGACGATAATCAATATTCACGTCGAGCAATACGGAGCCGCGCCATCACGCGGCTCTTCTTCAAGTGTTTGCAAAAACATTGATTTTCATTACATATTCTCAATAAACTTATCAAAATCATCTACGGATTGATATGTAACCTCATTTTCAAGCGCCTCAAAATGCTTCATGCCGCAATAAATTTTATCATTTTCCGCGGGACGTAGCATACCAATCTAAATATTGCCTTTTGTTTCAAGAACATTGTGCTCAAAATACCCATAAAGTTCTTCCTCCTTAAAAAGCTCCTGCGCATAATTGCCATGCTATCGCGCTATTTCTCGTAATGTAGCCATTATTATCTCTCCTTCCTATCGTCTCAATCAGCAGCCTAAATTCTGCATAACGTCACGAATCATCACCGTTCCCGAATCCATTGAAATATTGATTTTTCTCTTGCCGCCGCCCTCAAACAAAACATTTGCATATTCCATACCTCCGTCTGTTTTCTCGTAAGATATGCTTTCAACATCTGCCGCGTTGCTTGTCAGCTTCAGGACATGACACAGCGCGTTGAGTATCTCCCGCTTATTCTCGTACATGGCCATTCTCCTTTCTGAGAGGTTTAGCCGCCTCCCCTCGGCGGATAATTTTTATTTTTTTCGTGTCAGTACCCAGATAATAGCCATACTTAAAACAATCTGAATAACTGATAATGCTATTTCTGCATATTTCATAGTTGACTTTGGGAAATTGATATGTTATAATATTTGGGCAAGGGGGAGATTGCTCTCCCCATGCCCTATGTAATTAGGGACTTTATCAGGTCAATCAATTCTTTAATCAGATTGATTGCCGCTGTGATAAGGAGTATGTTTGTAAGCGAGTGCTCCTTATCACTTTTTTGTTTCCCTTGTTTCCCAAACTCAACACCTCCTCTCTACAATTATATTATAAAGGATTTGAATAGTATTGCTGACGCGCTTGGAGCTGAGTTTATATGCTCGTTCAAATTTCCGGACGGCACAGAAA
>CANQDD010000009.1 GCA_947591315.1 uncultured Clostridia bacterium
CCGAGGTCGTGGACGGTGATTCTTTCGTCGAGTTTTTTCATCTCGCCGCAAATCCACTCTCTCAGGCTGCCCATTTCCGAATTTTTCGACGGTATCGGATCGTAATGCACCACCATATGCAGCCCGTCCTTTTCCAGAAAGTCGCGCTCCATTTTATCTATTATCTCATGCATTGCGAGCGGATCTCCGTCGGCGGGCATTTCTACGTGCACACTCGCAAACTGCCTGCCGGGACCGTAATCGTGCACCATTAGGTCATGCGTGCCGATAACGCCCTCGTACCGCATTATCCTTTCCTTTATATCCGCGACCGTTTTCGGGTCGGGCGCTCTGCCGAGCACCGGATCGAGCGTATCCTTCGCGGCGAGTATGCCGCTCACGATTACGAACACCGACACAGCAACGCCTATCCAGCCGTCAAGCGTTACGCCCCACAGCTTTGAAACAGCCGCGCCCGCAAGCACGGCGAGCGAGCTTACCGCGTCGTTGCGGCTGTCGGCTGAAGTCGCGATAAGAGTTTCGGAGCTTATCGTTCTGCCTATGCGCCGATAAAACAGCATCATCCACAATTTTACAAGTATCGAGCAAATAAGTATCACAAACGTCAGCGCGGAAAAACTCACGGCTGACGGGCGTATGATTTTACCGACACCCTCGCGCAAAAGCTCCACGCCGATAACTATGATCATCACCGCGACTATGATACCGGCGATATACTCGTACCGTCCGTGACCGTAGGGATGCTCGCTGTCAGCCGGTCGCTGCGACAGCTTGAATCCGAGAAAGCTCATCACGCACGTTGACGCGTCGGAAAGGTTGTTCACCGCGTCGGCGATTACCGACACCGAGCCGGCGAGAATACCGGCGAGCAGCTTGAACGTGAAAAGAAGGACATTGCAGACAATGCCCGCAATACCGGCGAGCAGCCCGTAAGAGCCGCGCACTTGCGTATCCGAAACGTCGCCGTAATTTTTCACGAACCGTTTTATGAGAAATGAAGTCAACCGTGTCACCCCCGCGATATATTATGCTTCCGCGTACTGTAAGTATACCACATCGCGCGCGGAGCGTACAGACAATATTATTTGCCGGAGCGCAATATCCGTTAAACGCCGCAAACCCGTATCATTTATGCAAGTCCCCTCCGAATATATCGCCGCGCCGCGTCATATACATTCTACAGAAAGGTCGGTGGGATAATGAAGAATTATATTGAAACGCGCGCGGTGGAAACGGCGCAGTACATCATAGAGAATAACGCGACCGTGCGCAGGGCGGCGAAGGTTTTTAACATAAGCAAATCCACGGTGCACAAGGACGTTCACGAGCGGCTCGCGAAAATCAATCCCGCGCTGTATAAGGAGGCACAGCGCGTGCTCGAACAAAATAAGGCTGAACGCCATATACGGGGAGGTATGGCGACGCGTGAAAAATACCGAGGTGAAAAGATGAGGAAGGGGTAAAATACACAAAAACCGTCGCATAATATGTTGACAATCGTGATACAATATGATAAGATAATTATGAGGTGAGAGATATGAATTTTTACACGGTAAGAGATTTAAGGAACACCCCGAAAAGCATATGGGATAATCTTTCCTCCGACGGCGAGGTTGTAATCACAAACAACGGCAAGCCGACGGCGCTCATGATTGATATAGCCGAGGGCAGCTTTGAGGAGACGGTAAAAGCGGTCAGACAGGCAAAAGCGATGCTCGCTTTTAATTCCATGCGCATGAAAGCCGCGGAAAACGGCTATATGACGGACGAGGAAATCGAAGCGGAAATATCCGCCGCGCGACGGGGAGAATGATTATGCTTGCTGTAATTGACACAAACATTCTCGTATCCGCTCTATGGTCAAGGGACGGCGCGCCCGCAAGAATTTTAAGTCTGATAATAAGCGG
Organism: uncultured Clostridia bacterium; assembly: GCA_947591315.1. GTDB lineage: Bacteria > Bacillota > Clostridia > UBA1381 > UBA1381 > Hominilimicola. The sequence continues at coordinate 1,908 of CANQDD010000009.1, forward strand.
AGAGCTTATCCCCTGCTATGATTACAGAATTTTATGCGAGTACAGAGAGGTTTTAACGAGACCGAAATTCAAATTTACAAGCGGCGAGGTAAACGCGCTGCTTGATTGGATTACCGCAAACGGACGCTCCGTGGTCGCAGAGCCGTTAAGCGTTGATTTTACGGACGAGGCGGACAAAAAGTTTTACGAGGTCGCAAGGTTCTGCGGCGCAAAGCTGATTACGGGGAACATTAAGCATTTCCCGAAAGACGCGTCCGTGATGACCGTTTCGGAATTTTTGGAACGGTATAATTTAAGATAACACACAAAAAATCCACCCGTTTGGGTGGATTTTCATTATTTACGCAAACATTGCGGCGGTCAGGACTGCGGCGACGGCGATAAACAGTACGTGCGCCCAGAATATTATGACCGCCTTATTTTCCGTTTCGTTTTCAAAGCACTGCTTGATTATCTTCACAAGCACGAGAGCCGCGCCGCAAATTATGAGCGGAGCGAAGAAAAATCCGAGCAGTCCGCCGCCGGCGTTCGTGTGCGCGAGAATGAATTTGAGCACTACCGCGTAATACGCGCAGCCGGCGATAAGGGCGAATATCAAAAGCCCCCATGCGTTTTTCAAAAGTCCGATTACTTTATTCCTCATCAGGCATCTCCCAGTTATGATAAACGTCCTGAACGTCGTCGTTATCCTCAAGCATATCGAGCAGCTTCGTCATAGACGCGATCTGCCCCTCGTCGGTAAGCTGCGTCATCGTCTGCGGAACCATGCTGACCTCGGCTGACGAGATTGTGTACTTTTCCGCAAGCGCGTCGCGAACAGCGCCCATTTCGTTCGGATCGGTGGTGATTTCTACTATATTTTCGTCAACCTCCAAATCCTCCGCGCCCGCCTCGAGCGCGTCCATCGTTACGGCTTCCTCGTCCAGATCCTCGTCCTCAATGACTATGACGCCCTTGCGGTCGAACATAAAGCTCACGCAGCCGGTCTGTCCCATGTTGCCGCCGTTCTTGTCGAACGCGTGGCGCACGTCGGCAGCCGTTCTGTTGCGGTTGTCGGTAAGCGCGTTGACAATTACCGCCACGCCTGCCGGGCCGTAGCCCTCGTAGGTTATGCTCTCGTAATTCGCGGTGTCGTTGTCGCCGGCGGCTTTCTTTATCGTGCGGTTGATGTTGTCGTTCGGCATATTGTTTGAGCGCGCCTTCGCGATTGCGTCCTTCAGGCTCGAGTTGTTGTCCGGATCCGGTCCGCCCGCCTTTACGGCAACAATTATCTCGCGCGCTATTTTTGTGAATATCTTAGCTCTCTGCGCGTCATTCGCGCCCTTTTTACGCTTTATCGTACTCCATTTTGAATGTCCTGACATGTTAATTCTCCTTTTAATTTTGTTCATACATGGGTATTTTATCATATCGCCGAGCATTTTTCAAGTGTTTGTGAAGAAATGTTGGGGAAAATGATGTTAGGGGACATGCGGGACGTCGAGGGCGCCGTCCCCTACACCCGTAATTTATAAAATCGCGCACCGTAGGGGCTGGCGCCCCCGACAGCCCGTTTTTGTGTCATATTTACAGCAATAGGTGTAGGGGCGACCCTTGCGGTCGCCCGTAAAAACCCCTCAGTCAGCCCAACTATTGCTGCGCAATAGTACGTGCTGACAGCTCCCCTAATAGGGAAGCCATACGGTGAGCGGCGCATCTCGTTAGCCTCCCCTAATAGGGGAGGTGGCATTTGCGCAGCAAATGACGGAGGGGTTTTACTCCACATCAATTAAATATCAATCCCACTATTTACAAAACAAGCCGCAGATGATATAATAACCTCACGGCGTTACCAAAGGCAAAGCCTTTGACGCCTGAGAGAACATTGTATCATACTTTGCGTGCCACGCTGCGGCACCGACTGTTGCACAGTCTGCAAATATATGATATAATATGTATAATATTAGCAAAACAATCGAATACAAGGAGGAAGTCATGGAAAGGATAAAGGGTGAGATATTAAACGGCAAGACGGCGCTCGGTATCGAGTTCGGCTCGACGCGCATAAAAGCCGTACTCGTTGACAGCACGAACGCGCCTGTCGCGCAGGGCGACCACGAGTGGGAGAACCGTCTTGAAAACGGCGTGTGGACGTACACGCTTGACGATATACTTACGGGCCTAAAGGACTGCTATTCGAGCCTCAAAGAGGACGTAAAATCGCGTTACGGCGTGACGCTCACAAGGGTGGGCGCAATCGGCGTAAGCGCGATGATGCACGGCTACATGGCGTTCGACGCTGACAAAAATCTGCTCGTTCCGTTCCGCACGTGGCGCAACTCCATGACGGCGGACGCGGCGGCGGAGCTCAGCGCGCTGTTCGGCTTCAACATTCCGCAGCGGTGGAGCATAGCGCACCTGTACCAGGCGATTTTGAACGGCGAGGAACATGTCGGACAGATAAAGTACCAGACGACGCTCGCCGGCTACGTTCACTGGCTGCTTACGGGTGAGTTTGTGCTCGGCGTCGGAGAGGCGTCGGGTATGTTCCCGATTGACAGCAGTACTAAGGATTACAACGAGGTCATGCTCGAAAAATTCGATAATCTCGCGAAGGTTAAATCGGCGGGTATTTCCGTGAAAAGCATATTCCCGAAGGTGCTTTCGGCGGGCGAAAACGCAGGAACGCTTACCGCCGAGGGCGCGAAGCTTTTAGATCCGTCGGGCGACCTCGAAAGCGGTATACCGATGTGTCCGCCGGAGGGCGATGCGGGTACGGGCATGGTTGCGACGAACAGCATAACAAAGCGCACCGGCAACGTATCGGCAGGTACGTCGGTGTTCGCGATGGTGGTGCTCGACGAGCCGCTCAAAAACGCGTACCCCGAAATCGACGTTGTGACTACGCCGTCGGGCGACGACGTGGCGATGGTGCACGTCAACACCTGCACGTCCGACCTTAACGCGTGGGTGAATATTTTCCGCGAGTTCGCGGCGCTGACCGGTACGAATATAAGCATGGGAGAATTGTACGACAAGCTGTACACGAAGGCGCTCGAGGGCGATAAGGACTGCGGCGGACTGCTCGCGTACAACTATTTTTCGGGCGAAAACATCACCGATATTCCAGAAGGCAGACCGCTGTTTGTAAGGCTGCCCGACGCGAAGTTCAACCTCGCGAACATGATGAGGACACATTTGTACGCGTCTATGGCGACGCTGAAGCTCGGCATGGATATCCTTGCGAAGGAGAATGTGAAGATAGATAAAATGTTCGGTCACGGCGGTCTGTTTAAGACGAAGGACGTCGGTCAGAGCTTTATGGCTGCGGCGATGAACTGCCCCGTGTCGCTTATGGAAACAGCCGGAGAGGGCGGTGCGTGGGGTATCGCTCTGCTCGCGTCGTACATGGTAAACGGCGGCGGCAAGACGCTCACCGACTTTTTGAACGATAACGTGTTCGCGGGCGGCAGCGTTTACACGCTCGAACCGGACGCGGACGACGTTAAAGGCTTTGACGCGTACGCGGAAAGATACAGAAACGGTCTGGCTATCGAAAAGGCAGCCGTTGAAAATTTAAGATAAGGAGATTTTATTATGCTGGAGGAACTTAAAAAGCGCGTTTACGAGGCGAATATGCTGCTCCCCAAACACGGACTTGTGACGTTTACGTGGGGCAACGTCAGCGAGATCGACCGCGAAACGGGATATTTTGCGATAAAGCCGTCGGGCGTTGAGTACGATAAGCTCACGCCGGACGACATGGTTATAATGGATCTTGACGGCAACAAAATAGAGGGACGGTACAACCCGTCGTCCGACACGGCGACGCATATCGAGCTGTACAAGGCGTTTAAGAACATAGGCGGTATCGTCCACACTCACTCGCCCTGGGCGACAAGCTGGGCGCAGGCGGGACGCGACATTCCCTGCTACGGCACGACGCACGCCGACTACATTTACGGCTCTGTGCCGTGCGTGCGCAATCTCACGAAGGAGGAGATCGACGCGGGTTACGAGAAAAACACGGGCGTGCTGATCGTCGATTACTTCAAAGATAAGGATTACGAGGCTGTGCCGGCGGTGCTGTGCAAGAACCACGGTCCCTTTACGTGGGGCAAGGACGGTCACGAGGCGGTGCATAACGCCGTTGTGCTTGAAGAAGTCGCGAAAATGGCGGTGCATACCGAGGCTATAAACCCCGACGTAAAGCCCGCGCCGCAAGTGCTTCAGGATAAGCATTACTACCGCAAGCACGGCGCGAACGCGTACTACGGTCAGGGAAAGTAAAGGAAAGGACATAAAAAAATGATTAAAGCTGTATATTCAAGAACATTGATGATATTAAAGAGAATACCCGTGAAGCTGTGGGGACTGTCGCTTCTTAACGGGCTTTTGGTGTCGCTGCTGTCGGCTTTCAGCGTAAATCTGCCGCTGGTGACGCTGCCGATAAGCGCGGCGCTCGAGGCGGGTATGATACTGATTTACTACATGACATACTCGACAGGCGACGTGCCCGACGCGAAGCCGATGTTCGCGGCGTTTAAGGATTTTAAGACGTTCAAGCACGTTGTGGGCGGTATGTGCTGGATGTATCTGTGGATATTTATATGGGGACTTATCCCCGTCGCGGGAGTTGTGCTCGCGGTATACAAGGCGGTACAGTACGCGTTCACTCCGTACATTCTGCTTGAAGAACCTGAAGTGCGCGCGCTCGACGCGCTCAAAAAGTCCAAGGAGGACACAAAAGGTCTTAAACTCGGCATATTCGCGGGAAGAACGCTTCCGGCAATAGCGTGCGTCGTTGTGATTTTGATTTTCGCGGCTGTGGGCGCGCTCGTAAGAGTGCTGACCGTGCCGTTCACAATTATCACAGTGCTTCTGACGATTATATTCTCGCTGTTTGCGCCGCTGTTTTTCGGACTGGTCGAAGCCGGATTTTACGAGTACGGCAAAAAGCCCGCGGCGAAAAAGACAAGCAACGCCGCGTCGCATCTCCCTCCCGTTACCTGCCCTTCCTGCGGCACGGTTAACGCAGGCGGTGAGAAGTTCTGCTCAAAGTGCGGCAGCAAGCTGTAATATTTTAAGACATATCAAAGGGGACACTAAAATTTTAGTGTCCCCTGTTTTAGTGTCCCCGTTTATTCGTTTTTCATTTCGATATACTTCTTTATAATCTCGATGCACTGCTCCGCGCTCATTCCGGCGGTGTTGAGGCACACGTCGTAATTTGTGAGCTCCGACCACCTGTGACCGGTGTTATGCTCGTAGTAGTTGCCGCGCGTCTTGTTCATTGAGCGGATAAGCTCCTTCGCGTCGTCGGGGTTAAGCTCGTACAGGCGCGACACGCGTTTCATGCAGTTTTTTATCGGCGCGTGAAGGTACACGCGCACAACGCCGTCCATATCCTTGAGTACGTAATCGGCGCATCTTCCGACTATCACGCAGCTTTCTTTTTCCGCGATTTCGCGGATGAGCTTTGACTGTTCCTCAAACAGCCTCGCCGACTCTTCAAGAGATGTGTCCTGTATGCTCTCGTCGTCCACCTCGTACGTCTCGTCGCCGCGCAGCATTTCGAGTATTTCCCTGCCGTAATACTTCACGCCGAGAGATTTCGCAAGCTCCTTGCCGATTTCCTTACCGCCGCTGCCGTAGCTTCGCGCGATTGTCACAACTGTTTTTTTCATGTAAACCACAATCCCTTCGTCGCTGATATAAATTATATATACCACCTTTTACACCGTTTGAAACATTAAAAATTACCGAATACGAACGCGCCGCTCTCCGTGAGTTCGTCGGCGCTTATGCCGTCGGAAACGTTCGCGCCGCCCTTCAGAGCCGCGCTCGTTTCGCCCTTGTCGCAGAGCGACCAGTTCGCCCAGCTTATGCCGCGCTCGTTCATGAAGTCGATCCACCTTTGCGCCTCGTCAAGGAATACGCCGCCGTTACCGTCCGCCGCGCTCGTTCCCCACTCCGTCACGAACACGGGAAGTCCGCAGTCCGATATTCGCTGTCTGAGCCAGTCGGTGTGCGTTCCGGCGTAGAAGTGGCACGTGTACATTATGTTTTCGCCCGCGAGCGGATCCTTAGCCGCCTCGTGCAGATCCTGGCTCCAGGTCGGGCTGCCCACAAGTATAATGCCGTTCGTGTTTTGGCGTATCACGGGAATTATTTTTTCCGCGTAAGGCTTTACGTTTCCGCTCCACGTCACGCCGCCGTTAGGCTCGTTGCAGATTTCGTAAAGCACGTTCGGACTGCCTGAGTACCGCGCCGACATTTCCGCGAAAAATTCGGCAGCTGCGTCCGCATTCGCGAGCGGGTCGCCGTCGGACAGAATGTGCCAGTCGATTATGACGTACATATCCTGCCGTATCGCCGCGTCAACGGCGTTTATGAGCGTGTTTTTGACAGATTTGTCGGAAAGGTAGCCGCCCTCGCCGGTATACATCGCGCAGCGGAACAAATTCGCGCCGTAGTCGGCTGTCGCCTTTATCGCGTCCTCGGTAGCGAAATTCGGGAACCACTGCAAGCCGTGCGACGACATACCGTGCAGCACGACATTCTCTCCGCGCTCGTTTACAAGGCGCGTGCCGTCAACGTGAAGCCAACCGTTTTCACTCACTCCGCCGCTTCGCGCAGTCACCGTTACCGGCGGCGCGGCGGTCGGCTCGGGAGTGTAAGGCTGCAGGTTGCCCTTCTTATTCGCGGCGCGCATTATTATTGCGCACGCCTCGGCGCGCGTAATCGGCGATTTCGGGTTCAGATTGCCCTTGTCGTCGCCGTAAACAATGCCGTTTGAAACAGCCGCGATCACCGCGTCGTAGTACCTTCCGTCGAGAGCGGAAAAGTCGGGCGCTTTCGCCGCGTCGTTGTAGTCGCCCTTCGCGTCGGGCATAAACGCCTTCATGATAATTTTTACCGCAAGCTGACGCGTTATCGCGTCGTCGTACGTTTCGCCGGTGGGCGGTATCTCGTCCCAGTCGTAAAAGCCCTTGTCGAGCGCCGCCTGCATCATCGGAGCCGCCCAGTGGCTTGACTGCGCCGATGTTGACGCGGTAAGGTTCGCGATCCTGCCCGTCACGCTCACAAGCTCCGCCTTCGTTATAATACCAGACGGACGGAACGTGCCGTCCCCGTAGCCCGACAGGTAGCCTTGATTTGTCATGTCGGTCACGTTCTCGTAAAACCAGTCGCCCTCGTTTACGTCCGAAAAGCCCGCCGCGTTCGCGCAGGCGCACGTAAGCGTCATGAACACGGCTAATAAAATTATGCAAATGAATTTTTTCATGTAATCCTCTCCTTATATTTACATTCTATCATACTTTTCGGAAAATTTCCATAGCGATATGAATTTATTTGCGTATAGCTCGCGAAAACGCGGCATAAAATAAATAAGGCATCACAACGGGGGACACTAAAACAGGGGGACACTAAAATGGAATATGATTATTCGCGTCTTTTGGGGGACACTAAAGTTATCTCGGAAAAATACGAAAACGCCGCCGTGTTTAAGATAGGCGAAAGCGTTATGGGGAGAGAGATACTGTGCGTTAAGATAGGTGAGGGACACAAAAAAATACTCGCCGCAGGAGCGTTCCACGCGCTTGAGTACATCACCGCGGCGTTCCTTGCGAAGTTCGCGGAGGAGTACGCTCGAGCGGCACAGCGCGGCGAAATGTTCTTCGGGCGTGACGCGCGGCTTTTAAGCAAAAACGCGTCGATTTTTATTGTCCCCATGGTGAACCCCGACGGAGTGGAGATCGTTCTTCGCGGCGGGGACACTAAACCTGTGTGGCAGGCGAACGCGAGAGGTGTGGACATAAATCACAATTTTGACGCTGACTGGCAAAGCGTGAAGGACGCGCCGTCGCCGTCGCTCTACGGCGGCGAAAAACCGATGAGCGAGCCGGAAACGAAGGCTCTGTGCGGATTTATCAGGCGCGAGAGGTTCGATATGCTTTTGTGTTTTCACAGTCAGGGAGAGGAGATTTACTATGACTTTAACGGAAAAACGGCGCCCCGTTCAAGAGAAATCGCGGACGAGATGGCGCGGGAGAGCGGATACAAGGTCGGTGTTCCCGAAGGCAGCGCGTGCTTCGGCGGGTGTAAGGACTGGTTCATAAACGAGTTCGGACGCGAAGGGTTCACGATTGAGATGGGCAGAGGTGTAAATCCGCTGCCCACGAGTATGCTCGGTGAGGTTTACGAGCCGAACGCAAGAATTGTTCTGTGCGGTATGGAATGTGCGGTGAGGTAGGGAGAGGCGGAGTGAGCCTCCCCTATTAGGGGAGGTGTCGGCAAAGCCGACGGAGGGGTTTTGAAATTATTATAAAACAAACCCCTCAGTCACACTACGTGTGACTGATGAGGTGTATTGGGGGATTTCTTTTTATTTACACAATGAATCCCTCCACCGCCTTCGGCGGTCCCCCTCCCTTTGACAAGGGAGGCTGACGGTCACCCGCACATGAAAACCCTCTCGTTTTAACGAGAGGGTTTTTACCGTGTTTTACAATGTTTTACTTCAAAATCTTATCTATCGCGTCGAGCTCGTCTTGTGTGAAATCGAGGTTAGAGATTGCGGCGGCGTTTTCGATTATCTGCGCGGGACGTGACGCGCCGAGCAGCACGCTCGTCAGTCTGCCGCCGCGCAAGTTCCACGCACATGCCATTTGCGCGAGCGACTGTCCGCGGTTCTCGGCGATAGCGTTAAGGCTTATCACCTTCTCGATTTTCTCGGCTGTGATGCCGTCCTTCGTGAGGAACGGTGACGCTTTCGCCGCGCGCGAGTCGGCGGGGATACCGTGTATGTACTTATTTGTGAGCAGTCCCTGCGCGAGCGGGCAGAACGAGATAGAGCCCATGCCCTCCTCGTCAAGCACATCGAGAAGTCCGTCCTCGACCCAGCGCTCAAACATGTTGTAACGCGGCTGATGGATAACGAGCGGCGTGCCGAGGCTCTTCATAATTTCAGCCATTTGCTTTGTCTGCTCCGCGCTGTAGTTTGAAATGCCGACGTACAGCGCCTTGCCGCTCCGCACGATATGGTCGAGCGCGCGGGCAGTTTCCTCCATAGGCGTTTCGGGGTCGGGGCGGTGGTGGTAGAAAATGTCCACGTAGTCAAGACCGAGGCGCTTCAGGCTCTGGTCAAGGCTCGCTATGAGGTACTTGCGCGAGCCGTGGTCACCGTAGGGGCCCGCCCACATGCCGTAGCCCGCCTTTGTCGATACAATGATCTCGTCGCGGTAGGGCTTAAATTCGTTTTTCATCACCTTGCCGAAATTTTCCTCCGCGCTGCCGGGGTAGGGACCGTAATTGTTCGCGAGGTCGAAGTGCGTTATGCCGAGGTCAAACGCAGTCGTGAGCATCGCAACCATGTTGTCGTAATTGTCGCCGCTGCCGAAGTTGTGCCAGAGCCCCAGCGAAAACGCGCTCAATTTAAGTCCGCTGTTTCCGCAGCGGTTGTATTTCATCGTGTCGTATCTTTTTTCGTCTGCTGTGTACATGTTTTGTCTCCCTTTCTTTGTGTTTTGTTTATGGATTTATTATACAATTTTTTTCGGGTAGTGTCAATCGGTTTTTGTGCGGTGGTTTTGTATTTACATTCTTCTCTTTCTTGTCGCCAAGGCGGTTACGGATAGGAAAATTACGCCGATAAGCACTATTGTGCCGCCGGGACTGAGGTCGGCGTAGTACGACACGAACAGTCCGCCTATCGTGAACGCCTCCGCGAGCAGGATCGAAATTAAAATCGTCTGTTTATAGCTTTTCGCGAGCATCATCGCCGCCGCGACGGGTATCACGAGCAGTGACGAAATCATCAGCGCGCCGACTATGCGCGACGCGACCGATACCGTTACGGCGGTGAGCGCCATTATCACGAGGTTGACGGTGTGTGTCGGCACTCCGGCGAGCTTTGCCGCTTCCTCGTCGAATGTTACGAAAAACAGTTCCTTCCTCAAAATCAGCGACACGGCCGCCACGGCAACTCCGAGCGCGGCGGTGAGCCACAGGTCGAAGTCGGAAATCGCTATCACCGAGCCGAACATAAAGCTGTCGAGGCTCGACGCGCTGCTGGTAAAGCGTGAAAGCACGGCGGCAAGTCCTATGCCCGCCGACATCACGACGACCGTCGCAATTTCGCCGTAGCCCTTGAAGGCGCGGCGCAGCGTTTCTATGCCAAGTACGGCGAATATTGAAAACAGTATCGCGCCGAGTATCGGGTTTATTCCTATCATCAGTCCGAACGCTATGCCCGCGAGCGCGGAGTGCGAGGTCGCGTCGCCTATCGCGCTCAGGCGCTTTAACACGAGCGTAGTGCCTATGCACGGCGACACGAGCGCGATTATCCCCGCCGCCAGAAACGCGCGGAGCATGAAGCCCTGTGAAAATATGTCAGGCATGGTGGTGCTTCCTCCTTCCGGCGAATATGTCGTTTACCTCGTCAAGCGTCAGGTCGGTTTTTTTCACAAACTCGCCGTTGCCGTGCTCGCAGAAAATCAGCAGCACGCTCGAAATTTTGAAAAGCGCGGGCGTGTCGTGGTTCGTCATTACTATCGTCATACCGCGGCTGTTGAGGTCGGTTATTATATCGGTTATCGCGGCGGCGTTCGCGGCGTCAACGCCGCTTGTCGGCTCGTCCATTAAAAGAAGCTCCGGCTCGGCGACGAGTGCGCGCGCGATAAACACGCGCTGCTGCTGTCCGCCGGACAGCTTGCCTATCGGCTTGTCGAGATAGCCGTCCATACCGACGCGGCTCAAAACGTCACGCACGCGTTCACGGTCGGCGCGCGTGTAGCGGCTGAATAATTTTTTCTGTGAATACAAATTCGCGGCGACGACCTCCTCGACCGTCGCGGGGAAATTCTTCGCGAAAGCGTTTGATTTCTGTGACACGTAGCCGATCTTGTGCGCGTCCTTAAACGAGCTTATGTCCTCGCCGAAAAGCGTGATCGCGCCCTTCGGGCACGGGAGTAGGTTTAGTATGAGCTTTATAAGCGTGCTTTTGCCCGCGCCGTTCGCGCCGATTATGCCGAGAAAATCGCCCTTGTTAAGCGTGAAGGACACGTCGCGCAGCACCGGCGCGTCGGGGTATTCAAAATTGAGGTTTTCAACGCGTAATATCTCGTCCATGGCTCGTCCTTTCGGTTCCGCTGTCGCGGTAACGGATTTTTCCTTTATTTTACACTGATATGGGGGTTTTGTCAATATGGTTTGGTGGGATGAGCCTCCCTTGTTAAAGGGAGGGGGACCGCCGTAGGCGGTGGAGGGATTCATTATTAAAATAGCAAAGGAATCCCCCAGTCACGCTACGCGTGACAGCCCCCTTTGACAAGGGAGCCTTTCGTGCGGGCTGTCGAGGTGAACCACACGCTCCGCGTGTGGTAGGCGTGTTGCGAAGCAACAAACGCCGTAGTAGAAGCGCCAGCCCCTACGAATGACCCCCTCTTTGAGGGGGTCTAAACTCATTTATGAGTTTAGGGGGGTGTATAAAAAACGTTTTGCACATCATAACACCCCCCAAAAGCCGTAAACAGCTTTTGACCCCCTCGGAGAGGGGGTCATACGAAGAGGAGGTCATTCGGAGAGGGGGTCATACGGGAAATGTCGAAGAATGACGATTATTGTAAAACTGTTTTTCTTTACAAATTCGACTTTATATGATACAATTTATATGCTAAATTCTACACTTTAATATTTATTCATATCTGACTCGTAATTTTGCAAAAAATGCGGTCATTACAATAGGGGTTTGATATGGCTTATTGTTGTAGAATTTAGCAGTTCCGACCGTGTTTTTATGCGCGGTCTTAGAGATAGGGCTGCGCTTTTTTATTTTTATAAAGGAGGTGAAGGAAATGCCGCAATACGAGGAGATGTACTACAAGCTTTTTAACGCCGTGACCGATGCAATCGAGGCGCTTAAAACAGCACAAAAAGAAGTCGAGGATATGTACATAAAAAACAAGGAACAAAAAAGCGAGTGAACAATTAAATTATCCACTCGCGAAAATCTACCCCCGCAGCAAAGCCGCGGGGTTTTGCTTACTATAATTTTATAACAGCTTTTTCAGTCTGTCGTCCACAGCGTGGAGGAAGGCTTCGGTATCGACCTTTTGTTTATTTTCGAGCGACGAGAGCAGATACAAATCGCCGGTCATTACGCCGTCCTCGATAGTCTGTATCGTCGCCTTTTCGAGGCAGTCGGCGAAGTTTACAAGCTCGCCGAGGTCGTCGAGCTCGCCGCGCTTACGGAGCGCGCCCGTCCATGCGAACAGCGTCGCGACAGAGTTTGTCGAGGTCTTTTCACCCTTCAAATGCTTATAATAGTGGCGCTGTACCGTGCCGTGAGCCGCCTCGTACTCGTAAATACCGTCGGGTGAAACGAGCACCGACGTCATCATTGCGAGCGAGCCGTAAGCCGTCGCTACCATGTCCGACATAACGTCGCCGTCGTAGTTTTTGCACGCCCAGATGTAGCCGCCGTTCGAGCGCACAACGCGCGCGACCGCGTCGTCTATGAGCGTGTAGAAATACTCTATTCCCGCCGCGTCGAACTTTTCCTTGTACTCCGCGTCAAAAATCTCTTGGAATATATCCTTAAAGCGGTGGTCGTACTTTTTGGAAATCGTGTCCTTCGTCGCGAACCAGATATCCTTTTTCATATCGAGCGCGTAGTTGAAGCACGCTCTCGCGAAGCTCGCGATTGACTTGTCGCGGTTGTGAACGCCCTGGATTATGCCGTCCTCGTCCGCGAAATCGTATATAAGCTCGCGCGTCTCGTTGCCGTCCTTATCGGTCGTTACAAGCTCCGCCCTGCTTCCCGCCTTGACCTGCATTTCGACGTTCTTGTAAATGTCGCCGTAAGCGTGACGCGCTATCGTGATAGGCTGCGTCCATGTCGGGATATACGGCGTTATGCCCTTTACGAGTATCGGCGTGCGGAAAACCGTGCCGTCGAGCATCGCTCTTATCGTGCCGTTCGGCGACTTCCACATTTCCTTTAAGTCGTACTCATCCATTCTCGCGGCGTTCGGAGTTATGGTCGCGCACTTTACCGCGACGCCGTATTTCTTCGTCGCGTTCGCGCTGTCAACCGTCACCTGGTCGTTCGTCGCGTTGCGGTGTTCGAGACCGAGGTCGTAATACTCGGTTTTGAGGTCGATGTAAGGCGTAAGAAGTATGTCCTTGATCATCTTCCATATTATTCTTGTCATTTCGTCGCCGTCCATTTCAACGAGCGGCGTTTTCATTTGGATTTTTGCCATTGTATTTATGTCCTTTCATTTAGTTTTCCTTGTTCAGAAGCGCCTCAAATTCCGCCTCGGTAATCGGCTTTGAGTAGTAATAACCCTGAGCCATGTCACAGCCCGCTTCGCGCAGAATGTCGCGCTGACCTTCGGTTTCTATGCCCTCGCATATGGTCTTTACGTCTATGCGCTTCGCCATAGCGATTATTTCCTCGATTATGTTGACGCTGCGCTTTGATGTTTCTATGTCGTCAATGAACACCTTGTCTATCTTCAGAGTGTCGATAGGCATTATACGCAGGAGGTTAAGCGACGAGTAGCCGCTGCCGAAGTCGTCCATAGACACCGAATAGCCGCGGCGGTGAAGGTCGTACACCAAATCGTTCGCGCTCTTGTCGCCCTCGGAGAATATGCTTTCCGTTATCTCCATGTCAATATATTTTTTCGGTATTCTGTAACGTCTTACCAAATCGTCGAGCTTTTCCGTGAAACGTGGATCGCTCAGGTGGCAGCGCGAAACGTTCATAGATACCGCAACCACAGGCTCGTTGTTCAAAAGCCGCTTTTTCAGCATACGGAGCGCCTGCTCGTACACGGCGAAGTCGACCTTGTTTATGAAGCCGTTACGCTCGAACAGCGGCACGAATATGCCCGGTGAAATAAGACCTTTGTCCTTGTGGTTCCACCTTACGAGCGCCTCCGCGCCGACTATCTTATTCGTCGTGAGGTCGTATTTCGGCTGATAGTACGCTATAAACTCGCCTCGGCGCAGCGACGCTATCATGTCAACCTCAAGCTCGCTCTCAATCTCGAGCTTCGAGTACATTCTGTCGGTGAAGTAGCACAGGTAATTCCTGCCTATTATATGCACGCCCTCTTTCGCGATATTCGCTCTGTCTATGTATATCGACAGCGGCGTGTCGGAATCGTAATGTATGATCGGGCATATACCCGCCTTTATGTGAAGCTGATAGGACGAGGAGTCATGCACGTGTATGTCAGCCTTTTCAATCTCCGAAATCAGGCGGCGGCTCTCGTCGTTATCCTCGGCAATTACAAGGAAGTTATCGCCGACAAGTCTGCCGAGCAGCGCCTTGTCACGGAAAAGCCGTTTTAACTCGTTCGCCATGGATATGAGCATTTGGTCGCCCACGTCCGTGCCGAAACGGTCGTTTACGAGCTTGAAGTTTATCGCGTCCACCGAAACGAGCAGATATTTTTTTTCGGGGTTTTTTGTGAGCAGCTTGTGCGCAGCCGTCATCAGGTATTTGTTGTTATACACGTTCGTAAGTATGTCTATCCGCGCCATTCTTCTGAAGTGTCTCATTCTGAGGCACAGGAACAATATTACAAGCGCGACGGCTATAAGAATTATCAGCACCCATACGCGGTTCGCGTATATCATGTCGCGGAAATTCGGTATGTATGTGTGGCTTAACGTGTACGCCTTGCTTTCGAGCTCCGCGCTGTCAACGGACGTTGTGTGGATTATGCCGTTAAGCATGCTTATAAGACCTGTGTCGCATGTTATGCGCGATATGCCGAGCCTTACGGGAACGCTTAGCTCAAGGTTGTGCATAATCGAAAGCTTCGGGTGCGCGATAAGGCTCATTTTTGTCTGAAGCTCCGGCGCGGATATGAGCGCCGCGCTTATCTCGTTTCTTTCCACGGCGTTGAGCAGTGAGTTTATCGAGCCGTAGGTTCTGACAGTCCAGCGCGGGTAGCTCTCGTCAAGATACGCCTTTATCCACATATTGTTGTCAACCACGCCGACCGCAATATTGCTCTCCGCGTCAACCTCGCCCCTCGCAATCGGATAGAAGGTAACAGACGTGTACGGAATCGTAGCCTCCGTTATGCCCTGCTCGGAGCCGGAAACGTTAAGTATCGCGTCAGCCTTACCGAGCATCATATCCTCTTTGAGCCTATCCTCATCGTTCATTTCGTTCGGGATATACTCTATTTCAAGACCTGCGTTTAAGGCGATTTTCTCCAAAATGTCGACATATATGCCCTCGTACGCGCCGGCGGCTTGGTTGTAAAACACCATCGGGTAATTGTCGGGAACGAATACCCGAAGCTTTCCCTTTCCCTGCGCGGCGTTATAGTCGGTTTCGGTCATCGCGACCATGTTGCTGTACGGAAGCTGGAAACATTCCGTGTAAATACGCGACAGGTAAAACGGACGCGAGTCGGCAAGTCTGTCAATCAGACCGTTGAGGCGTGACAGCGTAGCCGTGTCGCCCTTTCGCACCGCGCAGTAATAGCTTACCTGTCCGCACTTCGCGATTGCGCGCATGCCGTCCGGCGAGGACGTCGCGGGCAAAAGCATCGCGTCGGCGTCGCCGTTATTGAGCGCGCGTCTCATATCGTCGCCGCCGTGACAGTACACGAGAGTATACGAAAAATTATTCTCCTTCGCGAACGACGCGAGCATGTTCTCAAAGTTCGCGTTTTTTACGGCGGCTATTTTAATATTGTTAAAGTGTTCGTAATCCTTGTAGTACAGCTTCTTGTCGTTATTTACGAACAACGACAAAAAACCGACGCCGAATGCGCGGTCGGTAAAATCGACGCTCTGCAGAAGCGCGTCGTCCCTCGGTATCATTGTAACAAAATCAAGCGTGCCGTCGGCAAGCCTTTTAAGCCCGCTCTCCGTGGAATACTCCTCCGCCGCAAAGCCCGTGTCCTCGGCAAGGTCGAAAATGCTTTTGAGGCACGCGCGGGCGTATGTATCCATATCAACCTCGGGCATATTATAGTCATCTATTATTCCTGTTTTATATACGTTACTTTCGGCATACACCGGCAGATTTACAAGCATCAGCGCGGACATCACCGAAATCAGCACAAGCAATACCTTTTTCATAGTATAATTCCTTTTTCACGTATAATTGCAAGATTACCTTCTCATAGATAGTTTTATTATACATCAAATTCCAAAAATATTCAACAGTAAAATTTAAAATTGTGCCGTTTTTATCTGAAATTTGCAAAAAAAACACCGCCTCTCGGAGGCGGTGCAAAACAATTACATAATTGGGGGAAGTAAATGTTTTATAAGGGGGGTATTCACAACACATATATGCTGTGTTTACTTTATAGAAACGGACGGTTTTACGTCCGGTTTCTTCGGGGGGACCCTTGCCTTTCCGGGAAAGGCAAGGGCATCTGAAAAAAAGGATGGTATCGGCTGCCGAAGCAGCCTTCAAGCTTTATCTTATTGTCTTGTTATTGGTTCTGCGACTTGTCCTCGGATAGACGAACCTGTATTTCCATCGTCTCTCCGTCGCGCAGTATCTTGAAGGTCAGGTAGTCGCCCGCCTTCTTCTTGTCACGTATGGCGTTGACCTCCTCGGTCGAGGATACCTTCTGACCGTCCACCTCGAGTATCATGTCGTAGGTCTTAAGTCCCGCTTCCGCGGCGCCGCTGCCCTCTACAACATTCTCTATAAACAAGCCGTAGCCCGTGTCTCTGATGTTTATTCCGACGAGAGGTCTGCCCGTTACGTAGCCCGACGATACGAGGTCGTCTATTATCGGCTTCGCCTCGGACATCGCAATCGCGAAGCCCATACCCTCGATACCGGTCGAGGACAGCTTTACGGAGTTAATGCCTATAACCTCGCCGTACTGGTTTATGAGCGCGCCGCCGCTGTTGCCGTTGTTAATCGCCGCGTCCGTCTGAATGAGGTTATACGTTCTGTTGTCGAGCGTCATTGTTCTGTTTACCGCGCTCACGATACCGGCGGTAACGCTGCCCGAAAATTCCTGTCCCATCGGGTTGCCTATCGCAACCGCAAGCTCGCCCACCTTAACGTCGGCGGAGTCGTTCAATGTAGCTGCCGTCAGCTTCGTTGTGCCCGGGTCTATTTTAAGTACCGCAAGGTCGGTCTTTTCGTCCGAGCCGACAAGCTTCGCCGTAAATTCCTCGCCCGTGTTAAGGATTACCGATATTTCCGTCGCGCCGTTGATTACGTGCCAGTTTGTGACTATATAGCCGTCGGACTGGAATATTATACCCGAGCCGCTTCCCTGCTGCACCGTCTGACCGTCCTGCGACGGGTCGCTGTAGGAATAGTACCGTCCGGTGAACGGGTCGTAAAAACGCTGAAGCGAAACGGTCGTCTTATTTATTACGCCGACAACGCTCGGTCCGACCTTCTCGGCTATTTCGGGAATGGTCATTGCCGTTTTGCCGTTTGTGCTGTTCGCGAGAAGCGCGGCTTCGGCAACCGTCTTTGAGCTGTCGTCAAGCGTCGATGTAACGCTTTGTCCGCCCGCCGCAAGGTTCTGCACAACGGGCTGCTGATTTTTTACATAGTAGTACGCGCCGCCGCCGACAAGTCCGGCGGTAACAACGCTCGCTATAAGTGCGCTGCAAATTGCACTGAGCCATACGTGAGGCTTCTTTTCTTTCTTCGGCTTTTGGCTGTAAATAACCATGTCGGTCGATTCTGTGTGAGGATACTGTTTCATATCTTGTCATCTCCCATAATATTTTGTCGGTTATATATAAATTTCATACCAAGCGTTATTTTTTACTACGAGTATATAATAAAACACACTTTTGACACTGGTATGAATTGATTGTAAACAGAAATTACATATTTTATGAACAAATTATGAACAAGGGTTGACAAACATTTATAATAGGAATATACTAAACGCAAATAACAGCTTTTTCCGTATTTGAAAGGAATTTATATGAAAAAATTATTGATTTTGGACTCGAACAGTATACTGAACCGCGCGTTTTACGGCGTGCGGTACCTATCTGCAAAAGACGGCACACCGACAAACGCGGTGTACGGCTTTCTTAATATTCTGATAAAGCTCATAACCGAGCAGCAGCCCGACTGTATCTGCGCGGCGTTCGACCTTAAAGCGCCGACGTTCCGCCATTTGCGCTACGACGGCTACAAGGCGCAGCGTAAGCCGATGCCGGAGGATCTGGCGACACAGATGCCGATTGCGAAGGATATACTGCGCGCGATGAACGTCACGATCCTCGAAAAAGAGGGCTACGAGGCTGACGACGTTATAGGCACGGTCGCGCGGATATGCGAGGAAAGCGGCGTTGAGTGTCTTATCGCCACGGGCGACAAGGACGATCTGCAGCTTGTGAGCGATAAAACGAAGGTTATTCTGACCGTCTCGAAGCAGGGCTACAACGAAACAACGGTATACGACGAGGCTGCCGTTAAGGAGCGCTACCATGTAACGCCGACAGAGTTTATCGACGTTAAGGCGCTTATGGGCGACGCGTCGGACAATATCCCCGGCGTTAAGGGCATAGGCGAAAAGACGGCGATGAGCCTTATAGAAAGATTTCATTCGGTAGAGTATATATATGAAAATATTGACAGCATAGGTCTTAAGGGTGCGGCGCTGCAGAAGATGAAGGACGGCAAAGATATGGCGTTTTTGTCTAAGGAGCTTGCGACGATCGTGCGCGATGTGCCCGTTGAGCTCGATTTTGACGCGTGCGCGTGGAGCGGCTATGGGAATAACGCGGAGCTTTACAATATCCTGCACGGTCTGGATCTCAACAGCGTCATAAAGAAAATGGAGCTTACGCCCCAAAGCGGCGCGGTCGTGACGGAGGAAGAGGATATTCTCGGCGGTATGACATTTGAGGTGGTTAAGACCGCGGCGGCGGTCGGTATTATCGGCAACGCGGCGGCGGTCGTGCTTGAAACGGACGGCGCGCGCGTTACGGCTATGGCTGCCGCGGCGGGTAAAAAGGCGTTCGTTATCACGGGCGCGGATATTACGGACACTGTTAAGCCGTTTCTGGAGGACGAAAATATAAAGAAAATCACGTTCGATATAAAGGAGGCTATCGTGAGCCTCAGCGGGCGCGTGAAAATAAACGGTATCGTTGACGATACGGCGATCGGCGCGTACCTTGTCGATCCCGCGAAAAACAGGTATACGATAGAATCGCTCGCCGAGGAGTATTTCGGCGCGGAGATAGAAAAGCCGAAGGAAAAGCAGCTGTCGCTGCTCGACGATGACGACGAGGGACGCGAGGAGTACCTCGCGAAATGTGCCGTCGCGCTCGGCGCGCTCAACGAGCGTGTGACAAAAAAAATGGAGGAAAACGGTCAGACGGAGCTTTACCGCGAGGTGGAGCTTCCGCTTGTCGAGGTTCTGGCGCACCTCGAAATAAACGGCTTCCTCGTGGACGATAAGCAGCTTCGTGAGTTTGCGGCGACACTCGGCGCGCAGATCGACACGCTCACAGCCATGATTTACGAAACGGCGGGTGAGACGTTCAACATAAATTCGCCGAAGCAGCTCGGCGTTATACTGTATGAAAAGCTCGGCTTGAAGCCTGTGAAAAAGACGAGAACCGGCTATTCCACAAACGCGGACACGCTCGAAAAGCTGCATCACCCGATTATAGACATGATTTTGGAGTACCGAAGCCTCACGAAGCTCAAAAGCACGTACTGCGATGGGCTGGCGGCGGTCGTAAACCCCGAAACGCACCGCATACATTCGGTGTTCACGCAGACGGTGACGGTCACGGGCAGGCTTTCGTCAACCGAGCCGAATTTGCAGAATATCCCGACAAGGACGGCTCTCGGACGTGAGATACGCAAAATGTTTATCGCGAAGGACGGTTATGTGCTTGTGGACGCGGACTACTCGCAGATTGAGCTTCGGGTGCTCGCGCATATAGCGAACGACGAAACGATGATAAACGCGTTCAAAAACGGCGAGGATATTCACGCCGTTACAGCGTCGCAGGTGCTCGGTATACCGCTTGACGCGGTGACAAAGGAGCAGCGTTCGAGCGCGAAGGCGGTAAATTTCGGTATCGTGTACGGTATCGGTGAGTTCTCGCTCGCGCAGGATCTGCATATAAGCGTAAAGGAAGCGAAGGCGTATATAGACGGCTACCTCGAAAAGTACCACGGCGTGCGCAATTATATGACGGAGATCAAGGAGCGCGCGAAAAAGGACGGGTACGTTAAGACGATGATGAACCGCATACGGTATATACCGGAGCTTAAGTCGCCGAATTACAATGTGCGGCAGTTCGGTGAGCGCGTCGCGCTGAACACGCCTATTCAGGGCAGCGCGGCGGATATTATTAAGCTTGCGATGGTGCGCGTGGACAGGCGGCTCATAAGCGAGGGGTTACGGTCGCGGCTGATTCTTCAGGTGCATGACGAGCTTATCGTCGAGGCGCATAAGGACGAGGTGGACGAGGTAAAGCGTATACTGCTTGAGGAAATGCAGGGCGCCGCGGATATGCAAGTGCCGCTTAAGGCGGATATTTCCGTGGGTCATAGCTGGTATGATGCGAAATAAATTATGATTTATATGTGTAAATGCGGGCGACCGCAAGGGTCGCCCCTACGTGAGGCTCCCCTTGAGGGGAGCTGTCGCTGAAGGCGACTGAGAGGTGGTTTTTAATTCGTTGCCACCTCTCCGTCATCGCTTCGCGATGCCACCTCTCCTCAAGGAGAGGCTCACGATGTGCGCCGCTCACCGTAAGGCTTCCCCTTGAGGGGAAGCTGTCACGAAGTGACTGATGAGGTGTACGACGCTTTAGCGTCGTAGGCATGTTGCGTAGCAACAAATGCCGTAGCAAGTGTAGCCCGTTAGGGCGTTATATTTTCAAAATTTGTGAAATAACACCTCATCCACCGCTGCGCGGTCCCCCTTCCCCTCAAGGGGAAGGCTAATAAATCACAATTTACCGCACAAGGGAAGGAGATATAACCATGAAAAAAATATTTCTATTTATAACCGCGCTTATAATGCTCGCGTCATGCGGGGCGCAGAAGGCGGAGGACAACGGTAAAATCGACGTTTACGCGTCGTTCTACCCCGTGTACGACTTTGCGCGCACGATAGGCGGCGACGATATTAACCTGACCGCCGTCGTGCGTTCCGGCGCGGAGCCGCACGGGTTCGAGCCCACTGCAGCCGACATAGCGAAAATAAGCGAGGCGGACGTGTTCCTCTACCATGGCAACGGCACGGACGCATGGGCTGAAAAAATCGCGGAAACGCTCCCCGACAGCGTTATGAAGGTGCGGCTGTCGGACGCGGACACTGTCGCCAAGGGTGACGCGCACACGTGGCTCAGTCTGCAAAATGCGGAGGGTGAGCTTGAGGCGGTGTGCAATGCGCTCACGGAAGCCGACGGAAACGATGAAAACGACGCAAAGTATTCAGACCGTCTGAACGAGTACACGGCGAAGCTCGACGCGCTTAAAGCGGAGTACGAGGCGGCAAATCTCACGGCTGTGCCGCTTGCGGCGGCGCACAACGCTTACCGCGCGCTGTGCTATGAAACGGCTATGAATTATCTGCCGATAGACTCGGTTACAGGCGGCGAACCGTCGCCCGCGCAGCTTGCCGAGGTGGTAAAGAGCATAAAGGATAAGGGCGCGAAGTGCGTTTTCTACGACCCTATCGACGGCGACAAGCTCGCAGACAGCGCGGCGCGTGAGGCGGGAATTGAAACTGCCGAGCTTTACGCGTTCGAGGGCGACAGTGAAAACCGCGACTATGAAACGGTTATGCGCTTTAATCTCGAACAGCTCAAAAAAGCGAAATAAATTTCATACAAAAAAACTCCGGCTAACAAGCCGGAGTTTTTTATTGTTTTATTAGTCTACAAGCTCTAAAAGCGCCATGGGAGCGCTGTCGCCGCGGCGGGGTCCGAGCTTGTAAATTCTCGTGTAACCGCCGTTTCTGTCAGCGTACTTGGGAGCAATTTCAGAGAAAACCTTTGTTACAACGTCCTCACTGGTGATGAACTCCAAAGCCTGACGGCGCGAGTGTAATGTATTTTTCTTACCGAGAGTAATCATCTTTTCAGCCAAGCTCTGTGTTTCCTTGGCTCTCGTCTCGGTGGTTTCAATCCTACCGTTGTCGAGGAAGCTCGTTACGAGATTTCGCAGCATAGCCTTTCTCTGGTCGGTAGGTCTGCCTAACTTTCTTGTTCCCGGCATAATTGTACCTCCTAATCAGTATTGGTTATCAATCTTCCTCTTTCTTTAAGTAAAGACCTAAACCGTTCAATTTGTTTATGACTTCTTCAAGCGACTTTCTTCCGAGATTTCTTACCTTCATCATGTCCTCCTCGGACTTGTTCGTAAGATCCTCTACCGTGTTGATGCCTGCGCGCTTTAAGCAGTTGTACGAACGAACAGAAAGGTCGAGCTCCTCGATAGTCATTTCGAGAACCTTCTCCTTCTTGTTCTCCTCCTTCTCAACGATGATTTCGGCGTTCTTTGCGTCATCCGAAAGGTCAACGAAGAGCGAGAGAAGGTCGTTCATAATCTTCGCGGCGAGCGATACAGCCTCGTCAGGCTTGATCGTACCGTTCGTCCACACCTCAACCGCCAATTCTTCTCTATCCGTGTATTGACCGACACGTGTATTTTCAACCGTGTAGTTCACCTTGGTTACAGGAGTATAGATAGAATCCACGGGAATTACTCCGATTACGGGCTGCATGTCCTGCTTGTTCCTGTCGGCGCCGACATAGCCTCTGCCCTTTGAAAGAGTGATTTCCATGTAAAGGTTTGCGTCGTCGTTAAGCGTCGCGATGTGAAGGTCGGGATTGAATATCTCAACGTCATCGTCACGCTTTATATCGCCCGCAGTTATTTCCTGCGCGCCCTTTGCTTCGATGTATACGGTCTTGGGAAGGTCGCCGTGTATTTTGAGAGCGAGCTTCTTTATGTTAAGGATAAGCTCCGTAACATCTTCCGTAACACCGGGGACGGTGGAAAACTCATGCTGCACGCCTTCAATCTTAACCGAGGTCGCAGCCGCACCGGGCAATGATGAAAGTAATATTCTACGAAGCGAATTGCCGAGCGTCGTACCGTAGCCGCGCTCCAGCGGTGATACGACGAACTTGCCGTATCTGCCGTCCTCGCTCATCTCAACGCATTCTATATTAGGCTTTTCCATTTCTATCATTTAAGAACCCTCCTAATTTTAAATTTACATACTATATCCACTTACCGAGGGTACCGTTTCACCTGCCCGCAAAGCGCGGATAAGGCGAAACAGTAATATGCTATTACTTAGAATAAAGCTCGACAATACGCTGCTCTTCAACCTCATAATCAATGTCGTCTCTCTCAGCGAGCGTGATAACCTTGCCGGTGAGAGTGTTTCTGTCCATTGAAAGCCACTTGGGGATTACTCTGTTCGCGTTCGTTTCAACGATTTCCTTTATTCTCGCAGAGTTCTTGCTCTTCTCCTTAACGGCGATTACGTCGCCCGCCTTGACAAGATATGAAGGAATGTCAACCTTCTTGCCGTTTACCGTGATGTGAGCGTGGTTAACGATCTGTCTTGCCTCGCGTCTCGTGTTCGCCAAACCTAATCTGTATACTACGTTGTCAAGTCTTGACTCAAGAATCTGAAGGAGCATTTCACCTGTTATGCCCTGTCTCTTTGTCGCCATTACATAGTACTTGCGGAACTGCTTCTCAAGTACACCGTATATAAACTTAACCTTCTGCTTCTCATTGAGCTGCAAGCCGTACTCGGACTGCTTTCTTCTCGTCTGCTTCGGGTTTCTGTTAGACTTCTTGTCTATACCCATCGTCGGCGGATTTATACCCAATGTTCTGCATCTCTTCAAAACGGGTTGTTTATTAACTGCCATTTTATTGTTTCCTCCTTCTACAATAATACCAATCAGACTCTTCTGCGCTTCGGAGGTCTGCATCCGTTATGAGGAATGGGCGTTACGTCCTTAATCATCGTAACGTCGAGACCTGTAGCCTGCAAAGCTCTTATAGCCGCCTCACGTCCCGCGCCGGGGCCCTTTACGTAAACCTCAACTGTTTTCATGCCGTGCTCCATAGCAGCCTTCGCCGCTGTTTCCGCAGCTGTCTGAGCCGCGAACGGAGTGCTCTTTCTTGAACCGCGGAAGCCTAAACCGCCCGCGCTTGCCCACGATATTGCGTTGCCCGCCGTATCGGTGATTGTGATTATTGTATTGTTAAAGGTTGAACTGATATGAGCAGCGCCCTTTTCAACATTCTTTCTGTCACGACGTCTTGTTCTTGTCGTTCTCTTTGCTACCTTAGCCATTCGGTTAGTCCCTCCTTTATATTATTTCTTCTTGCCCGCGATCGTCCTTGCAGGACCCTTGCGGGTTCTCGCATTGTTCTTCGTGTTCTGTCCTCTTACCGGCAGACCTTTTCTGTGACGAATGCCTCTGTAGCATCCGATTTCCATAAGGCGCTTGATGTCGAGCGCTATCTGACGGCGGAGGTCACCCTCAACCGTGTACTCGGCGTCTATAACCTCACGGAGCTTACTAACGTCTGTTTCCGTCAAATCCTTAACTCTCGTGTCGGGATTTATGCCTGTCTTATCAAGGATTTTCTGAGAACTCTTAAGACCAATACCGTATATATAGGTAAGACCAACTTCAACTCTCTTTTCTCTTGGTAAGTCAACACCTGCTATTCTTGCCATACTTTTCTACACCTCCATAAAAGATATCATCAAAAAATTTTTAGTGTTGCTATTTAAAACCCGTTCAAGCTGTTTTGTTTCCCCTTGGCAAGTCGGTTCCGCAAAACCAGCCGCGCTTGAACAAGTCATAAACAAATTTGTAAATATACGAACCCACACAATATAGCGCGATAAAAAGTTCAGATTTGAGTGCAGATCGGATTTTCTTGACTGCCGCCGCGTACTCGTGTACGCAAGGTGGGCAAAAAATTCGATATGTGCCAAATATGAATTTTTTATCCTTGCTTTTGCTTGTGCTTTGGATTTTCACATATAATCATTATCTTGCCTTTTCTCTTAATTATCTTGCATTTTTCGCAAATCGGTTTAACCGACGGACGTACTTTCATTTCCGTATACCTCCCTATTTACTTCTCCAGGTGATACGTCCTCTTGTGAGGTCATACGGGCTCATTTCGAGCGTAACCTTGTCACCCGGTAAAATCTTTATAAAGTTCATTCTGAGCTTGCCCGAAATGTGCGCCAGCACCTGATGTCCGTTCTCAAGCTCTACCTTAAACATAGCGTTGGGCAGGTTCTCAACAACCGTGCCTTCCAGTTCCAATACATCTTCCTTAGCCAAGTTATATCCTCCTACCTTAACTCTCGTTATATTCCGACAGCGCTTTGCGCACCTCCGAATTTGTTACCTTGCCCGCCGTTTCGAGCTTGTTCCTTATAAACTCCGAAACGGTATGGCTCGGCTGAAGGTGTTTGAGCTTTTTCTTTTTCGGGCGGTCTACCTTCCGAAGCTCCCCGTTCGCGAGGTATGCGTAATCGCCCTCGCGCGAGATAACTATGAATAAATCGCCCTTATCGCGTCCGGCTGTGGAACGGACTACCATTCCCGCAGAAACCTCCATACCATCACCCCTATAACGTCAATATTTCATAACCGTCTTTGGTAATCAGTACGGTATTTTCATAGTGCGCCGCCAGACTTCCGTCGTCCGTGACGACCGTCCAGTCGTTGTCGAGCAGCGCGACCTTGTAGCCGCCGGCGGTTATCATCGGCTCTATCGCGAGCGTCATACCCGCGGCAAGCTTTACGCCGTGTCCCGCTTTGCCGAAATTCGGCACGTTCGGATCCTCGTGAAGCGCCTGACCTATTCCGTGACCTACGAGGTCACGCACAACGCCGCAGCCGCGGCTTTCGGCGTATTCCTGTATCGCGTGCGACACGTCGCCGAGCCTTGCTCCATGCTTCAGGTACTTCAAGCCCTCGAAGAAGCTCTCGCGCGTAACGTCTATAAGCCGCTGCGCCTCCGGTGAGATTTTGCCGACGCCGAAGGTTCTTGCCATGTCGCTGTGCCAGCCGTCAAGAACCGCGCCCATGTCGATGCTTATGATGTCGCCTTCCTTAAGCACTGTATGCTTAGAGGGTATTCCGTGGACAACCTCGTCGTTTACCGACGCACATATACTGCCCGGGAAACCGTTGTAGTTGAGGAAGTTCGGCTTCGCGCCCTTCGACACGATGTAGTCATGCGCTATCTTGTCGAGGTATGCCGTCGAAACGCCCGGCTTTACAGCCTTTTCTATGAGGTCAACGGCTTCCTTTGCAATCTTTGCCGATAAACGCATTTTTTCAACCTGTTTGGCTGATTTTATGGTAATCATACCGACCGTCCCCTCACTTATTCGATACCGAGAGCTTCAAGGACGTTCTTTGTCGTGTCCTCAACCTTGTCGGCTCCCGACGCCGTTACAAGAAGTCCCGCTTTCGCGTAGTAATCCTTGATAGGCTCCGTCTGCTCGTGGTATACATTCAGACGGTTCTTTATAGTTTCGGGGTTGTCGTCGGCGCGCTGTATAAGCTCGCCGCCGCACTTGTCGCACTTGCCCTCCACAGCGGGCTTGTTGAAAAGCACGCTGTACGGCGCGCCGCACTTTGAGCACTCGCGGCGTGACGAAAGTCTCTCGACGATAACATCGTCGTCAACCTCAAGCGATAAAACCTTGTCAATCTTAACGCCCGACGCCGTGAGCGCCTCCGCCTGCGCGGTCGTGCGCGGAAAGCCGTCAAGTATGAAGCCCTTTTCGCAGTCGGGCTTTGCAAGTCTGTCCTTTACAATCGCCACGATTACGTCGTCGGGAACAAGCTTGCCTTCGTTGATATAGCCCTCCGCAAGCTTGCCGACCTCGGTCTGTTCCTTGATAGCGTTTCTCAGCATAACTCCCGTCGAGATAGTATCAATGCCCAGACGCTTCGATAAAATCTCACCCTGAGTGCCTTTGCCCGCGCCCGGAGGTCCCATCAGTACCAGTTTCATAAACCTGTTCCCGCCTTTCTTCATTATACTGTAATCTTAAATTTTCTGATTTGAGCACCTACTACAGAATTTTATTCGAGAAATCCTTTGTAGTGTCTCATCGTCATTTGTGATTCTATCTGTCTTACCGTTTCAAGCGCAACGCCTTCCATAATCAAGAGCGAAGTACCGCCTATCTGTAAGCTGCGCATATTCGGGAATATCGCGCCCACGATTACCGGCAGTATCGCGACAATCGCGAGGAAGAACGCGCCGATAAGGTTAAGTCTCGATGAGATCTTACCTATATACTCGCTCGTCGGTCTGCCCGGTCTGATACCCGGAATGTAACCGCCGCTCTTCTTCATGTTGTTCGCAATCTCAATCGGATTGAACTGTATCGACGAATAGAAGTAGGTGAAGAAGAGTATAAGGAGCGCGTACAGTATCGCGTATACCAAACTCGTCCACCATTCCGACGCAAAGCCCGCGCTCAGGCAGCCGAGGACGTAATATCCAAGTCCCGACGAGGGCAGGTTGCCGCCGCTTACAAGTCTTACTATCGTCGCGGGGAACGCCATGATCGACGATGCGAAGATGATAGGCATAACGCCGCCGGCAGCTACCTTGATAGGAATGTTCGTGCTCTGTCCGCCGTACATCTTACGTCCTACAACGCGCTTCGCGTACTGAACGGGTATTCTGCGCTCCGCGTCCGAGAAGAATACAACGAACGCTATCGCGGCTATCGCTACGACGATTATCGCCGCAACCGTTATAACGCCGCTTGTCGAAATGCCGCCGCCTATATTCTGGATATAAACGCTGTAAGCAGCCGACGGGATTCTCGAAACGATACCGGCGAAGATGATAAGCGATACGCCGTTGCCGAGACCCTTTTCCGTGATAAGCTCACCGAGCCAGATAATAAACGCCGTACCCGCCGTGAACGTGAGCACTATCGTGAAGAACGTAAGCACGCCCGGGTTCTGAATAACAGTCGTGTTGCTGTTTACGCCCATGTTCCAAAGCGTTACGTACAGTCCCGCGCCCTGTATAAACGCGAGCGCGATACCGAGGTATCTCGTAATCTTGTTTATCTTCTTTCTGCCCTCAACGCCTTCTTTAGCGAGACGTTCGAGCGACGGTATCGCCACCGTCAAAAGCTGAACGATAATCGACGCGTTAATGTACGGTGACACACCCATTGCCATAACGGTCGCGTTCGAGAACGCGCCGCCCGTGAATATATCGAACAGGCTGAACAGGTCTGTGCCGCCCGCGCCGAGAAAGCTCTGCATTGCCTGCGGCTCAAGAAACGGCACCGGTATGTGTGCGCCGAATCTGAATACGACAAGCATCATAAGTGTGAATAATATTCTGCGTCTTAAGTCAGGGATTTTCCATGCGTTTCTGAGTGTCTGTAACACTTTACATCACCTCTGCCTTTCCGCCCGCCTTTTCTATTTTTTCCTTCGCGGACGCGCTCATCTTAGCAACCTTTACGTTAAGCTTCTTTGTGAGCTCGCCTCTGCCGAGGATTTTAACGCCGTCGAGTGTCTTGCTGATGATACCGTTCTCCTTGAGTACCTCAGCCGTTACCTCCGTACCGTCGTCGAGCTTGTTAAGCTCCTCGACGTTGACGGCTACATACTGCTTAGCAAATATATTCTTAAAGCCGCGCTTCGGGAGGCGTCTGTAAAGGGGCATCTGACCGCCTTCAAAGCCCGGTCTTACACCGCCGCCGCTTCTGGCGTTCTGTCCCTTGTGTCCCTTACCCGAAGTTTTACCTGTGCCGCTTCCGATGCCTCTGCCCACTCTCTTGGGAGCAAACTTTGAGCCTTCGGCGGGCTTGAGTTCGTTTAAGTTCATTATTGCCGCACCTCCTTGTATTAAACTTCTTCAACTGTTACAAGGTGCGAAACCTTGTTTACCATACCTCTTATCTGAGGCGTGTCGTTATGTTCAACGACGCTTCTTATCTTCTTAAGTCCGAGAGCCTCAACCGTCGCAATCTGATCCTTTTTTCTGCCGATTGTGCTTCTGACTAAAGTAATCTTAAGCTTAGCCATTGTGCGAGCCCTCCTTAACCTCTGATTTCCTCGGGGTTCTTGCCGCGAAGTCTTGCAACCTCGTTAAGCTCCTTAAGCTCCGCAAGTCCCTGAACCGTAGCGCTTACTACGTTTCTCTTGTTGTTCGAGCGTAAGCTCTTTGCGCGGATATCCTTAATTCCCGCAAGCTCCAGTACGGCACGCGCCGCGCCGCCCGCGATAACTCCGGTACCCTGTGAAGCAGGCTTTAAGAGAACCTTGCCCGCGCCGTGTATACCTATAACCTCGTGAGGTATCGTCGTACCTACCAGAGGAACAGTTATCATATTCTTCTTTGCGCTGTCTATTCCCTTTCTTATAGCGTCGGGAATTTCGGCAGCCTTGCCTTGTCCGTAGCCTACGTGACCGTTTCTGTCGCCGACAACAACAAGCGCGGTAAATCTCATAGTACGACCGCCCTTAACCGTCTTTGCAACACGGTTCAAAGCTACAACATTTTCTTCAAGCTCTACAGCTTCAGTATCAAATATTTCAGCCACTTAATTTGACCTCCTTCTTAGAATTCCAGGCCGCCCTCTCTTGCGCCTTCCGCAAGAGCGGCAACTCTGCCGTGATATACATATCCGCCTCTGTCGAATACAACCGCTTTAATGCCTGCCGCAAGCGCCTTTTCAGCAACCTTTTTGCCTACTTCCTTGGCGCCGTCGATGTTGCCGCCGTATCCGTTAAAATCCTTGTCCATGCTTGACGCAGCCACGAGCGTTACGCCCTTTGTATCGTCAATCACCTGCGCGTATATGTGCTTAGCACTTCTGAATACGTTAAGACGGGGTCTTTCCGCCGTTCCGGAGATGTTCTTTCTAACTCTCTGATGACGACGTACTCTTGCCGCTTTCTTATCTACCATTTTAATCATTTAAGAACACACTCCTTTCAATTATTTCTTCTTGGCGCCGGTCTTGCCTTCCTTGCGTCTGATATGCTCGTTCAGGTACTTGATACCCTTGCCCTTGTACGGCTCGGGCTGTCTGAACTCGCGTATCTTCGCGGCGGTTGCGCCGACGTCCTCTTTGTTCGCGCCCTTAACGATAATTCTGTTGGGGGCGGGAACCTCTATCGTTATTCCCTCTTTTGCCTCGTAAATTACGGGGTGTGAGTAGCCGAGGCTCAAATTGAGCGCCTTGCCCTGCATAGCGGCTCTGTAACCTACGCCGTTGATTTCGAGCTCCTTCGTCCAGCCCTCGGTTACGCCTACGACCATGTTGTTTATGAGCGTTCTCGTAAGTCCATGCAAAGCCTTGTGCTCCTTGTCCTCCGACGGACGCTCGACGGTTATAACGCCGCCCTCGTTTTTAACGATCATGTCGGGGTGGAGCGTTCTCGTGAGAGTGCCGTTCTTGCCCTTAACCGTTATCTCGTTGTTTTCACCGATCTTTACCTCAACTCCGGCAGGAACGGTGATAGGCAGTCTACCTATTCTTGACATTAAATTGTCCTCCTAACTTAAATTTTCTTAGCTTTGTAAGTTTTCAGTTACTTTTTCTTTGCGGAATTTACCTGCGAAAATCATTTCTTTGCGATGGATTTTTTTGCCGTTCAAGGCAGAGCGGCGAAGGCAGTACTCGCGTACGGCGAGCCGTCTCTAACGCAGAACGACGGAAAAAGACGCGCAAAGACCATGATTTTCTACCAAACAAAAGCGAGTACTTCTCCGCCTATGTTTTGCTTTCTCGCTTCCTTGTCTGTCATAATGCCCTTCGATGTGGAGATTATCGCGATACCGAGACCCTTCAATACTCTCGGAAGCTCCGCGGCGCCGGCGTAAATTCTAAGACCGGGCTTTGAAACTCTCTTTATACCGCTTATAACCTTTTCCTTGTTGGGGCTGTACTTCAGCGTAATTCTGATAACGCCCTGCTTGCCGTCCTCAATTACCTGAAAGTCCTTTATATAACCCTCGTCGAGAAGTATCTGCGTTATCGCCTTCTTCATGTTTGAAGCGGGCACGTCAACGCTTTCGTGTCTTGACGAGTTTGCATTTCTGATTCTTGTAAGCAAATCTGCAATGGGATCAGTAATCTGCATTATATTTACCTCCTTAACCTGTTACAGCTTTCCGCTCGCGCGGAGTTCTGTAATACTTATCTTTACCAGCTTGCCTTTCTTACGCCGGGAATCTGGCCCTTGTACGCAAGCTCTCTGAAGCAGATACGGCAAATGCCGAACTTACGAAGGTAAGCGTGCGGACGGCCGCAAATCTTACATCTCGTATAAGCCTGTGTCGAATACTTCGGCTTTCTCTGCTGCTTTAATATCATAGCTTTTCTTGCCATTGTCTTTCCTCCCCTTTAATTATGAACGGAACGGTGCGCCGAGAAGCGTAAGAAGCTCTCTTGCTTCCTCGTCCGTCTTTGCGGTTGTAACAATGTTTATATCCATACCTCTGATCTTGTCAATCTTGTCGTAGTCGATCTCGGGGAATATAAGCTGTTCTCTAACGCCCACGCTGTAGTTGCCTCTGCCGTCGAAACCGTTGGGGTTAATGCCTCTAAAGTCACGAACTCTGGGGAGAGCGACATTGAAAAATCTGTCGAGGAACTCGTACATCTTATCGGATCTCAGCGTTACCTTAACGCCGATGTTCATGCCCTCTCTCAGTTTAAAGTTTGCGACCGACTTCTTTGCCTTTGTAACTATCGGCTTCTGACCCGTGATTGCCGCGAGGTCGTTTGTTGCGGCTTCGATAGCCTTGGGGTTGTCCTTCGCCTCACCCATACCGATATTTATTACAATCTTGTTGAGCTTTGGTATCTGCATTACGCTTTTGTAACCAAACTTCTCCATAAGAGCCGGAGCAACTTCCTTAGTGTATTTATCCTGCATTCTACTCATAATTAGAATTTTCCTCCTCTCTTATAATCAGTCGTTGAGTTCAGCGTCGCACTTCTTGCAATATCTGACCTTACCGCCGTCAGCAAGAATTCTAACGCCTGTTCTCGCAGCCTTGCCGCACTTGGGACATACTCTCATGACGTTTGAAGCGTCAATGGGCATTTCCTTGTGGATAATACCGCTTTCCTGACCCTGAACTCTCGCCTTCTGGTGTCTTTTCGCTACCGCGATACCCTCAACGATCACCTTGTTCTTCGCGGGAATAGCCTCGATTATCTTGCCCTCGCGTCCCTTATCCTTACCGGCGATAACCTGTACAATATCGCCTCTTTTTACGTGCATCTTCTTCATAGTATCAATTATCCTCCTTACAATTAAAGAACTTCCGGAGCCAATGATAATATCTTCATGTACTCTTTATCTCTTAACTCTCTTGCAACGGGGCCGAAGATACGTGTACCTCTCGGGTTTTTGTCGTCTCTTACGATAACCGCGGCGTTCTCGTCAAAACGAATGTACGAGCCGTCCGGTCTCTTTGAAGCGTTTACGCTTCTAACGACAACCGCCTTTACGACGTCGCCCTTCTTTACGACGCCGCCCGGCGCAGCCTTCTTGACCGAGCAGATTATCTCATCGCCGACAGCGGCATATCTCTTTCTGCTGCCGCCCATAACTCTGATACACATAACTTCCTTGGCGCCTGTGTTGTCAGCCACCTTCAAAAGTGTTTGTTGTTGAATCATGTTTTTACCTCCTCTATCGCTGTCCGATAGTATAACAGTTGAAAAATTACTTTACCTTTTCAACAATCTCGACCAATCTCCATCTCTTATCCTTAGACAAAGGTCTTGTCTCCATAACCTTTACCTTGTCGCCGACGGAGCATGTATTCTCCTCGTCATGCGCCTTAAGCTTGTAGGTGCTTTTTACAACCTTGCCATAAAGCGGATGCTTTTTATTCTCTTCGATAGCAACAACGATTGTCTTATCCATCTTGTTGCTTATAACCTTACCGATTTTAACCTTACGGCTGTTTCTTTCTTCCACAGATAAGTGCCTCCTTCCGCACAATTTCAATATCAAATGTTCTATCTGCTCTTATTACAGCTCGATACCCTGCAATTCTCTTTCATGAATGATGGTCAAAATACGAGCGATAGTTTTCTTTACCTCGCCTATCCTCTTCGGATTGTCGAGCTGGTTGATAGCGTGCTGAAATCTCAGATTGAAAAGCTCCTGCTTGCTGTCAGCCAATTTTTCTTCAAGTTCAGCCGTTGATAAATCTCTAAGCTCATTTACTTTCATTCTTATTCACCATCCTCCGCCTGTTTCGTCACAAACTTACACTTGATAGGAAGCTTGTGCATAGCGAGACGCATAGCCTCTCTTGCAACTTCCTCGCTTACGCCTGCCATCTCGAACAGAACTCTGCCGGGCTTTACTACGGCTACCCAGTACTCGGGCGAGCCCTTACCTGAACCCATTCGTGTTTCTGCGGGTTTTCTCGTTACAGGCTTGTCGGGGAATATCTTTATCCATACCTGACCGCCTCTGCGCGTATATCTCGTCATGGCGATACGGGCTGCTTCTATCTGTCTTGAAGTGATCCATGCCGGCTCCAATGCCTGAAGTCCATACTGACCGTATGTTACCACGTTGCCGCGTGTTGCCTTACCCTTCATTCTGCCGCGCATAACTCTTCTGTACTTTACTCTCTTAGGCAATAACATTATGCTCTGCCTCCCTTCGGTCTTCTGTCGCCGCGATCCTCACGGTTTCCGCGTCTGCGGCCATCACGTCTCGAATTTTCGGCAGCCTTTGCCTGAGCTTCGGCTTCCTTTCTTCTGCCGTCGGCAACGTTGAGGATCTCACCCTTGTATATCCATACCTTTACGCCGAGGATACCGTATGTGGTGTGCGCCTCCGCGAAGCCGTAGTCTATATCGGCTCTCAAGGTCTGCAGGGGGATCGTTCCCTCGTGATACTGCTCTGTTCTCGCGATTTCCGCGCCGCCTACACGACCGGCAACCGCCGTCTTGATACCCTTAACGCCGAGGCGCATGGCTCTGCCCATAACCTGCTTCATAGCACGTCTGAACGAGATACGTCTCTCAAGCTGCGCCGCGATGTTCTCCGCAACGAGCTGCGCGTTTGTATCGGGAGTCTTAACCTCCATGATGTTTACGTTTACAGTTTTCTTTACAAGTTTCTCAATCTGTGCCTTAAGCTTGTCAATCTCCGCGCCGCCGCGTCCGATAATGATACCCGGCTTCGCCGCGTGGATAGTGATGAATACTCTGTTCTGCTTTCTCTCTATGCCTATCTTCGCAACGCCCGCGTCATAGCAAGCCTTCTTGACATACTTTCTTATTTTATAGTCCTCAACCAACTGGTCGCCGAAATCCTTCTTTCCGGCAATCCACTTGGAATCCCAGTCCTTAATAACTCCGACTCTCAAGCCGTGGGGATTTACCTTCTGTCCCATGAATGAACCTCCTTCTCGATTAGTTTTCCTGTTCCTTCAATACTAAGGTGATATGGCTGGTTCTCTTTAAAATCTTAAACGCTCTGCCCTGTGCGTGGGGCTGTATTCTCTTTAAAGTAGGACCCTGCGTCGCGAAACACTCGGCGACGTACAGCTTGTCTTTATCCATATCATGATTGTTCTCCGCGTTAGCCTCAGCCGACGCGAGAAGCTTCAGTAAAAGCTCGCTCGCGGCCTTCGGGGTGTTGTTCAAAATACCCTTGGCAACGGGAACCGGCTTGTTTCTTATAAGATCAAGCACTATCTTCACCTTTCTCGGTGAAATACGAGCATATCTTAAGATTGCGCGTGCTTCCATGTGTGGATTCCTCCTTTTTGCAATAATTGTAACGGGAATAATTCCCTGTTTTCTTTTAATTTACTGTGCAATCGGCGTGTCAAAATTATTTGCTTGTTTTTGCACCGGCGTGACCTTTGTAAGTCCTTGTCGGAGCAAACTCGCCGAGTCTGTGACCTACCATATCCTCGCTGATATATACGGGGACGTGCTTTCTGCCGTCATGCACCGCGATTGTGTGACCAACCATTTCAGGGAAAATTGTGGAAGCTCTCGACCATGTTTTAACGACCTTCTTTTCGTTTGCCGCGTTCATAGCCTCAATTCTGCTCATAAGACGCTCTTCAACGAAGGGGCCCTTTTTAAGTGATCTGCCCATTAAATCTTCCTCCTTTCAAATTCTTTCTTAATTTATTACTTGCCGTCGCGTGAGCGAACGATGAACTTATCGGTTCTGGAATTCTTTCTCGTCTTAAGACCGAGTGCCGGCTTACCCCACGGAGTAACAGGCGACGGACGGCCGATAGGCGACTTACCTTCACCACCGCCGTGCGGGTGGTCGTTCGGGTTCATGACAACGCCTCGAACGGTCGGTCTCCAGCCCATGTGACGCTTTCTGCCCGCCTTACCGATGGACATGTTGCTGTGTTCCTGGTTTCCTATAATACCGATTGTGGCTTTGCAGTCAAGTCTTACCATTCTAACCTCGCCTGAAGGGAGCTTAACCTGCGCGTACTTGCCTTCCTTAGCCATAAGCTGCGCGCTTACGCCCGCGCTTCTTACGAGCTGTGCGCCCTTGCCCGGGTAAAGCTCAACGTTGTGAATGAGCGTACCAACGGGAATATCCTTTAAGAACAGCGCGTTGCCCGGCTTAATATCCGCGCCCTCGCCCGATACTACGACGCTGCCGTCCGTAAGACCTATCGGAGCGATGATGTACGCCTTTTCGCCGTCCTCATACTGAATGAGAGCGATGTTCGCGCTTCTGTTCGGGTCATACTCGACACCGATTACGGTAGCGGGCATGCCGTCCTTATTTCTCTTGAAGTCTATAATTCTGTACTTTCTTCTGTTGCCGCCGCCTCTGTGACGAACGGTAATTCTGCCGTAAGAGTTTCTGCCGGCGTGCTTATCCTTCTTTGCAAGGAGCGAACGCTCGGGAGATTTCTTCGTGACCTCGGCAAAATCCGAAACGGTCATATATCTTCTGGCAGGTGAAGTCGGCTTATACTTTTTAAGTGCCATTTTTTACCTCTCCTTATCCGTTTATCATGTTAAATCTCAAAAAACTCGATTTCCTTACTGTCGTCCGTAAGCGTTACGATTGCCTTTTTCCACGAGGCGCGTCTGCCCTCGTAGCGTCCCATTCTCTTTATCTTACCGAGAACGTTCATGGTGTTTACCTTCGCAACCTTTACTCCGGGGAATACCTCCTCGACAGCCTTTTTGATTTCAACCTTGTTTACCGTCTTGGGAACACGGAAGGTGTACTTCTTTATCTCGTTACCCTCTCTGTCATAGTGCTTATCCATGCTGCGCTCCGAGATAACGGGCTTTTGAAGAATATCGTATGCGTTCATTATGCAAGCACCTCCTCAATCTTCGCAACGGCGTCCTTCGAGATGATGAACGCATCGTGATTTAAAACATCATAAGTGTTGAGTGTTTCAACGTGTGTCGGCGTAACGCCCTTGATGTTTCTCGCCGACTTGTAGATTACGGGGTCTGAAGCCGCCGTAACGATGAGCGCCTTTGTGTCTATCTCAAGTCCCTTTAAAAGATTTGCAATCTTCGCGGTCTTGATTTCGTCAAGCGTCATATCCTCGATTACGTATACCTTGTAATCAGCGTACTTTGCCGAAAGAGCGCTCTTTAATGCTATTCTCTTTACCTTCTTGTTAAGGCTGTAGCGGTAGCTTCTCGGCTTGGGGCCCAAAGCAACGCCGCCGCCCGTCCACTGGGGAGCGCGTATGCTTCCCTGTCTTGCGCGGCCCGTGCCCTTCTGTCTCCAGGGCTTTCTGCCGCCGCCGCGTACTTCCGTACGCGTCTTGGTACTCTGCGTACCCTGTCTTTGATTTGCAAGGTAGTTTACAACTACGTCATGCAGCACCGATTCATTCACTTCAGCAGCAAAGACAGCGTCCGATGCCTCAAACGAGCCTGTCTTTTTGCCTTCCATGTTATATAAAGCCAGTGTAGCCATTATGCTTTTCCTCCTTCCAAATATCCTTGATTATGCCTTTACGCTGTTTCTGACGGTAACAAGTCCGCCCTTTGCGCCGGGGATTGCTCCCTTTACCAATATGAGGTTCTCGTCAGCGTCGATTTTAACAACCTCAAGGTTTTGGATCGTAACCTTTTCCGAACCCATGTGACCCGGCAGTACCTTACCCTTGAACACGCGTCCGGGGTTAGAGCACATACCCATTGAACCGGAAACTCTCTTACTCTTTGAACCGTGAGTCATAGGTCCTCTGTGAAGTCCGTGCTTCATCGGGCCGGCAAAGCCTTTACCCTTTGAAATACCGCTTACGTCAACCTTGTCTCCGGCCGCGAATATATCCGCCTTTATTTCGTCGCCCACGTTAAGCTCCGAAATATCCTCAAGTCTGAACTCGCGCAGATACTTTTTGTTTGCAGTGTCCGCCTTCTTGAAATGACCGAGCAGCGGCTTGTTAAGATGCTTTTCCTTAACGTCGCCGAAGCCGACCTGAACGGCGTCGTATCCGTCCGACTCGACTGTCTTTTTCTGGACAACCGTGCACGGGCCCGCAAGTATTACGGTTACGGGGATAACTATGCCGCCCTCGCCAAAAATCTGCGTCATGCCGATTTTTGTGCCTAAAATTGCTTTCTTCATGTTTTTTCCTCCTTATCAGTTATTGGTTCGCACAAAAGCCGGTACGAACTTGACCCGCATCATAGCCTTTGGCTACTGCGATATAGGTTTTTGCTTACCCTTTGGCTTCTCTTACTTCTGAATTACGTCGATGTCAACGCCGGCGGGTAAATCTATTTTGATAAGCGATTCCATGGTCTTAGCGCCCGGAACTACTATATCAATCAGTCTTTTGTGAGTTCTTCTCTCGAACTGCTCACGGGAATCCTTGTACATATGAACCGCTCTCAATATCGTGATAACTTCCTTGTCCGTAGGCAGAGGAATGGGACCCGATACCTTCGCGCCCGTTCTCTTCGCGATTTCAACGATTTTCTCCGCGCTCTGGTCGAGAACTACGTGGTCATAAGCCTTAAGCTTGATTCTGATTTTCTGGTTTGCTGCCATTGCTTTTACCTCCTATAATTTTTTGTGTTGTACTGCACGACAGCCTGAGAACGCTGATGTTCTCTTACGAAAATTGCACACACTGCCGGGTGTTTCGCGCCACCCCTTAAATAAAACCCGAAACGCACCTAAATTCGCGCACACGGCTGTGAGACGCCGTTTTTCGGGCATAGCTCGTCAATTTTCACACACTGCTGCTCTCACGGCGCACAAAGGCAACTCGCGCAAACGCGCATCGCGTGCCGCGGAACAAATGTGATTTACGTAACTGCCGCCCGGTTTCATGAATCGGACTCGCTCCGCGGAAAAACCGGCTCCGTCAAGCCTTTTTCTAAGGCTCTTCAGCCGCAACCTCCCGTTTCATCGCGTATCAGTCCATTGCGTAAATCCGGCTTTTTAAGATTCACGCAAAAGTCACAACATACCAATTATACATGAATACGTCAATGTTTGCAAGCATTTTTTGTATTTTTGGCGATAAAATTTTTTACAAAATTGCAGAAATTTATACCTGAATTTTGTGCAATTTTACATGTGGGGCGGTTGTGTGAGGCCCCCTTGTCAAAGGGGGCTGTCACGCGGAGCGTGACTGGGGGATTCCTTTTCTATTTTTACAAAGAATCCCTCCACCGCCTACGGCGGTCCCCCTCCCTTTAACAAGGGAGGCTAACGCCGCATCATTTTATTTCATTTGACACGGCGGCGAAATACATATATAATGTACGTTGCATAATACATTCGGAGGGATACATATGGATAAAATAAAAGCGTGTGTTTTTGATTTGGACGGCACGCTGACAAACACGATAAACGCTATCGCACACTTCGGCAACGTCGCGCTGACCGCCTACGGACTTGAACCCGTGTCGGTGACCGATTACAAGCTGTACGTCGGCGACGGGCGCGACAAGCTCATTCACCGCATACTCGCCGCGAACGGCGCGGACAACGCTGAAATGTTTGAGAAGGTCGGCTCGCTGTACGACGAGAATTACGAGAAGGATTTTCTCTACGACACCGACGCGTACGACGGTATACGCTCTCTTTTGTCGTCGCTTAAGGAGCGCGGCGTTAAAACGGCGGTGTGCTCGAACAAGCCCGACAACGTGGCGCATTTTGTGATTGACGCGATTTTCGGTCAAGGCGTTTTCGATATTGTGAATGGCGTAAAGGACGGCGCACCGACAAAGCCCGATCCGACTTCCGCGCTTGAAATAGCGGCGGAGCTTAACGTAAAGCCGGAGGAATGTCTGTTCCCCGGCGACACGAAGGTCGACATAGCGACCGCGAAAAATGCCGGTATGCACTCGGTCGGTGTGCTTTGGGGCTTTCGCGGACGCGCGGAGCTTGAGGAAGCGGGCGCGGAATTTATAATAGAAAAGCCCGATGAAATTTTGGGACTGCTGCAAGGGGGATTTTAACATGAGACAAAGCGGAATACTTATGCACATATCGTCGCTGCCATCCGATTACGGCATCGGCACGTTCGGAAAAGAGGCGTACAAATTCGTTGATTTCCTTAAGGAGGCGCATCAGCACTGCTGGCAGATACTTCCGATAGGGCCCACAAGCTACGGCGACTCGCCGTACCAGTCATTTTCGACATACGCCGGCAACCCGTACTTTATCGACCTCGATCTTCTGCGCGAGGAGGGGCTGCTCAAAAAAAGCGATTACGACAGTCTTGACTGGGGCGGTCACAAAAATTACGTCGATTACGCCACAATTTACAAAAACCGTTTCAAGGTTCTCAGAAAGGCGTTTAAGAATTTCAAAAAGAGTGATATGGCGGGGTTTGACGATTTCCTGCGCGAAAACGACAGGTGGATTTCAAATTACGCCATGTTCATGAGCATAAAGGACAAGTACAAGGGCAAGCCGTGGCTCGAATGGGACGAGGGCTTGCGTATGCGCGACGGCAGCGCGCTGTGGGCGTACACGCAGGAGCACGGCGATGACGTTATGTTCTGGGAGTTTTTACAGTTCAAATTCTTCGAGCAGTGGAAAACGCTCAAAAAGTACGCGAACGATAACGGCATCAGCATAATCGGCGATATTCCTATATACGTCGCGCTTGACAGCGCGGACGTGTGGGTATTCCCCGACCTGTTTGACCTCGACGAAAACCGCGAGCCGAACGCCGTCGCGGGCTGTCCGCCCGACGCGTTCTCGCCGACCGGTCAGCTTTGGGGCAACCCGCTCTACAACTGGGACGCGCACAGGCAGTGGGGCTACAACTGGTGGATCGACCGCATAAAGTGGGCGCTAACGCTTTACGACACCGTGAGAATCGACCATTTCCGCGGCTTCGAGGGTTACTACGCCATTCCCTACGGCGACAAGACAGCCGAAAACGGAGAGTGGCGCAAAGGCCCCGGCATGGAGCTTTTCGACGCGGTAAAGCGCGAGCTCGGCGATAACCTCCCCATAATCGCGGAGGATCTGGGCTTCCTCACCGACGACGTGCACAAGCTGCTCCGTGACAGCGGCTTCCCCGGCATGAAGGTGCTGGAGTTCGCGTTCGACCCGCGCGAGCCGAGCAACTACCTGCCCCACACTTACGCGTACAACAGCATCGTGTACATCGGCACGCACGACAACGACACGATACTCGGCTGGCTCGGCGACCTCGACCGCGATACGATCGAGTTTTGCAAAAAGTACATTGACGCGGAAAAGGACGAGGATATTCCGAGAAAGCTCATACGCGCCGCGCTCGCGTCCGTAAGCGACACGGCTGTAATCCAGATGCAGGACTGGCTCGGTCTCGGCTCGGAGGCGAGAATGAATATCCCCTCAACGCTCGGCAGCAACTGGAAGTGGCGCATGAGCAAAAATGCAGCGACAAAAAAGCTCGCGAAGGAAATAGCGGAGATTTCAAGTATATACGCGCGGTGCGAAAGATTATAAAAAAATATCCGACGGTTTATTGCCGTCGG
The DNA here is from genome assembly GCA_947591315.1 of uncultured Clostridia bacterium. Classification (GTDB taxonomy): domain Bacteria; phylum Bacillota; class Clostridia; order UBA1381; family UBA1381; genus Hominilimicola. The sequence continues at coordinate 42,896 of CANQDD010000009.1, forward strand.
ATTTTTGTTTTAGCAGTCTTTTTTCGCGTACTCCTTGACGAGCAGCGCGCGCGTGTAGCCGCGCGACTTGTCGGTAGAGTCGATGTAGAAGCCGCGCCCGTAGTAGAAGCGTATAAGCGGCGTAGCCTTTGAGTCAGTGTGTAGGCTTATCTGCGTCACGCCCTTTTTCATCATTATGCGGTCGGCGAGGTTCATAATTGACTTGCCGATACCGTTGTTCTGGCTCGTGACCTTAACCGCGAAACGCGACAGGTACGCCGTTTTGTCGGGAAATATCTCTATGCGCACGCTGCCCACCGGCTCGCCGTCCGACAGCGCGATAAGCACTACCTTTGTATCTATGTCCTTTTTAACGTCGTTGTACGACTCCTCAAGCGCGGCAAGGTGCTTTACGCCCGTCATCTGCTGATACTTCACAAAGCCCTCGCGCGTTATGCTCATTATTGCCGGAATGTCGTCGTAGTTCGCGAGACGAACCTGAAACAGCGACTGAAACTCTATATCCATTGCTATTCTCCCCTATGTAAGTTTTCAATCCATTTTACACTCTCCCGCGCCGTTTGTCAACACCGCAATTTAAAATAGCAAACCGTCCGCACCGCATGACCGCCCCTACGTGTGCCTCCCTTGTTAAAGGGAGGGGGACCGCCGAAGGCGGTGGAGGGATTCATCAAAAAACAAAAAGGAATCCCCCAGTCAGCTTTGCTGACAGCCCCCTTTGACAAGGGGGCCTTTCATACGGACGGCATATCATTCCATATGTTCTCTTGTTTTTTCAATCTTTTCGGAGCTTACGGACGGTCCGTGGTGACGCGTCGGTTCCCAGCGCACCTTTTTAAATATCGCCAGTATTGAAATCGGCACATAAGTAAACTGGAAGAGCGGGAATGTGAAAAGGTACTTCATCCTTTTCGCCGTGCTTGTGTGTATTCTTTTCGATTCGGAAATCGCGGCGACAAGTCCCATTATGAACAGCATCGCGTACATTCGCCCGCACCACTGTCCGACCGACCACAGCGGCTCCCACCAAGCCATTGCTCCGTTTATAATCTGAACGGAAAACGCCGCCGCGTTCATCACGGCTATGGCGAGCGTTATAACGTTTATCGGGAGGACTGTTATAAGCATATCGTAGCACGTCCAGCCGTTTTTGGAAAACACCTTTTTGAACAGCTCGAGACCGTAATGGCGGAACACCTGCAAAAATCCGCGCGCCCATCTTAAACGCTGCTTCCACGACTGTCTGAAGGTACGCGGCTGCTCGTCGTACACGAACGCGTCGGGACAGAAGGCTATTCTTTCACCGTCTATCGCCTTCGCCACCGAAAATTCTATATCCTCGGTGAGCAGATGATATTTCCAGCCGCCGGATTCTTTAAGTACTTCGCCGCTTACGAGGAAGCCCGTGCCGTTCACGGCGCAGCCGCTTCCCAGAAGCATACGCGAATGGTTCACGTACTGCGATTCTCTTATGTACCAAAGCGCGTAGCCGGACGTTACCCAGTTAGTGCCGTAGTTTGTGGAGTTGCGGTAGCTCGTGACGATCCTGTGACCGTCGGAAAACGTGCGGTTCATAGCCGTTATGTAGCCGGTGTCGAGTATGTTGTCCGCGTCAAACACGAAAAAGCCGTCGTAAAAATCCCCGCCCTTTTCCTTAAAAATCCTCGCTATGGCGTAATCGAGAGCGTAGCCCTTGCCGACAAGCTCAAGGTTTTCGCGCACAAACACATTCGCGCCCGCTTCCTCGGCACGCCCGGCTGTATTGTCCGTGCAGTTGTCGGCTATAACGTATATATCGACAAGCTCTGCGGGATAGTCCTGATGATGTATGGAGTTAACAAGGTTGGCGATGACGTTTTCCTCGTTCCTCGCCGCTATGAGAACGGCGTATTTGTGGAGCTTGCTTTCCTTGTGAGGCTTGTCCTTCTTTATAAAAGGTACGCATATATAGAAAATCTGATATGAGTAAAATAACAGAAACATCGTACCCAAAATCATATTTATCATTCTGACTGCAGCCATTATATTCCCCTCTGTAATCCTTCCCCGAACGTACTCCGACTGCGCATAAATACACGTTAAACGGGAGCATGTCCGTTTAAGTTACAATTATTATTCATAATATCACATATTGGGAATTAAGTCAATACGGCTTTTGATTTTGGAGCGTGTACGGCGCCTCAAACGGAACGGCACAAAAGCGCGCACAACAGCGCGAACACGGCGGCAAGCACCGTGAAAAATACCGCGAGCGACACCCGAAGCCTTTTCTCCCTGCGCGCGGAGCGGTAAAGCGCCGAAGCGATGTAAACGCTGTTTTTGTCGAATTGTGTAATCATATGTCATTTATCCTCTCGTAAAAATTTGCTTATAACATTATATGCGCGTACTTTTCCAAATATTACCGCAAATTTGCGAAATAATACGCGTAAAAAATGAACAGTTTGTAAATATACGGAAAAAGGGTTTGAAATTTTATGAATTTGTGATATAATTACCCCTATATTGATAAACTCGGTTTATCTCACGGAAAGGGTACTCAAATGAATTTATGTGTAAAATGCAATAAAAATCCGGCGGTGTTTTATATAACCAAGATGGACGGCAACAGCTCAAAGACCGAGGGTCTTTGTCTTTCGTGCGCGAAAAGTCTCGGTATTGCGCCGCTTAACAATATGATAGACAAGTTCGCCTCGTCAGACGAGGAGCTTGACAACCTGAACAGTCAGATGTCGGAGTTTATGGAAAGTCTCGGTGATTTGGACGGTGAGGGCGGAGATCCTATGTCCATTATGGAGCAGTTCTCGTCCGGCGGCGACGACGAGGGCGGCGCGGCTACAACTCCTTTAAGCATGTTCAAGGACTTTTTCGACAACATGCCCTCCTCCGCTCCTAACGGCAACAGGTCAAGCGGCGCGAAGGAGAAGAAGCAGAAGAAAAAACAGAAAAAAACCATGCTCGACACCTACGGCACAAATCTCACGGAGAAAGCCGCGGAGGGTAAGGTTGACAGAGTGGTGAACCGTCAGGAGGAAATCGAGCGCGTAATTCAGATTTTGAACCGACGCTCCAAAAACAACCCCGTGCTTCTCGGCGAGCCGGGCGTGGGTAAAACGGCTGTTGCGGAGGGGCTTGCGTGTAGAATATTCGAGCACACCGTTCCGCCGAAGCTTTTCGGCTACCAGCTTTACCTGCTCGACTTCACGGCTCTCGTTGCGGGAACGCAGTTCCGCGGTCAGTTTGAGGCGCGTCTTAAGGGCGTCTTAAACGAGGCTGCCGAGAGAGGAAACGTGATACTCGTAATAGACGAGATACACAACATTGTCGCGGCGGGTGACGCGGAGGGCGCGATGAGCGCGGCGAATATATTAAAGCCCGCCCTTGCGCGCGGCGAAATACAGGTAATAGGCGCGACGACGCTCACCGAGTACCGCAAGCATATCGAAAAGGACAGCGCGCTTGAACGCCGCTTCCAGCCGGTCATAATCGACGAGCCGTCAATAGCCGAGAGTATAGAAATCCTCAAGGGTATAAAGGACTACTACGAAAAATATCACAAGGTAAAAATATCGGACGATACGATAGAGCAGGCGGTAAGGCTGTCGGAGCGCTACATCACCGACCGCTTCCTGCCCGATAAGGCGATCGACGTTATAGACGAGGCGGGTTCGCGCGTGAACCTCAAAAACCGCGCGCTGTACGATATGACACTGCTTACGGGCAGACTTGACGTGCTTGACGCGGATATGGCTGTCGCGCAAGAGAACGGCGATTTTGAAAAGCTTGCCAATCTGCGCGTAGAAAAGATAAATACCGAAAACGAAATCGCGAAAGCAGCCACCGAAGCGGAAAAGGCGGAAATTACGTTTGACGACATCGCGGCGGTCATAGAGGGGTGGACGAAGATACCCGTTCACCGTCTCACGGAGAGCGAGTCGGAGAAGCTCCTTAACCTCGAAAGCCGCATACACAGGCGCGTTATCGGTCAGGACGAGGCTGTCGGGGCGGTGTCACGCGCGATAAGACGCGGCAGAGCCGATATTACGACGCGCAAGCGTCCCGTTTCGTTCATATTCGCCGGTCCCACGGGCGTGGGCAAGACGGAGCTTGTAAAAACGATAGCCGAGGTAATGTTCGACAACGAGGAGGCTCTTGTGCGCCTCGATATGTCGGAGTACATGGAGAAGCACTCGGTGTCGAAGCTCATCGGCTCGCCCCCGGGTTACGTCGGCTACGACGACGCGGGTCAGCTTACGGAGAAGATACGCAGAAAGCCGTACTCGGTAATACTGCTCGACGAGATCGAAAAGGCGCACCCGGAGGTGTTCAACCTGTTTCTGCAGATTCTCGACGACGGTCGTATCGCCGACAGTCACGGCAAGATAATTAACTTTGAAAACACGATAATAATAATGACGACCAACGCCGGTACGGAATTTAAGACAGCCGAGGTCGGTTTCAATTCGAGCGACGAGGTTTCGATGGAGGACAACGTAAACAAGAGCCTCAAAAACTTCTTTAAGCCCGAATTTCTGAACCGCATCGACGAGGTCGTAACGTTCAAGCCGCTCACGAAGGAGGATTTGAGACAGATCATCGACCTTCTCTTAAAGGATATCGTGGAGAAGCTCCGCGAAAAGGGCGCGGAATTTGTCATAACCGACGAGGCAAAGGAGCTTATACTCGAAAAAGGCTACGACAGGAAGTACGGCGCGAGACCGCTTAAACGCGCAATTCAGAAGCTTTTGGAGGATAAGCTGTCGATGCTGTCGCTCACCGGCGGCATAAGTGCGGGCTGCACGCTCGTAGCCGACAGAGACGGCGATAAGATAAACGTAACGGTACAGTCAAAGCTGCTGACGCAGTAATTACGGGAGGAAAACAATGCTTGAAGATATAATCGCTTTGGACAAAAAATATTATATGAACACCTTCGGCGACAGGCAGAGGGTGTGCTTTGAGCGCGGCGAGGGAATTAAGCTGTACGACACCGAGGGCAAGACGTACTACGATTTCCTTGGCGGCATAGCCGTGAACGCGCTCGGTCACGGTCATAAGGACTTCATAGCCGCGTTAAAGGCACAGCTCGACAAGGTTATACACACGTCGAGCCTTTACTACATAGAAAATCAGGCGCGTCTCGCGGAGCGTCTCGTTAAAAGCACGTGCACAGAGAGGGTGTTTTTCGCGAACAGCGGCGCGGAGGCGAACGAGGGCGCGTTTAAGCTCGCGAAAATATACTACTACAAAAAAGGCGTTGACAAAGCGGATATAATCACGCTCGACCACTCGTTCCACGGAAGAACACTCGCTACCGTGGCGGCGACAGGTCAGCCAAAATACCAAAAGCCGTACAAGCCGCTTACGCCGGGCTTTACGCAGGTCGAGCCGAATAATCTTGACGCGGTAAAGGCAGCAGTAACGGACAAAACCGCCGCAATTATGATAGAGCTCATACAGGGCGAGAGCGGCGTTCACCCGATGGATAAGGAGTACGTGCAGACGCTACGTGAGCTGTGCGATGAAAAGGACATACTGCTGATATTCGACGAGGTTCAGACGGGTATGGGCAGGACGGGTTACCTGTTCGCGCACGAGCTTTACGGCGTAGAGCCGGACATATTCACGTCGGCGAAGGCTCTCGGCGGCGGTATACCGATTGGCGCGGTGTGCGCGTGCAAAAAGGTACAGGACGCGTTCGAGCCGGGCGACCACGGCACGACGTTCGGCGGCAACCCGTTCGCAACGGCGGCGGGACTTGCCGTGTTCGACATATTTGAAAAGGAAAAATTGGTGGACAACGCGAGAGAGGTCGGCGCGTACCTCAAGGACAAGCTTACTACGCTGATGGAAGGCTCGGACGGTAAAATCACCGACGTGCGCGGCGCGGGACTGCTTATCGGAATACAGATTAAGGACGAGATCGCGAAGGACGTTTTTGCAAAGCTGTTCGGCAAGGGCTTTCTTACAAGCCTTTGCGGCGGCAACACGATACGTATCGCTCCGCCGCTGATTCTGAAGAAGGACGAGGCGGATATGTTTGTAAACGCGCTCGCGGACGTTATCGCGTAAGGGGTATGGATATGTACGAGGTAAAGAAACGCATAGAAATAAGCGCGGCGCACTATCTGACGCTCGGCTACGAGTCGAAATGTCAGAATCTCCACGGTCACAACTGGATAATAGACGTGTACCTGCGAAGCGACACGCTCGACAAAAACGGCATGGTTATTGACTTTTCGCATATAAAGAAGCGCGTAAAAGACAAGTTCGACCACAAGGTTATAAACGAGGTCGTTGACTTCAACCCCACAGCCGAGAACCTTGCAAAGCATATATGCGACGAGCTCGCGCCGCACTGCTACAGGGTCGACGTGTGGGAGAGCCGCGACAATATGGCGTCGTATATAAAGGATTGAATATGAAGGTAGTTGAAATTTTCGACTCGATAGAGGGCGAGGGCATACGCACCGGTCAGCCGACGACGTTTATACGGCTCGCGGGCTGCAACCTGCGCTGCGCGTACTGCGACACGCTCTACGCGCTTTTCGGTGAGAACGAGCCGTGCCGGTACGAGGAAATGACGGTTGACGAGATAGCCGCGCGCGTAAACAAAAGCTATATGCGCGTCACGCTCACGGGCGGCGAGCCGCTTGTACATAAGGACGTAAACGCGCTTATAAAAAAGCTCGCGGACATGGGCTGCGAAATAAATATCGAAACGAACGGCGCGGCTGACATAAGCGAAGTGCCGAGGTACGACGGGCTGTTTTTCACGATTGACTACAAGCTGCCGTCAAGCGGCGTGAGCAATAAAATGCTCCGGTCAAACTTCACGCGCCTCACTCCGTATGACGTCGTAAAGCTCGTGTGCGGCACTGACGAGGACATAAGAGTTATGGTTGAAATCGCGGCATGGCTCAATGAAATGTACGATAAGCCGCCGCATATATTTGTCGGAGCGGTTTACGGTGAAATGGATTACAAAAAGCTTGTGAACGTGATACTGACCGAGCCGCAGCTAAAGGACGCGCGGTTCCAGATACAGCTTCACAAGGTTGTCTGGGACGCGGACGAAAGAGGGGTATAAATGAAAAAGGAAATTGACAGCGAAAAGATAAAAGAGGCGGCGCGTATGTTTATCGAGGCTGTCGGCGACGATCCGAGCCGCGCTGACCTCGTCGAAACGCCCGACCGCGTCGCGCGTATGTGCGGCGAGCTTTTCGAGGGTATGCGCTACACGAACGATGAGATCGCCGAGATGTTCGGCAAGTGCTTTGAGTACAGCAAATCGAACGATTTGGTGATTGTGAAGGATATAGATATTTTCAGTTTCTGCGAGCATCATATCGCGCTTATGTACAATATGAAGTGCCATGTCGGATATATCCCGAACGGCAAGGTTATCGGGCTCAGCAAAATCGCGCGGATATGCGATATGGCGGCGAAGCGGCTTCAGCTACAGGAGCGTATATGCGCCGACATAGCGGAGATTATACAGAAGGCGTGCGGCACGGAGGATGTTATTGTAGTTGTCGAAGGTGAGCATAGCTGCATGACCGCCCGCGGCATACGCGCGCGCGGCGCAAAAACCCGCACCGCCGCGATACGCGGTATGTTCGACACCGACCACGAGCTTAGAAAGGAATTTTACAGCCTTATACGTGAATGATATATTTTGTGTTGAACATAATGCCTTAACGTGACGACTTGAGGTAAAAAGTTAAAATTATGTCAAAATATTTTAAAAAACACTTGCAATTTTGTATATTTATGCTAAAATATATTTATATGAAGCTTCATATTTTGTATTCTTTATTAGCTCCCGCATTTTATGGGAGCGGGGATGCCGTATTCTGCTAATGAATCATTGTTGTTTTTTGTTGTTTTCTCATTAGCGCGGCATCCTTTTTCTTTGCCCGCAGATGACGGCTGCAGCGGGACACACGAAAAACGTATCTCTTATTGTCATTTCGCCGGAATTATGTTATAATTTTCACGGAAATTATTAACTATGTGAGGGGAATATCAATGTCTGAATGGAGTTCCGAACAATATCTAAAATTTAGAAATCAGCGGACGCAGCCCGCTATTGACTTGGCAAAAAGAATTGCCGATAAAAATCCGCGCACTGTTCTTGACATAGGCTGCGGTCCGGGCAACAGTACGGCTGTGCTGAAAAATACATTTCCCGAGGCTCATGTTGTCGGAATAGACAGCTCGGCTGAGATGATAGAAAAAGCGAGAGCGTCATGCGCGGATTTAGAATTCAAATTATGCGATATTGCGGCGGATATGGAAAAATTGGAAAGCTATGACGTCATCTTTTCCAATGCCTGTCTGCAATGGGTTCCCAACCATAAAGAACTTATTCCGGCGCTATTCGGCAAACTTAATGACGGCGGCGTATTGGCTGTACAAATACCGATGAATTATAAAGAGCCGCTGTTTGTAGTTGAAAACGAGATTCTGTCCGAGCCGCGCCGGGGATTTGCCGGTAAGGAAATAAGAACCATTGCAACTCTGTCGCCGGAGGAATATTTTGATATACTCGCCTCGTGCACGAATAACTTTGACATTTGGGAAACGGTATATTATCATCGTATGCCTTCCGTGAAGGCTATGGTCGAGTGGATAAAAGGAACAAATTTGCGCCCGTATCTAAGCGTTTTGGACGAGAAAAAAGCGAAAGAGCTTGAAGCGGAAATAACCGCCCGCGCCGCCGAGGTTTATGCAAAACAGGCAAACGGGGAATATATATTCAGATTTCGCAGATTTTTCTTTGTTGCACGGAAAGAATAATCTCATATCTCGTATTGGTTGGCTTGCGTTTCTCACGCTTGCCGACATAACTCCGTAACCGCAGCCGTTTGTTTCCCCCGCGATAACCGCTTTCCTTATCCGCCGCGCTCCGCATCACCGTGTCTTTTATAACCGACCGACAGAACAGATTTCGCCGACTTTCAAAATAATTGTTATTGCCTGCTCAAGTGTGCAATATTCCTGCGGTTCAAAATAATTATTTCCGACACCGCTCATAAATTTATATTTTGTCATAGTATAAACACCGTCACGCGCCCAGTCCGAAATCATATTATCATCATTATATACTGTAATTTCCGATATTTCTTTGAATCTTTCCAAATCGGAAAAATATTTATCGAATTCTTTATACACATCAAAAGCGCGGCTGAAAATTGTACATATTTGTTCTCTTGTAATATATCCGTCAGGATTGAACGTTCCATCTCCCATACCGTTAATAATACCCAGTTCGGACAAAAGCCTGATGCTCTCGTCTACCGTGTCCATATCGGAATATTGTATATCTTTGAGATCTGCTCCGACAGAATGTGCCTTCTCGGAAATAACGGTATAACCGTTGGGATTTTCAAATAAATCATCATAGTTTCTGAATGGGATCATATTTAACATATTTGCCGTAAGAGCGCAGAATTCTTTTCTGGTTACAGGCGAAGTATATTGTGTGCTTGTATTATACGGTATCAAATTATTCCCCGCCGCCTTTTGTAATATATCATACGCCCATTCACTGCATCCGTCAGCCGTAAAGAAGCATGTCATAGAGATTTTCGTTTCCCAGGTACCGTCATAACCGCTGAAATATTGTTCATCATGTGTTCCCTCATAATCTCCCAATACCTTCGCTTTATCTTTGTATTTGTTATAAAGCTCGCTTCCGAGCTCCGCAACCTTATACGCTTCCGAACCGCATGGCTTATACCATATAAAGTTTCTCGGCATTACGGGAAACGGGCTGTCTTCTCCATAGGTGCTTACTCCTTTTCCGTATCCGCCGTATATAGCCGCGCCGCCGTATTCGCCGCCGAAACAAAGCTGCGTCATCTTTACATTCCTATACCATGTTTGGCGTTCGGCAGGGAGCTGCGCCGAAATGCCTATATAAAAGTAAGGATAGCTTTCATCAATATCCGATCTGCTGTCAAAATCCGAATTGACAGGCGCAATAATACATTCTCCATCTACCTGACTGTACGCGTCTTTAATATTTTGAATATCCTCTTCATCCAATTCAGCCAAACGATTTATTCCTTCTGACGGGAAACAAATAATACCGTATTTAATATTATCAATGTCCGTTCCGATCGACTCGCTGAAAACATCATCAAAGGACTTAACACGGCTTGGCAGAATTTCGCTTTCCGCAAGCACCGGTGCGGCAAACATCAAGCTGATTATTATCAGGCAAATCAATTTTTTCATACATAACATCTCCTTATTTTTTCAAATACTATTATACTATCTTAAATTTTAATTGTCAATTTTTTTTTTGACAAAACAAAATCCAGTGCTTATAGTCTAAAATGACTTAAACACTGGATTTTTTCTGGTTGCGGGGGAAGGATTTGAACCAACGACCTTCGGGTTATGAGCCCGACGAGCTACCAACTGCTCTACCCCGCGATATAGCATTTCACCTTTTCGGTGCTTATATATTTTACCATAGTAAGACGAAAATGTCAATATTTTTACGGATTATTTTCATTTAATTCTTATGTCATATTCCGACAAAAAAAGCTATTGTTTTTATTGCTTTTTTGTTATATAATATATTTATATATCTGCGAAAGGGTGGTCTGCATGGATAAGGTCTTATCGGATCTCCGCGTGCGTCTCGAAAACCATATTTCTCCGCGCGCGATGCGGACGGTGCGTCCGTTTCTGACCGTTCAATTCCTGACCTTTATGCTTATGGGCATAATAAACACGGTCATTTCCGTCGTGTCCGCCACGCTTCTGGACATACTCACGGCGCGGCTTCTCCCGGTCGGCAGCGCGTACAGAATACTTGCCGCGCGCACAAACGTCAACTTTATATGCGGATATATAATAAGCATCGTAACGTCGTTCTTCCTGAACTCAAAATACACGTTCCACGTCAAGCCGACGCTGCGAAGGTTTATAAAATTTCCGCTGAGCTATATACCGAATTTCGCGTTTCAATATATTTTTGTATTTTTATTCACGGCTCTCGGACTGCAACGAACAACCGCTTACATATTCGCCGCAATCATAGGAACGCCTATCACATTCGCGGCAATGAAGCTCTTCGTGTTCAGCCGCAGAAAATCCACAAATGAAGGTTAACGGAGGAAATTATGCTATCAAAGGTTTACTCGCGCGGACTGGCGGGAATAGACGGCTTTCCCGTGTCGGTCGAAACGGATATTTCAAACGGTATGCCCGCGTTTGACATCGTGGGACTGCCCGACGCAGCCGTCAAGGAGGCAAAGGAGCGCGTGCGCTCCGCAATCAAAAACACGGGCTTCAAATTCCCTGCCCGGCGCATAATAATCAACCTCGCGCCAGCGGCGCAGCGAAAGGAAGGCTCAGGCTACGATCTGCCTATGGCTGTCTCGATTCTGAGAGCGATGGACAGGTTTTCAGTAGATGAAAATTACATCAAAAAATGCGTGTTCCTCGGCGAGCTGTCGCTTGACGGCACGGTAAACGGCATAAACGGCGTGCTGCCGATGGTCATATCGGCGTACCGAGAGGGATTTACCGAAATGTTTGTGCCTGCCGAAAACGCCGACGAAGCGGCTGTCATAGAGGGCGTGAACGTCTACCCCGTAAAATCGCTTGAGGATTTGTTCAATCATTTTGAAGGCATTAAGAAAATACAGCGTCACACGGTTGACCTCACGGAATATTTCGCGCAGTCGGCGGCGTCGGTGCTTGATTTCTGCGACGTCAAAGGTCAGGAAAACGTCAAGCGCGCGCTTGAGATAGCGGCTGCCGGCAACCACAACGTACTCCTTATCGGCAGTCCCGGCACGGGCAAAACAATGCTCGCGCAGCGTATGCCGTCGATACTGCCCGACCTCACATTCGACGAGGCGCTGGAGGTCACAAAGGTACACTCCATAGCCGGTCTTTTGAGCAAGGACGAGCCGCTCATATTAAAGCGTCCGTTCCGCAGTCCGCACCACACCATTTCGGCTGTGGGACTGTCGGGCGGCGGCACCGTTCCGCGTCCGGGCGAGCTGTCGCTCGCGCATAATGGTATACTGTTCCTCGACGAGCTGCCGGAGTTCAGCCGCTCAACGCTTGAAATAATGCGTCAGCCGCTTGAGGACGGCGTTGTCACAATATCGCGCGTGAACGCGACGCTTACATATCCGTGCAACATCATGCTCATAGCGTCGATGAACCCGTGCAAGTGCGGCTACCTCGGCGACACGCGCAGACAATGCACATGCACGCCCATGCAGATAAACCAGTACCGCAGCAAAATCTCCGGTCCGCTTCTCGACAGAATTGATATACAGGTGGAGGTGCCGAATGTCGATTATGACGATTTAAGCTCAACAACGAAGGGCGAGACGAGCGCGGAGGTCAAAAAGCGCGTGAATAAGGCGCGCAAGGTTCAGCTTGAACGCTACAAGGATTTAAGCATATACTCAAACTCGCAGCTTGACGCGGGTATGCTGCAGAAATACTGTCCGCTCGACAATGAGAGCAACGCGATGCTCAAAGCCGCGTTCGACAATCTCGGCTTAAGCGCACGCGCGCACGGCAGAATTTTAAAGGTCGCGCGCACAATAGCCGACCTCGAAGGCAGCGAAAACATCAAGGCGGCGTACATCGCCGAAGCGATTCAGTACCGCAGCCTTGACAGAAAATATTTTGAATAGCAAAAACCCCCTTTACAGGGGGTAATAAATGCATATAACTTACTCCGTCTCACCGTGTTTTTCGGCGGCGGAGATTTTCTTTATTTTGTTATCGCCGTCAACAAACACGACAGTCGGTCTGTGCGTTTTTGCCTCGTCTGGCGTGAGGGTACAGTACGCCATTATTATAACCTTGTCGCCGACGCCGACAAGCCTTGCCGCCGCACCGTTAAGGCATATCACGCCGCTGTTCTCCTCGCCCGCTATCACGTACGTTTCAAGGCGGCTGCCGTTATCTATGTCCACGACCTGAACCTTCTCGTATTCGAGTATGCCCGCCGCTTTCATGAGCGCGCCGTCAATCGTTATCGAGCCGACGTAGTTAAGCTCCGCCTGCGTAACAGCCGCGCGGTGGATTTTTCCTTTAAGCATTTCTATGTTCATTTTCTTACTCCATTATAAAATTGTCGATAAGACGCGTTTTGCCGATGTATACCGCGATCGCGCACAAAAGCGGCTTTTTTATCTTTACGAGAGGGCTCAGATCCTTCAAATCCACTATCTCGGCATAATCTATTTCGGCAAGCGGCTCTTTGTTTATTTCTGTCTTGATCACGTCAAGCACAGCCGCCACACTTTCCTCGCCGCCCTCAATAAGCCTTTTTCCTTTTTCAAGCGAGCGCGACAGGCAAAGCGCGGCTTTTCTTTCTTCGGGGCTTAAATAGGTGTTGCGCGAGCTTTTCGCGAGCCCGTCACTCTCTCGTATGATCGGGCAGCCGACTATCTCTATATCGAAATTCAAATCCTCGGCCATTTTCCTTATAACACATAGCTGCTGCGCGTCCTTCTGACCGAAATACGCTCTGTCAGGCGTTACGATGTTAAACAGCTTGCTCACGACGGTGCATACGCCCGAAAAGTGTATGGGACGCGTTTTGCCGCACAGCACCTTTGTTATCTTGTTCATGTCCACGAACGTGAGCGCGTCACGGTACATCTCGTCCGGCTCGGGATTAAATATAACGTCCGCGCCGGCGGCTTCGCAAAGAGCCGCGTCCGCGTCAATGTCGCGCGGATATGTTTCAAAATCCTCGTTCGGTGCGAACTGCGTCGGGTTCACAAAGTCGCTCACGACTACGCGGTCGTTTTCCTTGACGGCGCGGTCGATAAGGCTTTTATGTCCCTCGTGGAGGAAGCCCATTGTCGGGACAAGTCCGACGGTCAGCCCTTCCCTTTTCCACGCTTTTATAATAGGTCTTAACTCGTCTATTTTCTTTATGATTTTCATTTTATATCCTCCCGTCGTTTATCGCTTGAAGCGTCTCGTCGTCGGTTTTGAACGTGTGCTCCTTCGCGGGGAACGTGCCCGCCTTCACCTCGTCTATATACGCTTTTATGCCGTTCTGCATCGCGCCGCCAACGTCGGCGAACCGTTTTACAAACTTCGGCTTAAAGCCGCCGTACATAGTAAGCATATCCTGATACACAAGCACCTGACCGTCGCAGTCCGCGCCCGCTCCTATGCCTATCGTGGGGATTGTAAGTATTTGCGTTATGTGCGCGGCAAGCTCGGCAGGCACGCATTCAAGCACAACGGCGAATGCTCCCGCTTCCTCGACCGCCTTCGCGTCCTCGATAAGCCTGTGCGCGGCGGCGATGCTCTTGCCCTGAACCTTGAAGCCGCCGAACTCGTTCACCGACTGCGGCGTCATACCGATGTGTCCCATTACGGGTATCGACGCGTCCGTTATGGCGCGTATGTGTTCCTTTACCTTAACGCCGCCTTCTAATTTTATCGCCGAGGCGCGTCCCTCTTTTATGAGCCGTCCGGCGTTTACGACCGCGTCGTAAACCGACGTCTGGTACGACATGAACGGCATATCCGTTACAACAAACGCATTTTCGGCTCCGCGCGCGACTGCGGCGCTGTGGTGTATCATATCCTCCATTGTGACGCGAAGCGTGTCGTCATATCCAAGCATTACCATTCCGAGCGAGTCGCCGACGAGTATCGCGTCAACGCCCGCTTCGTCCTCAAGCCGCGCGGTCGAATAATCGTAGCCCGTTATCATCGTGATTTTCTCGCCGCGCTCCTTCGCCTCACGGAAGCTTGCCGTTGTAAATTTCATTGTTAAATTCCCTCTTTCATTGAAAAAATCCGCACCGCGCGGCGTGTACCGCGTGGTACGGACAATATTTTCCATGACAAAAGTACGCCGCCCGAAGCGGCACAATATGTCTGGTGCAGTTTTCATAAAGAAATATTGCCCGTCCGACATATTATAACACACTCTTTCAGATATTACAATAGGGAATTTCGCGGTTTTTTTCGTATATACACAAGGTAGAACGAAACCGAAATCGCCGCCGCGACAGTCCAGCCGACGGGCCACGACAGCCATATACCTATTTCGCTGTTCATCATGTACGACAGCACGTATGCTATTATTACGCGCAGCAACAGGTCGGTGAACGTTGAAATCATAAACGGCCGCATCTGTCCCGCACCGCGCAGAAGTCCGTCCGCCGCAAGCTTTACCGCCGCTATAAAATAAAACGGCGACGCTATCATAAGAAACGATCTGCCCACGTCCGTCACCTGCGCGATATCAGCCTCGGACGGGTTCACGAATATGTGCATCATGTACGTCGGGAAAATGAAGTACGCGATAAAGAACGGCAGCGCGGTCATTACCGACATAATAACGCCGCTCTTAAAACCCGCGCGCACGCGGTCGAACCTGCCCGCACCGGTGTTTTGAGCCGTGTAGCTCGACATTGCGTTGCCGAGCGTCGCGAAGCTCGTTATCGTGAAGGTGTTTAATTTAATCGCCGCGCTGTAGCCTGCTATCACGTCCGAGCCGAAAAAGTTGACGCGCGTCTGTATAAAAAGGTTGCCGACAGACACAAAGCTCTGCTGCAGAATACTCGGCACGGCGAAGCGTGATATTCTTCCGAGCATACTCCACGAAAATTTACTGTACCGTCCCGACTTTATTTTCCTCACGCGCATGACCATTACCGCGAACGCGCACGCCATGCTTATTCCCTGCGCGATAAATGTTGCCCACGCCACGCCCGCAACGCCCATTCTGAACGCCGCCACGAAAAGTATATCGAGCGCTATGTTGCCGAGCGACGACGCTATAAGGAAGTAAAGCGGTGTTCGGCTGTCGCCGAGAGCCGTGAATATGCCGGTGCAGATGTTGTAGAGGAACAGAAACGCCAGTCCCCATATGTAAACAGAAAGGTATATCACCGAGTCGGGCATTATGTTTTCCGGCGTGTGCAGCATGCGCAGCATAGCCGTACACGTTACCGCGCCGGCAGCAGTGAGTATTACCGCGAGCGCAGCCATTGCGATTACCGATGTGAAAATCGCCGTTTTCAGCTTTTCATAGCTTTTCGCGCCGAAAAGCTGTGAGATAACGACTGCCGCTCCGACGTTCGCGCCCGTCGCGACAGCCATAAATATCATCGTTATCGGGTACGACGCGCCGACCGCCGCGAGCGCGTCCGCGCCTATGAACTTGCCCGCGACAACGCTGTCAACTATGTTGTAAAGCTGCTGGAACACGACGCTCAAAAGCATCGGCACAAAAAATTTCCACAAAACCCGCGAGGTTTTACCTTCCGTAAGGTCTGTTATCAATCAAAATCACTCTTTTCGCTCAATTCAATTTCCACGGGGTACCTGCCGCTGAAACAGCCGTCGCAGTAGCCGCACCGCGCGTTAGGGATTATCTTTTGAAGCGACTTTACGCTCAAAAATCCGATACTGTCCGCGCCGATAAGCTGTCTAATACCCTCCATGTCATACCTGCACGCCACAAGCTGGTCGCGCGACGGCACGTCCGTGCCGAAGTAGCAGGGCCACATAAACGGCGGAGCGGACGAGCGCACATGTACCTCTTTCGCGCCGAAGCTGCGGAGAAGATGTACAATACGTTTTGAGGTCGTGCCGCGCACGATCGAGTCGTCAACCATCACGACGCGCTTGCCCTCAACGGTGGAGCGCAGCACGTTCAGCTTAATTCTTACCGCGTTTTCGCGCATCGCCTGTGACGGCTGGATAAACGTTCTGCCGATATATTTGTTCTTAACAAAACCTATACCGTACGGTATGCCCGACTCAAGCGCGAACCCCATAGCCGCGCTTATGCCGCTGTCCGGCACGCCTATTACTACGTCCGCGTCTGCGGGGTGTTCCTTTGCGAGGTACTTTCCCGCGAGCATACGCGAGTCGTGCGCCGACTGCCCCTCTATAACGCTGTCGGGACGCGCAAAGTAAAGATACTCGAATATGCACATCGTATGCGGCTTTGTGCCGATGTAGGTCTTAATGCTTTTTATTTTGCCCTCACACACGACCACGATCTCACCCGGTTCAAGCTCGCGCTCAAACTCCGCGCCCACGCTGTCGAGCGCGCACGTCTCGGACGCGAATATAATCGCGTCTCCGCGTCTGCCCATGCACAGCGGTCTGAACCCCCAAGGGTCGCGCGCCGCGATAAGCTTTCTCGGGCTCATCACGATAAGCGAAAACGCGCCCTTAAGGTGCGGCACAGCTCTTTCTATCGCGGCTTCGATACTGCCGCAGTTAAGCCGTTCCTTCGCTATCGTGTACGCTATCATTTCCGTGTCGGTTGTCGTCTGGAAAATCGCGCCCGTGACGCTCAGTTCGTCCATGAGCGCGTTTTTGTTTACGAGGTTGCCGTTGTGGGCAATGGCAATGTTGCCCTTGCTGTAACGCAGAACGAGTGGCTGAGCGTTCTCTCTCATGCTCTCGCCCGTTGTGGAGTAGCGGACGTGGGCGCACGCCATTGTGCCGCCGAGCCGCGTCAGTATTTCCTCGTTAAACACATCGTTTACAAGCCCCATATCCTTGTAAGATGTTATGTCGCGGTTATTGTTGACGGCGATACCGCAGCTTTCCTGACCTCTGTGCTGCAGCGCGAAAAGTCCGTAGTACGCCGTTTTCGCGCAGTCGCCCGCCGGATCGTATACTGCGAATACGCCGCATTCCTCGCCGATTTTGTTTTCCGTAAGCATATAAATGTCCCCTTTTTTCCCGTTTTCGGGTCATACATAATTAAGTATATAACAATTAAGGTAAAATTTCAATAGCTTAACGACAATTTTTGCGGACGGGGTTGTGATGCGGGCGGCCAATGACCGCCCCTACAGTCGCAGCCGTGAATGTGCGGCGTTCTTCGTGAGGCTCCCCTTGAGGGGAGCTGTCGCCGAAGGCGACTGAGAGGTGGTTATAAAAAATCATTGCCACCTCTCCGTCATCGCTTCGCGATGCCACCTCTCCTCAAGGAGAGGCTGACGAGCCGTCTAATTGTAAACCCATTCTAAATAAAAAGGTTGACAAATCGCGTTTTATATATTATACTGTACGCAAAGGAGGCATAATATGAAAACAAAAACAATGATTACATGCGCGTTATTCGCGGCGGTGATATGCGTGTTCTCGGTGATAACGATACCGACGGGCATTGTGCCGGTGACGCTAGGACTGTTCGGCATCATGATTACGGCTGTAATACTCGGGCCGGCGAAGGCGGCGGTATCAACGGCGGTGTTCATACTTCTGGGCGCGGTAGGACTGCCGGTGTTTTCGGGCTTCAAGGGCGGCGTCGGCGTACTCGCGGGGCCCACGGGCGGCTACATATGGTCGTACGTTATCATGGCTGTGATTATAGGCTTCGCTGCGTCGCGGCAATACGAAAAGAAGCTTACCGCCCTCGCGTCCATATTCGTGTCGTGCCTTATATCGGTCGCGATATGCTATGCGCTCGGCACGCTTCAATTCATGCTCGTGCAGAAAACGAACCTGCAGACAGCGCTCACGCTCTGCGTGCTGCCGTTTATACCGTTCGACTTTGTAAAAGCGGCTGCCGCGTCGTACGCCGGATATACGGTAAAGCAGCGGCTTGTCCGCGCGCACCTCATATAAAACAGCACAAAAAAATGACGGAATAAATCCGTCATTTTTTTGTTTCAAAATTACTGAGCGGGCTGTGCCTCCGTGTCAGCCGCGTCGGTCTGCTCCGCAGCCTGACCGTCCGCAGGAGCTTCTGTCTGAGCCTGATCGTCCGCAGGAGCTTCCGTCTGAGTCTCGTCGTCAGATTGTGACTGCTGCTCTTCCATCTGCGCCTGAAGCTCTTCCATCTGCTTCTCGTATTCTTCTCTTTCCTTCTTATCCGCCTCGTCAACGGTCTGTCTTACCTCTTTATAAAGCGTGTCGCCGTTGGCTGTATCCTGAAGTCCGTAATGCTCAAGGAACGCGTCCAGCTGTTCCTCACCCACGTAATTCTTAAGCGGAGCCTCGCCTATCGCATCGCCCCACGGCGTGTTCTCGTCAACCCAGTCGGGCAGAGCGAGGAACGACTTAGCCTCGTCAACCGTAGCCATATTCTCATACTGATACATCTCAAGTACCTTGCTTATAGGAATTGCATTGAACGCAGAAGCCTCGGTCGTATCCTCGGGCATATCGGCAGGAAGGCTGTATGTTTCCAGGAACTTATCATATTCCATACCCGACATCTCGGCAATTTCGCCTATTGTTCTGCCTGTCGTGTCAACATACTTCTCATATGGGTTTTTATACAAAAGCTTTGGAATAAAAATTACCGCAAGCACGATTATTGCAGCCGCGATTACGGCGCAAACCGCTATAACCACCGCTTTTGTCGTTTTGCTTTCGGGCTGTGTAACCTCGCCGAGCATATCCTCGCCGTACTGAACGGTTTGCTCCGCATTTTCAGCCGCGCCTTCAACGCTTTCAGCCGCACCTTCAAACATATCAGCCGTTTCCTCGGCGGCCTCGCTTACTGTATCGACAGCATCTTCGACCGTATCGGCAGCGTCCTCAGCCGCTTCCGTTACTTCGTCAACGACCTCGGCAGCCGTTTCTCCGACCGTTTCCTTTACCTCGTCAACAGCCTCCGATACCGTTTCCTCCGCCGCTTCAGCGGCTTCATCTACGACATTCTCCGCCGCTTCCGTTGCTTCCTCGGCGGCTTCGTTTAAATTCTTTTCCTCATCCATTTCAATATCTCCTCTACACAAAAATTATTATTCCGCAGGTGTTTCGGCAGGCGCTTCGGTTGCCTGAGCCTCACCTTCGGGGCTTGCCGTACTCTGTGCCGCTGCCGCCGCGTCCTGCTGCGCCTGCACTAAAGCATTTTCAAAATCTTCGAGTGTTGTCTCGCCCGTTATCTCGTCACCGAGTCCGTACTGCTCTTTGGTAGCGTTGAACATTTCGCTTCCCAACGCTGTTTCGGCACTCATCGCATTCAAATCCTTCATAAGCGTGTCAGCCGTAACCGCGTCGCTGAACTGCGCCAGATAGCTGTCAACATCGGGATTGCCTTCATCATCGGTTATTCCCGCGAATTTTACATAGTTGCTTACCGTCATGTTGTGTGTCAGATCATCCAAGGTGGTCTGTTCCGTTATTTCGTCGCCAAGCGCAAGACCGTACTGCGCGAGATAGTCCTCAACCGAAATTCCCGTTGCTCTCGCCGCGTATGAAACGGTCGGCTCCTTCTCGCCGTTCGCCACCGCCATATCCTCCGCTGTCGCCGCTTCCTCCGCGCGCTTGTTGTCGATGTGAGCCTTGAACTTGGGGCCCGCGAATATTCCGCATACTACCGCGAACACGACTATAACAGCAACGGCAATCAAAGTCAGCATTGATGTGGATTTTGACGTTTTACTGCTCTTCATTAAATTTTCTCCTTCCGTTTTTATAATAGTTAATGGTAAAACTTGTTTTTTTACACATTTGTATCAACTATATCACTTTGCCGTAAAAAAATCAATATATTTTTTATGAATTTTTTGTTACGGCGTTTGACTTACGCGCCGAGCCGTATTATAATTTATGTTACTGGAGGGCATTATGACTTACGAAGAAACCTTATCTTACATACATTCAATACCGAAATTCCGCCGGCCGCTGGGCAACGAAAACCTGAGCCGGCTGCTTGCTCTTTTGGGGAATCCGCAGAAAAAACTGTGCTTTGTCCACATCGCCGGAACGAACGGTAAAGGCTCGACGGCGGCGATGACGGCTGAAATTCTGAAACGCGCGGGCTATGTGACGGGGCTTTTCACGTCGCCCTTTATCGAGCGCTTCAACGAGCGCATAAGTATAAACGGCGAAAATATTCCGGACGCCGCACTTATAGAATATGCCGGAAGAGTAAAAAATATTATGGAAACGAGCGGCGCGCTCGTGAGCGAGTTCGCGTTTGTGACCGCCGCGGCGTTTCTGTACTTTTACGAAAAAAAATGCGATATAGTGGTACTTGAGGTCGGAATGGGCGGCAAGCTCGATGCTACAAACGTGATTGACGGCAGCGTTGTGAGTGTGATATGCAAAATAGCTCTCGACCACACGCAGTACCTCGGCGATACGATAGAGGAAATAACGCGTGAAAAATGCGGCATTATCCGCGAGGGCGGCAGAGTGGTTGCGTACCCGAACGAAAAAAGCGTCACCGATATTATCCGCGCGTACGCCGAGAGTAAAAACGCGCGCCTTACCGTCGCGGACGCTCATGCCGCCGACGGGTACGAGCTGTCGCTTAAGGGTGGATACCAAAAGTACAACGCGGCTGTTGTGCTTGAAACGGTGCACGCGCTTAGAGAAGCGGGGTATACAATTTCCAGCGAAGCCGTGCGCGAGGGACTTAAAAACACGGCATGGCGCGCGCGGTTCGAGTTTGTTAGGGATAACGTCATAATCGACGGCGCGCACAATCCCGACGGCATACGCGCGCTCAAAAAGTCACTCGCGGG
Source organism: uncultured Clostridia bacterium (assembly GCA_947591315.1). GTDB lineage: Bacteria > Bacillota > Clostridia > UBA1381 > UBA1381 > Hominilimicola. The sequence continues at coordinate 64,372 of CANQDD010000009.1, forward strand.
AATAAATAAGGATATAACCGTTGTCGCAGCCATGATGGAGGACAAGGCGTGGGAGGAGTGCGTAAGGGAAATAGGCGCTATAGCCAAACGCTTTATCGCGACGGAGCTTAATATGCCGCGCTGTCTAAAAGCCGAAAAAATCGCGGCTATTGTCAAAAACGCCGAGGTCATAAAGGACGTGAACGCGGCCCTTGACGCGGCTTTGTCGGGCAATACGGGCGCAGTCTGCGTGTGCGGTTCGCTGTACCTCGCGGGAGAGGCGGTAAAATATTTTAATAATCGGCAAAATAATACTTGCAAATAAAATATTCTTGTGTTATACTAAATGATGGCGTTTTACGGACGCGCGAAATTCAAGAAAGGAGGAGTATGCGTGAAAGAGGGAATACATCCCGATTACAAGCAGACAACCATTACCTGCGCCTGCGGAAATGTTATTGAGACAGGCTCCACAAAGGAAAATATCCAGGTTGAAATCTGTTCAAACTGTCATCCGTTCTTCACGGGTAAGCAGAAGCTTGTAGACACGGGCGGACGCGTTGAGAAGTTCAACAAGCGTTTCAACAGAAAGCCGGCTAACTGATAAGCCGCAAAACAAAAACAAATTCAGTATGTAAAGTGAACCCCTGCTTGGAAAGCCGAATCACCAACGGCATCTCAGCGGAGGGCGATGATTTATCATAGGAGGTGAAACCATGACAAAGGAACGTAAGGAGCAGATTATAAAGGAATTTGCTACGCATGAGGGCGACACAGGCTCGCCGGAGGTACAGATTGCTCTTTTGACGGAGAGAATCAACCACCTTAACAACGACCACCTTAACATTCACAAGAAGGACCATCACTCAAGACGCGGTCTTCTTATGATGGTCGGTAAGAGACGCGGACTTATGAACTACCTTAAAGGTCAGGATATCGAAAGATACCGTGCGCTCGTGGCTAAATTAGGCTTAAGAAAGTAATTTTGTTATATGGGGCAAACCGGCTCGTCCGGTTTGCCTGTATATATTTACGGAGATATTTGTTTAGCAAATAAATAGAGGACGGGAGCGCATCCCCTCTTGTATTTATCTGCTAAAACATATCTCCGAAAAAATACAAAGAAAAGGAGAAAAAATATGTTCAGAACATTTGAAACAACACTCGCGGGCAGACCGCTCGTTATCGAAACGGGCAAAATGGCGCAGCTCGCAAACGGAAACTGCCTCGTGCGCTACGGCGACACGGTGGTTATGGTAAACGTAACGGCGTCACGCTCACCCAGAGAGGGAATAGACTTCTTCCCCCTGAGCGTTGACTACGAGGAAAAGCTCTACTCGGTCGGCAAAATCCCCGGCGGCTACATCAAGCGCGAGGGCAAGCCGTCCGAAAAGGCTATACTCACGAGCCGCGTTATCGACAGACCTATAAGACCGCTTTTCCCGTCAGACCTTAGAAACGACGTTACCGTTGTCGCGACGGTTCTCTCGGTCGAGCAGGACAACCCGCCGGAGGTCGCGGCAATGATAGGCACGTCGATCGCAATCTCAATTTCAGATATTCCGTGGAACGGCCCTATCGCGGGCGTATGGCTCGGTCTCGTTGACGGCGAGTACGTTATAAACCCGACCGTCGAGCAGAGAGAAAAGAGCGACATGCTCGTAACGGTAGCCGGTACAAAGCAGAAAGTCGTTATGATAGAAGCCGGCGCGAACGAAGTCCCCAACGACGTTATGCTTGAAGGCATAAAGTTCGCACACAAGGAAATCATCACGCTCTGCGAGTTTATAAGCGGTATTCAGGCTGAGATAGGTAAGAAAAAGTTTGAGTACGAGTCGCACGACGTTGACCACGACCTTTACGACGCGATTAAGGAAATGGCGTTCGAGAAGCTGCAGTACGCGCTCGACACCGACGACAAGAACGTCCGCGACGAGAGAATAGGCGTTATAACGGACGAAATTATCCCCGCGCTGGAGGAGCGTTTCCCCGACATTAACGAGCAGATAGGCGAAATTTTATATAAGATGCAGAAGGAGATCGTCCGCGCGTGGCTCGTGCAGGGCAGACGCGTTGACGGCAGAGGTCTTGACGAGATAAGACCGCTTGCCGCCGAGGTCGATCTGCTCCCCAGAACACACGGTTCGGGTATGTTCACGAGAGGTCAGACGCAGGTATTGTCTGTAGCGACACTCGCGCCGCTTTCGGAGCATCAGCGTCTTGACGGTATCGACATGGAAGAAGAAAAGAGATATATGCACCACTACAATTTCCCGTCGTACTCTGTCGGTGAGACAAGACCTTCGAGAGGTCCCGGCAGACGCGAAATAGGTCACGGCGCGCTCGCGGAGCGTTCGCTCGTACCGGTGCTTCCGTCGGAGGACGAATTCCCGTACGCGATAAGAGTTGTGTCCGAGGTGCTTTCGTCAAACGGTTCAACGTCGCAGGGCAGCGTGTGCGGCTCGACACTCGCGCTCATGGCTGCCGGCGTGCCGATCAAAGCGCCCGTTGCAGGTATTTCATGCGGTCTTATCACGACCGACGACGGTTTCACGACAATGGTTGACATACAGGGACTTGAAGACTTCTACGGCGAAATGGACTTTAAGGTTGCCGGCACAAAGAAGGGCATAACGTCCATTCAGGTCGATATAAAGAACGACGGTCTCCCCTACGAGGTAATCGCCGAGGCTCTCGACAAGACGTACAAGGCGCGCTGCCACATTATAGACGACGTGCTTCTGAAGGCTATACCGGCTGTACGCGACAAGCTCTCGCCGTACGCTCCGAAGGTTGACGTTATGAAGATAGAGGTTGACAAGATACGCGAGGTAATCGGCAAGGGCGGCGAAGTTATTCAGAAGATAGTAGCCGAAACCGGCGCGAAGATAGACATTGAGGAGGACGGCACGATCTACATTTTTGCCACGACGCAGGAAGCGGGTCAGGCGGCAAGAGACGCGATTGAGACCATCGTCAAGGATCCCGAAGTCGGCGAGATTTACAACGGCCTTGTCAAGACGATACAGCCTTTCGGCGCGTTCGTTGAGATACTCCCCGGCAAAGACGGTCTGTGCCACATCAGCGAGCTTGCAAGACACAGAGTTGAAAAGGTCGAGGACGTCGTTAAGGAAGGCGACTATCTGAAGGTAAGAGTTAAGGAGATTGACACCAGAAACGGTAAAATCTCGCTTACTCACAAGGAATTTTCAGAGGACTGATAAACAAAAACCACACACAGCCGTTCCTATAAGGAGCGGCTGTTGTTTTACTCCGGAGCTAAGATAATGGACGAAAAATTTATGAAGGAAGCCTTAAAACAGGCGAAAAAAGCGGCCGACCTCGGCGAAACGCCCGTCGGCGCGGTTATAGTGAGGGACGGGAAAATCATCTCGCGCGGCTATAACAAGCGCGAAACTAAGAAAAACGCGCTCATGCACGCTGAAATCTCGGCTATAGACAAGGCGTGCCGGAAGCTGGGCGGCTGGAGACTGCCCGCCTGCGATATGTACGTCACGCTCGAACCGTGCCCCATGTGCGCCGGCGCGATTTTGAACGCGCGGATAGAGAACGTATATTTCGGCGCGTACGACAAAAAATCGGGCTGCGCCGGCAGCGCGGTAAACCTGTTCGACAAAGGACTGTGCAACTACAGCCTCACCGTGCGCGGCGGCGTTATGGAGTATGAGTGCGCCGCCGTTTTGAAGGATTTTTTCAAATCGCTCCGAAATTCAAAAAAGGACTATAAAACTCCCGAAAACCGTCAATAATAAAAGCATTAAGCGTTTTTCGGAGGTGTTTTTATGCGGTACGGTCTCGCGCTCGCGGGCGGCGGCGTAAGGGGCGCGTTCCACATCGGCGTGTGGAGGGCGCTGCGTAAGACGGGCGTGGAAATATGCGCGGCTGTCGGAACGTCGGTCGGCGCGATCAACGGCGCGCTCATCGCGCTTGACGAGTACGACGAAGCCGTCAGGCTGTGGCGTAACATTTCAGCCGACGATATTGTCGCACTGCCGGACTGTATGAAAGGTCAACATGACCTTTTCGCGCTGAAAAACCTACCGCCCGTAATACGCGAAATCTACAAAAACGGCGGACTTGACCTGTCGCCGCTTAAGCGTCTTTTAAGCCGCGTCGTGGACGAGGACAAGCTGCGCAAATCGGATATTATGTTTGGGCTCGCGCTGCTGTCGCTGAGCGATAAAAAGGGCGTGTACCGCTTCGCCGACGAAATATCGCGCGGCGAACTTATAGATTACATCGTCGCAAGCGCGAGCATATTCGGCTCAAAGCGCGTGAACTCGGAAACGCTGTCCGACGCCGGACTTTACGACAATTTACCCGTGAACATGCTGCTCCAAAGGGGCATAAAGGACATAATTGCCGTTGACGCGGGCGGTATCGGCATAAACCGCGCGCCATCGGCGGCTGACGCGAACATCATAACGGTGCGCGCCGCGCGTCCGCAGACAGGCATAATGGATTTTAACCGCGCCGGCATAGTCCGCGCTATGGAGGAGGGCTACGTCGCGTGTATGCGCGCTCTCGGTCATGCCGCAGGCGGCACGTACAGCTTCGCCTCGGACGATTACATCTCCGCGCGCGCGAGGTACAGTCCCGACTTAATATCGGGTATCGAAAAGGCGGCTGAAATGCTGCGGATTAACCCGTTTGAGATATACACCTTCGACGGTCTGAAACAGCTTGTGCTCGACTGCTACCGCGCCGAAGCGATGAGAGCCGACACGCCGCTCGTAAAGGCTGTGCGGTCGGTGAACGACGGCGGCGCACGCGGCGACACGCTGAAAGCAGCAGCCGCGATTTCGTATTTTTCGTGAAATACAACAAAACCCCCTTGCGAGGGGGTTTTATCGTATATTATATATATTTATTATTTCTTTTCCTTCAAAAGGTCGCGGATTTCGGCAAGAAGCTCTTCCTGTGTCGGGCCCGCAGGAGCTTCCTCGGCGGGTTCTTCCTCACTGTGTGACCGTTCTCTCATTTTGTTAATTCCCTTAACAACGCAGAACAGTACAAACGCTACAATCAGGAAATTGATTATAGATCCGATAAACATACCTATTGCAATCTCAGTGCCGGGAATAGTCCAAAGCTGGAATGACGATATTGTTTCGGCAACACCGTCCGCGCCGACCGTAGCAGCGCCCTGCACAATCAAACTGCCCAAAAAAGCTATAAAAGGCATAATAATGTAATTAACAAGCGCATCAACTATTGCCTTAAACGCGCCGCCGACAACAACACCAACAGCTAAATCCAGAGCGTTGCCTTTGGCAATAAACTCCTTAAATTCGCTGAAAAATTTCATTTGAAATACCTCCAGTCACATTAAAAATTTAATTTTTCATCAAGGAACTTTTCAAGATTCTCAATTTTCACTCTCTCCTGCTCCATGCTGTCTCTCTCTCTTATCGTCACCGCGTTATCCTCGAGCGAGTCGAAGTCGAACGTTATGCAGTACGGCGTGCCTATTTCGTCCTGACGGCGGTAACGCTTGCCTATCGAGCCGGCGTTGTCGTACTCGCAGTTGTATTTTTTCGCCAGTTTCTGATATACAGCCGTCGCGCCCTCGTCGAGCTTCTTTGACAGCGGCAGCACCGCAGCCTTTACCGGCGCGAGCGCGGGGTGCAGGTGCAGAACCACGCGGCTGTCGCCGCCTTCAAGCTGTTCCTCGTCATACGCCTCGCAAAGGAACGCCAGCGCCACTCTGTCCGCGCCGAGCGACGGCTCGATGCAGTACGGCACGTATCTCTCGTTCGTTACGGGGTCGATATACTCCATACTCTCGCCCGAATGTTCCTGGTGCTGCTTCAAATCGTAATCGGTTCTGTCGGCGATGCCCCAAAGCTCGCCCCAACCGAACGGGAACACAAATTCTATGTCGGCGGTCGCGTTTGAGTAGAACGCCAGTTCCTCCGGCGAATGGTCGCGGAAGCGGAGGTTTTCCTCCTTCATGCCAAGGCTCAAAAGGAAGTCCATGCAGTACTTTTTCCAGTACGCGTGCCACTCAAGGTCTGTACCGGGCGCGCAGAAAAATTCAAGCTCCATCTGCTCAAACTCGCGCGTTCTGAATGTGAAATTGCCGGGCGTGATCTCGTTGCGGAACGACTTGCCGACCTGTCCGATACCGAACGGTATCTTTTTGCGGCTCGTTCTCTGCACGTTTTTGAAGTTTACGAATATACCCTGCGCCGTTTCGGGACGAAGGTAAACGACGGACGACGAGTCCTCCGTTACGCCCTGGAATGTCTTGAACATCAGATTAAATTCGCGTATATCGGTAAAGTTGCTCTTTCCGCATTTCGGGCAGACAATGTTGTTCGCGCTGATGTACTCGACCATTTTTTCCTTGCTCCAGCCGTCAACGGTTATATCCTCGCCCTTTTCGTGCGCGAAATCCTCTATAAGCTTGTCCGCTCTGTGACGCGATTTACATTCCTTACAGTCCATAAGCGGGTCGGAGAAGCCGCCCACGTGTCCCGACGCGACCCATGTTTCGGGGTTCATCAGTATCGCGCAGTCTATGCCGACATTGTACGGCGATTCCTGTATAAATTTCTTCCACCATGCCTTTTTTACGTTGTTCTTAAACTCAACTCCCAAAGGGCCGTAATCCCATGTGTTTGCCAAGCCGCCGTAAATCTCGCTGCCCGGATATACGTAACCGCGTCCCTTGCAGAGAGCCACGATTTTGTCCATTGTTTTCTCTGAATTTTTCATCTATACCTTGTCCTTTCATATGCGGATAATAATTATTTATACATATATTTTATTGAATATCGACATGTTTGTCAAGCCATTTCTGACATTTTCCGCCGCTTGTGCATTTATTCGTCATATATGTAATTCTATCCCTCGGGGACAGAAAATGTTATGTAAACGAAAAAGTTATCCCCGTTTTTCGTAAAAAGTGCGGATAACTCGCCGAAAGGACAGGCTTTCGGGAAATTTTACCGTGAAAAACCGTGGATAAGTGCGGGGATAAAGAGGATAGTAATACGTTTGTAACATTATTATGTAAAACAAAAATTTGTAATTGAATTAAGCGCGGAAATGTTATATAATATTTTCAGGATAAAACCGAAAGGAAAAGGCGTATGAAATCGAAAACCACGTATATTTGCCGCGAATGCGGCTACAAATCACCGAAATGGCTCGGAAAATGTCCGTCGTGCGGCAACTGGAACACGCTCGAAGAGACGATTGTCGCTCCCGAAAAGAAAACGTCCGCCACGAAGTCGCTCGTGCGTGAAAGCGTATCGTCGGCGCGTATGCCGAAGCGTATAGGCGAGGTCAAGGCGGGATACGAAACGCGGTACAAAACGGGTATGAAGGAGCTTGACCGCGTACTGGGCGGCGGTATAGTAAAAGGCTCGCTTATTCTCGTCGGCGGCGATCCGGGTATAGGTAAATCGACGCTGCTTCTTCAGATATGCGAGACGCTCGGCAATGATAAAAAGGTGCTGTACGTGTCGGGCGAGGAAAGCGAGGGACAGATAAAAATACGCGCCGAACGGCTCGGAGTAACGTCGGAAAATCTGTACCTGATAACCGAGACGGACGTGGAGCTTATACTTGAAACGATAAACGAGCTTAAACCCGAAATAGTCATAATCGACTCGATACAGACGATGAGCCACGAGGCAATATCGTCTGCGGCGGGCAGCGTGCCGCAGGTGAGAGAGGCAACGAACGCGTTTATGCGCGCCGCGAAATCAACGGGCGCGGCGATGTTCATTGTCGGTCACGTCACAAAGGAGGGCGCGATCGCGGGCCCGAGAGTTCTTGAACACATGGTTGACTGCGTTCTGTATTTCGAGGGCGACAGACAGCTTTCGTTCAGGATTTTGAGAGCCGTTAAAAACCGTTTCGGCTCGACGAACGAGATAGGCGTGTTTGAAATGCTCGACACAGGTCTTAAAGAGGTGGAGAACCCGTCGGCAACACTGCTCGAAGGACGAAACGAGAACATTTCGGGAAGCGCGGTCGTGTGCGCTATGGAGGGAAGCCGCGGCGTTATGGCTGAAATTCAGGCGCTTGTCACGCCGACCGGCTTTGGCAACCCGCGCCGTATGGCGAACGGTATAGACATGTACCGCTCACTGATGCTTATCGCCATACTCGAAAAGCGGTCGCGAATGAATTTGTCAAACTCGGACGTGTATATAAATGTTGCGGGCGGTCTCAAAATCGATGAGACAGCCGTTGATTTGGGCGTGTGCGCGGCGATAGCGTCAAGTCAGGCGGACGTCGCGATAAGTCCCGATATGGTGTTTATCGGCGAGGTCGGCCTGGGCGGTGAGCTGCGCGGCGTGAGCAGGCTCGAAAAACGCATAAACGAGGCGGCAAAGCTCGGCTTTAAGTCGGCATTCGTACCGAAACAGTCGCTGCGTGGTGTTAAAGTGCCGGACGGCTTCGCGGCTTACGGCATACGCACCGTCAGCGAAATGGTGAATATGCTGCGCAAGAAGTAAATTCCGCGCGGTTGACAATTTGCGCGATATGTTATATAATTAACGGGATCAAAGCTGTGAGGAGAAATCAAATTGGAGGAAAAAAGAACGGGCGGTAAAAAGGAATTTTTATATTCCGTGCTGTGGGCTGTGGCGCTTTTGGTTGTCGGACGGTTCATAATATTCGCGCTGCCGCGTTACAAGGTAATAGGCACGATAATTACGCTGCTCATGTTCTGTGTGCTCGGATTTTTCGTGCTGACGCGTTACAGCGCGGTGTATACATACTCCCTTAAAAATACGCGCTTCCGCGTGAACCGTCAGATAGGTCACCGGAACAAGGAATTTGAGGTCGCGCTTTCGGGCGTTAAATCCGTTACGAGAAAGCGTCCGAAAAATTCACCCAGAGCGCAGAATATGCGCGCGACCGTATTTTCCAAAAAGGATTTGTGGTATATCCTGTACAAGAAAAACAAAGAGGATATGCTCCTTGTATGCACGATTTCAAACAAAATGGCAGAAAAAATCAAAAGCGGCGTGAAGCACGCAAAATAATTTATGTTGAAAGGTTTTAGATATATATGGAAGTTATAGGAGTTCGCTTTAAGAGCGCCGGTAAAACATACTATTTCAATCCCGCCGGACTGGATATTAAGGCGGGCGATCACGTTATAGTCGAAACGTCGCGCGGCATGGAGTACGGCGACGTCGTTATGGGCAGGCGCGCAATCGAGACGGAGCAGTTCAAAAAACCGGTCAAGGACGTTATACGCATCGCGACGGACGACGACACTGAAAGATACCGCTACAACAAGGAATTTGAAAAGGAAGCGTACAAAATCTGTCTCGAAAAAATCGCCGACCACAAGCTTGAAATGAAGCTCGTCGAGGTTGAGTACACGTTTGACGGAAGCAAAATTCTGTTCTACTTCACCGCCGACGGCAGAATAGATTTCCGCGAGCTTGTAAAGGATCTGGCAAATGTTTTCCGCACAAGAATAGAGCTTAGACAAATAGGCGTTCGAGACGAGGCGAAAACTCTCGGCTCGATAGGCGTGTGCGGCAGAGGTCTTTGCTGCAGTAACTTTTTGGAGGAATTCGTGCCCGTGTCTATTAAAATGGCGAAGGAGCAGGGGCTGTCCCTTAACCCGTCAAAAATATCGGGCGCGTGCGGCAGGCTTATGTGCTGTCTCAAATACGAGCAGGACACTTACGAGGAGCTTCTGAAGGTCACGCCGAAGCAGGGCGCAGCCGTTTCCACACCGTCCGGCAACGGTACGGTCGAGTATGTCAATATCCTGAAAGGTCTTGTGAAAGTGAAGTTTGAGAACGAGCACGAAAAAACCTTAAAGGATTTTGATGTCGCGGATGTAAAACCCTTAAAGCGCGGCAAAAATAACGACTTCTCCAAGGAAGATGCGGCTAACTAAAGTTGTCTTGAAATAAGCACGTTTTTGTGTTAAAGTAATAATAGCTGAAATAGTTATATCATGAGGAGGTGTATCAAATGGCTTATGCAATTTCAGATGAATGCATCATGTGCGGCGCATGTGCGGCGGAATGTCCCGTAAGTGCGATTTCCGAGGGTGATACCAAGTACGCAATCGACGCCGATACATGTATAGAATGCGGCGCATGCGCGGGTGTCTGCCCCGTAGGTGCTCCGGCACAGGCATAATACATATAAGAAATTAAAGGCGTTGTATTTACGGTACAACGCCTTTTTTCTGCATTTTAGGAGTTGTACCATGATTATAGATTTTCACACACATATTTTCCCCGACAAAATAGCCGAACGCGCGGTGGCGTCGCTCGAAAGCAACATACACAACCGTTTCCGCGATGATGTGCGCGCCGTTATTCCCGCGACGCTTACGGCGCTTAAAAAGTCCATGGCGGAAAACAACATAGATTACTCTGTCGTAATGCCAATCGCGACAAATACGCACCAGTCGGCGAGCATAAACAGCTTCGCAAAAATCGTGAACGAGACGGACGGGCTGTTTTCGTTTGGCAGTCTCCACCCGGCGCAGGAGGATTGGGAGAGCGTTCTGTATGACATAAAGGAAAAAGGTCTTAAAGGAATAAAGTTGCACCCGGAGTACCAGAAATTTTACGTTGACAGTCCGGAGGCGTTAAAGATATTTAAGAAATGCGAGGAGCTTGACCTTATTGTGCTGCTCCATGCCGGAAAGGATCACGGCACGGATCCGCCCGTGCACTGTGAGCCCGAAAGACTTAGAAACACGCTCAACTATGTCAGCGGCGAAAAAATAGTCGCCGGTCATCTGGGCGGCTGGGATATGTGGGACGACGTTGAAAAGTACCTCGTCGGCACGCCTGTTTACTTAGACACGGCGTTTACCGTCGATTTTATTGACAAAGAACAGCTTGTGCGTATTATCAAAACCCACGGCAGCGAAAAAATACTCTACGCTACCGATTCGCCGTGGGAAAAACAGTCGCACGCGGCGGATTATATCAAAACGCTCGGACTCGGCGCGGAGGAAATTGACAATATTTTTTACAAAAATGCTCAAAAACTTCTTAATTTGTATTGAGTTGACGGGAATAATAATGTATAATATATTTACAAACATACGATTTGGGAGTAAATTTAATGTTCGATAATGATATAAGTATAGACCTCGGAACGGCGACAATGCTCGTGTATATCAAAAACAAGGGCATTGTGCTGCGCGAGCCTACCGTTATAGCCGTAAACACCAAAACGAACGAGGTGTGCGCGGTCGGTAAGGACGCGCTAAAAATGCTCGGCAGAACGCCGCCGCACATTCAGGCGGTGAGACCGCTCATCGACGGCGTTATCTCGAACCTGACGCTTACCGAGGAAATGATCAAGTATTTCTTCAAGAAAATATTGGCGCGGACGCTCGGTCACCCACGTATTATGATGTGCGTGCCGAGCGGTGTCACGGACGTTGAGCAGAGAGCCGTTATTGACGCAGCACGGGAGATGGGCGCGAAGGATATATATATCATCGAGGAGCCTGTCGCGGCTGCACTCGGCGCGGGGTTTGACATATCGCGTCCGCGCGGAACGATGGTCGTTGACATAGGTGGCGGCACAACAGATATAGCTGTGCTTTCGCTCGGCGGCATTGTCGCGTCACGCTCGCTCAAAATCGCGGGCGACGAATTTAACGACGCGATCATACGCTACCTGCGCAAGGAGAAAAATATGCTCATTGGTCCGCGCACGGCTGAGAGGATAAAGCTTGAGGTCGGCGGCGTTATACCGCGCGGCAAGGAGCTTTACTGCGAGGTAAAGGGTATAAGCGTTGTTTCGGGACTGCCGAGGTCGGTCACGATATCGTCGGACGAGCTGTGCGACACATTTGACGACTTTGTGCATAACATCACGGAGCGCGTGCGCGAGGTACTGGAGGAAACGCCGCCGGAGCTTCACGGCGATATTATACAGGACGGTATCATCATGACGGGCGGCGGTTCGCTTATATACGGTCTCGACAAGCGCATAAGTGACGCTACGGGCGTGAGAGCGGTGCTCGCCGACAATATCGTAGACTGTGTGGCACTCGGCGCGGGCAAGGCGCTTGAAAGCATCGATACCGTTAAAGATCCGACGCATATATTCCATAAAAAGGCGTATATAAGAGATTAGTACGAAGAAAGGACAAAGACTATGGAAAACATTGTACTCACAAACGTGGATATTCAGAAAATACTCCCCCACCGCTACCCGTTTCTGCTCGTTGACGCGATAACAGAGTTCGAGGAGGGTAAGAGCATAACGGGTATTAAAAACGTGACGGCGAACGAGCCGCAGTTTACGGGACACTTTCCCGGCAACCCTATCATGCCCGGCGTGCTTATAACCGAGGCGCTCGCGCAGGTAGGCGCGGTAATGCTGCTCTCGATGCCGGAAAACAAGGGTAAGCTCGGCGTTTTCACGGGCATAAACAACTTCAAGTTCCGCCGTCAGGTAGTCCCCGGCGACACGCTCGTGCTGCACGCCGACCTTGTGACGTACCGCCACGGCATGGGTAAGGCGGAGGTCAAGGCTACGGTTGACGGCAAGCTTGCCGCGGGCGGTGAAATAAGCTTTGCGGTAGTGGATAACGCGGCAAATGCTTAAGGCGGACGAGATTTTGGACGATTTGCAGAACGGCTATTTCATCATTCAGAAACAAAACGGCTTCAAATTCGGTGTTGACGCCGTTTTATTATCCGATTTCGCAAAGGACGCGCGCTCAAAGCGGATGCTCGACCTCTGCACCGGTACGGGTATTGTGCCGATTCTGCTCGCGGCAAAAACCGACACGCCGCGTATTGACGCGCTTGAAATTCAGGAGGATATGGCTGACGCGGCGCGGCGCAGCGTCGAGTACAACAGGCTCCAAGACCGCATAACCGTTACGCGCGGAGATTTGAAGGACGCGGTAACGATTTACGGCGGCGGAAGCTTTGACACAGTGACGTGCAATCCTCCGTATATGAAGCGCGGCGCGGGACTTCTGGGCGAGGCTGACGCGAAAACGGTCGCGCGGCACGAGATTTTGTGCACGCTTGACGACGTTGTAAGGGTGAGCTCGAAGCTGCTCATATCGAAGGGCAAATTTTTTATGATACACCGTCCGTCGCGGCTTACGGATATTTTGTGCTGTATGCGCGGATATAAGTTAGAGCCGAAAAGACTGCGGCTCGTGTGCCCGTCGGAGGGCAAAGCGCCGAATCTTGTACTCGTGGAGGGTATGAAGGACGGCGGCGGAGAATTAAAGGTTTTGCCGCCGCTCATCGTGCATAACGCGGACGGCTCGTACACAGACGAAATTGACATTATCTACGGAAGGACAAAGTAAGAATATGAGCGGAAAACTGTACTTATGCGCAACGCCGATAGGCAACCTCGGCGATGTGTCGGCGCGGTGTCTTGAGGTGCTTTCGTCGGCTGACCTTATAGCCGCCGAGGATACGCGCAGGACGCTGCAGCTACTTAATCATTTCGGCATAACGAAGCCGCTCACAAGCTATCACGAGCATAACAAGCGCGAAAAGGGCGGCTATATAATATCGCTGTTAAAGGACGGCAAGAATGTCGCGCTCGTGTCGGACGCCGGTACGCCGGCTATCTCCGATCCGGGCGAGGATATGGTAAAGCTGTGTATTGAAAACGGCATAGAGGTTACTTCCGTACCCGGTCCCGTCGCGGCGGTAAACGCGCTTATACTGTCGGGGCTTAACGCGTCACGGTTCGCGTTTGAGGGGTTTTTGTCGGTTAATAAGCGTCACCGTCACGAGCATCTCGAAAGCATAAAAAATGACACGCGCACGCTTATCTTTTACGAAGCGCCGCATAAGCTCAAAAACACGATAGCCGATATGCAGGCATCGTTCGGCGGCGAAAGACGTATCGCGCTCGCGCGCGAGCTTACGAAAATACACGAGGAAGTCATGCGCTGCACGCTTGACGAGGCGGCGGCGTACTATGAGGGAAACGCGCCGCGCGGCGAGTATGTCATAGTCGTAGAGGGCGCGGCTGAAAAAGAAAACGATACGGAAAACGAATGGGAGGACGTGCCGGTAAAGGAGCATGTCGAGCGTTACATCGCGCAGGGAATGACGGTAAAGGACGCTGTCAAAGCCGCGGCTGCCGACCGAGGCGTTCCGAAACGCGATGTGTACAACGAATATCACAGGGAGGACTGAAATGAAAAGAAGCACTAAGGCATTTTTAATCAGCGCCGCTGCTGCCGGTATATATGGCGCGGTGAACGGCAAAGGTCCTTTTAACAGGCTGCGTTTCCGCGACCAGCACGAGCATATAGCGAATTACGTCGAGACGCATTACCCCGGCGCATTTTACGCGCCTATTTCAGCCACCGAAAAGGGCTGGGTCACTGTTATACGCCGCGCCGGTATGCCGAAAATCATGCTGTACGTGACGTGCGACCTGAACGGCAATTACATTTTCTCGGAATCGGCTGTGGCGGAGCGGTAACCGTTTGCCCCCTTGCGGCATAGTATATGTCAAAAGGAGGTAATAATTATGTGTTTATTCGGTAACAACAGCGACAACTCATGGGTTTGGATTATCGTCATAGTCGTTTTGGTTCTTCTCTTTACGGACGGTAACGTATTGGGCAGCAGCTCGGGCTGCGGCTGCGGCTGTGAGAACCAAAATAATGATTGCTGCTGCTGACGCATAAGAAGAAATCCCGAAGGGCAGTCCTTCGGGAATTTTTTATTGTTCTTTGTACGCGTCCCTGAGCATTTTTATTTCCTTCGCATAGCCGTCAAGCTCGTTCGGCGTTTCGAGAAATACGGGTATGCCCTGAAGTCTCTGGTGATTTATGATTTTAACCATTGTGTCAAAGCCTATGCTGCCCTCGCCTATCTTTTCATGTCTGTCCTTGTGGCTCTCGAACGGGTTTTTGCTGTCGTTCATGTGTATCGCTTTTAAGCGGTCAAGACCGATCACGCGGTCAAACTCGTCAAGCACGCCGTCGAGGTCGTTTACAATGTCGTAGCCGCCGTCATAGATGTGGCACGTGTCAAGGCACACGCCGAGCTTTTCATTCAGCTTTACCCCGTCTATTATCGCGCGGAGTTCCTCAAATTTACCGCCTACCTCGCTGCCCTTGCCCGCCATCGTTTCGAGCAGCACGGTCGTGGTCATGTCGGGCGTGAGGCACTCGTTTAACTGATTGATTATAAGCTCTATGCCGACCTCCGTTCCCTGTCCGACGTGGCTGCCGGGGTGAAAGTTGTAAAGCTGACCGGGCGTGTATTCCATACGCGCGAGGTCGTCCTTCATTGTGCGGAGCGCAAAATCGCGCGTTTCCTCTTTCGCGCTGCACGCGTTTAACGTGTACGGCGCGTGGGCGAGGATATATTTCCAGTTCTTTTCCTTCATAAACGCGAGGAACGCTTTTACGTCGTCCTCATCGATCGCTTTCGCGCTGCCGCCGCGTGGGTTGCGCGTGAAAAACTGGAACGTGTTCGCGCCGATTCCGTCAGCCTCCTTGCCCATGTGCATATATCCCTTAGATGCGGATAAGTGACAACCAATGTACAGCATAAAAATCTCCCCTTAAAAATTCATATATTTAATGTAAAGCTTATTAAATTCACTGTCCGAGGCAAGCGGCAGGTCGGACGACACGCTTTGTATGTGTTTTATCCTTTCCTCTCCGTCGGCGCGCGCGGTCAGTTTCACACAGCCGCCGAGCGAGCTGTTGCCCACCGAAACCGCTTTGTCCGCAAGCTCCGTCGGCAGCAGACCGATATTGCACGCCTTTTTTACCGACAGTCCGTAACCGAAGCCGCCGGCGATGTAAACCGTGCCTATATCGTCATATTCCGCGCCGTAAGCGCGCATAAGACACTCTATTCCCGCTCTCACCGCGCTTTTCGCGGTCTGAACCTGCCGTATGTCGCTTTGTATGAATGTGATTTTATCCGTCACGGGGAAGCCCAGCGCGAAATATTTATCGCACAGCTTACCCGTACCGTCAATAATGCCGCTGTCCTTCATTTCCGACACAAGCTCGATTATGCCCGTACCGCATATACCGACGGGCGGCTTGCCGCCTATTGTGGTAAAGCGCGGCGGGTTTAACCGCGCCGAGCATATCGCGCCGTCGACGCTGCCCGTGCCGCACGAAATAAGTCCGCCCTCAAACGCGGGGCCGGCGGCTGTTGACGCGGCGAGCATCTTATCCTTATTGCCTATAACCATTTCGCCGTTCGTGCCGAGGTCGATAAAAAGATTCACTTTGTCTGACAAATCGAAATCGCACATATACAGTCCGCTCGTGATGTCACCGCCCACAAACGCGGAAATGCCGCCGAATATGAGCGTCGGGACGGGCGCGCACTGCGATGCGGTAACCTTGTCGAACGTCGTTTTTATCGTGTCGGTGCGGGCGGTAAACGGATACTGTCCGAGCGGCGCGCAGTCGTATTCCATGAGCAGATGTACCATCGTTGTGTTCGCGGCTATTACCGCCCTGTCGGGCGTTTTGCCGCGCGTCACCGCGTTATAACCGTTTATCAGCGCGTACCGTATGTCGGACGCAAGCTCCGCGCCTCTGCCGCGGTTCGCGGCTTCAATGCGCGAAATTACGTCGTGACCGAACCGCCGCTGCGGGTTTATGACCTTGCGTGACGCCGTTACTTTTCCGTCCTCTATATATTCAAACACAACCGTGGTCGTGCCGATGTCTATACATACCGCTGAGCCGACCATGTTTTCGGGCGTGTAGCTGTAGCCCGACAAGATTGAAAATTCGCCTTTATACTCGGTTCTACGCATCGGACAGTCCTTCGCGGTACATTTCGAGCAGTCGTGCTGCGCGTTGAAAACAGCGCGGTCGTCTGTAAGCTCCAGCGCGTAAGCCATGCTTTTTACGGGATTCAGCATAAACGCGTCCGTCACGGTGACGCGGCTCGTGCCGATTTTCGATATGATAACGGTCTGCTCCGAAAGCGGAAAGTCATCGGGGGCGGCGAGACGTTTACCCACGCCGACGTTCATCACGGCGCACTCACGCTTAAGCCGTTCCGTAAGCAGCGCGTCAATTTCAAAAAGGTACGCGTCTGCCATAGCGTCCGCGACAAGTCCCTTCACCGCCTCGCCATCGGCGAAAAGGCGGCCTGTGAGCGCGCTCACGCCTTCACCGAGCGTGAGCAGGCAGTATATTTTATCGTTTTCCCTTACCGCCGCGGCGTACGGCGCTACCGCAGTCTCAAAATCATCTTTAAGCTCCTCAAAACAGCGCGCCGTCATGTCGCGCGCCGCGCCGCTCTCACCGCAGCCTACGGCGCGGAGTATGTCGTCCTTATTCAGTTTTACGGCAAAGTCCTCAATTTCAGTCCTGTACATAAGTTCACCGCTTTTTAGAAAAACTTGTTCGCCCTGTCAAATACCCACTGAGTTGACGCGGAGCTTTCACGGTTCATGCGCTTGAGCGGCACGGACGTGTCGCCCGTAAAGAAGTTTACGCCGTAGGTCGTTCCGAAAGAAATCTTATAGCCGAGCATCCTCTTTACCGATGAGTCGAGAAAGCTCGTATAATAGCCGTAGGGCCATGATATACTCGTCACATCGTAGCCGGTAATGCTCTTTATAAACGCTCCGTTGCGGCTCACGTCCTCGATAACGTCATACATTGTATACGGATCGTTGTATATGTCGTAAAGCAGCGACACGGGCGTGTGATGTATCGCGTCGGTGTGGTTTCCCATTTCAACAAGACCGCTGTGCGCCATTTCAAAGATTTGGTCGCGGTTAAGGTAACCGTAACGGTCTATGTACGAGCCGATGAGGAACATTGTCGCCTTGGCGTTGTACTTCTGCAATATCGGGAAAACCTCGGTGTAAAAATTGTCATAGCCGTCGTCAAACGTAAGCAGCAGCACCTTCCTGTTGTCTATATTCGCAAGGTTTTCCGTTGCAAGCTCGCTCGCGGTCATAGGTATGTAGCCGCAGTCCATAAAATACTTTATATCGCTTTCAAGCTGTTCGGGCGAAACCGTGTAGTCGCCCAGACGCTCCGTATCCTCCGTAACACTGTGGTACATAAGCGTCACCACATTCGCCGCCGCGGAAGCCGACGCCGCTCCGAGTACAAGAACCGCGCAGAATACCGCTATAGCAAATATTTTCTTCAACCTGTCCACCTCCAATAACGGTATTTTACCATAGTTCGCGCTTATATGTCAAGCGCGGTCAAATTACGCGCCGTTATACCCCCAAACCGCAAAAAAAGAGGACGCATAAAGCGTCCTCCTTAATTATGCCGTTATTACTGCATTAAATCCCAAAGCATTGAAAGCATTGTAGCCGACTGCGCTCTTGTAGCGTTAGCCTTCGGCTGGAATGTAAGACCCGCATCTGTGTCGATACCGTTGATGATACCGAGCGCAACAGCGTTCTTAACATCTGCCGCAGCCCATGCCGCAATGTCGCCTTCGTCTATAAACGCGTTCTGTGCAGCGGGTTCAGCCGTAATGCTCTTGTAAGCCGCTGCCTTGGCAACCATTGAAGCCATCTCTTCTCTCGAGATGTTTACATCAAACTGGTCAACCGTGAACGGAATATCCTCAGCGATGAGGTTAGCGTTCTGCGCAGCCTTTACGTAGGGCATTGCCCAGTGCTCGCTTGCGAGCGATGTGTCAACATCGAGCTTGAGAGCGTTTACAATAAGAGTAGCAAACTGACCCTTTGTTACGGTGCCGTCCGGCTGGAATGTACCGTCAGGCATACCGTTGATAACGCCTACGCCGTTCATCTTAAGGATATAATCCTTAGCCCAGTGGGTGCTTATATCCGAGAATGTCTCGCCTGTTGAAGGCGTCGAAGGTGTCGATGAACCGCCCTCGGGGAGAAGCGACTCGTCAAACTTAGTCGGCGTATACTTGTTGTTTACAAGACTTACATTAGCCGCAGGCTGAGTTGTGTATGTCGAACCCTCGATTGCGTCGTTCATGTACCAGCTTATATGAGGCGGCTGGTTGTAGCAGTTCGAGTTACATCCCGACGAGTTTCTGTAAATGTCGTCGTGAGCAAGCGTGTAGAAGTTGTAATCCGTCGGATACGGTGTCTCGAATATTCTCAAGGAGTACTGATATACGGTCTTCTTCATGTCAACCTCAACATCAGCGTCATAGTCGCCCTTGATTGTCATCTTTTCAGTTTCCGTATTCTCGCCTATAACAGCGTAGGAAACGATTTCCTCTCTCCAGTCGCCGAGAAGGTCTGCCTGGAGGTTTACGTTACCCTTTGTACCGTTGATAGAGTGCGAACCCTCGCCCTTGAATATTTCGTCAAACTTCTTTGTGCTGTCGTTCCACTTTGTAAGCGTAACTTCTGTACCGTTGTGGTCCTGAAGCTCATCCTGGAGGTCGCCGTCCCAGTAAATTCTGCCGTTCATCGAAGCGCCAAGGTCGCTGAGTTCGTTACCCTTGTCATCCCAGTAACCCATCGAGCCTGCGCCCCACATTACATAGTAGGAATCGCCGTAACCGATATTAGCGATCATACCACGGCCTGTATCCTTAACGCCGTTGTGTATCTGATAGAATTCACCCGTCTTAGCGTTCTGAACGGTACCGCCCCACTGATGACGGTTTTCCGGAGCGCCGCCCTCAGCAGCAGCAGCCGAGTTCTTGAAGACTGTGTTTGATGTGATATACGGTGAAAGCTGCTTGCTGTCAAGACCGAACACTTCGCTGTCAGCGCCGTAGTCCTCGTAAACCTTCATGAATTCGAGACCTTCCTTAGTCGGATCGAAGTCACCGAGGTGCATAGCGTCGCCGTGCTCCTGATATGTACACCAGAGAATCTTGCCGTTGTCGTCCCACGCAAGCGCGCCGTAAACGATTTCGTCCTTACCGTCGCCGTCAATATCGCCGGCTTCGATCTGGTGGTTACCCTGACCTATGTAGCCGTTGTACTGACCGTCAGCCGTATCAAACGACCATACGAGTGAGAGCTTGCCGCTCTTGAAGTTGTAAGCCGCGCAGCCTGTACGTCCGTTCGGTGTCGAGATGTTCTTACCGAAGTAATAACCTCTCGCGAATACTGCGGACGGAGTTACGCCGTCGAGATAAGCTACAGTACCGTTGTAACGTTCCGAGCGGTTACCGAAGTCATCGCCGAAGCTGTAGCATGTCTGCATAGAGCCGACAATGTTGTTCGGGAAGTAGTCGATTGTGTCGAGAGCCGCGCCTGTTTCACCGTCGAAGCATGTTACGTAAAGCGGTCCCTGGAGGTTCTTGCCTGCGTTCATGGCTGCCCAGCTTGCCTCGTATGTTGTACCCCTCGAAGCATCGCCTATCATATTGCCCGTACCGTCGATCGTACCGTCAGCCGTTCTTACAATAACCTCCGCCTTGCCGTTGCCGTCGAAGTCGGCAATGTTAAGCATTGTGTCATGCTGTCCCGCGCGGATATTGTAACCCATGTCAACTCTCCACATGAAAGTACCGTCGAGCTTGTAAGCGTCCATATACACGTTGCCGGTTCTGCCCGTTGTAGCCGCGTCCTTTGCGTCGGACGGGTTCCAGAGCATTACGATCTCGTACTGACCGTCGCCGTCAAGGTCGCCGTAGGACGAGTCACCCGGTGCGTAAGCGCCGATATAAACGCCGTTTCTGTCCATCTGAACAACATCGCTCTCGGGCGTGTCATGCAGAGGAATGTCGAGGTAACCATTCTCCCATACGGAAGCGGGAGCCGACATTTCGCCGTTTGCTACAACAGTGTACTTATCGTTTGCCGTACCCTGTTTATCAACAAAGTTCGTTACCGCGCCTTCGTTAATCTTTTCCTTATTTCTGTAAAGCGTGAATGTTGTGTCCGCCGGCTCCGTGGCAAGTCTTCTCCACGATACGAGCACGCCGTCACTGATTTTTGTGGCAACGACGCCGCGGTCGAGCTTTTCCATATTTCTCGTCGACGCCGATCCCGCAAATGCTCCCGCGCTTGTCGGCATTGCAAGACCTACAGCCGCAATCTGCGCAAGAACCAGGGTAAATATACCCAATTTCTTTAAGTTTTTGAACATTTCGCAGTCCTCCCTCTGATATTTTACATATCACATTTTGTATACTCTGTCTTAGAGCATAGTGATTATTGTATTCATAATACCATATTTTGAACAAATTTTAAAGTGGTTTTTTATAATTTTTGTGTGTAATTTACAGTGTTTTTTGTTTAAAATGCGAACGAACATTCCGGCAAAATCCGTGCCGCCGCCGCAGTCTGAACGGTTGGCGATTACCGTATCAGCTATTATACAGTTTCGCGTAAAAGCCGTTTTTGGCGAGCAGTTCGTCATGCGTGCCCTGCTCGACAATCGCGCCGTTATCCATAACGAGTATCAAGTCCGCCTCGCGTATCGTGGACAGGCGGTGAGCGATAATAAAGCTCGTCCTGCCCTCCATCATTTTCAGAAACGCGCGCTGAATACGCCGCTCGGTCATTGTATCGACGTTCGACGTCGCCTCGTCGAGTATCAGAACCTCCGGGTCGGTAAGCATCGCCCGCGCAATCGTGAGAAGCTGCTTCTGACCGCTCGACAAATTGCCGCCGTCCTCCGTTATCATAGTGTCGTAACCCTGCGGCAGACGCTTTATAAATCCGTGCGCCTCCGCCGCACGCGCAGCCGCCTCGATTTCCGCGTCCGTCGCGTCAGCCTTGCCGTACGCGATATTTTCCCTTACAGTGCCCGAAAACAGCCACGTGTCCTGAAGCACCATTCCGAAGCTCTTTCTCAGACTGTCGCGCGTGACGGAGTCGATGTCCTGACCGTCAACGATTATCGCGCCCTTATCCGCGCCGTAAAAATTCATAAGCAGATTTACAATGGTCGTCTTGCCCGCGCCTGTCGGACCGACAATCGCGACACGCTGTCCCTTTTTCGCGGTGATATTCAAATTCTTTATAAGCTCGCGGTTCTTGTCGTATGAAAAGTTCACGCCGTCAAACACGACCTCGCCGCCGTCAAGCTTTAATTCGGGACGGCTGCTGTCGTCCGTTTCGGGCCTCTCATCGGTGAGCGCGAATATTCTCGCGGCGGCAGCCGTCGCGGACTGCAGTTGTGTGAGTATGCTTGTCATGTCGTTTATCGGACGCGCGAACTGCGTGGCGTAAATTAGAAAACTCGAAATTATGCCGACGCTCAGCCCGCCCGCTATCGCGGCAAGACCACCCAGCACACCCACGCCGATGTACGCGAGGTTGTTTATATAACGCGTCGTCGGGTTCACGAGCGACGAGTAAAACTGTGCCTTCTGACCACAGTCGTACAGGCGGGAGTTTATCTTACCGAACGCCTCGCCGCTGCGCTCCTCGTACCCGAACGCCTTAACGACCTTCATATTGCCCACGATCTCACTCACATATCCGTTAAGCTCGCCCGTCACAGCCGCCTGCATGCGGAACATTTTACCCGAATTTACCGCGATAAACCGCGACACGAACACGCACAGTACCGTCACCGCGACAACACACAGCGCGATTTTGTAATCAAGGCTGAACATTACCGCGAGCGAGCCGACAACCGTTACCAGTCCGGCAAAAAGCTGCGTTATACCCTGTAAGAGTCCGTCCGATACGGCGTCCGTATCGTTCGTTAAGCGGCTTATTATGTCGCCGTGGGAATGATTATCAAAATAGCTCAATGGGAGTCGGGAAAGCCGCTTAAACGCGTCGGAGCGCATCCTTTCAATCGTGCGGTTGGAAAGGTGGTTCGTGAACACCGTCATGCCCCACGTGAACAGCGCGTTAAGCACGTACACGCCGAGCAGCACGGACGATATTTTTATAACCATGCTGAAATTAACGTCGCCCTCGCCGCGTATAAAATCTATCGCGCGTCCCGAAATGTACGGCGCGGCAAGCATGAATATGTTCGCAAGCACGGCGGATATTATTACGAAATACAGATATTTTTTGTTTCCCGCGATATAGCGGTAAAGCCGTTTCAGCACACCCTTATTCATCGCCGTCACCTCCGTACTGCTCCTGCGACACGCATATTTCACGGTATATCCCGCACGTTTTAATAAGTTCGCTGTGCGTGCCGACGCCGACAATAACGCCATCGTCCATGACAACTATTCTGTCGGAATTTTTAACGCTGTTCACGCGCTGCGAAACGATTATAACGGTTTTGCTCTCCGTGTTCTCCTTAATCGCGCGGCGAAGCGAAGCGTCTGTCGCGTAATCGAGCGCGCTCGCACTGTCGTCGAGAATGAGTATCGGAGAATTTTTCATCAGCGCGCGGGCAATCGTAAGGCGCTGTTTCTGACCGCCGGACAGGTTATTGCCGCTCTGTGACACGTGCGTGTCAAAGCCCTTGCCGAGACGGTTCACAAACTCGCTCGCCTGCGCTGTATCGGCGGCGGAACGCATTTCGCCTTCCGACGCATCGGCTTTCGCCATACGCAGATTGTCCGCGATCGTGCCGGAAAACAAATTCGCCCGCTGCTGCACTATCGCCACATTTTTACGCAGCTCGCTCTCGCTTATTTCCTTTATGTTCACGCCGCCCAGCAGCACCTCGCCCTCCGTCGCATCGTAAAAGCGCGGTATAAGGCTCACGAGCGTGGTTTTACCGCTGCCCGTACCGCCGATAATACCGAGCGTTTCGCCGCGGTGTACGGTAAGATTTATATTTTCGATTGCCGGCGCGCCGCTGCCGCCATACGTGAGCGACACGTTCCTAAACTCGACTGCCGCGTTGCTCTGCTCGTTAAATTCCTTGTCGCCGTACTTAATATCCGGCTCCTCCGCAAGCACTTCGCTCACGCGCAGCGCCGACGCGTACGCTTTTGTGTACAGCACGACGAGGTTTGCGAGAACTATCATTGCGTTCAAAATCTGCGTGATGTAATTTATGAACGCAATAACCTCGCCCTGCGTCAGATTACCCGAGTACACACGCAGACCGCCGAAGTAAATGACGGCGATCGCGGCGAGGTTCATAATAATTGTGGTGAGCGGGTTCGTGAGCGCGGCAATACGTCCGACGCGTATGGCGACGCGCGCGTACTCGTCGTTTTTGTCGTCAAACCGCCTGCGTTCACGCCCAGTGCCGGCGAACGCTCGTATTACGCGAACACCCGACAGATTTTCACGTAAAACGAGAGTGAGCCTGTCAAGCTTTGTCTGCACCGACTTGTAAAGCGGCACAGCCTTAAACATCACAAGAAACAACACAAGCACGAACAGCGGTATTACAATCATGAAAATAATTGACAGCTTGAGGTCTATAGACATTGCCATAACAAGTCCGCCGACGCACAGAAACGGCGCGCGGATAACGAGGCGGATAAGCATCGCGACCGCCCCTTGGAGCTGGTTGACATCGCCGGTAATGCGGTTTATGAGTGACGGCGTGCCGAATTTGTCAATCTGCGAAAATGACAGCGTGCCGATTTTTTTGAACATCGCCCGCCGCACGTCCGTGCCGAAGCCCTGCGACGCGATCGACGCGCTGTACTGGCAGATAAGCGCGAAAATAACGCCGCATGTCGCGACGATAAGCATAAAAATACCCATTTTAATAACGTATGACCTGTCGCCCACGTTAACGCCGTTGTCTATGAGCATCGCCATAAACGTCGGGATAAGGATTTCGAGCACCGCCTCCGACAGCTTGAAAAACGGACCTATCGTAAGCTGCAGGCGGTAGGGTTTCAGGAACGGAAAAAGTCGTTTCATAATTTACCTCTTTTGTATTTTTCGCGTATCTATTGTACCACGCCGCGGCGGATTATTCAACATAAATTTTATCCAAACGTACCGCGCCGGCATAATATAATAACACTACAAGGAAAGGGAGGATAGCTATGGAATATAACAGAGCCGCCGCGGTCGCTTACGCGAACGAATGGGCATACCGGCGCAATCCGGAATACTTTGATTTTTCCGACCTCGGCGGCAACTGCACAAATTTCGCGTCGCAATGCCTGTACGCAGGCAGCGGCGTTATGAATTACACGCCGATTTACGGCTGGTACTACATCTCATTAAACAACCGCGCTCCGGCGTGGACGGGCGTTGACGAGCTGTACCGTTTTCTCACGACGAACCGCGGCGCGGGGCCGCGCGGACGCGTGACGGGATTGGACGAGATACGCGACGGCGACATTATTCAGCTAAAATTCGACGAGGGAACGCGGTTTGACCACAGTCCCGTGGTGGTGGACGCGGGCAACAACACCCCGTCCGGCATACTTGTCGCCGCAAACTCCAACGACGCGAACTGCCGCCCGCTGTCAACGTACAGCTATGTTGATATGCGCCCCATTCACATCATCGACATCGGCGAACAATAAAAATACCACACCCATTCACTTTACTACGGCGTTTGTTGCGTCGTTCACTTGACATGAGGGAACGGGTGTGGTATAATAGGCATATGAGAAGGCATCCGCTTTAAAGGCGGTTTGTCCTAGGTTTGCGAAAATAGCCGCATTCCTTGGTCGGGGCGGCTATTTTTTTATGTTCCGAATTATTTCAAGAATGATAATTAACATTACCAGTTGAATAAGTAAATTCATGTCCATAAAATCACCCCCTTATTCAGAGAGTGACAAACCGCCCTTTGCATACCTTCCAAAGCCTGTAATTATTGTATCACGCGGCGGCGGTAATGTCAACACACGGGTTGTCGGAACAGCAGCACCCCATTTCGGGTAAAATGATTTTCAATCGTGTAAGAAACGTGTACAAAAAATAAGCGTATTGCGGCATGTCGAATTTTTGTGTATAATTTACTTATATGCAAAAGGAGGTCGAACATCATGCCCATCTATAAAATGCAAGGAAAACGCGACGGATTACAGCGTTACCGCGTACGCATCAACTACACCGACAAAAACGGCAAAGCGCGTCAGCTTGACCGGGTGGCTTACGGCAGAGAGGCGGCGAAACAGCTTGAGGAACGCCTTAACCACGAGGTGAAGCCGATAGGCGCGCCCAACATGACGTTAAACGAGCTTTACGCGGAATACATCGAAGCGCGCCGCCACGAGCTGCGTGAGAACACGCTCCGCGCGATACGAACCCGCTTAGAGCCGTACATACTGCCCGAACTTGGCGCTTACACCCTGCGCGAGCTGACCGTGCCGCTGCTGCAAAAGTGGAAGTCGTGCTTTGACGAGCGCACAAACTCGCGCCGTCCTGACCGCAAGGTATCGCTTATGCTGAAGCAGGACATATACGGCGAGCTCCGCACAATGCTCAACTATGCCGTGCGCATGGAATACCTGCCGCGCAATCCGCTCACGAGCGTGGGAAATTTCAAGAACCCGTACGAAATGAAGAAGGAAATGAAATACTACACGCCCGAACAGTTTGCGAAATTTATCGCGGTCGCGCGCGAGGAATCGGAGCGCGCCGAGGCGCGCGGCAACGACAAGGAGTGGAATTACTATGTATTTTTCAACATCGCCTTTTTCACCGGTATGCGCCGCGGCGAGATATGCGCGCTGAAATGGTCGGACATCGACGGCGACATCATTCACGTCCGCCGCAGCCTGATACAGAAAATCAACGGCGGCGACATGGAAACGCCGACGAAAAGCAAAACGTCCATACGCGACCTGCAAATGCCGCAGCCGCTCGTGAACATACTGCGCGACCACCGCGCGCGTCAGGAAAAGCTCGACGGCTTCACCGAGGAATTTCGTATATGCGGCGGCGAGCGCAGCATTCGCACAACAACGACGGACTTCCGCAACACGCGCTATTCGCAGGGCGCGGGACTGGAGCGCATACGCGTCCATGATTTCCGCCATTCGCACGCGTCGCTGCTCGCGAACAACGGCATAAATATCCAGGAAATAGCGCGCAGGCTCGGCCATTCCGACATCGAGATGACGTGGAACATCTATTCCCACCTCTATCCGCGCGAGGAGGAGCGCGCCGTAACGCTTATGAATAAATTATTTCCATTCGTGTAAAAATCGTGTAAGGCACGTCGCAAAAACCGCATAAAATACCCCTCTCCCCCGTTTTCGGGTTCAGTTACGTCAGAGACAGTAGTTGTAACGAAGCCGGCGCTCCCCGCGAGTGCAGCTACCATCAAGGTAGAAGACAAGGACGTTTCTGCTGACAACGAGGAAGATAATGTTCCCTATACAGGCGACGAGCTTACAGTTGCGCTCACAGGCGTAGACACACCGGGCGCGCTCACATATAAGTGGGAAGCTAACACGGGCGCAGAAGGCGCGTATGAGGCTATTACGGAAGCGGCAGAGGCAACAGATACGTTTACAATTCCCGACACTCTCTTAGGTAAGCAGATCAAGGTAACAATTACCGCTGCAAATTACAGCGGCGAGGCGTCTGTAACAACGGCTGTTATAGCTGAACCTGCAGTTCCGTATTCTGAGCATGCTACAAGGCACACAAGCGCAGGTGAAGCGGCAAAGTTCCAAAATGTCAGTGACAGTACGGTCTCAATAGAACAGGATGCGGCTTCAAATCTTGTGACTGATAAGCCGGCAGGATTTGCCGAAAAAGTTCTAAAGGGCACAGGCAGAAAGACATCTATGACAAAATACATGCCATATAGTACCATATGCCCTGCTAACGGCGCTAACATTGAGGTTGTATATGATTTCAGAATTGCAGGAAGAAACATGTATATAAGCGTTCGTGACAACGATGCAACCACTGATAACACCAACGATAATGCTGACCATAGATTGTTTACCGTTAAGTGCGACAACAAAACATCTATCGCGCTTGAAACAAGCGAAGCGGCTAAATCGTTCACTACAGGAGGAGATGACTCTTACCTGACGCTTTGGTTCCACGTTGAGGCTTCGATAAACATGTCGACAAAGAAGCAGACAATAAGAATTTACAAGTATAAGGCTAACAACAACTACAAGAATGAAACACCGGTTATAGAAGCCGTAGATGTAGGATTCAGAGATACCAATGCTACGGGCGTTGCAGGTTTTGATGTATATTCGCCCACGAACGGTGCTAATGTCTACTTTGATAACTTCTATATCTATGACGAGACATACACAGAGCCTATGAGTATAACCTCATCGGATGCGACAGTTACTCCGGCGGCTGTCAGAACAAACGCCGAGGGTAAGCCTCTTGCCGATCAGGAAATCAGTATCGTGCCGAAAGCGAAAGCAGGTTATAAGGTTACGGGAGTTAAGGTAAACGGCGAAGACGCTGACAATGAAAGCGGATATACGTATACGACATCAGGTGACGAGACAGAACTTACTGTAACGGTTGAGTACGCTCGTGACAATGCAAACGACATCGCTATCAGCGGTCCGACAATGATTAAGATACCCACTGCGGAAACGAATGAGGTAACATACACTGCTACCGTAACGAATGAGGCAGGCGATACGCTTGATACAACCACCGATAAAGTAACGTGGTCTAAGGAACTTATCGCCGAGAGCGGCGCGGCTAACATTGATAACGTTGAAGTTGATGCCGAGAGCGGTAAGGTAACGGTTTCGACCGGTCAGGTAACGGGTGCATTCAACCTTGTTGCAACGGTTAAGAAAGATGTTACAGCCGATGATGGCGACACAAATAAGGTTACCAAAAAGTATAAAATTACGCTTACAAGTAATGATGTATACAGCGTAGAGGCTGCTCCGACAGAACACGGAAAGGTTCAGTTCAAGATTGGCGGCGAGGACGTTACAGCATTTGATTCAGCGGCAAATCTCACGATTACCACAGTTCCCGATGCGCATTATCATGTTGCGTCTATAACATGGCAGTCTGACGCATCTGACGATTTGGAAGCAACAACTTTAACGACCGAAAGCGCAAACAACTATACTCTTGCAGGCTCTGCTGTTAGTGCAAAGACAAACCCAACAAAGGTTACCGTAACAGTCGTATTTGAGCTTGATAAGTTCACACTGACAAACAACAAGCATACAGCCCAAAACGGCAACCAGCTTAAAATTAAAATTGGTGACGCTCCTGATGAGAACACAGATGAAACAATCCAGGTTCCCTACGGCTCAAAGGTAACTGTTGTTCCGACAGTTAGTACAGAGAACGGTACCTACGGATTCGGTTATAAGATGACTGCACTGACGTACAATGGCACAGACATCCTTGCTGCAAAGACGTTTACAATGCCTGATCAGGCAGTAACTGTAGACGCTACATTTGAGGACTGGGACGGCACATACTATAGTGAAGACTTTAACGACTTTACCGGTAAGCAGAGCCTTGTTGACGCAGGATGGAGCATACACGGTGACGTGAATGGAGAAGACGCTACAATTATTAAGACAAAGACTGATGGTGATACCACTAAGTATGCGTACTTCACAAATAAGTCAACCAGCGGTAACAGAAGTGCAACCATTAACGTTAATGACAGCGTGATAGACTCCGGTTCTGTTATTTTAGAGGCTGACCTTAATTTCAAGGCAGGCGGCGACCGTATAACATTCTTTAAGACGGGTGCGTTTACACTCGGAATAAGTAAGGAAGATAAGCTGTATGTAAATATAGATACTGCTAACGGAGATACACTTGATAAAGTATCGGATATAGTCAGCAGCACGGCTCAGAAGGAAAAGTGGGTACACTTAAAGGCTACTATGGACTACACTACCAAGAAGGTTAAGATTGAGATTAAGGATGCTGAATCAACAGATATTCTTACACAAACGGTTAATATGCCGGCAAACAACAACGGACTTCAGGTGTTAGATTTCAGCCTTGGAAGAAGTTCGGGTGCAATCGGTGTAGACAATATTTCCGTTAAGAAAACTACGGAAAGTGTAACAGCATAATCTTACATCATCGAAATTGCATAATAAAAAAGGGAACGCAATGCGTTCCCTTTTTTGTGCGCGTGCGGCGTGACGTAGGGGCGGTCATTGGCCGCCCGCCTCCGTAGGGGCGAACCGCGTTCGCCCGCGCATAAAAATACCACACCATTCACTTGACTTTTGTTAAACGGTGTGGTATAATAAAGACACAGAAAAGGCAAGACCTTCAACGGTTATGCCCAAAAATTTTAGCTATACAAAATAGCCGTATCCTTGGTCGGGGCGGCTATTTTTTTATGCATACATCAGCTTACCGCGCGGGACGGGTATCTCTCTACCCTCGGCGCGCGCCGTATCGATCCATTCCTCAATAACGGTCTCGGCGTTTTGAATTGCTTCCGCGCGCGTTTTGCCGTCAGCCATGCAGCCAGCAAGCTCCGGCACTTCGGCGATAAACGCGTTGTCGTCCTTGCTCCAATAAAGTATGATTTCATAATTACGCATCTAAATCCCCTCCCAAACCATATTTAACTATAATCCTTCTTATTTGTTTAACCTGATACGGTTTTGCGCTGTCGCCGTTAGGCTGTAAATTCAAAATTTCGTCAACGCCCCGCTTGGTGTATATGAAGTGGTCGCCGCGTATTCGTTCATGGAAGCCGAGATAGCTCATCAACTGCCGCACATCGCTGAATTTAATGTTTGCGTCGCGGTTACCTTTTAGTATCATATATATTATTTTACGTATTTGGCTCATTTTATACCACCCCGTGTATTCATTTTATCACACCCCGTGCGCGGTGTCAAGGCGCGGGACGTCGGGGTGAACAACACGCTAGTGTTGTAGGCGTGTTGCGAAGCAACAAACGCCGTGACAAAACGCCGTCCCCTACGGAAGCCTCTCCTTGAGGAGAGGTGGCATTGCACAGCAATGACGGAGAGGTGGCAGCAGAAATTTTGAAAACCACCTCTCAGTCGCTTTCAGCGACAGCTCCCCTCAAGGGGAGCCTCACGCACGGGCGGCCAATGACCGCCCCTACGGTACCCCGTGCGCGGTGTCAAGGCACAAAGAAAGGGAGCGCATTCGCGCTCCCTTTTAAGTTATGTTTACACAAGATGATTATTAGCCTTCGTCCTCAACGATAAGTTTAATCGATACTTCTTTGACAGTTGTCATTCTTCCTGTACCTGTACCGATAAACATCGTTACCTGACCGCCCTTATTCTGCTGTGCGCCGTTCTTCATGAAGTAAGCGTTCATGTTAAGGTCTGTAAGTGCCGCGAAAGCGTTCTTACCTGTACCGTAATCCCAGTTCTCTTTACCTGTGTCAATAACAACGGAAGCCTTACCGCCTGTTGTATTGATGTTGTTACCGTTAACCGTTGTCAAGTCTGAGATATAATTCTCAAACTGACCGAAATATTTGAACCATGTGTTCTTGTTCGCAACATCGGTCTGTGACGAAAGTGAGAGCTTCATGCCGTAAATCTTGTTCGCATACTCGGAAGCATCAATGTTGATAAGAGCCGCTGTTGAGCACTCATCATATTTCATATCCGATGAAGCAAGCTTATCTCCCGAAACAACCGCCTGACCTGCCTTAAATTCAGCATTTACCACGCAGTTTGTTTCAGGTGACTTGAAGTTTACTGACGAAGTCTTAATCTTATCAGCACTAAGCGCAACTTCCTGAACCTTTACAAACTCAGCATCAACAGTTACATCACCCGCAACCATCTTGAATGAGAATGTACCGTCAGCCGCTTCTGTGAGTGCGATAGGATCGGTGCCGTTCTTCTTAGCCGTAAGACTCTTTATAGCATAGTTATCACCAAGTGTCGGCGTAATTTTAACCGTATCTTCAACAGTCGCTGTTTCCTTGTCTACTTCAATCTTATTGCCGTTTTCGTCGTCTGTGCTATCGTTGTTCGTAATGTCATACGGTGTAGCCTTGAACTTAACTGTTACAACCGTATCGTCCTCAAGCGTGTTTGCATCGATCTTTGCGCTTGACTTATCAACATTTTTGGGCTCGCCTTCTGCGCCCATCGTGTAGCTTATTGACTCAACCTCATAACCTTCGTCAGGCGTCGTTTCAATCGTAAGCTCGGAACTCTTCTTGATGTAAGATACAGGTTGTGCATCTGCCTTAAGCTCAACCTTACCATGACCTTCGGCAACACCTGTTACCTTGTATACGTCCTCGTCTACGAATTCAACCGTAGCATACGCGGGTGTCTTACCCTCGGGGCTCTTAACATCTGTTACAACTTCAGCCTTTACACGAATCTTGGATGCTGTTTCTCCGGCTGCAGCCGCGAGAGCACCTGTAAGCGATGTGCCTGTAATAGCAGTGCCATCCTGAACCGTAGCAGCTTGATCCTGAGTTTCATCTGCGAGCGACCATGTAATCTCTACATTGTCGTCATCAGTGAATGTATACTCGCCTGCCTTAACGATAGCCTTATAATCCTTAGTCGTGCCCTTCTTAATCATAGTAGGACCGTCTACTTTGATTTCGGTTACATCAGCTCTTACGAATGTAGCGTCGATTTCGATCTTACCTTCTGTTTCTTCGCCCGTTACAGTGTACTTGTAGCCTCCATTGTCTGTGACCTCTTCACCGTTAACCGTAACCTTATCAAGCTTCTTGCCGGGATCAGCCGTCGGTGTGATTGTGATTACGTTATCCTTAACCGCAACTGCGGGAGCGTCTGTCGCAATCTTACCGCCTGTCGGCGTCTTAACCGTTACGGGGATAAGACCTTCATCTGTCGAGTTGATCTGTACATTGTCAATCCTGAACGGAGCCGCGGAATAACCGTATCTCGCCGCAAGTCTGTTAAACGCTGTTGCGCCCGAAATGTCACCCGACGTCTTCGCAACGCAAACGGGGTCACCGCCTGCAATATTGAATACGAGAACGTCTACATGAGGAGTAGGCTCAGCCGTGTACTTAAGATATATCTTAAGTTTTGTGCTGTTGGTGCCAACATCGGCAACCTTAACGGCGTCTGTCGCACCTGCCTTTACGGTTACACCCGTATCGCCCTGCGCAAATACCGTCAAGATTGAGTGACCTGTAAGCGTCATGCCTGCCTCGTCATCCGAAATGATGAGGTATACGTTTCTGTTCTTTCCTGACTCTATATCAGGCGTGAAGTCGAATATCATTTCAAGGTTCTTAGCCTGAGATATAACTTCGGGGAATACCTTGTAGTCTGTCTGCTTGTCAGCAGTACTGTTTGCATCAGCTTTGTTATTTAATATAAGCTCACCGTTCGAGTTTGCAACGGAGCCACTCTTGTACGGTACAAATCCCCATGTGTCGCCTTCTGTCGAGAAGTCATTCTTGTCGATTTCTGTACCTGCAAGTGTCGGAACAGGAATGTCCGCAACCGCCAATGTTGTTACGCTTACGCCTTCTTCAGCGTAGCCTTCAGCCGTAGCGGTTACCTTAATGAACTTGCCCAGCTGGCTGGTGGGGATGTCATATGTTTCGCCCTCTGCTTCTGCAATCGGTGTGAAGTTGCCTTCAGCCGTGTCGCCAACCGACCAAGCATAGGTTACTTCAACATCGTCCTCACCTTCCGCAGGTGCATACGCAGCCGTAAGTGTATCAAATACCTTCGGAGCTGTCTCTGTTGCGTCTACAGTGTCTACCTTTAATGTAAGCGTTCCAGCCAATTCCGGATCCGGTGCAGCCGTTACTGTCACTGTCTCTGACGTAACTGAACCAGTGTAGTTTGCGTCTGTATCAGCCGGTTTAGCAACAACTT
>CANQDD010000010.1 GCA_947591315.1 uncultured Clostridia bacterium
ACGCGCTTTTCGTCGGACGTGTCGATACCGTTCACGTACGCCTTGCCGCCCGACGGCAGCAGTATGGCGTTGAACATTTTCGCAAGCGTCGATTTGCCGCTTCCGTTGTGACCGAGCACAGCCGTAAACGAGCCCTTTTCTATATTCAGATTTATATTTGACAATACCTCGTCCGTGCTGTCCTCATACGCAAAGACAAGGTTTTCTGTTTTTATCATATTGCTTCACAATCCTATGAATTTTTCCATTCAAGAATTTTTTCGAGACGTTCGCCTATTTTCTGTTCACGCCCCTGATTTGTCGGGCGGTAGTAGCGTTTACCCGCGAGCGAATCGGGCAGACACTGCATTTTCGCCATTTTTTCTTCGGTGTTGTGCGCGTATACGTAACCCTTGCCGTAGCCCTCTTCCTTCATGAGCTTTGTCGGCGCGTTGCGTATCTGCATAGGCACGGGTTCGGCGGGCGCGTTGTTTATGTCACGCTTCGTCTCTATGTCCGCGACCTCAAGCGCGTTCGACTTCGGCGCCATTGACAGGTACACGACCGCCTGCGCCAGATTTACGCTGCATTCCGGCATACCGATAAAGTGACACGCCTGATACGCCGCGACAGCTATAAGAAGCGCGTTGCTGTCGGCAAGTCCCACGTCCTCGCTCGCGAACCGTATAAGCCTGCGCGCGATGTAGAGCGGATCCTCGCCGCCGTAGAGCATACGCTCCATCCAGTAAAGAGCCGCGTCGGGATCGCTGTTGCGCATGGACTTGTGCAGCGCGGAGATGATATTGTAATGCTCCTCGCCAGTTTTGTCGTAGAGAAGCGAGCGGCGGTTCATGCACTGCGCGAGCGTCTCATCGTCGACCGTAACGCCGTCCTCAGTCATTTTACCGTTAAAGACAGCCATTTCAATCGTATTGAGAGCCGTTCTCGCGTCGCCGTTCGCGAACCGCGCGATAAGCGCAAGCTGCTCGTCGTCCACCTTTACCTTCATAGAGCCGAGACCTTTTTCACTCGTCACGGCGCGGCGCAGCATTTCAACCAAATCCTCTTCTTCGAGCGCTTTTAAGATGAACACCTTGCAGCGCGACAAAAGAGCTGAGTTGATCTCAAACGACGGGTTTTCGGTCGTCGCTCCGACGAGTATGATACTGCCCTTTTCGACGTACGGCAGGAACGCGTCCTGCTGCGCCTTGTTGAAGCGGTGTATCTCGTCGGTAAACAGGAGCGTGCGTATACCCATTTTCCGCGCGTTTTCGGCGCGGTTCATAATATCCTTAAGCTCCTTTACGCCGCTCGACGTCGCGCTGACCTCGACAAAATCCGCCTTTGTCTGCTTCGCGATTATCCGCGCGAGCGTCGTCTTGCCAACGCCCGGCGGACCCCAGAAAATCATGGAGGATATATTGTCGTTCTCTATCATCTGACGGAGTATCTTACCCTTGCCGACAAGATGCTCCTGACCGACGTACTCGTCGAGCGTTTCCGGTCTTAGACGGCTCGCCAGAGGCGCGCCCGTTTCGCGGTCGTCAAACATGTTAATCTGTTCCATACCTCATACCTCTAAAAAGGCTGCCGGCGAATGTTACGCCGGAAGCCTGCTTAAATTATTCGTCCTTAAACGGGAAAATATCTCCGAGAATTTCCTTTGCCTTATTTTTAACGCCCTCGCCCATAGGCTTTATAACCTTTGTTTCGCCGAGATCGTCCGCGCCGCCCTCATCTGAAACTGTTTCCTTACGGTGCGGCTTGTAATCCTTTTTGCTCGGCATTTTAACGTCGTCAAAATCCTCCTCTATTTCCTCGCGCAGCGTCGGTCTTGCGGGACGTACGCGCTCGGTTTTCGGTTTTGACTGCGCTTCCTCCCAGCGGCGGAAACGTTCCTCCTCCTCGGGCGACAGCTCCTTTACCGTGCTGCGCTGCTTAGGCTTTGCGGACGCGTCTATATTTATTCCGAGACTTTCGTTAAGGTTTTCAATATCTATTTCCTGCTCCGCGAAGCCGTCCACGCTCTTTACGAATTTATCGTCGATATCGCGTCTTAAAGCGCGTATTTCCGCGCCGATATGGTTGTCCTTCTTGGAAAGGCGGTAAAAGCGGTTGCCCACCCAAAAGCTGAACGCGCCGTTTGCCAAAAGGATAAGTATAAACCATATAGCCGCGCCGCCCTTTGTGAGATATTTGCTGTTTGTAAATTCGGTCGTCTGCGCCGTTTGAATGGGCTGCTGTACGGGAGCCGACGTTTCCGTTACCTGCGCGTCGGTCTGTCCATCGTCCGTTTCCGGCTCCGCAAGCGCCAAAGGCGCAGCGGATAACATCATAATACCTGCCGCGAGCAATGCCATAAGCTTCTTTTTAACATTCATTTTCTTCACCATATATCCTTTCTTTCTTACGCTATATCATTAAACAAATTCAGCATTTTCTTCCTTGCCGGAACATTCGGGAGAGCGTCCCTGCTCGCCGTGTACACGCGCGTATACGAGAGCAGCTTGTCCTCGTCGTTTCGGCTTTTGCCGTAGCCTATCAGGAACCATTCCCAGAAGCTCGGCGGCATCGTTTCGGCGTTTACCATAAGCTCGTGGTAATGACCGGGCGACTCGATTATCTCGAGAGCGAGCTTCGGTATCATGAAGTTGTAGCACGACCGCTGCGTCGCGCGCATTTCCATCAGCAGCTCATATACCGCCTCCGCGCTCTTTTCCGCCTCAATCTGGTTGCCGTACGTGCTTTTCCAGCGGTACACGGCGTACAGAAGCCTTGAAATAAGGAGCGGCGCGTTGTTCGTGTAAATGTCGTTCATGACCTCCTCGCGTAGATCCGAATACGAGCCGCGCTGGTACGGTATGTACCCGACGCGCCCGAGCATGCGTCTGATTTTTTGTATATCCTTTTTCTGCCCCTCCTCGGACTTTACGCTCTTTTTGATCTTCACGCCGTACTTTTCCCAGTTCTCGTCCTGATTGGAGCTTATGAATTTTGCGCAGCTCTTTTTCAGTGAATTATCGTTGGTCGAAACATCAAAATACGCCACAAGCTCCGCGAGGTCGGCAGTTGTCCAGCCGTTGACGTTCTCGAACGGATTTACGTCGCTGCCCGTTATGACGATACGCGCCGCCGCTTCGGTGAACGTCTGAAGGTTCTCCTTTGAACCGAGCCATTCCTTCCATGTGTCTGTGCCGGACATGTGCTTAATATCGGCGAACAGCTTCAATATATCCGCCGTGTTCTTTTCGGGCATCGCGGCGCTGTTTACGCGCATAAGCCCGATATATCTGTTCAGATGCCCTTTGACGGCTGCCGCTATGCTTTCGGACGACTCGCTGCCGAACGGGTTTGTTTCTATGGTAACATTTTCCCCCGCGCACAGCTTTTCAATGTACTGGTCGATGTATATTTCCGTAATTTTTTCCTTTTCGCTTTCAAAAAGCTCAAGATTGTCGAACATGATTTTTGAAAGCTCGTACCGCACGGCAGCCATGTTGATGTCGTTTATGGCGGGGTAAAGCTCCATAGTCCGCAGCCTGAACGCCTCGTCGCCCGCCGTCTTTTTGAGACGTATGAGCTTGCCTGCTATGCCGCTTTTTGTGGTGTTTTCACACGTCGCCTGCCACGCGAGAAACTGCTGAGGCGAGGTGAATTTGTATTTGTCGTATATTTCCCGAAGCTCCTTAACGGAGAAACGGAAAAGCATTGAACGCGTGTCACGCTCGAAGCGCGTGTTTTCAACGTCTATGTAAATGCAGTTTTTACGGACGTCAACAGCCTGCTGCGTGATGTTGTTCTGACCCTTGACCGTTCCGTGGAACACGATCTGTTTCTGCTTGTCGGAGGGAAGGTACACGTTGTACGTGGAAATACCGAGGTTTTCCGAACAGTCGCGCGGCAGGAGCCATTTCAGCGCGAGCAGGTACATACGCGTAAGCTCCGGCTCGTTCGTTGCGATACAGACGTTTTTAATATCGCTCGACGTAAGCATCTTCATTGCCTTGTCGAGAATATACGTAAGCTCGTTTTTGTGATTGTCTGTAAATTCGATAACCGATTGTTCAAGCCCCTCCGTGGGTTCAATATCGTCGAGCGGCTTTAAGTAATGCACGATCTGTCCAGACAGATCCTTTTCGGTGAGGTGTGTGCGGTACTTGGGATGGCTGCAGTATTTTTCCGGCATAAAATCGTCGGGAACGTCGTCAAACACGAACGCGTGCGCAAACACGTTGCCCGGATGACCTTCAAAGTCATAGCCCGCGTAGGAAATCTGTATAGCGGCGTATCTGCCGTCCGACAGCCTAAGCGTGCGGAAAATTTTCGGGAACATCTCCGGCACGGCGGGATCGCACGGCTTGTTGCCGTATATGACGCCGCTGTTTTTCGGCAGACGGTAGGTGGAGAAGCGTATTATCTCGTCGATATTGCGCTTTGTGATTCCCTGCGTACAGGAAAACACCCGCAGTCCCGACTGATTTGTAAGACCTATTTCCGCGTCGGACAGGCTGCATTTTACAGAGGTATATATCATCTGGTATACCTTCATTTGTTTACCATCCCTTTCTGTGTTTTATGCGCTTAGTCTAATTCCTTGATGCCCATGTAAAGCTCGTAATATCTGCCCTTCTTTTCGAGCAGCTCCTCATGTGAGCCGCGCTCTATAATTTCGCCGTTTTCAAGAACCATTATCGCGTCGGCGTTGCGTATAGTGGACAGGCGGTGCGCTATAACGAATGTGGTTCTGTTCTCCATAAGCGCGTCCATTGCCTTGTTTATCTTCTGCTCCGTGCGCGTATCGACGGACGAGGTAGCCTCGTCGAGAACGAGTATCGGCGCTTTTGAAAGAGCCGCGCGCGCAATGTTCAGAAGCTGTCTCTGACCCTGCGACAGGTTGGAACCGTCGCCGCGCAGCATGGTATCGTAATCGTCGGTCATGTTGCGGATAAAGCTGTGCGCCGACGAAGCCTGCGCCGCCATTCTTACCTCCGCGTCCGTCGCGTCAAGTCTGCCGTAACGGATATTTTCCATGATCGTGCCGGTAAACAGGTGCGTGTCCTGCAAAACCATGGCGATATTCTCGCGCAGGCTTTCAAGGCTTATGTCGCGTATGTCGATACCGTCGATCGTGATTTTACCCTCCTGTATATCGTAAAACCTCGTCATAAGGTTTGTAATCGTCGTCTTGCCCGCGCCCGTTGAACCGACAAGCGCGATCTTCTGACCGGGGTGCGCGTAGATCGATATATTTTTAAGTATCGTCTTGTCGGGGTTGTAGCCGAAGGTTACGTTTTCAAGCACAACATCGCCCTTAACGTCCTTAAGCTCAAGTCTCTTGCCTTCGTCGAGCTCGGGAGCCTGATCCATAACGTCGAACACTCTCTCCGCGCCCGCGAGCGCCGACATAACGTTTGTAAGCTGCTGCGACAGCTCGTTTATCGGTCGTGAGAACTGACGCGAGAAGTTTACGAACACGCCCAGACCGCCAATATCGAGCGACGCGAGCGGTATACCGCCGCCCCACTGCGAGATAAACGCTATAACCGAGCCGACACACGCGGTAAGCGTGTAGTTTACCTGTCCCATCGCGTTCATGCACGGGCCCATGATACCGCCTATGAACTGCGCCTTTGACTGCGCGGTGCGCAGGTTGTCGTTGAGGTGAGAGAAGCTGTCAACGACCTCGTCCTCGTGGTTAAACACCTTGACGACCTTCTGACCGGTGACGATTTCCTCAATATATCCGTTCACCTTGCCGAGAGCGGACTGCTGCGCGCTGAAGTGCTTGTGCGACTTGTTCGCGATAGTCGTTCCGACAAGAGCCATGAGCGGCGAGAACAAAATCGTCACGAGCGCCAGGATCCAGTTTGTGTAGATCATGAGCGCGAGCGTGCCTATCAGCGTAATGCTGCCCGAGAAAATCTGTATTATCGTCGAGTTGAGCATTTCGCCTATAATATCGACGTCGTTTGTGAAGCGGCTCATGATGTCGCCGGTCGTGTTTCTGTCGAAATACCGTACCGGCAGCTTCTGCAGCTTCATAAACAAATCGCTTCTTATCTTATTCAGCGTACCCTGCGAAATACCTATCATTATGCGCGACTGAATATACGTCGCGGCAACGCCCAAAAAGTAGATAACAGCCATTATGACAAGGTTTACCGCAAGCTCCGCTATTCGTTCCTCCGCGCTTTTGGCGGTTATGAGGTTGTTTATTATCGGCTTTAACATATATGTAGCCGAAAGCGTAGCCGCGCTTGAAATCATGACGCACAGCACCGCGCCGCCGAGTTTGAGCTTCTGCGTTTTCAAATACTGCGCGATACGTTTAATCGTCGCCTTCGCGTTTTTCGGCTTTGACCTTTTGCCGAACCGCTTTTCCTGCGACTGTCTCGGTCCCATCGGAGGCATATCAACCAACCTCCTTTTCTCTGTCCATCTGCGAATAGTAAATCTCGCGGTACTCCTCACAGTCACGCATAAGCTCACTGTGTCTGCCGATACCGGAAATTTTACCGTCGTCGAGGACGATTATTTTATCCGCGTCAATTACCGAGGAAATCCTCTGCGCGATTAAAATCTTTGTCGAGTCTTTGAGCGATGTGTAGAACGCGGAGCGGATTTTCGCTTCCGTAGCCGTATCGACCGCGCTCGTGCTGTCGTCGAGTATGAGTATTTTCGGCTTTTTAAGAAGCGCGCGCGCGATACAAAGGCGCTGCTTCTGACCGCCCGACACGTTTACGCCGCCCTGACCGAGCTCCATGCCGTAGCCCTCGGTGAAGTTCGAGATAAAGCTGTCCGCCTGAGCCGTTTCGGCGGCGGCTTGCATTTCCTCGTCGGTGGCGTTTTTGTCGCCCCACCTTAAATTCTCCGCGATAGAGCCGGAGAACAGCACGTTTTTCTGCAGTACCATGCCCACGCCGTCACGCAGGTGGCGGAGGCTGTAATCCTTTACGTTTACATCGTCAACGAGCACCTCGCCCGCCGTAACGTCGTAAAGACGGGGGATAAGCTGCACGAGCGACGATTTGCCCGAACCCGTCATGCCGATTATGCCCACGACTTCGCCCGGTTCGGCTGTGAACGATATGTTGTCGAGTATGTTTTCCTTTCGGTCGGCGTAATACTTGAAGCTGACGTTGCGGAACTCGACCTTGCCGCGCTTTACCGTCAAATCCTTGTTTGAAGCGCTGTCGTCGGTAAGATCGACCTCGGTCGCGAATACCT
This sequence comes from uncultured Clostridia bacterium, assembly GCA_947591315.1. Taxonomy (GTDB): domain Bacteria; phylum Bacillota; class Clostridia; order UBA1381; family UBA1381; genus Hominilimicola. The sequence continues at coordinate 7,207 of CANQDD010000010.1, forward strand.
CTTTAATTCTCGACGAGGACGCGAGCGCGCGTGAAAGCTGCAAAAACAGCATCGAAACCATCATCAGCGACATGAGTATCTGCGTTATGTACGTCGTGAACGCTACAAGCTCCGCCGCGTTCATCGTGCCGTTTACGACGAAGTGACCGCCCGTCCATACCATGACGAGCGTCGTTATATTCATCGCGAGCGTAACGACCGGCATCGTGGTTATGACGATACGCATTGCGCGCAGCGTTGTGTCCATGAGGTCGTTGTTCGCGTCGGTAAATTTCTTCGTTTCAAAATCCTGTCTCACGAACGACTTTATAACGCGCACGTTCGTGATGTTTTCCTGTATGCCGGAGTTGAGCCTGTCGAGCTTTTTCTGCATCGACTGGAAGCGCGGGAACGCCGTTCTCAAAAGCAGGAATATCGTGACGGCAAGCAGCGGTATGATAACGATGAGTATCGTTGCGAGCCGCGCGTTTATGGAGCAAGCCATAATAATGCCGCCTATCAGCATACCCGGCGAACGCATAGCCATGATAAGCAGCATTCTCACCATGTTCTGCATCTGCGTAATGTCGTTCGTAAGACGCGTAACAAGCGAGCCGGTCGAAAAACCGTCTATATTCTTGAACGAAAACGTCTGAACCTTCTCAAAAAGTCCTTTTCTCAAATCCGAGCTGAAACACACCGAAGCCTTGATTGAAAAATAGTGACCGCCTATGCCGCCCATTATCTGTATCGCGATAAAGCCGAGCATCATAAGACCGCGCGAGATTATGAAATTTATTCCGTAACCCGCGGTCATTTCTCCGACACCGTTCGCGACCATTATACTCATCATTTTCGGCAACACAATTTCTCCCGCGACCTCCGTGAGCATAAGCACCGGACCGAGCAGGAAAAACAGCGTGTAAGGCTTTATGTACTTCCAATAATACTTCAAACCGATTACTTCCTTCCGTATTACTTCATATTACAATTTATTTATTATTTTTCTTATCTATAGCCGCCTTTATGAACGACGCGAAAAGCGGGTGCGAACGGTTCGGGCGCGACTTGAATTCGGGGTGGAACTGCACGCCTATGTACCACGGATGCGCGGGGATCTCAACCATTTCAACAAGCTTTTCGTTCGGCGACTGACCGGCGATTATCATACCGTTTTTAGTTATCTCATTTCTGTAGAAGTTGTTGAACTCGTAGCGGTGGCGGTGACGCTCGTAAATGAGGTCGCTGCCGTAGATTTTCTTCGAGAGCGAACCCTCGGTAAGCTTGCACGGGTACATGCCGAGACGCATCGTGCCGCCCAAATCCTCAACGTCCCTCTGCTCCGGCATGAGGTCGATAACGGGGTGCGTCGTGTCGGGGTCAAGCTCCGAGGAATGAGCGTCCTTGTAGCCCAAAACATTTCTCGCGTACTCAATAACGGCTATCTGCATACCGAGGCAAATTCCGAAATACGGTATGTTATGCTCTCTCGCGTACTGCGCCGCGATAATTTTGCCCTCTATGCCTCTGTCGCCGAAGCCGCCCGGAACAAGTATGCCGTCGGACACTTTGAGAAGCTCGTCAGCGGTGTCGGGCGTTACCTCCTCGCTGTTTACCCAGTTGATGTTCACGTTTACGTAATTCGCTATGCCGCCGTGCTTTAACGACTCAACAATGCTTATATACGCGTCGTGGAGCGCAACATACTTTCCGACAAGCGAGATAGTGACTTCCTCTTTGCCGCCCGCCATAAGGTCTTTTACGACCTTTACCATTTCCTTCCAGTCCTTCAAATCGGGTTTTCTGTCCTCCAGACCGAGCCTCTTGCAGACAACCTTTGCCAGACCTTCCTTTTCGAGCGCGAGCGGTACCTCGTAAAGCGTGTCAAGGTCGAGATTTTCTATAACGCATTCGGGAGCGACGTTACAGAAAAGCGCGATTTTATCGGCAAGTCCGTCCTCAAGCGGCTTTTCGGTGCGGAGCACGAGCACGTCCGGCTGAATACCGAGGCTCAAAAGCTCCTTGACGCTGTGCTGCGTCGGCTTTGTTTTCTGCTCGCCCGACGTCGAAAGGTAAGGCACGAGCGTGAGGTGTATGTAAAGGCAGTTTTCCTTTCCGACCTCCGACTGCACCTGTCTTATAGCCTCCAGAAACGGCGTGGACTCGATGTCGCCCACCGTTCCGCCTATCTCGGTTATGACTATATCCGTTTCCTGCGACTTCGCGACGCGGTACACGCGCGACTTTATCTCGTTCGTGATGTGCGGAATAACCTGAACCGTTCTGCCCTCGTAATCGCCTCGGCGTTCCTTTGAAATGACGTGCCAGTAAATCTTACCGGTCGTGACGTTCGAGTTGACGCTTAAATTCTCGTCGATAAATCTCTCGTAATGACCGAGATCGAGGTCTGTTTCCGCGCCGTCGTCCGTCACGAATACCTCGCCGTGCTGATACGGGCTCATCGTGCCGGGATCCATGTTAATGTACGGATCGAACTTCTGCATCGTGACCTTGTAGCCGCGAGCCTTCAGAAGCCTTCCGAGCGACGCGGCGGTAATGCCCTTTCCGAGGCCCGAAACAACTCCGCCCGTTACGAATATGTATTTTGTGTTAGCCATAATTTCTCCTTCCGTTCACCTTGTAAACCTGTAAATTACTTACGCGTATGTCTTTGCACAAATTTTTCTATGCGCCTGAGCGCTTCCTGTATGTTTTCTATCGAATAAGCGTAGGAGCAGCGTATAAATCCCTCGCCGCTTTCGCCGAACGCGCTGCCCGGCACTACCGCGACGTGTTCCTCCTCCAAAAGCTTCTCACAAAATTCCTCCGAGTTCATGCCGGTCGATTTAATGCACGGGAACACGTAAAACGCGCCCAAAGGCTCAAAGCAGCTAAGCCCCATTGCTCTGAAGCCGTCCACGATGTAACGGCGGCGGTAATTGTATTCCTGACGCATTTCCTCAACGTCGTCGTCACAGCTTTTAAGCGCCTCGATCGCCGCGTACTGCGCCGTCGTCGGCGCGGACATTATGCCGTACTGGTGGATTTTACGCATAAGGCTTATCAATTCCGCAGGACCGAGCGCGTAGCCAAGTCTCCAGCCCGTCATCGCGAACGCCTTTGAAAAGCCGTTTACGACGACCGTTCTTTCACGCATACCGTCTATTTTCGAGAACGGAACATGTCCCTCCTCGCTGTAGCGAAGCTCGCCGTAAATCTCGTCCGACAGTACCATTATATCCGTGCCGCGCAGCACCTCCGCAATAGCCTCCAAATCGGCTTTGGACATAACGCCGCCGGTCGGGTTGTTGGGGTAGGGGAGTATCAACAGCTTCGTCTTGCCCGTGATTTTCTCCTTAAGCTGTGACGGGAGAAGTCTGAAATCGTCCTCCTCCTTCGTCTCGATAGGCACGGGCACGCCGCCCGCCATGATTGTAAGAGGCTTGTAGCACACAAAGCACGGCTCAGGTATAAGCACCTCGTCACCGGGGTTTACAACCGTGCGTACCATGAGGTCGATCGCCTCGCTGCCGCCCACCGTTACAAGAACCTCGGTTTTCGGGTCGTACTTCACGCCGAACTTTCTGTCGTTGTAATCACATATCGCTTCGCGCAGTTCAATGAGACCTGAATTGGCGGTGTAGTGCGTCTGTCCCTTTTCGAGCGAGTAAATACCCGCCTCGCGTATCGACCACGGCGTGGTGAAGTCCGGCTCGCCAACGCCCAAAGAAATCGCGTCCTTCATTTCCGCCGCTATATCGAAAAATTTTCTTATCCCCGACGGCGGCAGAGCCGACACGACGGGGGAAACGATTTTACCGTAATCTATCATAAAGTAATCACCTGTCTTGTATCCTTTTCATCGTCCTCGAATACAATTCCTTCCTCCTTGTATTTTTTGAGCACGAAATGCGTCGCCGTTGAAATTATTGAATCCATCGGGGCGAGCTTCTGCGCGACAAAAAGCGCGACCTCCTTCATGCTCTTACCCTCTATCGTAACGGCGAGGTCATAGGCTCCCGACATGAGGTAAAGCGACTTGACCTGCGGATACTTGTAAATTCTCTCCGCAACCTTGTCAAAGCCTTCGCCCCTCTGCGGTGTTATGCGCAGCTCAATTAGAGCCGTCACAACCTCGCGGTCGGTTTTGTCCCAGTTTACTATCGTCTTGTAGCCGACGATAACGTTGTCCTTTTCGAGCTTTTCTATCGCGTCCGCGACCTCCTGCTTGTCCGTGCCCAGCATCTGGGCGATTTTGGCTCGTGATATATTGCTTTTTTCCTTATCGAGAATTTTAAGTATTTCGTCCATAAAAATCAGCACCTTTCCGCGCTTTTTAGAAAGCCACGCACAAATAGTCATTCTATCTTATCATTATATAATATTTTCAATTAAAAATCTATACTTTTTGAAAAATAATCGGATTTTTTCCTAAATATTTTGTAAAATCACCAAAAACGGCAGCCTCACAAAACGGTGTCGGGCGCATATAATACAATAAAAATGTGTATCGGGGGTAATTTTATGTGCGGAATATGCGGATTTATAAACTACAAAACCAATCTTGTAAAGAACGAGGCGGAAAATAAAGCCGTGGCGCGCGCCATGGCGGAGAAAATACGTCACCGCGGGCCCGACTCATGGGGCGAATGGGTGGGCGAGCATGCCGCCTTTTCGCACAGCCGTCTTGCGGTAATCGACGTTGAGAGGGGCTTGCAGCCGATGAAGCGCACCGTTGCGGGACACGAGTTTGTGATAACGTATAACGGTGAGCTTTACAACACGAAGGAAATTCGCGATGACCTTTTGTCTTACGGCTACGAGTTTGAAACGTCCTCGGACACCGAGGTGCTTCTTACGGCTTACATACATTACGGCGAGCGCGTCGCCGAGCGGCTTAACGGAATATACGCGTTCGCAATTTGGGACAGTATGCGCCAGTGCGTCTACGCCTGCCGCGACCGTTTCGGCGTGAAGCCGTTTTTCTACACGAAAAAGGGAAACACGGTCGTTTTCGCGTCGGAAATAAAGGCGCTTTTCGAGTACCCCGGCATAAAGAGAGAGCTTGACAAAACGGGACTTTGCGAGCTTCTGGCGCTAAGTCCCGCGCGCACGCAGGGTAACGGCGTATTTAAGGATATTTCGGAGCTTCGCCCAGCGCGGTACATGGTAATAGACCGGCGCGGCATACGCATAAAGCAGTACTGGGAGTTTAAAAGCCATGAGCACACCGACAGCTATGAGGACACGATCGCGCGCACGCGCTCACTCGTGTACGACGCGGTAAGGCGGCAGCTTGTCTCGGACGTACCGATTGCGACATTCCTTTCGGGCGGACTTGATTCGAGCGTGATAACGGCGATAGGCGCTATCGAAATGCAGCGGAACGGCGGACGGCTCTCGACCTACTCGTTCGACTACGAGGGCAACTCAAAATACTTCAAAGCGTCGCATTTCCAGCCCGACAGCGACACAAAATGGGTGCCGCGCATGGTTGAGGAATTTGACACCGACCACACGTATCTTGTCTGCCCGAACAGCGCGCTCACGGAGCTTTTGGAGGAGGCGCTCACCGCCAAGGATTTGCCCGGTATGGCTGACGTGGACGCGTCGCTTCTTTACTTCTGCCGCGAGGTCAAGAAAAATCACACCGTTGTGCTGTCGGGCGAGTGCAGCGACGAGATTTTCGGCGGCTATCCGTGGTTCCGCGAGAAAAAAGCGTTTGAAACGGCGGCGTTCCCGTGGTGCTACGACCTGTCTTTAAGGAACAATATTCTCAAAGACGATGTGCGTGACGCGCTCGACCTCGAGGGCTACTCGAGCATGCGCTACGAGGAAAGCATAGCCGAAACGCCTGTTTTCTACGGCGACAGCGCGGAGGAAAAACGCCGCCGTGAAATATCGTACCTCAACATCAACTGGTTCATGACGAACCTGCTCGACCGCAAGGACAGAATGAGTATGGCGAGCGGTTTGGAGGTGCGCGTGCCGTTCTGCGACCACCGCCTTGCCGAGTACGTCTGGAACATTCCGTGGGAGATGAAAAATAAGGATAACGTGTCCAAAAACGTGCTGCGCGAGGCGGCAAAGGGCATACTGCCGGAGGACGTGAGACTGCGCCGCAAAAGTCCGTACCCGAAAACGCACAACCCGCATTACGAGGCGGCTGTGAAGGAGCTTCTGGACGGCATAATCTCCGACCCGAACGCGCCCGTGCTCACGCTCTGCGACAAGGCGAAGCTCGACGATGTGTTAAACGGCTCGTCCGACTACGGCAAACCGTTTTTCGGTCAGCTTATGGCAGGCCCGCAGTTTATCGGCTACATCGTACAGCTTAACTATCTTTTGAAGGACTGCGCCGTAACGCTCTCTTAACGGACAGTATGCGACAATATTTGTTGACATTTTCCCGATAATAGTGTACAATTTATCATGGCTCATTACGCGCCGCTGTACCGGCGGCGCGTAAAACGGGCAGCGAAAAATTGCGCGACGGAAGGGGAGATGATCTTGGTATTTTCGAGCCTTATTTTTGTGTGCGTATTTCTTCCCGCCGTGCTTTTGCTGTACAATTTGTCAAAGAACATTACATATAAAAATATTGTCCTCGCCGTAACGTCGCTTATATTCTACGCGTGGGGCGAGCCGGTGTGGGTGCTGCTTCTTATTTTCAGCACCGTTATGGATTATATAAACGGCAGAATAATAGACAAATACTACGCCCGACCGCAGGCGACCGTTGCTCTTGCCGCGTCGCTTGTGTTAAATCTCGGTATTCTTTTTGTGTTCAAGTATTCGGGCTTTCTTATCGGAAGCATAAACGCTGCGGCTCATCTGTCGATACCGAACCCAAGCCCCGCGCTTCCGATAGGCATATCGTTCTACACCTTCCAAACGCTGTCGTATACGATTGATATGTACCGCGGCAAAACGAAGGTGCAGAAGTCGTACCTCAACTATCTCACATACGTTTCAATGTTTCCGCAGCTTGTCGCGGGACCTATCGTGCGTTACAGCTCCATAGCCGACCAGCTTACCGACAGGCGCGCGACCATGGACGATTTCGCGTACGGCGTGAAGCGATTCACGGTCGGTATGTGCAAAAAGGTAATGCTCGCGAACAGCGCCGGAACGGTCGCGTCAATGCTTCTCGGCGGCACGCGCTACACCGTCGCGTCCGCGTGGCTCGGAATTTTGATGTATAGCTTTCAGATATATTTCGACTTTTCCGGCTACAGTGATATGGCGATAGGACTTGGAAGAATGTTCGGTTTTAAATTTCTCGAAAATTTCCGCTACCCGTACATTTCCGCGAGTATTACGGATTTCTGGCGCAGGTGGCACATGTCGCTGTCGCGCTTTTTCCGCGACTACATATATATTCCGCTCGGCGGCAACCGTTACAGACAGCTTCGGAACATAATGGCTGTGTGGCTGCTCACCGGTCTTTGGCACGGCGCGAGCTGGAATTTCATAATCTGGGGACTTTTCTACGGTGTGTTTCTGCTTATCGAAAAAAAGGCGTTCGGCGGCAGACTGCAAAAAATACCGTCGCCGTTTTGCTATATATACACGATGTTTTTCGTCGTGATTGGGTGGAGCATTTTCTACTTCACCGATTTGGGCGCGCTGTGGACATTCCTGAAAAGTGCGTTCGGCGTGGGCGTGCCGCTTTACGACCTGACGGTACACTCGGCGTTCTTCACGAATTTGTGGCTGTTTATCGTCTGCATACTCGCCTCTACGCCGATACCCGTCACGGTGTACAACTACCTGTGCAAAAAGCATGAAACGTTCGCGGCTCTGTCGCAGCCACTGCTCGTGATCGTAGGACTGGGCGTATGCTTTATACTGCTTGTGGGACAAACCTACAACCCGTTTTTGTATTTCAGATTTTAAGGAAAGGGGAGAGTGAATGTAATGAAGAACAAGCTGATAATCGGCGCGTTTCTTGTGATGCTCGCCGCGTTTGTGACCATGCTCGCGCTCCCCGCGGACAGGGCGAGCATCGAGCAAGAGAACCGCGAACCGGCGCAAATGCCGCTGCTTAGCCGTTCTACCGTTTTTTCCGGCAAATTCGAGTCGGATTTTGAATCGTATTTGGGCGACAATATAGGACTGCGCTCGTATTTTACGTCCGCGTCGAAGGGTCTCGACGCGGCTAAGGGCATAACGCCCGACACCGGCTCCGTAATTTCGACAAACAAGGACATAGGCACCGGCACGACGATAAAAATGACGCTGCTTTTCGTCAGGGACACCGTTATGGAGATGTTTTTAAGGAACGACGAAACGGAAAAAATGTACACCGACGCCGTAAACGCGCTTGCGGAACGGCTGCCGGAGAACGTTAAGGTTTACAGCATGCTTATACCGACGCAGCTTGAATTTCGTGAGCCGATATACAAAAATTTGCAGGACAGCCAGACCGACGCGATAAGCGATATGTACGGCATGCTCGATGAACGTGTTACGCCCGTTGACGCGGTAAGCGCGCTTGCGGAGCACACGGACGAGTATGTTTATTTCCGCAGCGACCACCACTGGACGCAGCTCGGCGCGTATTACGCGTACCGCGCGTTTACGGACGCGTCGGGCGCAAAGGCGGTAAACGCCGACGATTACGAGGTGCATAAGATAAACGGCATGCTCGGCTACCTGTTCGACAGGGTAAACACGCCCGACATCACGAAAAATCCCGACACGGTGGAATGGTACGATTTGGACGAGAGCGGAGATATAAAGGTAAGCTCCTTAAAAGAAGGCGCGGACGGACCGCTCACCGAGTATGAGGGCAAAATGTACCACGAGGACAAGCGCGGCTACAACTTCTTTTTCGGCAGCGACTACCCCGTGCTCGAGCTTGAAAACACCGCGCTCCCCGACGGTAAAACGATCGTCGTTATAAAGGACTCCTACGCGAACGCGTTCGCGCCGTGGCTCGCGAAGAGCTATAAGCGCGTAATTCTGGTAGATCCACGCATATACGAGGGCGGCATAGACGCTGTTACGGAGAAATTCAAGCCCGACGAGCTGCTCGTAATGAACTACATTTTCACGACGAATTTCCCCGATTACTGCGGTATGCTGAAAAATTTATGCAAATAATTTCGGCAATAATTAAATTTACTATTCCAAAACCGGAAAATATATGTTACAATGGATAATGGAGTGATAGGGAATGTTGGTTCACACGATACCTCCTTTGTACGATAACAACTCACAAATACTGATACTCGGCAGCTTCCCGTCCGTGAAGTCGCGCGAGGCGCGGTTTTTCTACGGACACCCCCAAAACCGCTTCTGGAAGGTAACGAGCGCCGTCTTTGAGGACGAATGTCCCGTGACGGTTGAGGAAAAGAAAGCGTTTCTGCTCCGAAACAGGGCGGCAGTGTGGGACGTTATAGGAAGCTGCGACATACAAGGCTCGGCTGACAGCACGATAACGAACGTCACGCCGAACGACCTTGGCGTGATCCTTAAAAACGCCGACATAAAGAGGATATTCGTAAACGGCGCTGCGGCGTACAAGTATTTTACGAGGTACAACAAGGATCTCGAAGCCGTGCGCCTGCCGTCAACAAGCCCCGCAAACGCGGCGTACTCTCTTGAACGGCTGATAAACGAGTGGAAGGTTATAAGACAAATTTAAGACAGAGACAGTAACAACGGAAAAGGACAGGTGACAAATTTATATGGGTATTTTCACAATATTCAAGATATTCGGCGGACTTGCCATGTTCCTTTACGGAATGAACGTAATGGGCGACGGCTTGAAAAAGCTCGGCGGCTCGAAGCTGGAATCTATCCTTGAAACGCTTACAAAAAACAAATTCATGGGCGTGCTTTTGGGCACGGTCGTCACAGCCGTGATACAGTCGTCCTCCGCGACGACGGTAATGGTTGTCGGCTTCGTAAACTCCGGCATAATGAAGCTTGCGCAGTCTATAAGCGTAATGATGGGCGCGAGCATAGGCACGACGATGACGGCGTGGATACTGTCGCTGTCGGGCGTGCAGGGCGAGAGCATATGGGCGAATATCCTAAAGCCGGAGAACTTCACGCCGATACTCGGCTTTATCGGTATTATCCTTATCATGTTCTCCAAAAACGAGAAGAAAAACAATCTGGGCAATATACTCGTCGGCTTCGCGGTGCTGATGTTCGGCATGACAACGATGTCGAGCGAGGTCAAGAGCATACAGGATAACCCCGCGCTCATAAACGTGATAACAACGCTGTCCAACCCCGTTATAGGCGTTATTGTGGGTATGTTTATCACTGCGGCGATACAGTCCTCGTCGGCGTCTATCGGTATTTTGCAGGCGTTAAGCGCGACGGGACAGATAACGTTCGTGTCCGCGATACCGTACATAGTCGGCGCGAACGTCGGCGCGAGCATATCCGCGCTCATATCGAGTCTGGGCGCGAGCAAAAACGCGAAACGCGCCGCGATATGTAACCTTTACTACAAGCTCATAAGCGCGGTGCTGTTCCTGATACTGATATTCGTGCTGAACGCGTTTATAGACATGACTATCCTCGAAAGCAGCACGAGCGCGGTAACGATAGCCGTTGTGCACACCGTATTCAACGTGCTTGCCGCGGCGGTACTGCTGCCGTTCACGTCGGTTATCGAGAAGCTCGCGCGCCTTACGATCAGGGAGGGCGCGGAGAGAAGCGCGTTCCCTGTGCTTGACGACAGATTTCTCGCCACCCCGTCCTACGCTGTCGAGCAGTCTCTTACGCTTGCGGTAAACATGGCGTATATCGCGAAGGACAGCTTTACAATGGCGCAGGACTGCGTAGCGAGCTACAGCGAACGCTTGGACAAGCAGATAATAGACAACGAGCGCGAAACAGACGAGTACGAGGACGCTTTGAGCGTATACCTCATAAAATTAAGCGCGCAGCAGCTCTCGATGGTTGACGCGCAGAAGGTTTCGATACTTTTGAGCGCAATTTCGGACTTTGAAAAAATGACCGACTACACGACAGACCTCGTGTTCACCGCGCGTGAAAAGCACAATCAGAATGTGCATTTCTCGGAAAAAGCACGGCAGGAGATTACGATTATGGTAAATGCCGTCGGCGAGGCTATTGACCTTACGATAAACGCGTTCTCGAATAACGACGTGAAGCTCGCCTATAAAGTTGAGCCGCTCGAGGATGTTATAGACCACATCAGAAACGACCTTAAAAACCGTCATATCCACCGTATGCAGGAGGGACGCTGTCCGGTCGAGCAGGGATTTATCTTCACCGATTACATAAACGCCCTTGAAAAAATATCCGACCACTGCTCAAACGTCGCGTCGGCTATTATAGAGCTTAACAACGACAATTACGACATTCATAACGTTATGTCGAACCGCCGTATAGAGGAGGGCTACAAGGAGCAGTACGCGTACTACGCGGAAAAGTACAGCCTCCCGTTCTCAAAATCAAGCGGAAATTAAAAAATGACCTTTACATTAAAATGACCCCCTCGAAGAGGGGGTCTTAATTTTTATCAATACACATCAAACACGCTTCGCGGCTTATTATGGTAGGCAACGCTCAGGACAAGTCCGACGGCTATCATATTCACCACAAGCGATGTGCCGCCGTAGCTTATAAACGGCAGCGGTATACCGGTAACGGGCATAAGTCCGATACACATTCCGACGTTCTCGAACACGTGGAACAAAAGCATCGCGCCCACGCCGACACAAATATATCTTCCGAACGAGTTATCCGCCTTTTTCGCGGTCTTAAAGCACTTGTAAATCAGTATAAACAGCGCGCCGATAAGAATTGCCGCACCGATAAAGCCGAGCTCCTCCGATATTATGCTGAATATGAAGTCGGTTGATTTCGCGGGCAGGTAGCCCATCTGGTTCTGCGTGCCCTGAAGATACCCCTTTCCCCAAAGCTGTCCTGAACCAACGGCTATTTTTGACTGTATGACGTTGTAGCCCCTGCCGAGCGGTTCAAGGTCGGGGTTGAAGAACACCTGTATGCGCTTTTGCTGATACTCCGACAGCACGTAACGGTATACGAGCGGCAGCGACGCCACGCCGAGAACGAGCGCCGGTATAATGTATTTGTACGACAGCTTTGCCACAAAAAGCATACATATAAATATGAACACGAACACGAACGCGCTGCCCATGTCGGGCTGCAAAAGTATCAGTCCGACCATTACGCCGATGTGCAGAAGCAGTCCGAGCAGCACGAGCGGCTTATTTATATCGTCCTGCACCTTTGAAACGTGGTAGGAGAGCGTTATTATAAAGCATATTTTCGCAAACTCCGACGGCTGAATACCGATAGCGCCGAAGCGTATCCAACTCCGCGCGCCCCAGTCGCCGCTCACGCCGAATATAAGCACTAGTATAAGCATGGCGATTGCAAACAAAAATATAGGCTTTATCAGATTTTTAAGCTGCTCGTAGTCAAAAAAGCACACGACAAGCATAGCCGCGCAGCCCATGACAAACGCGGCTGACTGTACTATCACGTTCACGTTCGAGTGTGTTGTGCGCGTCGCGCTGTATATCATAATTATGCCAAAAACGGCAAGTCCCACCGATAATATAAAAAGCAGCCAGTCAAATTCCATAAGTATGACCGAGCGCTTTGAAACGCTTTTCTTGTTCAAGCTACCGCCCCCTTAAAGTATAGTATACTACATTATTCGCTTTTAAGCAATATTTTCATTTATATTTCGTTATAATTTTTATACGCCCGCCGTAAATTTATATTGCATACCGTATATGTTTATGATAGAATACCGTCGGAAAGGCGGTTGTATCGTATGAAAAAAATTACTGTTACGGAAAATGTCAAAGCGTCTATGGACGATTTTTACGGAATATTTTTTGAGGATTTGAACCACGCGGCTGACGGCGGTCTGTACGCGGAGAAGGTGCGTAACCGCGCGTTTGAGTTTTCTCCTGCGGACAATCCGAGGTACCAGGCTCTTACGGCGTGGAAAAAAATCGAGCAGGGCGGCGCGTCCGTCGCGGCGAAGGTGTCATGCAGCGAGCCGTATTCAAAGAAAAATCCGCACTACCTCACGCTCGAAATATCGAAGGCAGGGGAGCGCGCCGGAATTAAAAACCTCGGCTACAACAGCGGCATCGCCGTCACGGAGGGCGAACGTTACTCGTTTTCGTGCTATGCGCGGTCGGATAAGGAATGTAAATTAAATGTGTCGATCGACGACGCGTACGGGAATATAATCTGCTCGGATTTTATCACGGTAAGCTCCGATAAGTGGACAAAGTACACGCTCACGCTCACACCGGACAGAACCGACAAAAGCGCGTCTCTCGCGCTAACGTCGGACGAGCCGTGCAAGGTGCACATTGATTTCGTGTCGCTCATGCCGGTTGACACGTATAAGGGGCGCGAAAACGGCATGAGAAAAGACCTCGCGGTTATGCTGGAGGAGCTTAAGCCGAGGTTTATGCGTTTCCCGGGCGGCTGCCTTGTGCATGACGGCTCGCTTAACGCCTGCGACAGAAATTCCATGTACCGCTGGAAAAACACGATAGGCGGCATAACTGAGCGCCCGTCACGGCGCAACAACTGGAAGTACAATCAGTCGCTCGGTATCGGGTACTACGAGTATTTCCTGTTCTGCGAGGACATAGGCGCGAAACCGCTGCCGGTGCTGCCGGCGGGCTACAACCCACACATGGAGCAAGCCGCGCCGCTCGATGAAATGGACGAGTGGGTAAACGACGCGCTCGACCTGATAGAGTTTGCGAACGGCGGCACGGACACAAAATGGGGCGCAGTCCGCGCAAAGCTCGGTCACAGCGAGCCGTTTAATCTCGAATACCTCGGCATAGGCAACGAGGAGGTCGGCGCTGGCTTTTGGGAGCGGTACGACATTATCCACAAGGCGGTGCGCGAAAAGTACCCCGAAATCAAGCTCGTGAACAACTCGGGACCCTTTCCCGCCGGCGGCGAGTTTGAACGCGGCTGGGATAACGCGCGCAAAAACGGTTCTGATTTTGTGGACGAGCACTACTACACCTCACCCGAATGGCTGCTCGCGAACATTCACCGCTACGATGATTATCCCGACGGCACGAAGGTGTTCCTCGGCGAGTACGCGTCGTGGGGCAACACGTTCTACAACGCGCTTTGCGAGGCGGCGTACATGACGGCTCTCGAAAACAACGCGGACAAGGTTAAGCTCGTGTGCTACGCGCCGCTTTTTGCGAATGTGGATTACGTGGATTGGAAGCCGGTTATGATTTGGTTCGACAACAGCCGCGTGTACGGCAGCGCGAACTATTACCTGTGCAAAATGTTTATGACGAACACCGGACGCGAGCTTACGGAAACGCGTCTTTCCGGCTTTTCCGCGCCGACCGTAAAAGGCGACAGCGCGATACGAGGCGGCATAGAGTTTGCGGCAGACGAGATAAACGGCAGGGTGTACGATATAAAAGTTACCGACCTAACAAGCGGTAAAACAGAGGAATTTGACGGCGCGGACTTTATCGGCAGCGGCGCAAAAAAGATTACGGATATAACGTCGGACAAGTACAGGATTGAGTTTAAGCTTGTGAGGACGTTCGGAAACGCCGGATTTAAGCTGTACTTCGGCAAAAAGGACGATAAAAATTACATTCAGTGGTTCATCGGCGGCTGGGCAAACTTCGACAGCGAGGTAAACGCGGTCGTGAACGGACGCGGCTCGTGCCTGACACACGAGATGTTCTCGCTGCAGACGGGGCGCGAGTATTCGCTCTGTCTCGAGGTTGACGGACGCAGCATAACGACGTATATTGACGGCAAAAAAATAAATTCGACCGTTGACAAGCTGCCCGCGGTCGAGGAAATTTACGCGACTTCAAGCCGCGACGATAAATATATTTACGTAAAAGCCGTGAATGTGCGCGGTGAAGAGGTTACGGCGGAGGTTACGGTGGACGGAACGGACGCGGTACGCGGCGAGGTGTCGACGCTCACCGCCGACTTGGACGCGGAAAACGGCTTCGATGAGCCGAAAAAGGTGTCGCCCGTCACGAAAAGCGTTGATTACGGTTCAAACACGTTCGAGTACACCTTCCCGCCCCACAGCGTGACCGTGTTTAAAGCGGAAAGATGAGATTTATGCGGGCTGTCGAGGTGAACGACGCTTTAGCGTCGTAGGCGTGTTCGCTTGCGAACAAACGCCGTAGGGAACGCCAGCCCCTACGGTGCGCATTTTACGTAGGGGCGGTCATAGGCCGCCCGTTGTATGCCTCCCTTGTTAAAGGGAGGGGGACCGCCGAAGGCGGTGGAGGGATTCATTGTGAAATTTGAAAAGGAATCCCCCAGTCACGCTACGCGTGACAGCCCCCTTTGACAAGGGGGCCTCACGGCGGGCGAACATGGTTCGCCCCTACGAATGTTCCTTTTCCGAGGGGGTCATATCCATGCCATGCATGGTTTTTTTTATTTCATCGAATTTATAAAATCTGCTAAATTTTGCTGCTGTGCCGCGGTGAGCGACGCGAGCGCCGACATAAGAAACGGACTTATCACCGCCTCACGGTCAACGAAAAACTCACCGAGCGTAATACCGAGCGCGTCGCAAAAATACGAGAGCGTCTCGACCGTTGGATTTTTATTCCCAAGCTCCACGTCGCGCAGATAGCTCTGCGAAATTCCCGCCATATTCGCGAGCCTGTTCACCGTAAGCCCCTTTGCCTCGCGAAGCTCCTTTATTCTCTGTCCCACTTCCATAACAACGGCACCCCTTTATTTCATCAATTTTCACCTATATTTTAACATCAATAGTATAAAAACCTTATATCTAAAGAGTTGACATATTATATTTATAGATATATAATGTTATTACTATGACGATATGGGGTGGAATATTCATGAAAGAAAGAAACGCGAAAATTTTTGCGATATTTTTAACCGTTTCGGCTGTGCTTCTTCTGACGCGCTTTGCCGCGGGACTTGTGTACAAGCCGGTAATGGACGACTGGTTCCTCTACGGCGACCTGTACGGCGACGTGATAAACGACTTCGCGCTGCCGAACGCAAAATTTACGATACGCCCACTCGCCGGAATTCTGGACATATTCCTTGCCGCGCCGCTTTTTGATCACTTGTGGATCGTGGAGCTTATTATGACGCTGCTCCTTACGGCGGGCGCAGCGATTTTTTATGACCTTCTTGCGGATAACGGCTTCGCGCCGAGCGGACTGTTCCTTATATCGCTTTGTCTCGTGCCGATGAATATGGAGGCGACCTACTGGCTCGCCGCGTCCTTGCGCATATCGTGCGCGCTGTTCTTTACCGCGCTGACGCTGCGGCTGCTGCATAATTATCTCGAAAGTGATAAAAAAATATACGCCGTACTGTACGCCGTATCGGGATTTTTCGCCGTGAGCTTTTACGAGCCCGCGATTGTGATTTACGTAATGCTTTTCGCGTACCTTCTGTACCGCAAACGCGACAGGAAATACACATACCTCATATTTGTAATCGCCACGCACCTTACATATATCGCGCTCTACTACATACTTAACGGCGGCAGCGGCGAGTTTGCCGTGCGCGGACATCTGTTTACGTCAAACTTCTTCGTCCACGCCGGTGAGGTTACGGACATGACGGCGCGCGTACTCTTTTTATACAATTTCCGCGCGTTTGCGCGCGGCTTAAAATGCGGCGTGGAGTTTATCTTGTCGCGCGGACTGTACGTCCGTACCGCCGCGCTGCTTGTTTTATCGGTATTCCTCGGCATACTTGTGCGGCACGAAGGAAAAGACCGCCGTTTCAGCGTGAAACGGCTTTTAATATCGCTCGCGCTGACCGTCGGCGGAGTGGCGGTCTTTTACGTGATAGGCGATTTGTATATAGCCATACGCTTTGTGTACTTCTCGTTTATCGGCATCGGTCTTGCCGCGTGTGAGTTTGCGCTTCTTACGCCGCAAAAAATACAGCCCGCGCTGCGCACCGCCGTTACAGCCGCGCTGACTTTCGTTTTCGCGGTGTCGGGCATGGGTATCACGAGCCAGTACATCAAAACGTCGGAGGAGGACGTGCGAATCGTGCATGAAATTTTAGCCTTAGATGCGGAAAATTTTGCCGTTAACCCCGACCGCAACACATACCTTCTCGGCGCGAAGCCGTACTATGATGATGTTAAAAGCGTCGGCTGGCTCGAAAGCATACGCGGCGCGTGCAGCGGCTACGCCGATCTTACGGGCTGTATGCGTCATATGACGGGCGTGACGAATACGAACAATTTAACGCCCGTGCCGGACTGCGGCGTTATAAAGATGAATTATTACATTGAAAATTCGGCTATATGCCGCTTCTTCGCGCTCGACGAAAACACACGCGTAATAAACGTGAGCGTGAACGAAACTGACGGCGGCTATGAAGTCACGGAAGAAGGCGGCGAAATGTACGGCATGATTACCGCCGACAAAGATGGCGTATACAGATTTTACCGAAATAAAATAGGTTAAAATTGACTTAATTTCCTTACCAAACATTGTTCGTTTACAAAACCAAAAAACTGTCGTATAATCAAAATGTAGCAATGCTGACAAAGCAAAAGAAGGGAAGGAATTTTATGAAAAAAATGACATTGTTACTGACATTGACGGTTACTCTTACGGCTGCCTCGGCAGTGCCCGTTCAGGCGCGCACCGTTTCGGCGTCGTGCATGCTTAAATCGCTGATGTCAAACACGGCACAAACGACAAAATGCGGTAAGGAAACCGTTATAAAGGATATACTTAAAAGGTACGGCATAGATTTGGACAAATACAACATACCGTCCTCTTGCCCAAGCTCGAAACCGGCGGCAACGCCTGCTCCCGCGCCGCAGCCTACGGCAAAGCCGACTGCTGCTCCGACGGCTAAACCGACCGCGACGGCTGTTCCGACGGCAAGACCGACTGTTCAACCTACGGTTAAGCCTACCGCAACACCCGCTCCCACGGCAAAGCCCACGGCTCAACCGACGGCAAAGCCCACGACCGCACCGAATATTTCATCGGAGAGCGCGATGGAGGACGAGGTGCTCCGCCTTGTGAATGAGGAACGCACGTCGCGCGGACTTAACGCGTTAAAGCGCGCGTCCGACCTTGACGCGCTCGCGAGAGCGCACAGCGCGGACATGATAAACCGCCACTTCTTCGACCACACTAACCCCGACGGTCAGTCGCCGTTCGACAGAATGAGAGCGGCGGGCATAAGCTACCGCGCGGCGGCGGAAAACATCGCGTCGGGACAGCGCAGCGCGGCCGCCGTAATGGACGCGTGGATGAACTCGTCCGGTCACAGGAAGAACATACTTAACGCCTCATACACCGAAATCGGTATCGGCGCGGTAAAGAGCAGCGGCGGCACAATATACTGGACACAGGAATTTGTAAAGAGATAATTTGCGTACATATCCCATAAAACGACACGGCATAGCCGTGTCGTTTTAATTTTCAAAGTATAAAAGTTTATATGCGGGTATATCAAGTGCTTCCGCAATTCTAAACAGGGTATCGAGCGAGATTGCTTTATAAATATTGGGAGCCTCGATTTGTCCGATAAAAGAAACACCGCAATTTAATTTTTCTGCAAGCTGAGCCTGCGTCAAAGCCTTTAATTTTCTGTAATATGCTATCTTCAGTCCTATTTTGATATAATCATCTTTGAAATTTTTATTCACTTTTATCACCTAATATTATTTTACACTATTGACAAAATTACATAAATATAATATTATTACTATAATTATTACTATATAAATAATAATTATATCAATTAAACGGAGGTTTTTTTTATGAAACGCAAATTTTTAAGTGCAGTAATTACATTGTCAATGGTTATATCGCTTATAACCGTGTTGCCTGTTTTTGCAGAAAATGATATAAATGTAAAGCTTGACGGGGAAACAATATCCTTTGATGTGCCGCCGCAGATTATTAACGAAAGAACAATGGTTCCGCTTCGCGCAGTTTTTGAAGCACTTGGTGCAACCGTTGATTGGAACCAAGACACGAGAACAGTTATATCGGAAAAAGATGGTATCAAGATTAGTCTTACCATTGACAGCTCTGTAATGTATGTAAACGATAGGACGGTGAGCCTTGATTCGCCTGCTTGTGTTATAGATAATAGGACGCTTGTACCTATAAGAGCAATTTCCGAAGCCTATAACGCAACGGTTGACTGGGATAATAATACTCGGACGGTAAATATTACATCGTCAAATACCGCGCCCGTTCCCGAACCGACGCCGACTTCCCCCGCGCCCTCGGTAAATACGGAAGATACGCAAAATTACTCCTCATCCACGGTACAATTTAATGAATATTCATTTTATCCCACAAGAACAGTTGATATTGAATGTACAAATATTATAAGAGGCTCAAAGGCGAACAGTATTATTGAATCGGAAAACCGATTTAATGATAAACCGTCCGCTGGACAGGAATGGGTCATAATGGAATTTGACGTTAAGTATATATCATCAACGGGCGGTGATAATGATACGCTAAAGGGTTCCGATATAATCTATATGGATACTTTTTTTACATCCACAAAAAGTTCTTTGGTTGTGCATAGCTTGGCGACTTTGGGAAGTCGCTACGGCGGAAACGGAGTTTTTGATGTAGAACTGTATCCGGGCGGTTCGGGTAAGGTTGTTATAGGACTCCTCATTGATTCTTATGCGGGTGATATCCTGTTAAAAGTGCCTAAAGATGCAGGAAAGGATATTACATGGATTAACATAGGAAATTCAGACAATGCTTCGTCCGAAAACGTATCATCAAGACCGCAGTCATCAAATGCTAAGTGCTATTCTGGAACGGACATTCCGACCTATACGGATGTTACGGGAATAGACCTTTTAAGAACAACAACCTTGGAGGGTGGCGGTATTGTCTATATCTACAGTTATACAGATGCCGATGCGGTAAGTTCTTACTGGGACAAGCTGGACTCGCTCGGTTGGGTTGTAATGGAAGGAGATGATACATCAACCAATCATGTATTTGAAACCTCATTCTATAAAAACGGCGATTTTATAATTGTAGATGTAATGCTAAGACTTAATGAAGTTTGGATAGCGCCTCACGTCGAATAGTCAAATAAAGGAATAGGACGATTTTCATTGTTCCCTTCCTTTATAAAAACTTCCCATAACGCAAAAATCGACCTTGTTTTTACACGCAAACAATGGTATAATAAGGAAAAGCAACACCACAGACAGCAATGGAGGTATTTATGGGAGGAATATTCGGCGTAATTGCCAAGAAAAACTGTGTGTACGATTTGTTTTTCGGTATTGACTACCACTCGCATCTCGGCACGAAAAGGGGCGGCATGGCTGTGTACGGCAAGGACGGCTTTAACCGCGCGATACACAACATAGAAAACTCGCCCTTCCGCACAAAGTTTGAAAACGACGTAAACGAAATGGAGGGCACTTCCGGCATCGGCTGTATATCGGACAACGAGCCGCAGCCGCTTATCGTGCGCTCGCACCTCGGCAGCTTCGCGCTGACGACCGTCGGACTTATCTCAAACACCGATGAGCTTGTTGAAATGGCGTATAATAAAGGCAATCCGCACTTTCTGGAAATGAGCGGCGGTAACATCAACCAGACGGAGCTTGTCGCCGCTATAATCAATCAGGAAAGCACGCTTATCGACGGCATAAAGCACGCCCAGAATGTGATAAAAGGCTCGATGAGTATGCTCATTTTAACGCCCGACGGAATATACGCCGCGCGCGACCGCCTCGGCAGAACGCCTATAATTATCGGTCACAAGGACGGCGCGTTCTGTGCGTCATTCGAGAGCTTCGCGTACTTAAACCTCGGCTACAGCGACTACAAAAACCTCGGACCGGGCGAGATCGTGTTTATCACCGCCGACGGCGTGGAAACGGTGTCGCCGCCGGGGGACGAAATGAAGATATGCACGTTTTTGTGGATTTACTACGGCTACCCGACCTCGTGCTATGAGGGCATAAATGTTGAAAATATGCGTTACCGCTGCGGCGAAATGCTCGCGCGGCGCGACATGAACGAGGGTAATATAAAACCCGACATGGTAGCAGGCGTGCCGGATTCGGGTATCGCCCACGCTATAGGCTACGCGAACGAGTCGGGTATACCGTTTGCGCGTCCGTTTATAAAGTATACACCGACATGGCCGCGCTCGTTTATGCCGCCCAACCAGGCGGAGCGCGACATGATAGCGAGAATGAAGCTTATACCCGTGCAGGATCTTATACATGGCAAGAGCCTGCTGCTCATAGACGATTCAATAGTAAGGGGAACGCAGCTTCGCGAAACGACTGAATTTCTGTACGAGAGCGGCGCGAACGAGGTACATATACGTCCGGCGTGCCCGCCGATAATGTTCGGCTGCAAATATCTGAACTTTTCGCGTTCCACGTCGGAGCTTGACCTTATCGCGAGACGCGTTATAAGAGCGCGCGAGGGTGACGACGTGAGCGACGCTCTTCTCTCCGACTACGCCGATCCCGACAGCACGAATTACAAGGAAATGATTGACGAAATCTGCGCCGAACGTAACTTCACCTCACTGCGCTACCACCGCCTTGACGACATGATAGAGTCCGTCGGTCTGCCCGAATGCAAGCTCTGCACATATTGCTGGAACGGCAAGGAATAAAATTATATTAAAACGGTCTCCTTTGCGGGACCGTTTTTTATCGTGTTATTTACATACATGCTTTTTCGCGTTTTTCTTAAGCGGCGTCGGCTCATCGGTGAGCCCCGCGATATAGTCGATCGTGACGTTATACAGCTTTGCCAGACGTATTACAAGACAGAACGGTATCTCGCGGTAGCCTTGCTCGTAATTCGTGTAGGTCGTTTTGTGCATTTTAAGAATTTCCACAAGCTGCGACTGCGTTAAATCGCTGTCCTCACGTAAATCTCTGAGCCTCGGATAGTGTGCCATGCTATTTCCCTCCGTAAAAAATAATATTCCCTATTGACATAATACATCATTTGTTGTACAATTATGTCATAAATACAACATATGTTGTATTTAAGGGAGGTCAAAATGATAATAGGAAAAATGAAATTTTACAGAATATGGAAGGATAAGTATTCTTCGTTTTGGAAAAAGAGACGGTTTAATAAAATAATGGGACTGATCAAACTGCCAGAAAAGGAACGGATAAAGGTGCTTGAGGTGGGATGCTCCAACGGCAGGGACTTCATACAATTTCTGCCGAGGAACAAATTTGAAATATGGGGCGCGGATATAGATTCGGACTGCGGCGCGGGTGCGGACATACATTTTGTGACCGCCGACGCAGCCGACCTGCCGTTTGACGACGGCGAGTTTGATTTGGTCGTTTCAATCGGACTTTTGGAGCATATCGAACCCGTTGAAAAGCTGTGCCGCGTCATACGCGAAATGGAGCGCGTCGGGACGCATCAGCTTTCAGTCGTGCCGTCCGTCGCGACGCTGCTTGAACCGCACAGCGGCAGAGTGCTTTTCCCGCTTCGGATATGGCGAGAAATGATGTCGGAGCAGCCGTCCACGCCGCTGCACCTGAACTTCTACACCGAGCACACATGGACAAAATTCACGGGCTTCACAGGCTGTGAAATAAAGCGATTTTTCTACATACCGCCGTTCATAACGAACACGGTCATATACAAATAAACCACAAAGCGGAGCGATCCGCTTTTTTTATGCAAAAATATTTCAAAAACAGGCTGACAAACAGTAAAATAAATGATATAATGGTAAAAACGACAATAAAAACGGCGGTGAACAAGGAGGAAACACATGAAAACACTTAACATCTACGAGGAATTAAAGCAAAACGCGTACCCGGGACGCGGAATTGTTATCGGCAAGTCGGCTGACGGCAAGTCGGCGGTGACGGCGTATTTTATCATGGGACGCTCGGAAAACAGCCGCAACCGCGTGTTCGTCGAGGACGGCGACGGAATCCGTACGCAAGCGTTCGACCCGTCGAAAATGAAGGATCCGCACCTCATTATTTACGCTCCGGTGCGCGTTCTCGGCAACAAAACGATCGTGACGAACGGCGACCAGACCGACACGATTTACGAGCTTATGAACCAGCAAATGACGTTCGAGCAGTCGCTTCGCGGACGCGAGTTCGAGGACGACGCGCCCAACTACACGCCGAGAATTTCCGGTATTATAAAGGTTGACGACGGACGCTTCAATTACGCGATGTCAATCTTAAAGAGCGAGAACGGCAACCCCGAATCGTGTCTCAGGTACACATATTCGTACAAGAACCCGATAGGCGGCGAGGGCAGATTTATTCACACCTACATGGGCGACGGCAGCCCGCTCCCATCGTTCGAGGGCGAGCCGAAAAAGGTCGCGATACCGAGCGATATCGACGAGTTCACAAACGGTCTGTGGGACGCGCTCAACGAGGATAATAAGGTGTCGCTGTTTGTGCGGTTTATAAATCTCGAAACGGGCGACGTTCAATCGCGTATCGTGAATAAGAATAAATAACGGGGGATTTTGATATGCTTACGGTTTTATATGTGCTGACGGGATTATTCGTATTCTTCGGCTTGATCTTTTGGCTTTTGGGCAATTTAATCGCCATAGCAAGCGCGTTCGGTGCGGCGGCATTTTGCGGCGTTATGATATTTTTGTATTTTCTCGTAAAGTGCGCGGTAAAGGATGCGATAAAAGAATATAATTACAATGATAAGCAATGACGGATTTACCGGAAAGAAAAAGGATACGGTTGGGCGAATATGATTATTCCGACGCCGGTGCGTATTTTGTCACGATATGTACAAAGAACAAACAATGTATATTGAGTGATATCGTAGGGGGCGGCGCCCTCGACGCCCCGCGTGTCGAATTAACATCGTATGGCAAAATTTTGGATGATGAAATTCAAAAATCAATGCGTATTTATCAACATATTCAAATTGATAAATATGTCATTATGCCAAACCATGTTCATATGATAATCAATATTTTATATAACCCAAACGGGACGTCGAGGGCGCCGTCCTATGCGAATGGGGTAGACGGGACGTCGAGGGCGCCGTCCCGTACGAACGAAACGATTCCAGCATTTGTTTCGATATTAAAACGGTTTACCAATAAAAAATGCGGCGAAAAAATATGGCACAGGTCGTATTACGACCACGTCATCCGCACGGAACATGATTACGCGCAAATATGGCAATACGTTGACGAGAACCCGACCAAATGGGAATCGGACGAATACTACGAACAATAAAAGAAAGGAACATATATCATGAACGAATTACAATTAAAATACGGCTGCAATCCAAATCAGAAGCCGTCGCGGGTATTTATCGAGAACGGCGATTTGCCGTTTGAGGCGCTTTGCGGAAAGCCGGGTTACATCAACCTGCTCGACGCGCTTAACGGCTGGCAGCTCGTTAAGGAACTCAAAAAGGCTACGGGACTTCCGGCGGCAACGTCGTTTAAGCACGTGTCTCCGGCGGGTGCGGCGGTTGGTTTGCCGCTTTCGGACACGCTCAAAAAGATTTATTTCGTTGACGGAGTGGAGCTTACTCCGCTCGCCAACGCGTACGCAAGAGCGAGGGGCGCGGACAGAATGTCGTCGTTCGGCGATTTTATCGCTCTTTCGGACGAGTGCGACAAGGCTACGGCGCTCTTAATTAAGAAGGAGGTTTCCGACGGCGTGATTGCGCCGGGCTACAGCGACGAGGCTTTGGAAATTTTGAAGTCCAAAAAAAACGGCAACTACAACATAATCAAAATCGACCCGAATTACGTTCCCGCCGAAATCGAGCGCAAGCAGGTATTCGGTATTACGTTCGAGCAGGGCAGAAATGAGCTTGACATTAACGACGAACTACTGTCAAACGTCGTTACCGCAAACAAAACGCTCACGGGCGAAGCGAAACGCGATTTGAAAATCGCTCTGATCACGCTCAAATACACGCAGTCGAACAGCGTTTGCTACGTCAAGGACGGACAGGCGATAGGCATCGGCGCGGGACAGCAGTCGCGTATTCACTGCACGCGTCTCGCGGGCAACAAGGCTGACATCTGGTGGCTCAGACAAGCTCCGCAGGTGCTCGCGCTTGAGTTTGTGGACGGAATAAAGCGCGCCGACCGCGACAACGCGATCGACGTGTACATCTCCGACGAGCACGACGACGTTTTGGCGGACGGCGCGTGGGAGAAGATATTCAAGGTAAAGCCGCCCGTATTCACAAAGGCGGAGCAGCGCGAGTGGCTCGACGGGAACACGGACGTCGCGCTCGGCTCGGACGCGTTTTTCCCGTTCGGCGACAACATCGAGCGCGCGAGAAAGAGCGGCGTTACGGTAATAGCACAGCCGGGCGGCTCGATAAGGGACGATAATGTTATTGAGACGTGCAACAAATACAACATGGCGATGGCGTTCACGGGAATAAGATTGTTCCACCATTAATATGATAAGGTTTAGTACTTACGGCGTGCGTTAGCCTCCCTTGTCAAAGGGAGGGGGACCGCCGAAGGCGGTGGAGGGATTCATTATTAAAACAGAAAAGGAATCCCCCAGTCGCGCTACGCGCGCCAGCCCCCTTTGACAAGGGGGCCTTTCGTAGGGGCGACCCTTGCGGTCGCCCGTCCACGATAATATGGGGACACTAAAATATACAGGGACACTAAAGTATGGGGACACTAAAACGGAGGAAATATTATGAAAATTTTAGTAGTAGGCGGCGGCGGACGCGAGCACGCCATTGTTTGGAAAATCGCGCAGTCGCCGAAGGTTGAGAAGATTTACTGCGCGCCCGGCAACGGCGGTATCGCCAAGCTTGCCGAGTGCGTGAACGTGGCGGCTACGGACATTGACGGCATGGTCGCGCTCGCGAAGGAAAAGGCGGTCGACCTCGTAATGGTCGCGCCGGACGATCCGCTCGCAATGGGCATGGTTGACGCGCTCGAGAAAGAGGGAATACGCGCGTTCGGACCACGCGCAAACGCGGCGATCATCGAGGGCAGCAAGGCGTTCTCGAAGGAGCTTATGAAAAAGTACAATATCCCGACCGCCAAATACGAGGTATTCGACGACAGCGCGAAGGCTATCGCGTACATAAAGGAGCAGGGCAAATTCCCCGCAGTTATCAAGGCGGACGGACTCGCGCTCGGCAAGGGCGTTATAATTGCGCAGGATTTAGCCGAAGCCGAGCAAGCCGTACACGAAATGATCGACGAGGGCAAGTTCGGCAAGAGCGGCAGCCGCGTCGTTATCGAGGAATTTCTGACAGGACCGGAAGTGTCGGTTCTCGCGTTTACCGACGGAAAAACGGTCAAGCCTATGGTATCGGCGCAGGATCACAAGCGCGCGTACGACAACGATAAGGGCTTGAACACCGGCGGCATGGGCACGTTCTCGCCGTCGAGGCTCTACGACGAGGCGAAGCAGAAGGAGTGCATGGAAAATATCTTCCTGCCGACGATAAAGGCTATGACCGCTGAGGGCAGACCCTTTAAGGGCGTACTCTACTTCGGGCTGATGATGACGGCAGACGGCGTGAAGGTGATCGAATACAACTGCCGCTTCGGCGACCCCGAAACACAGGTCGTGCTGCCGAGATTAAAAACGGATTTGGTTGACATAATGCAAGCGGTTATAGACGAGAAGCTCGACGAAATCGAGATAGAGTGGGAGGACAACGCCGCCGTATGCGTTGTTATGGCGTCGGGCGGCTATCCGGTAAG
The DNA here is from genome assembly GCA_947591315.1 of uncultured Clostridia bacterium. GTDB lineage: Bacteria > Bacillota > Clostridia > UBA1381 > UBA1381 > Hominilimicola. The sequence goes on from CANQDD010000010.1 coordinate 33,907, forward strand.
CTACAAGAAGGGATACGAAATTACGGGTCTTGACAGCGTGGACGGCGTTACGGTGTTCCATGCGGGAACGGCTGTAAAGGACGGAAAAATCGTGACAAGCGGCGGACGCGTTCTGGGTGTCACCGCGCTCGGCGTGAATATCGACGAGGCGCGCGATAAGGCGTACGCGGCGGTCGATAAAATTTCATTCACAGACGAGTTCCACAGAAGCGATATAGGGATTAAAAAATATTGATGGGGTAAATTCGAGGTGATATTTAATGAAACGAACTGATTACATATCATGGGACGAATATTTCATGGGCATCGCGCTTTTATCGGCGCAGCGGTCGAAGGATAGTAACACACAGGTCGGCTGCTGCATCGTAAACAGCGAGAACAAAATTTTATCGCTCGGCTACAACGGCATGCCCACCGGCTGCGACGACGACCTCATGCCGTGGGAGCGTGACGGCGCGCCACTCGACACAAAATACATGTACGTCTGCCACGCGGAGCTTAACGCGATATTGAACCGCAGCTCCGGCTCGCTTGCGGGCGCGACGCTGTACGTGACGCTGTTCCCGTGCAACGAGTGCGCGAAAGCCATTATACAGTCGGGCATACGCGAGGTCGTGTACGCGTGCGACAAGTACGACGGCGAGGACGACAACGTCGCGTCAAAGCGCATGTTCGACATGGTGGGCGTAAAGTACCGCAAATACGAGCCGACGGGACGGCGGCTCACGATAGAGCTGTAAAGGAAAGAGCGATGAACAAAAAAACCGTATCAAAAATCAATCTGTTTTTCTCCGGACTTTTGAGCCGCATGGAGGAAAACAGAGATTTTTTTACCGACATAACAATACAATTCATATCAGGCGCGAAAATATTCCCCGCGAAAATACTGCTTGACGAAAGCGGCGTGACGCTTGACTACCAGGCGGTAAAGCGCACGGTTCCCACAGACGAAATATGGGACATAATCGCCGCCGAGCTTTTAAACTACGACGAGGCACGCATAATATACGCGGAGCGCGGCGCGAGACTTGTGATAGAGGCGAGTGATAAAAAGGTAAATATGCGCCGCGAGGACGCGCTTGCCGACGCGCCGCAGACAAGCGTGGTACAGACGGGGCGCGAGTACGTCGTAAACCCCGCGCTCGCGAAGGATTTACTCACGGAAATCGGCATACTCGCGAAAAACGGCAAAATAAAGAACGACAAAATCAGGAAGTACAATCAGATTGACTACTTTGTCGAGCTTATGCAGGGCGTGTTGAAGGAAATCGGCGACAGAGACGAGTACGTCATACTCGACGCCGCCTGCGGCAAGAGCTATCTGTCGTTTGTGCTGAATTTTTACCTGCGCGAGATACTGAAAAAGAAATGCCGCTTTATCGGCGTCGACTATTCAAAAACGGTGATCGACGCGTCGAAGCGCATCGCTGCGAACCTCGGCTACAACAACATGGAATTTATCGAAGCCGACCTCACGGAGTACACGCCAGACGCGCGTCCCGACATCGTAATATCGCTCCACGCCTGCGACACCGCTACCGATATGGCGCTGGGACTGGGCATACGCTCAAAGTCACGCGCGATAGTGTGCGTGCCGTGCTGCCACAAGGATATTTTGAAGCAGTATTCATACGAGCCGTTCGAGCCGATAATGAAGTACGGCATACTTAAAGCGCGGCTTGCCGATACGCTCACCGACGGCATACGCGCGGCGTATCTCGAAAGCGCGGGGTACAGGGTGAGCATGATTGAGTACATCTCGCCGCTCGAAACGCCGAAAAATATAATGATACGCGCCGTGTACACAGGCAGGGAAAGCGCGAAGGCGCGAGATGATTACGAAAATCTGAAAGACATGCTGCACGTCGAACCGGCGATCAAGCGGTTTTTGAAGCAAAAAATAGGATTTAAGATAACGAGAGGGGATAACGGTCATGAAATTTGAAGAAAAGACGCTGAGCGTTGAGCCGATATATGACGGCAAGATTTTTAAGGTAAGGAAGGAGCAGGTCGAGCTTCCCGACGGCACGGAGTCGATGCGCGAGCTAATCTCACACCCCGGCGGCGTGGGCGTGATCGCAGTACTGGAGGACAGACAGGTGTTCATGGTAACGCAGTACCGCATAGCGGCAAGGTCGATGATGCTCGAAATCCCCGCAGGCAAGCTTGAATACGGCGAAAATCCGCTTGAGTGCGGCAAGCGCGAGCTTATCGAGGAAACTGGCTACGAGGCTGCCGACTTCACTCACCTCGGCGCGTACTACGCCACTCCCGGCTACTGCGAGGAGGTACTAAACCTCTACCTCGCGCAGAATCTTCACTTCGTCGGACAGCATCTCGACGAGGGCGAATTTCTGAACGTGAGAAAGTACGACCTCGACGAGCTTTACAATATGGCGATGAACAACGAGATACGCGACGCGAAAACGGCAATCGCGATACTCAAAGCGAAAGCCATTTTGGGATAAATCTGCACGAAAAGCACGGAGATTTATAATAAAAACGAGGGTTTATAAAGTGAAACTGAAAATATTTACAGCCGCGCTCACCGTGGCGGCGCTTATTTCCACAACCGCGCAGGCGGCGGAAAAACCGGTGTATATATGCGCGTATTATAACGGCGCGGGCACGCTCATAAACGTGAAGAATTTCACCGAGGACGAACTAAAAAATGTGTTCGGCGCGTTTGCTCCCGACGACGCGGTAAAGGCGAAGCTGTTCCTCTGGGACGGCGCATTACAGCCGGAGGGCGGACTTTCCGTGACCGATTATCCGCTCGAGGTCAAAAAACTCGTCAGCGTCACCACAGCGCCAAACGTGACGGCTGAAATGTGCGCCGCGTCGTTCTGGCAGGCGAAGGACAACTGCTCCGACGAGGTTATTATGACCGAGGCGGAGATAGCGGAGCTTAACAGCAGAATCCTCAAAGCCGACGGCACTCACATGAACGACCTGACCGCCTTTGACGGAGCATACGACGGCACGGCTCTGGCGAAGTCGCTCGCCGATTTTAATAAGCCGTCCAAGGTGTTGTATTTAGGCGACAAGCCCGTGTCCGAAAGCTATTACGAGGCGATACGCAAAAACATAAGGAACGCCGCGGTTACAAAGAAAATGCCGTACAAATTCGGCTTTGCCGTGAACAGGACAATTATGAAGGACTATCCGTGTGAGGATTACCTGTCCGAATTTCCGTCCGATCCCGAGTGGGATGAGCTCACAGCGACGGGCGTGGCGGTGAACGAGCCGCTCGTTGTTCTGTTCCGGACCGCCGACGGAAAATTTACATACGTATACAGCCGATGCTATTCGGGCTGGGCGCCCACGGAGGACATTGCCGTATGTGAAAGCAAGGCGGAGTGGGAAAGCCTGTTAAATCCTGAAAATTTCCTCGTCGTGACGGGTGAAAAGGTGTACCTTGAACCGAGCGCGGACGCGGACTTAAACGAAAAACTGCTCACAATGGGAACGGTTCTGCCGCTCAATACGGAGTACACGGACGGCGCGGTCATGAATCGTCTGCCGTGGAATAACTACGTTGTAAAAATGCCCGCGCGCGATGAAAACGGCAAATTTTACCAAAAGGACGCGCTCATCTCCGCGAACCGCGACGTGAACGTCGGATATTTGCCGTACACGCCGGCGAACGTGCTGACGCAGGCGTTCAAGTCGCTCGGCGACCGTTACGGCTGGGGCGGCATGATGAACGCGCAGGACTGCTCGGCGTTCGCGCAGGAGGTGTACCGCTGCTTTGGATTCGAGCTTGCGCGGAACACTTCATGGCAGGCGGCGATGCCGGCTGACGTCACCGATATGACTAAAATGACCACGGACGAGAAAAAAGCCGTGATTGACACGCTCCCGGCCGGAGCGATACTTATAATGCCGGGACATGAGGTAATTTATCTCGGCGAGGAAAACGGACTGTACTATGTGATAAACGATTCAGGCTCGCTCGTGCCGCCCGACGATCCAAACACGGCACTAAACCCGCGCAGCATTATAATAAACGACCTTTCCGCGCGCAGAGCGTCCGGAGGGACGTGGCTTGAAAATCTGACCTACGCGGTTGTTATAAAATAATATCGAGCGCCGCCGTTTTCGGCGGCATTTTTGCGTAAAAAAATACGGAACGGCGTAATGCCGTTCCGTACAATATTTTTTGAATTAGTTGTTTATCAGCTTGTCGTCCTCGTTGTTCCAGCTATAGAGCTTTCTTATCTCCTCGCCGACCTTTTCAAGCTGATGCTCGCCGGCAATCTTTCTCATAGCCTTGAAGTGAACCTGTCTGCCCGCGGGCGACATATCAAGCAGGAACTGCTTCGCGAACGAACCGTCCTGAATGTCTTTGAGAACCTTCTTCATTGTTTTCTTCGTTTCCTCGGTGATGAGCTTCGGGCCTGTGATATAGTCGCCGTACTCAGCCGTGTTCGAGATAGAGTATCTCATGCCCTTGAAGCCGCTCTGATAGATGAGGTCTACGATAAGCTTCATCTCGTGGATACACTCGAAATACGCGTTTCTCGGATCGTAACCCGCCTCAACGAGTGTTTCAAAGCCCGCCTGCATCAAAGCTGTAACGCCGCCGCAGAGAACTACCTGCTCGCCGAACAGGTCTGTTTCTGTTTCCGTTCTGAATGTTGTCTCCAGTACGCCCGCTCTTGCGCCGCCGATACCGAGCGCGTATGCGAGAGCCAGATCTTGAGCCTTGCCAGTAGCGTCCTGCTCAACAGCGATAAGACACGGAACGCCCTTGCCCTCTAAGTACTCCGAACGAACGGTGTGACCGGGACCCTTCGGAGCAATCATCGTAACGTCAACATACGGGGGCGGTACGATTGTGCCGAAGTGAATGTTGAAGCCGTGCGCGAACATGAGCATATTGCCCTCTTCGAGATTCGGTTCGATTTCGTTCTTGTAAAGGTCAGCCTGAAGCTCGTCGTTTATAAGAATCATAATGATGTCAGCCTTCTTAGCCGCCTCTGCCGAGGTGTAAACCTTCAGTCCCTGCTTTTCAGCCTTCGCCCAGGACTTGCTGCCCTCGTAAAGACCGATGATTACATCGCAGCCCGAATCCTTAAGATTGAGCGCGTGAGCGTGACCCTGGCTGCCGTAGCCGATTATCGCGATCGTCTTGCCCTTCAAAAGACCGAGATTGCAGTCGCTCTCATAAAATACCTTTGCTTCGTTTGCCATTTTTGATTACCTCTTTCTTTATTAAATTATTTTTTACTGTGTAAATTACTTGTCGAGCTTGAGCATATTCGCGCCTCTTTCAAGCGCCGTCATGCCCGTTCTCGAAAGCTCCTCTATGCCGTACGCGTCAACGAGGTCGAGAAATGCGTTTACCTTTTTCTCATGACCTGTTATCTCGACGGTCAGCGTGTTCGGGCTTATATCGACTATATTTGCTCTGAACACGTTCGTAATCTCGATTACCTCGCTTCTCGTCTTGGGGGTAACCTTGATTTTTACAAGCGCGAGACCGCGCTTTACTATTTCGCTGTCACGGAGCGTTTTTATCTTAATGACCTCCATGATTTTTGAAAGCTGCTTTGACACCTGTTCGACCGTCAGCGCGTCGCCGTTTACCTCTATCGTAATTCTCGACACATGCGGATCGTTCGTCGTGCCGACCGACAGCGAGTGAATGTTAAAGCCGCGTCTCGAAAACAGTCCGACTACTCTTGAAAGCACGCCGGGGTTATTCTCGACGAGCACGGATAATGTGTATCTTTCCATGGTTAGTTATCCTCCTTTCGGGGGAGCGGAGCTTCGTTAAGCACGTCGCCCGTAGGCTCGAAGGGGTTGACCTCCACGACGAGCAGATACGATTTGTCGTCCGCGAGCATTTTGTCTATCGCCTTGCCGACCTCGCTGTTTTCTTTAACGGTCGAGGTGTTGAAGCCGTAAGCCTTCGCGAGCATTTCAAAATCGGGAGTGCCTTCTATATTGACCGCCTGGTAGTTGGCTTTGTATAAAAGGAACTGATGCTCGTGCACCATGCCGAGTCTGCCGTTTTTGAACAGTACCATTTTAACAGGTATATCCCAATACGCCATAGTACCCATTTCCGGCAGATCCATCTGGAATGAGCCATCGCCCATTACGGCGATCACGGGCTTTTCACCCTTTGCCGCGACGGACGCGCCTATCGCGGCGGGAAGTCCGTAGCCCATTGTGCCGAAGCCGCCCGACGTAAGGAACGCGCGCGGCGTTTTGAAGTTGTAGTTGTTCGCCGTCCAAATCTGGTTCTGACCGACCTCGGTCGAAACGTACGCGTCGGAATGTGTCTTTTCCGAGAGCACCGTCATAAAGTACTTCGGGTTTACAAAGCCGTTATCCTCGTTAAACGGCTCGTGAGTGAACCGAGCGCGCAGCTCCTCGGCTTCGCGCACCCATTCCTTTTCGGCTTTGTAACCGCTCATTAGCGGCGTAAGCTGTTCAAGCACGTCCTTTATATCGCCGACAACGGGAATGTACGGCTGAACGTTTTTGCCTATTTCCGCGGGGTCGATGTCAATATGTATGAGCTTATTGCCATCTTCAAGTCCCTTGATGTGCGCGACCGTTCTGTCGCCGAGACGCGAACCCATTACGATAACGGTGTCCGCGCGGTTAAAAATCATATTCGCGCGCTTTACGCCGTGCGAGCCGATCATGCCGTAGTAGGAGTGGTGGTCGCAGGGAAGCACGCCTATGCCCATCATCGTTGAAACGACGGGTATATCCGTTTCCTTGACGAATTTGCGCAGCTCGTTTACCGCGTCGGATATAACGATGCCGCCGCCCGCGAGTATTACGGGCTTTTTGGACGATTTTATCGCCTCCGCGACCTTCTTTACCTGCGATTCGTTAGCCTTGCCGGTAATCTTGTAGCCGCGTATGCTGACGTTATCGTCCTCGTCGGGGTAATCGTACTCCGCCTTTAACAAATCCATCGGGAAGTCGATAAGCACGGGACCCGGTCTACCCGTTTCCGCGATGTGGAACGCCTCGTTTACCACTCTCGGTATATCGAGCCCGTCCTTAATAAGGTAGCTGTGCTTTGTGAAGGGCAGCGTCGCGCCGGTAATGTCTACCTCCTGGAACGCGTCCTTGCCGATGAGCGGCGTCGCTACCTGTCCGGTCAGCGCCACCATAGGAACAGAATCCATGTAAGCCGTCGCGATACCCGTTATCAGGTTCGTCGCGCCCGGACCCGACGTGGCGGTGCACACGCCCGCTCTTTTCGTGACCCTCGCGTAGCCCGACGCCATGTGCGCCGCGCCCTGCTCGTTTCGTGTCAAAATATGTTTTATGGAGGAAAGAGACAGCTTGTCTATTATGGGACAGTTGGCAGCGCCCGGGTAACCGAACACAACCTCGACGCCGTTCTTCTCCAAGGTTTTAACAACCATTTCAGCACCGGTCATTCTCAAAAAAATTCCTCCTTTTCATTAAATATAGTGTCCTCGGCGCGTTTGTTTTTCCTGCGCCGTAAAACCATCTCATTTGGTTAGTCTTGTGGAAAACCGAAATTTTTTCGATGGTGCTGCCGACAGCATATGCTGTCCGCGCGGGTTTGCCGCGCATATGCGTGCCTGCCGTTTCAGACCGCATATAGCTATTTTATCAGCCTGCGGCGTAATTGTCAACAGCTTTTTAATACCTGCGCGCAAATTTGAATTGCCGCTTAAAAAATATGAACACAATCACCAAATATAATTGACATTTGAGCGCGAATAATGTATAATTAAACCAATGACTAATTTTATGCAAAGGAGACAGAACAATGGGCTATTATTTTGACGATTCCGTGAGCATAAACGCTTATGAGGGCACGAATCCGCAGGCGATACTGTCCTCGCTCGCGTACCGCTACATGGGACAAAATCTGAAGCACGGTCTTTATTACCGCGCGTATACAAACAACGGCATCGTCCGCACTACGGACTATCGCTATCTTGTCGATTTTAATAAGATTTATCCGAACGCGAAAAGCAAGGACTGCGTTTGGGCGTTCGCGACGACGTACAGCGACGGCGACGCTAATTTCGGCTTCGACATCAACTGCTTCGGACCGATGGAGATGTACGTAAACGGCGAATTGGTGTATAAGTCGGACATTTTTAAGGAGAGATATTCCGAAACCGCGACGCGCATTTTCTTTGACGTGCACAAGGGCTGGAACGATATCCGCATAAAGTTTAAGAAAACTACCGCCGGATTCGGCTCGCAGTTTGGCACTTGGATAGGCAAGTGGGATTTCTACACGATAATGCCGACAAAGGAGCGTATGGGCAGAGAGGGATTTGTGTTCACCGAGCTTGTTCCCGACGATTATGAGCCGCAGTTCGAGGTCGGTATGAGTGAGAAGGATTTCGACAAGAAGCTCTATCCCGAAACCGAGTGGTCGGACGACGAGAAGAAAAAGGGCTGCCTCACGCGTATGTTCGGAACGCCCGAAGGTAAGTACGCGGTAGGTTACGCGAAGGTGTTCTTCGACGATATCAAGGACACAAAGCATAAAATAATGCTCGATACGCTCGGCGAAACGGTTGTCTATCTTAATAAGAAAGAAGTGTTCAAGACAAGCGGCGGCAAGGAGACGTTCGAGATCGACGCGCCGCTCGGCGAATGTGATTTGCACGTAAAATGCGTATGCGGCGGCGACTGGGGCTACACGCTCGAATGTCCGACAGGCGAGCTGAGAAACGCGGCGCGCGTAAAGGGCACGAATGACATTTGGATGTATATTGGTCCGTTTGACGCGGATTACGATTTCCCGTTCGATAAGGCGTCGGATATGCTCCATGTTGTCGGCGAGCCGAAAACGTACTGGCGGCTCGACGAGCCGGATACTTTCGTAAGACCGTACAACGAAAACACGCTGTTTGGAAGATGGAATTATCCCCTGGGCGTTACGATGTACGGACTTCTTCACACGGCTATGCTTATCGGCTCGGAGGACATTAAGAAATACATAAAGGAGCACGTGCAGCTCTGTATTGACACGTTCGAGTACGCGATGTGGGACAAGGAGCAGTACGGCGGCGCTACGTCGATACACAATCTGCTCACATCAATCGACAGCCTCGACGACTGCGGTTCGTTCGCGTCAACGATGCTCGAGGTTCACAAGTATCTCGGGCTTAAGGACGTAAAGGTTGTCGCGGATTATGTGGGAGACTACATCTTCAATCATCAGGACAGGCTTGAGGACGGCACGTTCTGGCGCAAGGATATGATGCACCACTTCCATAATCTTACGATGTGGGCTGACGATTTATATATGAGCGTTCCGTTCCTGACACGCTACTATGAGTTCACCGGCGACCAAAAGTATATCGACGACGCGGCGAATCAGTTCTTCGGATTCAAGAAGCGCCTGTTTATGCCGGAGCAGAGCATAATGTCGCACGTTTACGACTTCAAATATGACACCAAGACGAACGTTCCGTGGGGACGCGGCAACGGCTGGGTCGTTTTCTCGATGACCGAGCTTCTCGAAAAGCTGCCGGAGGATCACCCGAAGCGCGATGACCTCATCGAGTTCCTCAACACTCTCTGCGAGGGTTATCTGAAGCTTCAAGACGAGGACGGAATGTGGCACCAGGTAATAACGGATTGGGACAGCTACCCCGAAACCTCCTGTACGTCGATGTTCATTTACGCGTTCTCGCGCGGGATCCGCTTCGGCTGGCTCAAAAATCCCGAAAAGTACGTGAAGGCTATATATAAGGGCTGGGAGGCTATCTCAAAGACGAGCGTTGACAGAGGCGGAAACGTTTACGGCGTATGCCGCGGCTCGGAGTTCTCGTTCATACCCGATTACTACAAATACGAGCTTGGCTGGAACCTCAACGACACGCACGGCACGGGCATAGTAATGCTTGCCGGAATCGAGGTTATCAGGCTCGGAGAGTTCCTCGAAAAATAACGTTTAGTCAAATTAAACAAAGAAAAACGGCGGCTCAATCAACCGCCGTTTTTTATCGTTAAATTTAACAATACACCTCCGGTTTTTTTATGGACTTTTTAGCCTATTTTATGGTAACATGAGTTACGTCACATTAAATACATAATAATTCATAGGTAGTGATTTTATACAAAACAACAAAAATTTTTAAAAAAATTTGCATTTTTTTCACAAAAAGTATTGCAATCTTTACCGAAATGAGCTATAATGTATTTATTAAATTTATGTCTTTGTGCAAATTGCGGATAAACGCCCAAGATCCGCGCTTTCCGCAAAGACTGTAAACACATAAAATTTAGGGAGGGTATGCTATGGCTAAAGCTCAAAAAATTGTGCTTACTCCCGAGGAGAAAGCACATCAAAAGGTGAGAAGACGGGCGCAGATCAAGCGTGACAGATGGATATATCTGTTGCTCTTGCCCGGATTTTTGTATTTCATAATCTTTAAAATCGTACCTATGTACGGCGTACTTATCGCATTTAAAGATTACTATGCGCCGAGCCAGTTCTTCGGACCGGGATTTTCCGAGTTCGGCAAGGATTGGGTAGGCTTTGAGAACTTCAGACTGTTCCTTACGGACTCATCTTTCTGGATGCTCCTAAGAAACACGCTGATAATTTCGGGAATGAATATTATATTCTTCTTCCCGCTCCCGATTATTATGGCGCTTCTTTTGAACGAAATGAAGGTTCAGTGGTACAAGAAAGCTATTCAGACACTTGTATATGTACCTCACTTCGTATCTATGGTAGTCGTATTCTCGATTACATACGTCCTTTTAAGAGCGCCTGCGGCAAAGGAATCGGGCGGTGCTATCTACGAAATCGTTAAAACCTTAAACGGCGGCAACGGAGTCGATATAATGCAGGACAAGATTGCAATATATTGGGTTGTTCTTATCCAGAATGTTTGGAAGGAAACAGGTTGGGGAACGATTATCTTCCTTGCGGCTTTGGCGGGTGTTGACGTAGAGCAGTACGAGGCGGCTATAGTTGACGGCGCGAACCGTTGGCAGCAGCTCATCTACATAACACTTCCGGCAATCACGGGCACGATTGTCACAATGTTGATCCTCAGAATGGGCAGCGTTCTTAACACAGGTTACGAACAGCTGATCCTGTTAAAGAACAGCGGTAACGCAGACTCTATCCAGACCTTCGACACATACGTATACTTCCAAGGTATGCAAGGCGGTGAATACGGTTATACGACGGCGGTATCATTGTTCAAGTCAATTATCAGTATTATCTTCATCCAGTCGGCAAACGCTATCGCTAAGCATGCCGGTCAGGAAGGTCTTTATTAAAGAAGGGAGGACGAGAGAGTATGATAAGTATAAAAAGAAAAAGTCTCGGCGACTTCATCGGAGATATTGTTATATACGCCGTAATGACCATTCTTGGACTGCTCATGGTCATTCCCTTCATCTATGTAATTGCGGCGTCATTTGCCAAGGAGTCCGAAATTCAGACAAGACCGTTGTTCCTTTGGCCGGAGCAGCCTACGCTCGCGGCGTATAAAAAGGTATTTGATATGAACGACATGGGACCGACGGTATTCCGTTCGCTTGGCGTTTCAATCGGCGTAACGCTCGTGGGTACACTCGTAAACATGTTTTTCACGACGACAATGGCATACGGACTTTCGAGAAAAAATCTTGTAGGTAAGGGTCCGATACTTAAAATGGTAATGTTCACCATGGTATTCAGCGGCGGTATGATTCCTACCTTCCTTGTTGTAAGAGCCTTGGGAATGTATGACACTTATGCGGCGCTTATTCTTCCGGGCGCGATCAGTGCGTACAACATGCTGATTGTAAGAAACTTCTTTATGGATCTCCCGATAGAGCTTGAGGAAGCCGCCTCGATAGACGGATGTTCCGAGATAGGAATATTCTTCAAGATAGCGCTTCCGCTTTCGATGCCTGTAATTGCGACCTTCAGTCTTTTCTACGGCGTTGGTCACTGGAACGACTACATGGCATCGCTCATCTACATAGACGATCAGAAGAAGTATCCGTTCACCCTGGTGCTCCGCAGCCTTGTAATGCAGAACGCCGAGGAAATGACGGAGGGTGAGCTTCCCCCGTCGGATACGCTGAAGATGGCGGTTATCGTTATAGGTACAATTCCTATCCTCTGCGTATATCCGTTCCTGCAGAAGCACTTTGCGGCAGGTGCGATGGTCGGCGCCGTTAAGGGTTAATCCCGTCGGTGAAATCGGAATTAGACTTTTATGTAGGGAGGAATTAAAATATGACAAAAACTTTGAAAAGAGTTGTCTGCGCATCCGTCGCGTCGCTGATGCTTATCGGCGCGCTTGCGGGCTGCGGCAAGCAGACACAGCCCATAGACGGTACAAACCCGACGATAGATATTCTCTGTAAAGCGTTTAACGCGACGTCCGCGGGACAGAGCAGCCCCGTTGTACAGGAGCTTGAAAATTATCTTGCGGATAAAATGGGCGTAAACAGCTTGACGCTGAATCTGAAGTGGGCGCCGAGCGCCACATACAACGAAAAGACCGTTACGACAATGGGTTCGGGCGTTTACCCGCACGCAATGCTCGTAAGTACGCGAAACTCGAGCGTTATCGTTGCCGCAAGAAAGGGCATATTCTGGAATATTACGGACGCATTCGCGCCCGACAGCCCGTATGAAAACCTTAAGCAGTCGAGCGAGCTTATAAACAGAAACATCTCAATCGACGGTGACAACTACGGTATTTACAGATCCAGAGAACTCGGACGTGCCGGTATTTCTATAAGAAAAGACTGGCTTGACAAGCTCGGCGAGCCTATCCCCGAGACGCTTGAAGATTTCGACAGAGTTATGAGACGTTTCACGGAGGAGGATCCGGACGGTAACGGTCAGGACGATACGTACGGTATGATTATATCGACATATCTCCAGGGTCCGCTCGATAACCTCGCACTGTGGAACGGTTCGCCGAACGCCTGGGGTATAGATCCCGCGACAGGCAAGCTTGCTCCGTCGTTCATGTTCGACCAGTATATCGAGGCTATGGACATGATTCACGACTGGTACAGCAAGGGCTACATAAACCAGAACATGGCTTCGCTTCCGGACGGTAAGTGGAATGAGGACTTCCTCAACGGAAAGGCTGGCATAATCATTGACGTTGCCGACCGTTCAAGAAGACTTGCTCAGAATATTGTGGAAATTGAAGGTCAGGAGAATGCGGTTGTTGACGTATTCGGTTATGTTAAGAAGGACGCCGAGTCGCCCAAGAGAACACTTCCGACAACAGGTTACGACAGCTTCTATGTACTGCCGACGCCCGCGCTTCCGACGGAGGAACAGCGTGACTTCATGCTTGGCGTAATGGATCACCTGAACGACCTTGAAGCTGTAAACATGATGAACTATGGTATTGAAGGCGTTCACTACAATGTGGTTGACGGCAGCTATGCGGAGAAGGTTGACGATAGTGCGCTTCAGGCTCAGATCAACGACCTTAACCAGCTCTCGATGGGTATAGTATCGTTCGAGGACGGCTTCAAGACGAAGTACAACGATTCAGCAGCGGTAGTTGCCGAGAAGGTTGACGCGGTTTATGCGGATAACAAGCTTTGGGCGGTTGCTAACCCGGCTGAGCCTTACGTATCGCCGACGCAGACCAGAAGAGGTACGACGCTTGACGATATTATGGCTAACGCTAAGGCTAAGTACTGCGTAGGTCAGATCAGCCTCGACGCTTACAAGACTGAAATCCAGAGATGGCTTGACATGGGCGGTTATGACGTTATCGATGAAATTAACAGCTCATTCGATGTTGATGAGGTTGCTCAGGAAACAAAGCAGAGCATGATCGACGACGCAAACCAGAGAGGCGTTAAAGTTGTGGACGGTATAAACTACATCCGCGACTAATGCTTAAAAACAAAAATTAAAAGAGCGCTTCGGCGCTCTTTTTTTGCGTTTTCAAAACATTTTGACAACAAAATAAAAAAATACTGTTTTTTTCGCGCATTTTATTGTATAATAAAATATATAATAGGCATATTTTGGGCAAGGAGGTCTGCAAATGTCTGTGAATAAAATAACCTTTGTGATAAATTCGCGCAGCTACACGGTCGTCGCCGAGGAAACGCCCGAGTACCTCGAAAGGCTGTGCGCGCACGTGAACGAGAAGGTGGAAAACGTGCTTCGCGGCGGACAGAATATAATGGGTGAGCGCCCGCTTGTTCTCGCCGCGCTCAACATCTGCGACGAGTATTACAAGCAGCTTGAGGAAAACGACACGCTCAAAGGAAAAACGGCGGAGCTTAAGGAGAAAAACAGCAGGCTCGAACGTGAGGCGGAGAATGCGCAGGACGAGCTTGACATGGTGAAAAGCGGTCAGGTCTCGATCGACGAAGCCGCGATGCGCGCCGAGGTCAGCGACGCGAACGAAAAGCTGAACGGCGCGAACAACAAGATTAAATTCCTTGAGGGACAGGTAAAAAGCCTGAAGGAAAAAATCGTGAAGCTTGAAGAACGCGACAAAAAGCGCGAGCAGGACTTTCTCGATTTGATAGACAAGCAGTAATGGCTATGGAACTACTCGCGCCGGCGGGAAACGAAACGGCTTTGCGCGCGGCTGTGCAGTCGGGCGCGGACGCGGTGTATCTGGGCGGAAAGAGCTTCGGCGCAAGACGTGCCGCACAGAATTTTACCGCCGATGAAATCAAAAAACAGACCGAGTACTGCCACTTGTACGGCGTGGACGTACACGTGACGGTCAACACGCTTGTAAAGCAGCGCGAAATCGGCGAGCTCACCGAATACGTAAAGCGCCTTAACGACGCGCACGTTGACGCGCTTATCGTGCAGGATTTGGGCGCGGCGGAGATAATAAAAAACACGTGTCCCGACCTCACGCTTCACGCCAGCACGCAGATGTCGGTGACGACGGCGGACGAGGTGAAGGAGCTTGCGCGTCTCGGATTTTCGCGCGTCGTACTTGCGAGGGAATTAAGCCGCGGTGAGATCGAGAATATATGCCGCACGTCGCCTATTGAGATAGAGGTGTTCGTACACGGCGCGATATGCCAGTGCTACAGCGGCAAGTGCCTTATGTCGAGCATACTCGGCGGCAGGAGCGGCAACAGGGGCGCGTGCGCGCAGCCGTGCCGATTGCCGTACGAGCTTTGCGGGGGACACAAAAGTATTAAAAACGGTTATCTTCTCTCACCGAAGGACATGGCGCTTATAGACGAATTGGGGACACTAAAACGTATGGGCGTTGCGTCGCTTAAAATTGAGGGACGGTTAAAACGCGCCGAATACGTGTCAGCTGTCGTCGGCGTGTACAGAAAGTATCTCGATTTGCTTGAAGCGAACGGGGACACTAAAGTTACAAAAGAGGATATGCAGATTCTCACCGACGCGTTTTCGAGGTCGGGTTTTACAGACGGCTACTTTAACAACAAGCTCGGCGCAGACATGATGAGCTACGCGTCTCCGTCGGGTACGGGGGACACTAAATATACTCGTGAAGCAGTGGAGCGGTGCGCCAAAACCGCGAACGTGCGTAAAATTGGTATCGACATAACGGGGACACTAAAATTCGGCTCGCCGCTCGAGGTTACATTTTCCGACGGCAGCAGAAGCGTCCGAGCAGTGGGGACACTAAAATCCGAAAAAGCCGTAAACGTTCCGCTCGACGCTAACCGGCTGAAGGCGCAGCTTTTAAAGCTCGGCTCAACGCCGTTTGCGTGTGACAATATATCCGTCACGGTCGACGACAGCGTAACGCTGCCGATTAAGGAGATAAACGCCGTGCGCCGCGCAGCGGCGGAAATGCTTGCAAAGGAGCGGGTAAAGCGTGAAAGGGGACAGGTAAATGATTACGCCGTGCCGTCCTGTGAGCGCGAAACGCCCGATAAGATAGAGCTTGCCGCTTACGTTACGACCGACGAGCAACGGCGCGCCGCCGAGGAAGCCGGTATACGCGCCGAGAGGTTCAGACCGTTTTCGGGGACACTAAATGTTTACAATTCGCTTACGGTTGACTACCTTGCAAAAGACGGCATTGTCACGCTGTCGCCCGAGCTTAACCTTCGTGAAATCGAGGAGCTTTTAGAATACACAAACGCGGAGACGGAGATAATCGCTTACGGCTCTCTGCCGCTGATGGTGATGAAAAACTGCCCCGTAAACGCGCAGGGAAAATGTCAGAGCGGAAAACAGGTATACAGCCTGCGCGACAGAAAAAAACGCGTAATGCCGATTATATGCGACGGCGAAAAAGGAAGCTGCAAAGCGGTTCTGCTGAATTCCGTGCCGGTTTACATGGCTGACAAAGCCGAGGACATAAAAAGACTGAAAATAAATTGTGTGAGATTGTTATTTACTGTTGAAAATTTCTCACAATGTGGTAAAATAATAGATGAGTACAAACGTGCGTTCGCGGGCGGGGAAAAGCTTGACGCTCCGCAGGAAAACACCTTTACGCGAGGTCATTTCTACCGCGGCGTTGAATAAGAAAGGAAAACGAATGGCTGACTTTATACTGGCTTCCGCGTCACCGAGACGCAGGGAGCTTATGGAGCTTATGGGACTCGATTTCGACGTGGTCGTGTCCGAGGCGGACGAAAGCGTCGTGCCGAAGGATTTACCGATAAAGCTGTACGTTCAGGAGCTCGCGCTTTTGAAGGCGAGCGCGTCGGCGAAGCAGGTCTTAAAAAACAAAAAAGCGCATGTCATAGCCGCCGACACGGTCGTGACGCTTGACGGCGAAATACTCGGCAAGCCGAAGGATAAGGCGGACGCGGAAGCAATGCTCGCCGCTCTGTCGGGAAGGACGCACGAGGTATACACTGGTATATGCGTCATGCGCATGAGCGACGCGAAATCGGTATGCAGGGCGGTATGCACACGCGTCACCTTCAAGGAGCTTACGGGCGACAAAATAAAAAAGTACGTACAAACTAAAGAGCCGATGGATAAAGCGGGCGCGTACGGCATACAGGGCAAGGGCTCGCTGCTGATTGACGGGATTGAGGGCGATTACTTCAACGTCGTCGGACTGCCTGTCGCGGCGCTTGCGGAGCTTTTGGAAAACGAATTTAATATAACTGTTTTATAAAGGAGAAAAAGAAATGGGCTTTTTAACCAAAGATATAGGAATTGACCTCGGAACGGCAAACACGCTCGTATACGTGCAGGGAAAGGGCATAGTCGTGCGCGAGCCGTCGGTCGTCGCGATAGACAAGTATGAGGGCAAGGTGCTTGCCGTCGGCAACGCGGCTAATGAAATGATAGGCAGAACGCCGGAAAATATCGTCGCGGTGCGTCCTATAAAGGACGGAGTGATCGCAGACTTCGACATCACACAGGCTATGATAAGAGCGTTTATAAAGGAAGCGAACGTCAGCAATATATTTAAGCCCAGAGTAATCGTATGTATCCCCTCGGGCGTTACGGAGGTTGAGCGCCGCGCGGTCGAGGAGGCTGTTATACAGGCGGGCGCGAAGTCGGTGGCGCTCATAGACGAGCCGATGGCTGCCGCGATAGGCGCGTCGCTGCCTGTAAACGACGCGACGGGTTCTATGGTTGTCGATATAGGCGGCGGAACGACGGAGGTAGCCGTTATATCGCTCGGCGGAATTGTGTCGTCGCGCTCGATAAGAATAGCCGGCAACGCGCTCGACAGCGCAATAGTAAACTACCTCAAAAAAGAGCATTTAATAAACATCGGCGACAAAATGGCTGAGGACATAAAGCTCACAATAGCGTCGGCGTACGAGGACGACGAGGAGGCGGTGCGCGAGGTGCGCGGACGCGACGTGTCAACGGGACTGCCGAAAACGGTGCAGATAAAGGAAAGCGAGATAAGAGAAGCAATAAGCGAGAACATAAACGAAATGATCGAGGCGATAAAACTCACTCTCGAAAACACGCCGCCGGAGCTTGCGGCTGACGTAATGGAGCGCGGCATAATGCTCACGGGCGGCGGCGCGCTCATAAAGGGACTGGACAAGCTCATCACCGAGGTCACAAAAATCCCGACGCACGTCGCGGAATACCCGCTCGACTGTGTTGTGATTGGCACGGGCAGGTCGCTCGAAAACATCAAGGAGCTTACAGACAAGGCGAAGTAATACCATAGTCTTATTTACGGGGGCTAAAACATGTTATCATCACTATTAAAGAAAAAAAGCGTAAGAATTACGGCTATAATTACGGCGATAGTGCTTTTGTGCGTCGCGATAGCGCATTTCGGCGGCTCAAATCCCGTTTCAAACGCGATAAGAAGCGTTTTCGCTCCGTTTCAGAGCGGGTTTGCGTATATATCGAACAACGTAAAAAGCACGGCTGACTTTTTAGCCGAGTCCAAGGCGTACAAAGCGGAAAACGAACGGCTTGTCGCACAGATCAACGAGCTTAAAAAGCAAAGCAGAGACGTTACGAATTACAGAGAGGAAAACGAGGAATTAAAGGGACTTCTGGAGCTTGGGCAGAGCATGAGCGAATACACGACCGTAGCCGCCACCGTAATAGCGTATTCTCCGAATAACTGGTACGACACCATCGAGATAAGCAAAGGCTCGCTGTCCGGCATAAACGTCGGCAACGCGGTAATAACGCCCGACGGCGTTGTGGGCAAGGTCATAGAGACGGGACCAAACTGGTCGCTCGTATCGACGATCATAGGGCCGGACAACGCGCTCGGCGTTAAAATAACGAGAACGGGCGACGTTGCCGTTGTCGAGGGCGACAGAGAAATGTACCGCAGCAGCGTGTGCAGAATGACGTTTATAGACAAGGATTCAAACCTCATAGTCGGCGACCTTCTCGAAACGACCGCCGCGGGAGGCGTATACCCCGACGGTCTTGTCGTAGGTTCTGTGCGTGAGATAAACGCTGACGCTATGGGCAACCTCAACTACGCTGTTGTTGAACCGGCGGTGGATTTTTCACGGCTTTACGGCGTGCTTGTAATAAACGGAATGAATTGATTGGGTGACGAAGATGCGAAATTTCAAAATCGGTGTGTGGATATTCTGTATATTTCTTATACAAACCGTAGTCCTTTCGGGAATACACGTATATGACGCAGTGCCGTCATTGGCGCTGCCGTTTGTCGTATGCGTTGCGCTTATGGAGGAGGACGTTATAACAACCGCCGTTATAAGCGGAATATGCGCCCTTATCGCGGGCGCGTTCACGGGACACAGCTATATAGTGACGGCTCTGTATATTTTCTACGCGGGTATGCTTATATTCGCGCTTAAATCAAAGCCGCGTTATATAGGCAGAACGGTCAAGGCCTTTACGCGGACGTTTGTATTATCGGGAATTATGGAAACGATATTCCGTTTTATCGACGCGGGAACAGTTACGACGGACATGCTGCTTTATTCGACGATTCCGTTCGCCGTTATTAACACGCTGTTCGTGATACTTATTTACCCGCTTTTAACATGCACGATGTATAAGGAAGATAAGGAAAAGCTGTTGATAGGAGATTTGTTGTAAGCTATGCCTAACAGTAAAGCGAGATTTTACGTTATAAGCGCAATAATGGTTCTGATGTTCTGCGCGATAGTGTGGAAGCTGTTTGATTTGCAGCTTGTAAAGGGCGACCAGTACGTCACGGTCGCGAACGACCGTCTCACGACGAACATAATCGCGAAAGCTCCGCGCGGAGAAATTCTGGACAGATACGGTACGCGCCTTGTTTCAAACAAGGTCGGGTACTCCGTTGTGATGCAGAAAACCGATTTGAAGGACGACGAGCTTAACAGCATAATAAAAAAGCTCATCGACGTTCTTTACGCGAATAACTGCGAGTATTTTGACAATCTGCCGGTCAGCTTCGCGCCGTACGTGTTCGAGTTTGAGGACGAGAACGAGGACGGCTCTGTAAACGATGAGCGCGCCGCGTGGTTTTCGTCGAACGCTTCAATGGGAATTAACGATACCATGAGCGCGAGCGACGTTGTGCAACTTCTGAAACGCCGCTACAACATAGGCGCGGCGTTCAGCGAGGACGAGCAGCGCAGAATAGCCGGCATACGCTACTGCGCCGAGGTCAGCGGTCTGTCGCAGACCGTGCTTTTTACGATAGCGGAGGATATACCGGTCGAGGCGGTAATGCAGATAAAGGAACGGCAGGACGAATTTAAGGGCATATCCGTCATAAACGACTATATCCGCAATTACGACATGCCCGGACTTGCAACGCACATACTCGGCAGAACGGGTAAAATAAGCGCGAAGGAGTACGAGGATAATAAGGATCTCGGCTACGGCTACAACGACATAATAGGCAAGCAGGGCATAGAGCTTTGGGGTGAAAAGTACCTGCGCGGCACGGACGGCACAACGGGTACGACAAAGGAAGTAAACGGCAAGGATATAACGATACTGAACAACACCGAACCCGTGCCGGGCGATTACATTGTTCTAACGATAGACGCCGACCTGCAGAAGATTGCGGAGGAGTCGCTCGCGAATAACATTCAGGCGATACGCAGCGCGAGCGGCGTTAAGCCGAAGGACGGCGCGGACTGTAACGCGGGCGCGGTGGTTGTGCTCGATATTAAAACGGGCGACACTCTCGCGCTGGCTTCATGCCCGACGTATGACATGTCGCGCTTTGACGAGGACTACGGCTCGCTTGTCGAAGACGAGGCGCGTCCGATGTTCAACAGAGCCGTGTGCGGTACGTACAGCCCCGGCTCGACGTTTAAGCCGCTTACCGCGATAGCGGGACTTGAAACCGGTAATATCACAACGGGCGAGATAATCGTTGACGAGGGTGTTTACAAATACTATGACGATTACCAGCCCGCGTGCTGGATTTGGAACGAGTACAGGCTGACGCACGGCAGACAGAACGTCACGGCGGCGCTTGAAAATTCCTGCAACTACTTCTTCTACGAGGTCGGCAGACGCTTGAATATAACGGTACTCGGCGAGTATGCGAAGCGGTTCGGTCTTGGCGAGCATACGGGTATAGAGCTTCCCGAGGAAACCTCCGGTCACATGGCAAGCCCCGAATACAAGAAGCAGGTCGTTACGAACGTCACAAGTCAGGACTGGTACGACGGCGACACGCTACAGGCGGCTATCGGTCAGTCGTACAGCCTGTTCACACCGGTGCAGCTCGCGAATTACGCGGCGACGATAGCGTCGGGCGGCACAAGGCGCAAGGTAAATCTTGTAAAGAGCGTGCGCTCGTCGGTGGACGGCTCGATCGTGAAGGAGTTCAATCCCGAGATAGTGGATCAAATCGACATGAAGCCGGAGGATATAAACGCCGTAAAGCAGGGTATGAAGAAGGTTGCCGACGAGGGAAGCGCGGCGGAGGTATTCGCGAATTACGGCATACAGGTCGGCGGTAAAACGGGTACGGCGCAGGTCGGAGACGGCTCGAACAACGCCGTGTTTATCGCCTACGCGCCGTTTGACAACCCCGAAATAGCCGTTGCGGTCGTGCTTGAGCACGGCGTACGGGGCACGAACGCCGCGCTTGTGGCGAAGGATATTTTTGACGCGTATTTTAATCTGCAGCCGACGAGTGCGCCGACACAGACGCCGCAGCCGACCGGTTACGAGGAATAAACGAAGGAGGGCACAGTCATGGAAAAAGAGATTATAAAGCTGAAGGGAGCGGGCGACGGCGTGAGAATTTACCTCGACGCGACAAGCCCCATTTCCGATATAACAAGCTCTCTTTATGACAGGCTGCGCCAATTCCGCAAGTTTTTCGGCGACGGTCACTGCAACATATATTTTGCCGGACGCGAGCTTACGGACAGCGATAAAATGCGTCTCGAAGCCATAGTTAAGGCTATGCTGCCCGAAAGCACGGTAAATTACGGCGAACGGCGCAAAACGGAGGACGACTTTGCGGAAAAGACGCTTGAGCTTCCGAAGGATTTAAAGAGCGAGGAAGCCGCGCCGAGCGACGACACGCCTTTCCGTAAAATACGTGATGTTGTCACGACCAACTTCAAGTCGAGCCGCGCCAGATTTTACGAGGGTGTTGTGCGCGGCGGCAGAAAGGTTGAGTCCGACGGGCATCTTGTGCTTGTCGGCGACGTGGAGGAGGACGGCAAGGTCGCGGCTGTCGGCAACGTGATCGTGCTCGGCAGACTGCTCGGACAAGTCGAGGCGGGCTGTATGGGCAGCAAGGGTGCGTACGTTATCGCGCTCGACATGGCGCCGTCCGACATACGCATATCCGGCACGCACAGCTACTACGATAAAAACGACTTCCGCGGCGGTATGAAAAAGGCGTATCTGCGTGACGACAGGATAGTTACGGAGAATTTTACTGTCGGTACTGCCGAATAACATACTCAACTTATACAATTTTTGTATAGATAATTGAAAAATATTTGTATAATTTTTCATAAAAATATGGACAAACACAAGAAACCGTGGTATAATCTGTATATATGCCGCAGTTGAAAGGAATAAGACAGGCTATGGGAAAAATCATCATAACGGCGTCCGGCAAGGGCGGTACGGGTAAAACGACCACGACCGCGAACCTCGGCGCGGCGCTCGCTTTAAGAGGACATCTTACTGCGGTGGTGGATATGGATATGGGACTTCGCAATCTGGACATTGTTCTCGGTCTGGAGAGCGACATTGTATACGACATTTCGGACGTTATCGACGGCGGCTGCAGCCTCGACGACGCGGTTATAAAGGACAGGGAATTTGAAAATCTCTATTTCATTCCCGCTCCGCAGACGCGCGGAATATCTTTTTTGAGCGACGAGGCGGTAAAAAACGTCTGGGAGCAGATAAGGGCGCGTTTTGAATACTGCATAGTGGACGTGCCGGCGGGTATTGACGGCGGATTTCTGTACGCCGCGCCGGCGGCTGACGCGGCGCTTATCGTGACGATGCCGGAGCTTACGGCTCTGCGCGACGCGGACAGAACGGTTTCCGTGCTTGAGGACATGGGCGTTGCGGACATAAAGGTCATAATAAACCGCATACGTCCCGACATGATAGATCGCGGCATTATGATAAATGTGGACGACTGCGTGGACAGACTGCAGGTACCCGTGGCGGGACTTGTGCCCGACGACGAGGAGCTTGTAATTTCGGCGCTCGGCGGAAAGCTCGCTGTTACGAATACATATTCGCGCGCTGGTACGGCGTTTAAAAATATTGCCGCGCGCATAGACGGCGAGAATGTGCCGGTTATGGATTTTGACGAGAAGAGAGGATTTTTCAAACGGTTGTTTCAAAGGAGAAGGCAGTAAGACACAGACGGTGAAAGGACGGTAAATCTCATGAACATTGCACTCATTGCACACGACAAGAAGAAAGAGCTTATGATACAGTTCTGTATAGCATATTCGGGTATTCTGTCGCGCCACTCGCTTTTTGCGACGGGCACGACGGGCAAGCTCGTAAGCGAGAGTACCGGACTTAACATATACCGCTTTCTTCCCGGACCGCAGGGCGGCGACCAGCAGATAGGCGCGAGAATAGCGTACAACGAAATTGACCTTGTACTGTTTTTCCGCGATCCGCTGAACGCGGAGGGCTACGAACCCGACGTGTTCTCGCTTTTGAGGCTCTGCGACATGCACAACATACCTATCGCGACAAACAGCGCGACCGCCGAGGTTCTTATACACGGACTTGAACGCGGCGACCTCGATTGGCGTGATATAGTAAATCCGAAAAAATAAACGAAAACGCTCCCAAAGGAGCGTTTTTTTGTATGGGAGCGGATATTATTCGCCTGTAAGACCCCCTCTCCGAGGGGGTCAAAAGCCGTAGGCTTTTGGGGGGGTGTTGAGGTGCGATGCGAATTTATAGCACCCCCCTAAACTTGCAAGCAAGTTTAGACCCCCTCATAGAGGGGGTCATACGTAGGGGATGGCGCTATTGACATCCCTCATACCGTAGGAGAGCGGATATTATTTGTC
Organism: uncultured Clostridia bacterium; assembly: GCA_947591315.1. Taxonomy (GTDB): domain Bacteria; phylum Bacillota; class Clostridia; order UBA1381; family UBA1381; genus Hominilimicola. The sequence continues at coordinate 57,781 of CANQDD010000010.1, forward strand.
CGCCCATGCTTCTTATCTGTTATTGATGCGTATTGACATACTCTAATATACTATGTCCATTCTCTGAGGCTAAACAAACCCAAACATCATCATCCCATATAAAGTTTTTATCCTCTGAAATTTCACCAAATACTGTACCACGAGTTTTAGGACGTGTTTTTATAGCTATAACAGACCATTCGCCATCCCAATGCCCCTCACCGGTCAGAGGATTTACATCATAAAATGATGCAGCAGTCCAAGTACCTGTTGAGTCATTACCATATTTGTCTGTATTTAATCTATTATTTGGTTTCAAAGGAAATGTAGTCATCTGGTCTCCCTGCCCCAAATCATCCATTATACCTACGTCCGGCGCAACGCCTTGTCCGTAACCCAGCACGCCCGTTACTTCATCTTTCTTTAACACTATTTGTGTGCCGTCCGCCTTAACGAAAGTGTCACCTTCTCTTGCAAGGCGGTTGTCGCGCGGCTGACCCTCGTAAATTGTAATAGCTTCGTCGGTATTTGTCGGCTCCGACGGTTCCGACGGTTCGGCTTGTGTGCTTATGGTGATTGTATTATTCGTAAAACCTACCGTAAAACCGCCCACCGCGTCGGCGATGTCGCGGAGCTTAAAATAGGTGCTGTCGTTGATGTTGTAGCCTTCGATTGACTTTTCAATGCCGTCAACCCGGATAGGAAACGGGTTTGCCGTTACCGCATACTCGACCGCAAACCCTGTCAGTGCGGAGCAGACAATGCCGCCTATGATAAAGCCCAAAGTAAATCTCTTCATAAAAAATCCCCCTTTCGATGTATTATATATCATTCGGAGGGGAAAATCAAGGAGAACAATGAGGCGTCCAAACTTTATTCTCTCAATAATTCACATAACTGTTGAAAAATAGCAAAGGATATAGTATAATATATACGTAAAACTATTGTCCTGCGAGGTGCAAGTACATGACCGATACCGTTTCAACAGTAAAATGCGGACGCTACGCCGATGCGCCGCGCGCCGTGAGAGAAGCGGTCGGGCTTATCGGCGGTATCGGCAGATTTGTGAAAAAGGGCGACAGGGTGCTTATCAAGCCTAACTTCGTGTCGCGGAAAAATCCCGACGAGGCGGTAACGACGCACCCCGATATTCTCCGCGCGGTAATAGAACTCGCCGAGGAAGCGGGCGGTAAGGTGACCGTTGCCGAAAGTCCCGGCGGGCCGTATAACGCCGCTATATTAAAAAGTGTGTACTCCGCGTGCGGCGCTGACAAAGCCGTGGAGGGTACCGGCGCGGCACTGAATTACGACACGTCGTTTACCGAGGTGCATTTTCCCGAGGGCAGGACGGTAAAACAAATACCGATTATAAACCCCGCGCTTGAAGCTGACGTGATAATCTCGCTCCCGAAGCTCAAAACGCACGCCATGACGAGCTACACCGGCGCGGTTAAAAATCTGTTCGGCGTAATACCCGGCACGCACAAGGCGGAGCTGCATTTCAGGCTCGACGACCGCCGCGCGTTCTGCTCCATGCTTGTTGACTTGTGCGAGTGCGTCAAGCCGACGCTAAGCATTATGGACGCGGTGTGGGGAATGGAGGGCAACGGGCCCACAGCGGGACAAAGCCGTCACGTAGGACTTGTACTGGCGTCCGCGAACGCGTACGCGCTCGATAAGATTGCATGCTCTCTTATAGGCTACGCGTCCGACGAGGTCGACACGGTGAGGGAGTCGATCGAGCGCGGACTTACAGGCGAAGTTAAAACGGTCGGCGAACCGATTGAGCCGCTTATTATGCGCGATTTCGTTAAGCCGGAGAGCCACTTTAACCTTTTAAGGCTGCTGTCGCTGCCGCCGGCGGTGAACGCGTGGGCAAAAAACGCTTTGGCGTCACGCCCGAAAATTGATTACAAAACGTGCGTAAAATGCGGCGCGTGCGCAAACTGCTGTCCGCCGAAGGCAATAAGCATGGCGGGCGGCAAGCCGGTCATAGATAAAAAGAAGTGCATAAAATGCTTCTGCTGTCAGGAGCTTTGCCCGCAGAGGGCGGTTGGGATAAAACGTCCGCTGCTCAACAGATTTATGCTGAAATTTCTAAAGTAAGGATGGTATCGTTTGTTTAATATAGTATTGGTAGAGCCGCGTATTCCGCAGAATACCGGCAACATAGCGCGCACCTGCGCGGCGACGGGGTGCGGTCTGCACATAGTCCGCCCGACGGCGTTTCAGATCACGGATAAAAACCTTAAGCGCGCGGGGCTCGATTACTGGCATTTACTGAATGTCAAGTATTATGATAATTTGGCTGATTTTTTTGAAAAAACCGAGGGTGCGCGTTATTTCTACGCGACCACAAAAGCGCCGCACACCTACGTTGACGTGGAGTACAGGGACAACGACTACTTAATGTTCGGGCGCGAGGATGCGGGGCTTCCCGAGGAGCTTCTGCACGAGCATGAGGAACGCTGCATAAGGATCCCGATGATACCCGACGCGCGCAGTCTGAATTTATCAAATTCAGTGGCGGTAATAGTATACGAGGCGTTAAGGCAGCAAGGATTTGATAATTTGAAGAAACTGGGACAACTGACGAAATTTACGTGGTAGTTCTGACGGGCGACCGCAAGGGTCGCCCCTACGAAAGGCTCCCCTTGAGGGGAGCTGTCGCCGAAGGCGACTGAGAGGTGGGTTTTTAAAATACGTATTGCCACCTCTCCGTCATTGCTTCGCAATGCCACCTCTCCTCAAGGAGAGGCTCACGAGCGCAACACCGTAGGGGCGAACCGTGTTCGCCCGGGTTGCATGGGCGAGCAGTACGCGCAGCGTACGACCAGCCCGCATAACGCAACACCGTAGGGGCGACCCTCGCGGTCGCCCGATGTAGATACATAAAGGAAGGAGATTATTTAATGAGCGATATAAAAATCATAGTAGACACCGGTTCGGACATACCCGACGAGGCGCTTGAAAAATATAATATCGGCATTATACCGTTCATAACGCTGTTCGGCGAAAAGCAATACGTTCAGCGGCGCGACATAACAAACGAGCAGTTTCTCGATATGCAGGAGCAGTTCGACGGAGTGCCGAGAAGCTCGCAGACTCCGTACGCGGATATGTACGATTATCTGAAAAAAGCGACCGACGAGCATGAGAGCGTAATATATTTCACACTGTCGAGCGCGGCGAGCGGACAGTATAACACGGCTTGTCTTGTGAGAGAGGAAATACTTGAGGAAAACCCGAAAGCCGATTTACATATTTTCGATTCCTACAAATTTTCGCTCTACATAGCACAGACGGCGGTGCACGCGGCTCAAATGGCGGCGGAGGGAAAAAGCGTTGATGAAATTATAAAGGACTGCGAGCAGTATATAGTTTCATGGCGATGCTATCTTCTTGTTGACACGCTCGAATATCTGCAAAAGGGCGGCAGACTGTCAAAAACGGCGGCGTTTGTCGGCACGCTTCTCGACATCAAGCCGATACTCACGATAGAAAACGGACTTGTGGAAAGCCTTGATAAGCTTCGCGGCAGGAAAAAGGTTATACATAAGCTTGTCGAGAAAATAAAAGAAGACGAGGACGTTGATTTTGAAAATCCCGAATTTCTGATAGTGGAGTCGGACAAAAATAAGTACGATGAGGCTATGGAAGTCCTTAAAGAGGAGTTCGGCGAGGACGTAAAAATAACGATGCACGGCGAATTCAGCCCGCTTATCGCGACACACGTCGGTCGCGGCGCATTGGCGATTATTCCGCGGATAAAGAGCGGGTTTAAGTATAAAAAAAGAATGGAGTGACACCTATGTCAATAAAATCAACCGTAATTATACAAAAGGAAGAAAACTGGTATGTGGCGACGGCGATAGAATCGGGCGTTGCGTCGCAGGGAAAAACCATAGATGAAGCGCTTGCAAATCTTTCGGAGGCGTTGGAGTTGTATTACGAGGATAACATTCCCGAACAACCGTTAAACTCTGTGTTTGTCACTACTTTGGAGGTGGCTGTCTGATGGGGTCGAAATATCCTGTCTTGCCGCCGTCGAGAATAATAAAGGTTCTTGAAAGATGCGGATTTTCATATGTAAGCCAAAAGGGCAGTCATATGAAGTATTCCGACGGCAAATACACAGTTATTATACCTAATCATTCCGAGGTGGCCAAGGGAACATTAAAAAGTATTCTTGCTATGGCGCATATTGATTTGGATGATTTTCTTGAGATGTTATAAAGTGAAAGGGGAAAACAACATGAAATACATTGTAATTTTAGGAGACGGTATGGCGGATTATCCGGTGGATTATTTTGACGGAAAGACTATTCTCGAGGTCGCGGATAAGCCGACCATTGACTATATGTCAAAGCACGGCGAGCTTGGCATGGTTAAGACCGTGCAGGACGGCATGAAGCCCGGCTCGGATGTGGCTAATCTGTCGGTCATGGGCTATGACACGAAAAAATGCTACAGCGGACGCTCGCCGCTCGAAGCCGCGTCAATCGGCGTTGAGATGAAGGACGACGACGTTACGTTCCGCACAAATCTTGTGACGCTCTCCGACGAGGAAAATTATGAGGACAAGACAATGCTCGACTATTCCTCCGGTGAAATCACGACAGCCGAAGCGGCTGAGATTATGAAAGCCGTAGCGGCTGAATTGAATACCGACGTTATAAAATTCTATCCCGGCATCAGCTACCGCCACCTGTGCGTATGGAGCGGCGGCTCTACCAATGTGGATTTAACTCCGCCGCACGATATTTCGGACAGGAAAATCGGTGAATATCTCCCGAAGGGCGACGGCGCGGAGAAATTTCTTGAAATGATGAAAAAAAGCGTGGAAATTTTGAAGGAGCACCCCGTAAACAAGGCTCGCGTCGCGGCGGGTAAAAATCCGGCGACCTCGATATGGCCCTGGGGCGAGGGCACAAAGCCGCAGCTTGAAAACTTCTACGAAAAATACGGCTTGAAGGGCAGCGTTATTTCGGCTGTCGATTTGATAAAGGGCATAGCTAAATGCGCCGGAATGAACTCGATCGACGTAGAGGGCGCGACCGGCAACTGCGAAACCAACTGGGACGGCAAGGCTCGGGCGGCGCTCGAGGCTATTACCGGCGACAGCGATTTTGTGTACATTCATATGGAAGCGCCCGATGAAATGGGACATCAGGGACTGCCCGAAAAGAAGAAGTACGCGGTGGAAACGATAGATAAAAAGGTTGTAAAATTCTTAAAGGACGAGCTGGAAAAGCGCGGTATAGACTATAAAATGCTGATAATGCCCGACCATCCTACGCCGATCAAGCTCAAAACCCACGTATCAGACCCCGTGCCGTATGTTATCTACGACAGCACGAAGGACGGCGGCTCGGGATTGGCATACACCGAGGAAAACGGCAAGAAAACGGGTATATTTATTGAAAAGGGATATACGTTGATGGAGCGGTTTTTGGATAGGTAAATTGTGATTTAGCGGCTGATAGCCTCCCCTTGAGGGGAGGTGGCATTGCGAAGCAATGACGGAGAGGTGGCAATACGTATTTTGAGAAACCACCTCTCAGTCGCCTACGGCGACAGCTCCCCTCAAGGGGAGCCTCACATAGGGGCGGATATTATCCGCCTGCCCACAACACAACTGAAAGGAGTCCATACACATGGAAAAATTCTACATTACAACGGCAATCGCGTACACGTCGAAAAAGCCGCACATCGGCAACACGTACGAGATAATTCTCACCGACGCGATAGCGCGCTTTAACCGCTTTATCGGCAAGGACGTGTTCTTCCTGACAGGCACGGACGAGCACGGTCAGAAGATACAGGAAATCGCCGAAGCGGAGGGTATAACGCCCAAAGAGCATGTCGATAAAATAGCCGGCGAGATAAAACAGATCGCCGACATGCTCAACATAAGCTACGACAAATTTATCCGCACCACCGATGATTACCACGAAAAGGCGGTGCAGAAGATATTCAGGACGCTCTACGAAAAGGGCGATATATACAAGTCGGAGTACGAGGGCTGGTACTGCACGCCGTGCGAGTCGTTCTGGACGAACACGCAGCTCGTTGACGGCAAATGCCCCGACTGCGGACGCGAGGTAAAGAAGGCGAAGGAGGAGGCGTACTTCTTCAAAATGAGCAAATACCAGGATAAGCTCATGGAGTACATCGAAACTCACCCCGAATTTATACAGCCCGAATCGCGCAAAAATGAAATGGTAAACAATTTCTTAAAGCCCGGACTTCAGGACTTGTGCGTGTCGCGCACGAGCTTTTCATGGGGAATACCGGTGGACTTCGACCCCGGACATGTCGTATACGTGTGGATCGACGCGCTTTCAAACTATATCACCGCGCTCGGCTACTCACCCGACGAAAAGGGCGATTTATACAAGAAATACTGGCCCGCGGACGTGCATATTATAGGTAAGGATATTCTGCGCTTCCACACGATTTACTGGCCCATAATGCTTATGGCTCTCGGCGAACCGCTGCCGAAACAGGTGTTCGGTCACCCGTGGATGCTCGTGGGCGAGGAAAAAATGAGCAAGTCGCGCGGAAACGTTATATATGCCGAGGATCTCGTAAAGCATTTCGGCGTTGACGCGGTGCGTTACTATTCTCTCCACGAAATGCCGTTCGCGCAGGACGGAACAATTACGTACGAGGTGTTCATCAGCCGCTTCAACAGCGACCTCGCGAACACCCTCGGCAATCTTGTGAACCGTACCGTCGCGATGATCAACAAGTATTTCGGCGGCGTAATACAGTCGGGCGACACGGCGGGTGAGTTTGACGACGACTTAAAGGCGGTCGCGACAAGCGCGCTCGGTAAAATCATGAAGAAAATGGAAACGCTCCACGTCGCGGACAGCCTTGACGAAATATGGACGGTCGTAAACCGCGCGAACAAATATATTGACGAAACAATGCCGTGGGTGCTCGCGAAGGACGAGAGCCAAAGAGCGCGTCTCGGCACGGTGCTTTACAACCTCATAGAAACGATAAGAATTATAACGTCGCTTTTAAGCCCGTACATGCCCGAAACGGCAGGAAAAATAGCGGCGCAGACAGGCGCGGATAAGCTTGATTTTGCAAACGCGGACAAATTCGGCGTGACCGAAGCGGGCGTAAAGGTCGGCGAAGCTGTGCCGCTGTTCGCGAGAATAGACGCGGAAAAGAAGCTCGCGGAGCTTGAAGAGGAACTCTCGTCGGGCGCGGAGGAAGAAAAGATAGAGATAGCGCCGTACAAGGACTATATCGAATTCGAGGAATTTGAAAAGCTCGACATACGCGTCGGAAAGGTAATAGAGTGCGAAAAAGTACCGAAATCCTCAAAGCTGCTGCGATTCACGCTGCAGGTCGGCAGCGACACGCGCCAGATTTTATCGGGAATTTCCAAGTACCACACGCCGGAGGAGCTTATCGGCAAAAACGTGCTGTTCGTGGCGAATTTGAAGCCGCGCAAGATGATGGGACTTGAATCGTGCGGCATGATTTTGTCCGCCGAACACGGCGACGACTTAACCGTTCTCACGACGCTCAACGACATTCAGAGCGGCGCGGAAATAGTGTGATCGGATTTTATGAAGGAGGATTAACATGGGCAAGCTATTCGGAACCGACGGCATAAGAGGTATCGCGAACAAGGATTTAACCGCAGATTTGGCGTTCAAAACGGGTCAGAGCGGCGCGTACGTGCTGACGAAGCACAGCACGGGACACCGTCCCCGTATACTCATAGGCAAGGACACGAGAAAGTCGGGCGACATGCTCGAAGCGGCGCTTACGGCGGGACTTTGTTCGATGGGTGCGAAGGTAATACCGCTCGGCGTGGTGCCCACGCCTGCGGTCGCGTATCTGACGCGTCTTTACAAGGCTGACGCGGGCGTTGTGATAAGCGCGTCGCACAACCCCTGCGAGTACAACGGTATAAAATTTTTCAATCAGGACGGCTACAAGCTGAGCGACGCGATTGAAAACGAGATTGAAAGTTACATTCTGGGCGAAAAGAAAATAGAAAATCTCCCGACGCACGGCGGCGTGGGCTACGTCAGTGCGAACCACAACGCGGTCGAGGATTACGTCGCGTTCGCGGTATCGACGATAGACTGCCGCCTCGACGGTATGAAAATAGCGATAGACTGCGCGAACGGCGCGGCGTACGAAACGGCGTTCAAGGCGCTGAACAAGCTCGGCGCGAATGTTGAGGCAATCCACAACACACCCGACGGCGTGAACATAAATTACAAATGCGGCTCGACGCACATGGAGAGCCTGCAGGCGTACGTTACGTCGATAGGCGCGGACGTCGGACTTGCGTTCGACGGTGACGCGGACAGACTGCTCGCCGTTGACGAGAACGGAAATCTCATAGACGGCGACCAGATTATGGCGGCGTGCGCGAAGTTCATGCGCGAGAACGGCACGCTGAAGCAGAACACGCTCGTTGCGACCGTCATGAGCAACCTCGGCTTATTTATCGCGGGCGACAAACTGGGACTGCACATACCGCGCACGAAGGTCGGCGACCGTTACGTGCTTGAAGAAATGCTCGCGAACGGCTACAACATCGGCGGCGAGCAGTCGGGACATATAATCTTCCTCGACCACAACACCACCGGCGACGGACTTGTGAGCGCGCTGCAGTTTTTATCGGTGCTGAAAAAGACGGGAATGAAAGCGTCGGAGGCGGCGGGCATAGTAAAGGTGATGCCGCAGGTACTCAAAAACGCGACAGTAAAGCCGGAAAACAAGAACACATACATGGACAACGAGGAAATAGCGGCGGCGTGCAAATCGCTGGAGGACGAGTTCGCCGGCGAGGGCAGAGTGCTTATCCGCCCGTCGGGAACGGAGCCGCTCGTAAGAGTAATGATCGAAGGCAAGGACGTTGAGTACATAACGAAAAAGGCTAAGGAGCTTGCCGACATGATAGAGAGGATACTCGGTTAAACGTATGGAGGTAAAGAAAATGCTGAATTTGGTAACATGGGTGGCTGTGCTTGCAATGACTGCGGCTTGCGGCGTTACGGGCGGCACAAATACCGCGCCCGCCGGCAACGGCACGGAGCTAAGCGGCAAAACGATAGCGTTTGTCGGCGACAGTATATGCTACGGAACAAACTATCACGGCGGCTACGCAAAGCTTATCGGCGAGGACGAGGGTATGAACGTCACTAACGCCGGACTGGGCGGCGCGACGATAGCGCGCGGCGTGAAGTGGACGGCTGACAGCGACGGTATACGCCCGAATATCATAGATATGACAGAAGGTCTTGACGGTGAGTTTGACTATATAATCGCCGAGGGCGGCGTGAACGATTTCTGGAACCACGCGCCTTTGGGAGAGCTTACGGATGGCTTTGAGGGCGACTTTGACGACACGACCTACGCGGGCGCGCTCGAAACGATATTTTCCGATATACGCGCGCTGCACCCCGAAAGCAAGGCGGGCTACGTAATAATACACGATCCGTTCACGTATGACGCGGAGGAGGGCTTTGCGCCGTTTTACGAGATGACAAAGGCGGCGTGCGACAAATGGGGCGTGCCGTACCTCGACCTGTACGCCGTAAACAATCAGACCGTCGGCGTAAACGTGCGCGACGCGGAGCAAAAGAAAAAGTATTTCAGCGCTAGCGACAACCCCGACGGCGACGGCTGCCACCCGAACGAGGAGGGCTACAGACAGATTTACGTAGGGCCCATGACCGAATGGCTTAAAACGCTGTAGGAGAAACATGAAAAATCTTATACAAAACGGAGCGAAGCAGCTTAATATACAGCTTGACGATATACAGTCGGAGCAACTCGTGCGTTACGCGGAGATGCTCGTTTCACGGAACGAAAAGGTGAACCTTACCGCGATAACTGACGACGAGGGCATAGCGACAAAGCATTTCCTTGACAGCCTTACGGCGCTCTGCACAGGACGCGTAAAAGGCAAGGTCATAGACGTCGGTACGGGCGCGGGCTTCCCGGGACTTGTGCTGAAAATCGCGGAGCCGGAGCTTAACGTAACGCTTCTCGACAGCCTTAACAAGCGGCTTACGTTCCTAAAGGACGTGTGCGATGAATTAAATATCGGCGGCGCGGAGCTTGTGCACGCGCGCGCCGAGGACGGAGGACGCGACGGAAAGTACCGCGGCATGTTCGATACCGCAGTATCGCGCGCGGTGGCGAATTTGACGGTGCTGTCGGAGTGGTGCCTGCCGTTTGTAAAGCAGGGCGGCTACTTTCTCGCGCTCAAAGGACCGCTAGCCGAAAAGGAGCTAAAGGACGCGCGCCGCGCGATAAAAATCCTCGGCGGCGAGGTAGAGGACGTGTACGAGGCGGACATACCGTTCACCGACCTCAAGCACAAAATAATCGTGATAAAAAAAGTAGGACAAACTCCCCTAAAATACCCGCGTAAAGCCGGTATTGCGACAAAAACTCCTATCGGAACTCCGTACAATTTATCGAAATAAAAAAATAATGTAAAACGGTGTCAAAACGCGGCGCACGATAACGCTTGCGCGCGCGGAAAAAAGTGCTATAATAATAAATGTAAGACAGACAAGTATCAAAAAGGTACATCACAACAGGGTTTCCCCAAGGCCCTGTCTACCCCCAAAATTGTCTTACACCTTCCACCACCGAGGGTAAATGGCGATAATGTATATACATCATGTGTTTGCATCAATGGCGTACATTATCGCCGCTTACTCTTTTTATTTTGTGAATTGCACGGAAAATCTGCCGATAGGAGACACCGACATGATAAGATTACTCAAAAAACAAACCGATCCCGACGCGCCGCGCGCGGAGCTTCTGCCGCTTGACGCCATAGCGCCGAACCCGAACCAGCCAAGAAGGTATTTTGAACAGTCGGCTATGGAGGAGCTTCGCGACTCGATACTCGAATACGGCGTGATACAGCCGATAACGGTGCGCCGCCTGCACGGAGAGTACGAGCTTGTGGCGGGCGAACGGCGTTTCCGCGCCGCGCAGATGGCGGGGCTTACGGAAATACCGGCTGTGGTAATTGACGCGGACAGCGACAAATCCGCGATTCTCGCGCTTTTGGAAAATCTGCAGCGTGAGGACTTGTCGTTTTTCGAGGTTGCCGAGAGCTACAAAAGCCTTATACGCCGTCAGGGCATGACGGAGACGGAGATAGCCGAAAAGGTCGGAAAGAGCCGTTCGTCGGTCGCGAACAAGATACGCCTTTTGAGACTTCCGCCGCTCGTGAAAAAGGTGATACGCGACTACGATTTAACGGAGCGTCACGCGCGCGCTCTTTTGCTGCTTCCCGACGAGGAAAAGCAGCTTGAGGCGGTAAAAACCGTGTGCCGCGACAATTTGAGCGTGGCGCAGACCGAGCGGCTTGTGCGCGACATGAACGCCGCCGCGCGCAAGCGTGCGATGCCGATAAACGAGCTGCGCGTCACGAAGGAGAACGACGTCAGGGTATTTCGCAACACCGTCACAAAGGCTGTCGATATGATGAAAAAGAGCGGTATCGACGCCGACCTCGAAGAAAAAAATCACGACTGGGGCACGGAATACATAATAAAGGTTAAGAAATAAGGTGAAAAAGGTAAAAAAATGCTTGACAATGCGGACTAAAACCTATATAATAGATGAGGTGTCTTGAATTAAGGATAGTTTACTAAGCCCGTCAAACGGGGCGGGAGAAAGCAGAGGAGGTGCTTTAGGAATGAAAATGACATATCAGCCGAAAAAGCGTCAGCGCTCAAAGGAACACGGCTTCAGAAAGAGAATGTCCACAAAGTCGGGAAGAAAGATTCTTGCGGGAAGAAGACTGAGAGGCAGAAAGAAGTTATCTGCGTAATATGGGACTTTGGCAGGAAGCATGAAGGGATTGTGCTTGCTGCTTTTTTTCTTAAAGGGTGCGAGAAACATGAAAAACACTCAAAGCTTAAAGCTCAACCGCGACTTTCGCCGCGTCTACAAGGGCGCGAGCCACGCGGGCGGTTACACCGTGGTATACGCGAGAAAGAACCGCTGCGGCTTTAACCGTCTCGGACTTACCGTCAGTAAAACGGCGGGAAAGGCAGTCGTGCGCAACCGCTTAAAGCGGCTCATGCGCGAAAGCTACCGCTTAATGGAGGACGATATACGCACGGGCTACGACATAATAATCGTGGCGCGCAACCGCGCGGTCGGAAAGACGTTTGAGCAGATAAGAAGCGACGTCAGCTTTTCGCTGAACAAGCTTGAAATGAAGAAATGAAAAAGGTTTTAACAAAATCTATAGAATTTTACAGACACCACATATCACCGTATAAGGGCGGGGCATGCTGCCGATTTTATCCGACCTGCTCTCAATATGCACTCGAAGCAATCGAAATACACGGTGCGGCAAAGGGAACGTACCTTGCCATAAGGCGGCTTTTAAAGTGTCATCCGTTCCATGAGGGGGGATATGATCCCGTTCCCCCGAAAAAGGAAAAGGACGGCGGAAAGGAAAAATAGCGTATATGTTTGAGTTTCTTATTACTCGACCGATGGGCTTTATCATAAAGTTTATTTATGATTTCGCGCAAAATTACGGCGTAGCCATAATTCTGTTTACCATCGTAATAAAGATGATTCTGCTGCCGCTCAATGTAAAATCGCAGAAATCATTGCGCAAGCAGCAGAAAATTCAACCGTATATCATGGAGCTTCAGGAGAAATATAAAAACGACCAGCAGAAGCTCCAGCAGGAAATGATGAAGGTCTATAAGAACAACAACGTAAGCATGACGGGCGGCTGTCTGCCGATGCTTATACAGTTCCCGATACTCATAGGTCTTTATCAGGTTATCCAGAGACCGCTGCAGTACATGCTCGGCGTGGTATGGGACGGCGCGTACGACGAGATACTTCACCTGCGCGACGCGGCGGCGAATCTTGTCACGAGTATTCCCGGAATTATGGGAAATTACGCGGGCGCGGAACCGCTGAATATTTGGAACCAAGGGCAGATATTCATATCGAAATGGGCTGCCGCCGTGGGAACGCAGGGCTCGACGCTCGAAGGCGTTTCCGGCATGGCGCAGCACCCGTGGGTAGTCAATTTTGATTTCCTCGGTCTCGATTTGTCAACGGTACCCGGAGACGCGTTCAATCACGCGATTTCAAGCGGCGCGTGGATGGGACTTATAATCTTCATAATTCCGCTGCTTGCCGTTGTGTCGTCTGTCGTATCAATGAAAATTTCGCAGATGCAGGCGGGACAGAACAACAGCGCAAACAACCAGGCAAACCAGATGAATAAGACGATGAATCTCATCATGCCCATAATGACCGGCTTCTTTACGATAATTCTGCCGGCAGGTCTCGGACTTTACTGGATAATAAGCTCTGTTGTACAGATAGTACAGCAGCTTGCGGTTAATTTTTATTTAGAAAAGAAAGGGGAGGACATAGTTGTCACCATTCCTGAGAAAAAACAGCTCCACGGAAAAAAGCGCAAGAAATAAGGAGGAAGCGATAGAACTCGCTCTCAAAGAACTTGGCGTATCACGTGAGGACGCTGAAATAGAAATTTTGGACGAAGGCTCGAAGGGCTTTCTCGGAATAGGCGCGAGAGACGCCCGCGTAAAGGTCACCGTTAAGGGCGCGGCGGAGGAAGCTGCCGTTGATGATTACGAGGAAGCGGCTCCCGCGGCGGTAAAGAATGAAGTAAAAAGAGAAGCCGTAAGAGAGACAAAGAGAGAGCCGAAGAGGAACAAGCCGACACGTGAGTCGCTCGGTTCACCCGACGCGGACGCGAAGAAATTCCTTGAGGATATGTTCGCGGCTATGGGTCTCGACGTTAAGGTAGACGCTGGCTTTGACGGCGAAACGGTGGACATTAAGCTTACCGGCGATAACATGGGTATCGTAATAGGCAAGCGCGGCGACACGCTCGACAGTATCCAGTACCTCACCTCGCTCGTCGTAAATCAGCGCAGCGAGGAGTATATCAAGGTTTCGATAGATACCGAAAACTACCGTGAAAAGCGCACCGACGCGCTTCTGGCGCTGTCGAACCGCCTTGCGGCGAAGGTTGCGCGCACGGGTAAGAAGTTCACGTTAGAGCCGATGAACCCGTACGAGAGACGCGTTATCCATGCCAATCTTCAGGACAATCCTGACGTAACGACGTTCTCCGTCGGTCAGGAGCCTTACAGAAAGGTAGTTATCGCGCCGAAGAACTCAAAGCCGTACAAGAAGGACGGCTACAAAAAGAGAGGAAACAGACGCAGACCGCAGCATCACGACAAGCCGGTCGCGGAAAAGACGGGCGAGAGCTACATCACGACGTATGACAAGCCCGCCGAACACCTCACATACAAGGCTGACTTCAAGCCGCCCGCTCATAAGGCTGAATTTAAGAATATCGACGAATATTTCGAGGCCCACAGCGGCGACGATACAATTTAAAAATTAAAAAAGAAAAAATATCCGCCCGAATCGGGCGGATATTTTTATATCAGCACACATTTGTTTTACTGTAATTCGGCGCGTTTGCCTTCAGAATCAGCGCGAGCCTGTCCGCGCCGTTGTCGGACACCTCGCTTTTAATAACGATGCTCACACTGTCCTCGGCGTGAAAGATGAAAATGTACTTTTTACCCTCCACGACCTCCTGCAGATCCGCGTACTTGTAATCCGTTTCCTCACCGTTCGTCTTTTCGATAACGTGAGTGTCGAAAAAGCGGAAGCGCGTCGTCTGCCGCGACTTGCTCGCGCGCTTGCTCGGACGGCGGTACGCGAGCCTCGGGTAAATAAACATCACGATTGCGATCCACAGCGCGATAAGTATCCACACCATGCCGAACTTCATAACGTAAAAGTACGCCGTCAGCGCGAACGCCGCTGCCGCGATACACGTTGATATAATATTAAAGGTGCGGTAGTGCTTTTTGAAATAAAACCTGTAAAAATCCTTGTAAATCTGCGGGTTCATTTCCGTTACCGCTTTGTATAACGCCTTTTCCATCACTCACGCCCCCTCAATCCATTTTAAATACGCGCTTTATATACGCGCCTATGAGTATGCCGATAAACGAAAACAGCACATACACAAGCCCGAACGCGAACAGCATATGCAGCGCCTGGCTCGGCATATACTCAACGTAGAACACGATTGAAAGAATTGCTATCACGCTGATAAAGAACGGCAGCTTGAAGTTAAAGCCCTTCTTTATGCCGTACAGGAACGCTATGACCGCGAGCAGAGAGCTGTTGAAGTAGATTGCAAACTGCGTGTAAAGGCTCATAAGGTTCTGCTTCATTGCGAACGTCAGCCCGACAAACACAAGCGGAACGATATGGAATATAATCAGCGTCGCCAGAATGTACGCCTTTGAATCGTACGTGTTGAACTCGGCGCGCGGCAGCGCTTCCTTGCGCGCCGGAAGCGTCTTTCTTCTGTTTTTCTTGCTCATAATCTCACACTCTCCCCGTTATCCCTTAAATATTTTTTCAAATCCGATATTTCAATCTCGCGGAAATGGAACAAGCTCGCCGCCAGTACCGCGTCCGCCTTGCCCTCGCGCAGCACGTCGAGGAAATGCTCCATTTTTCCCGCGCCGCCCGACGCTATGACGGGGATTTTCGCGTTTTCGCTCACAGCTCGCGTAAGCTCCACGTCGTAACCCGCCTTCGTGCCGTCGCAGTCCATGCTCGTCAGAAGTATCTCGCCCGCGCCGAGCTCCTCCGCGCGCTTCGCCCACCAAAGAGCGTCTATGCCGGTGTTTACGCGTCCGCCGTTGAGATACGCGTCCCAGCCGCCTTTACCGTTCCTTTTCGCGTCGATCGCGCACACGATGCACTGACTGCCGAACCGCTCCGCCGCCTCGCTTATAAGCTCCGGACGCTTGAGCGCCGAGCTGTTTACCGATACCTTGTCCGCTCCGGCGTTGAGTATTTTGCGGAAATCCTCTACCGTCCGTATACCGCCGCCGACCGTGAACGGGATAAACACCTCCCGCGCCACCGCTCGAACCATATCCTCAACCGTGTCCCTCGCGTCGGACGACGCGGTTATATCGAGGAACACAAGCTCGTCTGCTCCGGCTTTGTTGTACACCTTCGCGCACTCCACAGGGTCGCCCGCGTCCGTCAGATTTACGAAATTAACTCCCTTTACCACCCTGCCGTTCTTAACGTCGAGACAGGGGATTATTCTTTTAGCGTACATATTTACTCCTTACAGGCTCACAAAATTCTTCAAAATCGTCATGCCGATGTCGCCGCTCTTTTCGGGGTGGAACTGCGCCGCGAACACGTTATCCTTTTCGACCGCGATCGCGAGACGCGCGCCGTACTCCGTGTACGCGCTCACAATTTCCTTATCCTCCGGCTTAATGTAATACGAATGCACAAAGTAAACGTACGGCTCATCGCCTATGCCTTTAAGTATGCGGCTGTCCTTTACCACGTCAATACTGTTCCAGCCCATGTGCGGAATTTTAAGACCGGTGTCGGGGATTTTGACGATTTTACCCTTGAAAACGCCGAGCCCGTTCGCTCCGGCGCTTTCCTCACTTTCCTCGAAAAGCATATGCAGTCCGAGACATATTCCGAGAAACGGCTTACCGTCCGCTATCGCGCGCTTTACCGGCTCCGTGAGCGCGCTTTCGTTAAGCCTTGCCATAGCGTCGCCGAACGCGCCCACGCCCGGCAGTATTACCTTGTCCGCGTCCGCGATAACGTCCGCGCTGCTCGTGACAACGCTTTCCGCGCCTATAAAATCGAGCGCGTTTTTGACGCTGTGCAGATTACCAGCGCCGTAGTCAACTATTGCTATCATTCTGTTCTACCTCGTCTATGAATATAAGCTCCTGCGCGTACGGGAGTGACCGCGCCCAGTCTATGAACGCTTTTGACCACTCCGTCAGCTTGTGGAAACGCCGCTGTCCCTTCGAGCACATCGCGAGCAGGTTTTCATACGACATCGTGACCGTCCGCGTCTGCTGCCACGACGACGGCAGCCAGCGTATAAGCTCCTTCCAGTACGCTTTTTCCTTCGTTTCAAGATACTTTACGCGCATACTTTCCAAAAATTCGATATGCCTGTCTATAACGTCGCCGAGCCTTACGCCGCCGTAATCGAGGTCAGGCGCGTAATCGTCAATTTCAAAGCATTCGCGCGTTATCGGCGTGGACGAGAGCTTGTGCATCGTGGACGTGCTGTTCGCGACAGTGCCGACCTTGTACGTGTCAAACTCCTTCCACCAGTACAGTGGGCCCGTTATATCGACCGACACGAAAATCTGGCGCATGAATTTACGGTGTTCGCTGCCCGACCGTATGAGCCGCTGCGCGAGACCCAAATCGTTTCCACCTATCACGACGCGCCCGTTTGCCTCAACCGTGTCGTTCTTTTTCCACGATTCGAGCGGGTTCCTCATGCCGCGCATCGCCCGCGCGAAGCCGTAGACCTCGGTATTCTCAAACTTCATTTTGCTTCTCCCTCATCATTTCAATATACTCGTCAAACGTGCACATTCTGTCAACGATCGTACCGTCCGCTTTAATGTCGATTATCCTGTTCGCGACGGTGTTCACAAACTCATGGTCGTGCGACGCGAATATGACGTTGCCCTTGAACGCCTTAAGACCGTTGTTCACAGCCGTTATCGACTCCAGATCGAGGTGGTTCGTCGGCTGGTCGAGGATAAGCACGTTCGAGCCGTACAGCATCATGCGCGACAGCATACATCTCACCTTTTCGCCGCCCGACAGCACATTTACGGGCTTAAACACGTCGTCGCCGGAAAATAACATTCTGCCGAGAAATCCGCGTATATAGCTCTCGTTCTGCGTTTCAAAGCCCTCCGCGCTGTACTGGCGCAGCCAGTCTACGAGGTTGAGCATGCAGCCGTCGAAATATTTCGAGTTGTCCTTCGGGAAATAGCTCTGCGACGTGCTCACGCCCCACTTGACCGTTCCCGCGTCCGGCTCCTCCTCACCGGCGAGTATTTGCAGAAGCGCGGTTACGGCAAGCTCGTTCTCACCGATTACCGCTATCTTGTCGTCGTGGTTCATCGTAAACGAAACGTCCTTCAAAAGCGTCTCGCCGTTTACTGTCTTTGACACGTCGCTCACCGTGAGCAAATCGCGTCCGGCTTCTCTGTCCATATCGAAGCCGACGAACGGATAACGACGCGACGACGCGGGCATTTCCTCAACGGTCAGCTTGTCGAGCATCTTTTTACGGCTCGTCGCCTGCTTTGACTTTGACTTGTTCGCCGAGAAACGCTGTATGAAGCTCTGCAGCTCCTTTATTTTTTCCTCCGCCTTCTTGTTCTGCTGCTTTATGAGCGCCTGAACCATCTGGCTCGACTCGTACCAGAACTCGTAGTTTCCGACGTACATCTTTACCTTTGAGTAATCTATATCGACTATGTGCGTGCATACGACGTTAAGAAAATATCTGTCGTGCGACACGACGATAACAGTGCCCTCGTAGTCGAGCAGAAAGTTTTCGAGCCACTCTATCGCCTGTAAATCGAGACCGTTCGTAGGCTCGTCCATGAGAAGTATGTCGGGGTTACCGAAAAGCGCCTGCGCGAGCAGCGCCTTGACCTTTTCGTTACCGTCAAGCTCCGCCATCGTTTTGTAAAGCGTGCTTTCGTCGAGACCGAGCCCCTGCAACAGCTTTGACGCGTTCGACTCCGCCTCCCAGCCGTCCATTTCGGCAAATTCCGCTTCGAGGTCGGCGGCTCTTAAGCCGTCCTCGTCGGAGAAATCCTCCTTCATATACAGAGCGTCCTTCTCCTTCATTATATCGTACAGCTTTTTGTCGCCCATTATGATTGTGTCGAGAACAGTGTATTCATCGAACGCGAAATGATCCTGCTTCAGCACCGACATGCGGCAGTTGGGATCTATCGTCACCTCGCCCGTTGTCGAGTCAAGCTCGCCCGACAGGATTTTAAGGAAGGTCGATTTGCCCGCGCCGTTCGCGCCGATTACGCCGTAGCAGTTGCCCGGCGTGAATTTGAGGTTTACGTCCGAAAAAAGGTTCTGCCCGCTGAAGTTCAGGCTCAGATTTGTTACGTTTATCATTTATTTTCACCCGATTTAGTTGATTTTACCAATAAATTATACTATAATAATCATATAATTGCAAGCAAAAAAACGACATACGGAGAATAAGATGAAAAGCGGCAGATTTTTAAGGACAGGCTTTACCACCGGAAGCTGCGCCGCGGCTGCCGCGAAGGCGGCTGTGAGCGCGCTCGTGACGGGCGAAATACGTAAAAGCGTAAGCATACCGCTCCCGTCGGGCGGTAGAGCCGAAATAGAGATAACGGACGTGAAAATTACGGGAGATACCGCGTCCGCGTCGGTAATAAAGCGCAGCGGCGACGATCCCGATGTTACGGACGGCATAATGATCTGCGCGTCTGTAAGGAAAACGGCGCGCGGCGTGACGGTTGACGGCGGCGAGGGCATAGGCAGGGTGACGCGCGAAGGTCTTGACCGCGCGATCGGCGAAGCCGCGATTAACAGTGTGCCGCGCCGAATGATACGCGAAGCGGCGCTTGAAGCTTTTGGCGGATACGACGGCGGCGTTGAGATTATCATTTCCGCGCCGCAGGGAAGGGAAATCGCGAAAAAGACCTTCAATCCGCGTCTCGGCATAGAGGGCGGCATTTCGATTCTCGGCACGAGCGGCATAGTCGAGCCGATGAGCGAAAAAGGACTTCTCGACACGGTTTTTCTGGAGCTTAAAATGCGCCGCGCCGAGGGACACGAAACGGCTGTGCTTGTTCCCGGTAATTACGGGGAGGAATTTGCGGCGCGTGAACTGCACATAAAAAACGCCGTTCAATGCTCGAATTACATCGGCGACGCGCTCGATTACGCGCAGGATCTCGGTTTTAAGAGCGTCCTGATTATCGCGCATATCGGCAAGCTCGTGAAGCTCGGCAGCGGCATTATGAACACACATTCGCGCTGCGCCGACGGTCGTATGGAGACGCTCGCCTTGTGCGCCGCGCTCGCGGGGTATAAGGACTTTGCGAAAATACTTGACTGCGCGACGACGGACGAGGCTTACGAGTACATAAGGGACACTAAAACAATAGATATTTTAATGAGCAGGATAGACATGTATTTGAAACGCCGCACGGAGCTTAAAGCGGGAGCGGTGATGTTCTCGAACAGGTACGGCGTGATAGGCAAAACGAAGGACGCTGACGAAATTATAAAGGAGATATAAATGGTACATTTTGTGGGAGCGGGCAGCGGCGCGCCCGACCTTATAACGCTGCGCGGCAAGCGGCTTCTGGAGGAGGCGGACATAATAATATACGCCGGTTCGCTCGTGAACGCCGCGCTTCTCGAATACGCAAAAGGGGACACTAAAATATACGACAGCTCGCGCATGACGCTCGGCGAGGTCGTGGACGTTATGCGCCAAGGGGACACTAAAAATATAGTGCGGCTCCACACCGGCGACACCTCGATATACGGCGCGGTAAGGGAGCAGATGGGCGCGCTTGAAAAAATGGGCATAGAGTACGACGTATGCCCCGGCGTGTCGTCCTTCTGCGGCGCGGCTGCGGCTTTAAGGGCGGAGTACACGCTCCCCGGAGTGTCGCAGACGGTGATAATAACGCGCGCGGAGGGCAGAACGCCCGTGCCGGAGCGTGAAACGGTACGCTCTCTCGCACAGCACGGCGCGACAATGATAATTTTCCTGTCGGCAAACATGACGGAGAAGCTCCAAAGAGAACTGACCGCCGGCGGCTATCCGCCCGACACGCCCGCCGCGATCGTGTACAAGGCTACGTGGGAGGACGAGAAGGTTATGCGCTGCACCGTGGGGACACTAAACGAAACGGCGAAGGCGAACAACATAACGAAAACGGCTCTGATAACGGTCGGCAATTTTTTGAGCGATGATTACGAGCTGTCGAAGCTGTACGATGAAACCTTTCAAACCTCTTACAGAAAGGGCGTGGAAAAATGAAAATTGCCGCGATAGCTTTCACGGAGCGCGGCGGCTGTATCGCGAAGCTCCTGAAAGATAAAATGAGCGCCGACGGCTTTATCATAAATACCCGTCCGACCGACGGACTTAAGGCATTCACGAGCCTTGACGAGGTGACGCGTCTCGCGTGGGAAAAATACGACGCGCTTGTGTTCGTCGGAGCGTGCGGAATAGCCGTGCGCGCAGTCGCGCCGTACATAAGGAACAAGGCGGAGGACAGAGCCGTGGTCGCGGTGGACGAGGCGGGACGATACGCCGTTTCACTGCTGTCGGGACACATCGGCGGCGCAAACGCGCTTGCAAGAGACGTTGCGCGTATCACGGGCGGCGAGGCCGTAATAACGACAGCCACGGACATAAACGGTAAATTCTCCGTTGACACGTTCGCTCTCTTAAACCACCTGCACATCGGGGACACTAAAATCATAAAAGAAATATCGTCGCGCGTGCTTCACGGAGAGCCGATCGGACTTGTGTGCGACGCCCAAGCGAAAAACATCCCCGACATTTTCACCGACCGCGCCGAAGCCGGAATCTGCATAAGCGCGGAGGAGAAAAAGCCGTTTGATATAACGCTTAACCTCTACCCGAAAACGACTGTGATAGGCATCGGCTGCCGACGCGGTGCGGAAAACATAGAGGAGAGCGCGCTCGAATTTCTAAGGCGGAACAATATAAGCGTACACTCTCTTTGTGCCGCCGCTACGATCGACATTAAAAAGGACGAGCGCGGCATAAAGGGGCTTTGCGAAAAATACAGTCTGGAGCTTTTGACGTTCACGGCGGCGGAGCTTGGGGACACTAAAGGCAGCTTTACCGCGTCCGGCTTTGTAAAGGAAACGGTCGGCGTGGACAACGTGTGCGAGCGCGCCGTGTGCACCGCGGGCGCGGAGCTTACGTGCAAAAAGACTGTGATAAACGGCGTGACATTCGCGCTGGGGACACTAAAATCCACGGTCGATTTCGGAAGGGGACACTAAATGGAGATATACGTTGTGGGAACGGGCGCGGGCAGTGAGGACGGACTGACGCGCGAGGCAAGGAAAACGCTTGAAAGTGCGGATTTGATCGTCGGCTACACAGTTTATACCGACCTTGTAAAAGCCTTCCTTCCGCAAAAGAAATACTATTCGACAGGTATGCGCGGCGAAAAGGAGCGCTGCATTTACGCGGTAAACGCGGCGCGCGAAGGAAAAAAAGTATGCGTTGTATGCGGCGGCGACGCGGGCGTGTACGGCATGACGTCACTGCTTTACGAGCTTACGGCTGACAGCGCGGACATCGAGATACGCGCCGTTGCCGGAGTGAGCGCGATGCTGTCGGGCGCGGCCCTTGTCGGCGCGCCGCTCGGTCACGACTTCGCGGTAATAAGTCTCAGCGACCTTTTAACGCCGTGGGAAACGATAGAAAAACGGCTTGTCTGCGCCGCTGAGGGCGACTTTGTGATTTGCCTTTACAACCCGTCCTCGAAAAACCGCGCGGACTACCTGCGCCGTGCGTGCGATATTATAATGAAATACAGGGACACTAAAACCGTCTGTGCCGCCGCGAGGAACATCGGCAGAGACGGCGAGGAATACGCCGTTATGACGCTCGGCAAAATGGCTGACTACAAGGCGGACATGTTCACGACAGTCTTTATAGGCAGCACGAAAACGCGTGAAATCAAGGGCAGAATGGTAACGCCGAGAGGATATAAGTGACGCGGAGGGAGAAGTAATATGTGCGATGTGATTTTGTTCGGCGGCACGAGCGAGGGACGCATTTTAGCCGAATTTCTGCAAGGCAGCGGCATAAAGCATATCGTGTGCGTCGCGACGGAGTATGGCGCGGAGCTTTTGCAGGGCTGCCGCGTACGCGTCGGCAGAATGGACGGGCGTGAAATGGCTGATTTTTTCGCGAAAACGAAGCCGAAAATCGTCGTTGACGCGACGCACCCTTACGCCGACAAGGTGACGGAAAACATAAAAAAAGCGTGTACGTGTCAATATTTGCGCGTGACGCGAGAAGAAACTGACGATGCTTTCGGCGTAACGGTCGGCAGCGCTAAGGAAGCGGCGGAGTACCTTTTAAACACGAGTGGCGAAATACTTATTACCACCGGCTCAAAGGAAATATCGGAGTTTTCCGCGCTTGCCGCCAGAGCGTACGCGCGCGTGCTGCCGTCGGACGAGTCGGTCGCGTCGTGTCTGCGCGCAGGATTTTCGACGGAGCGGATAATAAGCGCCGCGCCGCCGTTTACGGAGAATGAAAATATCGCGGTAATACGCGAAAAAAACATAAAATACCTCGTGACCAAAAACAGCGGAGCAAGCGGCGGATTTGACGCGAAAATCGCCGCCGCGCGGAAAACGGGCGCGGAATGTGTGATAATACGCCGCCCCACGCGAGAGAGCGGACTTTCGGTCGGGGAAGCGAAGAAAAAAATAACGGAGCTGATAAAATGAATGTGTGCATAATCGGCGCGGGCATGGGCGGTGCGGAATATCTCACCCTTGCCGCGCGGAAAAAAATCGAAAACGCGGATATTATAATCGGCCCGAAGCGCGTAACAGAGCCTTATTCTTGCGGAAAAGAGACGTATTTTGAGTACGAAGCCGACAAAATAACGCGGATAATAAACGGCGCGGGCGATAAAAATATCGCCGTGCTTTTTTCGGGCGACGCGTCATTTTTCAGCGGAGCGGCGCGCCTTGCCGAGCTTTGCCCCGACGCGGAGATCGAGCCGGGAATAAGCAGCGCGTCGTATTTCTGCGCCAAAATCGGTGTAAGCATGGACGATATGAACGTTGTGAGCCTGCACGGACGTAAATGCAACATAGTCAGTGAAACGCGACGGAACAGAAAAACGTTCGCGCTGCTCGGCGAAAATCCGTGCGGCAGGCTGTGCGAATACGGTCTCGGCGGCGCGCGCGTGTACATAGGCGAAAACCTCTCATACGAAAACGAAAAAATATATTGCGGCGCGGCGGCGGAGCTTAAAAACGCCGTACTGCCGCCGCTGTCGGTAATCGTGATAATAAACGAAAACGCGTCGCCGCGCGTCAGAAGCGGCATAAACGACGGCGAATTTATAACGGGAGGCGTGCCGATGACGAAATCGGCTGTGCGCGCTGTTACGGCCGCGAGGCTCGAAACCGAACCCGACAGCGTTGTGTACGACATTGGCGCGGGCACGGGTACGGTCAGCGTTGAAGCGGCGCTTGCCGCGTATAAGGGAACGGTGTACGCGATTGAAAAAAATCATGAGGCGGCGGAGCTTATACGCGCGAACGCGGTGAAATTTATGTGCGACAACATCGTTGTTATAGAGGGCAGCGCGCCCGACGCGCTTGACGGCTTACCCAAACCCGACAGAGTGTTTATAGGCGGCTCGTCGGGGACACTAAAACAGACGATTGAAAAATGCGGCTGCGAAAAGATTGTCGTAAACGCCGTGACGGTCGAGACGCTCACGGGGACACTAAAATTCTTTGACGAACTCGGCTACGAATATGATATCGAGCAGATAAACGCGTCGTACGCGCGGAAAATCGGCGGATACAACATGCTCACAGCGCACAACGGCGTGTTTGTGATAAGCGGAAGGAGGAAGGCTGAGTGAAACGCGTAATGTTCGCCGGAGAGCGCAGCGGCTGCGGCAAAACGACCGTCACCTGCGCGTTTATGCGTGCGGCTGCGGAGCGCGGTCACAGAATTTCCGCCTTCAAATGCGGTCCCGACTACATTGATCCGATGTTCCACAAAACGGTGCTCGGCGCGGACTCGTACAACCTCGACAGCTTTTTGATGAGCGGCGACGCGATAAATTATCTGCTCGCGAAAAACAGCGGCGATATTAACGTGATAGAGGGCGTTATGGGATTTTACGACGGTATGGGTTTTACCGATAAGGGCAGCTCGCACGAGCTTTCCGAAATAACCGACACGCCCGTAATTCTCATCGTTGACTGCGGCGGCAGAAGCTTGTCGGCGGCTGCGGCGGTCAAGGGATTTAAGGAGTTTAAGAAAAATAAAATCGCGGGCGTTATTTTCAATAACCTGAAGGACAGCCTTTACGCGGATATGGCTCATGAGTGCCGCGCGGTCGGTGTTGAGCCGCTCGGATACATGCCGCGCGTAAGAGGCGCGGAGATAGAGAGCAGACATCTCGGACTTGTGACGGCTGCCGAAATCGGGGACATAAAAAATAAAATTCGCATACTCGGAGAGCAGGCGGAAAAGACGGTCGACATAGACCGCATACTTGAAATCGCGGAGCGTGGTGACACTAAAACTAATTTTTCGCCGCACGAAAAAATCGTGGACGTTAAAATAGCCGTCGCGCGCGACAAGGCGTTTTGCTTTTACTACGCAGATAACCTGAATTTACTGAAATCTCTCGGCGCGCGCCTTTTGTTTTTCAGCCCGCTCGAAAATGAGAGCGTGCCCGACTGCGACGGCATAATAATAGGCGGCGGCTATCCGGAGCTTTACGCGGACATTCTCGCGAAAAATACGGGGACACTAAAATCACTGCGCGGAAAAATACTCGGCGGTGCGCCGTGCATAGCGGAGTGCGGCGGATTTATGTATCTGCACGAAAGCATAACGGTCGGCGGCGAGGCGCACGGCATGGTCGGTGTAATAAAAGGAACGTGCCGCAAAACCGACCGTCTGCAGCGGTTCGGGTACATGGAAATGACGGCGCGGCGCGACAATATTCTCTGCAAAAGGGGACACAAAATCCGCTCGCGCGAGTTCCATTATTTTGACAGCACAAACCCCGGAAACGGCTTCACCGCTCAAAAAAAAGGCAGGTCGTGGGAGTGCGTGCATACCGATGGGAACCTTTTCGCGGGATTTCCGCACCTGCACTTTTACTCGGACGTGACGCTTGCCGAAAATTTTATAAAAAGCTGTGAGGAATACAAATGCAAAAGATAAAGGAAATCGACAAATCTGTTTACGACGCGGCGCGCGCGCGGTGGAAAAGCATCGCGAAGCCTTTGGGCAGCCTCGGCGCGTTCGAGGAAACCGTGTCGCGCATAGCGGTAGCGCAGGGGACACTAAAACCCGACATATCGAAGCGGCGCGTACTCGTAATGTGCGCCGACAACGGCGTTACAAGCGAGGGCGTGACGCAGACCGATTCGTCCGTCACATCTCTCGTCGCGGAAAACATAACGCGCGAAATGGCGAGCGTAAGCCTTGCCGCGCGTACAGCGCGTGCGGACGTTACAGCCGTTGACGTCGGTATGGAGCGCGACGCGGCGGGGACACTAAAACGAAAAATAAGATACGGCACAGGGAATATTTTAAGGGAACGCGCCATGACGCGCGCGGATGCGGAAAAAGCCGTACAGCTCGGTATCGACCTTGCCGCGGAGAGCGCGGACGAAGGGTACAAAATACTCGTCGCCGGCGAAATGGGTATAGGCAATACCACCACAAGCGCCGCTGTTGCGTGCGTACTGCTCGGCAAAACGCCCGAAACCGCCGCAGGACGCGGCGCGGGACTGTCGGACGAGGGACTTAAACGAAAGATAGAAGTCATAGAAAAATCCATACGGTTGCATAATCCCGACAAAAATGATATAATAGACGTGATTTCAAAGGTCGGCGGACTTGACATAGCCGCCATGACGGGCGTTTTCATAGGCGGCGCGCTGCGCGGTCTGCCCGTCGTAATAGACGGCTTCATATCGTCGGTCGCGGCGCTATGCGCGAAACGGCTCTGCCCAAAATGCGGCGGTTACATGACAGCGTCGCACGTGTCAAATGAGGGCTGCGCAAAGGAAATACTCGACGCGCTGGGCTTGACCGCGCCGATACGCGCCGAAATGTTCCCCGGCGAGGGCACGGGCGGCGTGATGCTTCTGCCGCTTCTCGACGCGGCGATAGAAATATTCAACGAAATGCCGACTTTTGAGGATATAAATCTGGAGAGGTACAGGGAGTACAGATAATGCTTATTCTGGTAACGGGCGCGAGCGGTTCGGGCAAGAGCGGGTTCGCGGAAAACACGGCTCTGCAATTCGGACAGTGCGTAACGTACATAGCCGCGATGAAGCCCGACGGCGCGGACGCGCAAAAACGCATAGACCGCCACCGCGCGATGCGGCGCGGCAAGGGCTTTCACACGGTCGAGCGTTACACCGACATTAAAAACCTCGGCATACACACACCCGCGATTTTGGAGTGTCTGCCGAACCTTTTGGCAAACGAGATGTTTTCGCCCGAAGGTTGCGGCGCTGAAAACGCGGAGGACGAAATAGCCGAGGGCATACGGACGCTTGCCGCGAAATGCAAAAATCTTGTCGTCGTAACGGACGAGATCGGCTCGGACGGCGCAATTTATGACGCGGCGACCGAAAGATACAAAAAAATTCTCGGCTCTTTGAACCGCCGCATAGCGCGCGCGGCTGACGAGGTGTACGAGGTGGTATGCGGCGTACAGATGAAGATAAAACAGGAGGGAAGGTCATGCACATATTAAAAGCGTTCTGTCTGGCATTTTCTACATATTCGAGAATACCGATGATAAGAGTGTACCCAAACAAGAAAAACATGAGGTATATGCTGTGCTTTCTGCCGTTCGTGGGAGCGGCTGTCGGCGCGCTTTTCATGCTGTGGTTTCACGTGTGTATACTCATCGGCATTGACCACGCATGCTTTTCGGCGGTCGCGGCGGTACTGTCGGTACTCGTGACGGGCGGCATACACGCCGACGGGTACCTTGATACGAACGACGCGCTGTCATCTTACGGCACAAAGCAGAAAATGCTCGAAATACTCAAGGATCCGCACGTCGGTGCGTTCGGTATAATCACGGCGATAGTTTACTACGTGCTGTATTTTGGCTTTTTGAACGAGGTTTCCATATACGGTGAAGCGGGAATGATAGCGCTCGGCTTTGTGATTTCGCGCTCGGTCTGCTCGCTTGAAATTTCGCTCATGCGCAACGCGAAAAACAGCGGCATGCTCTACGAGGTGTCGTCAAGCTCAAATAAGCCCGTCACGGTGTTTGTTTCGGTCGTTTTAACCGCGCTGTGCGCCGCGGTCATGGTAATGCTCAGCGCGTACATAGGCTTCCTTGTGATTCTCTGTCAGGCGGGACTTATACTTTATTATAAATTTGTTGTGGCTAAGAAAATCGGCGGCATAACGGGCGACACCTGCGGCTATTTTATACAGATGAGCGAGCTTCTGACGGTAATCGCGGTTGTGGTGGGCGGCAAGCTTGTGCCGTTTTTACCCGTGATACCGTCGGTATCGTCGCTGCTGCTCCTGATTTGAGGGAGGAACGTGATATGATTTTTGTAACGGGCGGCGCGTACTCCGGCAAAACGGAATACGTAAAAAACAATTTCGGCGCGGATAAAAAGACGGTAAACGGACTGCATAAGATAATCAGAAACGCGATGGCAAACGGTCTTGACCCGTACGATGAGGCGGGAAAAATTCTTGACGCAAAACCCGACATAGTGATTTGCAGCGAGGTGGGGAGCGGTATTGTGCCGTTGGACGCGTTTGAGCGCGAGTGGCGCGAGACGGTCGGACGCATAAGCTGTATGTTCGCAGAAAGAGCAGATTCCGTTATAAGAGTTGTTTGCGGAATAGGAGTAAGGCTCAAATGAAAATTGCACTGATACGCCACGGCGAAACGCGCGCAAACCGCAAGGGACGCTATATCGGCGCGACGGACGAGCCGCTTGTATCGACCGACGCGCTGCGGTATTCGTACCCCGACTGCGAACGGATAGTCGTAAGTCCGCTGCGGCGGTGCGTTGAAACGGCGGAATTTATTTACCCCGACCGCAAGCTTACGGTTTGCCCCGACCTTCGCGAATGTGATTTTGGCGATTTTGAAAACAAGTCCTACGAGGAATTGAAGGATAACGAATACTATAAACGCTGGCTCGACTCTAACGGAACGCTGCCGTTCCCGAACGGCGAGAGCCGGGAGGAATTTGAGGCGCGCTGCGTGAGGGGATTTTACGATTCGCTTGACGGCGCGGAAAACATTGCATTCGTCGTACACGGCGGCACGATCATGGCTGTGATGCACGCTCTTTACGGCGGATTTTACGAGTACCGCCTGCGCTGCGGCGGAATGATACGCTTTGAATATGACGCCGCGCAAAGAATTGCGGGCGAATACATCATGGAGGGAAACGCATGACGATATACGACATAATAACGTGCCAGTTTGCGGCTGTCATTGCCGCGTATTTTCTTGACCTGCTGCTGGGCGATCCCGATTTCGCGCTGCACCCCGTGCGGCTTATGGGAAGGCTCATTGACCTTTTCGAGAAGGCGGCGCGCGCGCTGTTCCCGAAAACAAAGGCGGGCGAAATAGCGGGCGGCGCGGTCATGGCTGTATGTGTAATAATCGTGTGCGGCGGCGTGCCGTTCGCGGTTTTGTTTTTCGCGTACAGGTACAATATGATTTTGGGCGCGTGCGTCGAGGCTGTGATCGGGTATTTTATGCTTTCAGCGAAGGATCTCGCAGGCGCGGGCAAGGACGTTTACTACGCGCTTTTGTCCGGCGACGTCGAGGAGGCGCGCCGCGAGGTGAGTATGATAGTCGGACGCGACACGGACAGACTCGACGACGCAGGTATAGCGCGCGCGGCGGTGGAAACGGTCGCGGAGAATACGAGCGACGGAGTTGTCGCGCCGCTGTTTTACATGGCAATAGGCGGCGCGGTGCTCGGCTGCGTGTACAAGGCGATTAACACCATGGATTCAATGGTCGGCTACAAAAACGACGCGTACATAAATTTCGGCAAATTTGCCGCGCGTCTCGACGACGCGGCGAATTTTATACCGTCGAGAATCGCCGCGCTTTTAATGATCGTCTCATCGTTCCTGCTCGGCTTCGACGCGGGCAACGCCGCGTATATACACAGGCGCGACTCGCGCAAACACGCAAGCCCCAACAGCGCGCAGACCGAGTCGGTTGCGGCGGGCGCGCTGCGCATAATGCTCGGCGGCGACGCGTACTATTTCGGTAAGCTGCATAAAAAGCCGACGATAGGCGACGATTTGAGGGATATTCGCTACGATAATATTATACAGACGAACAGAATGATGTACCTCACGTCATTCCTCGCCGCGGTAATATTCCTCGCCGCAAAATTCGCGTCGCGCTACGCGGTGGAGTATATAGGTGTGCTGATAGAGATGATGTAAATACCGTAGGGGCGATCCTTGCGGTCGCCCGCGGGCGGCTGATAGCCGCCCCTACGAAAGGCTCCCCTTGAGGGGAGCTGTCGCCGAAGGCGACTGAGAGGTGGTTTTTAAGATTCTATTGCCACCTCTCCGTCATCGCTTCGCGATGCCACCTCTCCTCAAGGAGAGGCTGACGGACTGTCGAGGGCGCCAGCCCATACGGCACACAATTTCAAAATTACGGGTGTAGGGGACGGCGCCCCGACGTCCCGCATTCACCCCCAAATCAAACAAGAAGGACAACGTGATGAAAAAATTTGAACACGGCGGCAACATTCGCGGTAAAAACGTGCTTTACGATTTTTCCGTGAACACGAACCCGCTCGGAACGGACAAAAGAATAGTGGACGCCGCTGCCGCCGCGACAAAAAACTGCGGCGCGTACCCCGACGCGGACTACACCGACCTCCGCGAAGCGCTCGCGCGGTACGAGGGTGTAAACGCCGAAAATATCGCCGTATCGAACGGCGCGTCGGAGATGATTTTCGCGGTCGCGCGCGCCGTTATGCCGAAAAAAGCCGTGCTCGCAAGCCCGACGTTCTCCGAGTACGAGCGCGCCTTAACGAGCGTCGGCTGCGATATATCGTACTACGCGCTCAAGGAGGAAAACGATTTTCGGACGGAGCGTGACATTCCCGACATGCTTGACGGCGCGGACATGGCGTTTATGTGTAATCCGAACAACCCCACAGGCACGCTCTGCGACTATGATATTATCCGCGAGGCGGCGAAAAGGACTGTGTGCGTAGCGGACGAGTGCTTCATGGATTTTACGGACGGAGTAAGCGCGAGGGGCATAACGCCCGTGATAAAGGCGTTTACGAAAACGCACGCGCTCGCGGGACTGCGTATCGGCTATCTGATCGCGGACGCGGAATTTACCGAAAGGGTGCGCGCGCAGCTTCCTGCGTGGAACGTGAACGCCGCGGCGGAGGCTGCCGCGATTGCGGCGGTTGAGTGCGGAGATTACCTTAAAAATAGCGCCGGCGTTATTAAAGCGGAGCGTGAATATTTGAAAAACGAGCTTATGAAAATTGGCTTCAAGGTATTCCCCTCGGACGCGAATTTTATACTCGTAAAGGGCGCGGAGGGCGTTTCGGACAAGCTGTTAAAGCGCGGAATACTCGTGCGCTCCTGCGGCAATTTCAGAGGTCTTGACAGCCGCTTTTACCGCGTAGCCGTCAAAACGCGCGCGGAAAACGAAATACTTGTGAGGGAACTGGGTGAGATATATGGCTAAGGCGATAATGATACAGGGCACAATGTCGGGCGCGGGCAAAAGCCTGATAGCAGCCGCGCTGTGCCGCATATTCGCGCAGGACGGTTACCGCGCCGCGCCGTTTAAGTCGCAGAACATGGCGCTCAATTCCTACGTGACGCGTGACGGACTTGAAATCGGGCGCGCACAGGCTCTTCAGGCGCGCGCCGCAAAGGCCGAGCCGACTGTACAGATGAACCCGATACTGTTAAAGCCTACGAGCGACAACGGCTCACAGGTGATAGTAAACGGCGCGCCGCGCGGCAATATGAGAGCCGATGAGTATTTCAGGTACAAAACGAGCCTTATTCCCGACATAATGAACGCGTTTGAAGCGCTCGCGGCGGACAACGACATAATCGTCATAGAGGGCGCGGGCTCGCCCGCCGAGATAAATTTGAAGGAAAACGACATAGTAAATATGGGCATGGCGAAAATGGCGGACGCGCCGGTACTGCTTGTCGGAGACATTGACCGGGGCGGCGTGTTCGCGCAGCTTTACGGCACCGTTGAGCTACTCGAAAAGGACGAGCGCGAGCGTATAAAGGGCATAATTATAAACAAGTTCCGCGGCGACCTCGAAATATTAAAACCCGGACTTGACATGATAGAGAGCCTTACCCATATACGCGTCGCGGGCGTTGTGCCTTACGGACGCTACAACCTCGACGACGAGGACAGTCTTTCCGAGCGGCTTGACGCTAAAAGCGCGGACGTAATAGACATAGCTGTAATACGTCTGCCGAGAATTTCAAACTTTACCGATTTTTCGGTGTTTGAGTTTATAGACGGCGTGTCGGTGAGGTACGTTTCGTCTGTGAGCGAGCTTGGCGAGCCGGATATGCTCATAATTCCCGGCAGTAAAAGCACCGCCGCCGACCTCGTGTGGATGCGCGAAAACGGACTTGAAGCCGCGATTAAGCGGTATAAGGGCGTAATATTCGGTATTTGCGGCGGCTACCAGATGCTCGGCGGGGAGATAACGGACGACGGCGGCGCGGAAGGAGAGAGCGTGCGCGGTATGGGACTTTTGCCGATAAGGACGGAGTTTAAGACGGAAAAAGTCCGCCGCCGCGTAAGCGGTGTGATATCCGACCTCACGGGGACACTAAAACCTCTGAGCGGAGCGGAGTACGAGGGCTACGAAATACATATTGGCGTGAGCAGCGGGGACACTAAAGTTGGGGACACTAAAGTTGTATCAAAGGGAAACGTGTACGGCACTTACGTTCACGGCATATTCGACAAGTGCGCCGACAAGGTCGTAAACTGCCTGTGCAACAAAAAAGGCGTAACGCTTGGGGACACTAAAATTGATTATGATTCGCTTGTCGAGCGCGAGCTTGACCGTCTTGCGGATTCGGTTCGCGAAAGCCTCGACATGGAATTTATATACGAAATTTTGAACGGAGGGACAGCATGATACATATTTACACCGGCGGCGGCAAGGGCAAAACAACCGCCGCGGTCGGAATGGCTGTACGTATGGCGGGACACGGCAAAAAAGTGCTTTTTGCGCAGTTCCTGAAGGGCGCGCCGACGGGTGAAACGGCGGTGTTGGAAGCGGCAAATGTGACAGTGCTGCGCTGCGATAAAAATTACGGCTTCTTTAAGTCCATGACCGACGCGGACAAAAGCGCGATAACAAAATGCCACAACGACAATCTCCGTTATATATCGGAGCATGTATGCGATTATGACATGATAGTGCTTGACGAGATATTCGCCGCGCTTGCGTACGGTCTCGCGGATAATGAGCTTGTGAGGGAAACGGTCGGCGCGTACGCGGGCGAGCTTGTCATGACGGGACGCGGCGCGCCGAAGAAATACATCGAAAAAGCCGATTACGTTTCGGAAATAGTGAAGGTAAAGCACCCGTACGACAAGGGCGTAACGGCGAGAGAGGGAGTTGAGTTTTAGTGGAGATCGAGAACGTGCTGCCCGCCGACATAGAGCGGCGCAGCTTTGAAATAATCGAAAGCGAGCTTCCGCGCGA